>NZ_CAFK01000299.1 GCF_000239815.1 Bradyrhizobium sp. STM 3843 | reverse complement strand
CAGACAGTCTCGCCTATTTTCCGCTCCAAAACCCTGTTGACGCATCGTCGGTGCGGCAGACGCCGGTTGCCTCGGGGCCGTCTTCGTTGCGGCCAAGCCGGTCAAGTTTGGCGTTCCCCTCGTGGCCCAGGCCAAGCGTCTGACTGCAGAATCCCGCGATTACCTGTTTCAGAAGGTCGGATACGGGCGAGGCTGAGTGCCCGAATGATGGACCGGCTGCGGCCATCCATCTTCACGCCATGCAGGCAATGCAGCCCGCATTCGAGGGGGCCTATCTCACTCCGCGGCGACGAGCCGCGTAACCGGATGCGCGGCGGTCTTGCGCGCTGCGAACCAAGCTTGCCAAGTGTGCAACGCCACGGCGAGCGAGCAAATTCCCCAGAACACCGGATACTCGTAGCCGCCGGTATTCCAAGTCCAGCCGAAACCCTTCACGACCTGAAGCGAGTAGACTGCAATCGCCATCAGCGCGGCGGAGCCGAGCGCCGCGAAACGAGTGCAAATGCCGAGTGTCAGTGCAACGGCAACAGACAGTTCAGCGGCGGCAGCGATGTAGACCCAAACCTCCGGAGGTGACAGGCCTGCAGCTGCGAAGAACTTCACGATTGGCGGATTGAGAACGCCGAAGGCGATGAATTTCCCGGCGGCGTGCGGCAGGTAAAACAGCCCGCAAGCGATCCGAATGATGTTTTCCATCTTCGTCAGATCGAAGTTCTCAGGTTTGATACGGAAGTCGTCGAGCGATAAGAGCATGGTCGGTCTCCTTGTTCGCTCGTTCATCGCACCAAGCTCGCAGTTCGCGTTGACACAGCTCAAGCTGCGTTCTCGTCCTGAGCGCGATTGGCGCTGAGTGGTGGACCGTGGTTACCCCTGAGTAATGGGGTTACTGGCGAGTAATCTGATCCTTGACAGACGGATGTCGACCGTCCGCAAGACATCCAGTAGCAATTTACTCGCGAATACGCGCGTCTGTTTGGAGTGCCGCCGGCTCGCGAGATCAAGGGAGTGAAGCGTGCAGCCGCTGCCTGACTGCGCATCTTGTTGTCGGCTCCACGTCAAGCGTCGACGTTTCTCGAACGGCCATTCTTGATACCGATAGCCGAGAGCCGGGCTTTGCATGAGCGTCGCGGCCGACTATTCAACGTCTCCGAGCGAACTCAGTCGCCCCTTCTTGGAGCCAAATTCCAGGCGCGGATCCATTGAATCACAAACTCGGCGAAAGCTTCGGCCGCCGGCGGAATCGAACGCCGTGAAGGCCGATAGAGACACACCTCGCGCACGGTCTCGGGTTTTGTGATGCGGCGCATCGTGAGCCCCAGTGGCCGAGCCACGACTCCGACATAGGCCGGAGCAGGCGTGGCGGCGAGCCCTTGCGCCGCTATGCCGAGGGCCGTGGTGATGTTATCGACAATCTGCGGTGGAGCGATCGGACTTGTGTTCGAAGCGGAGCTCCGCATCTGAGCGACGCTGACCTCGTGATCTCGGCTCGCGGCGACGAGGGCGACGTTGCGAAGGTCGTCCCAGCTCAGCACCTTCCTGGCCGCCAAGGGGTGTTCCGACGCAAACCACAGCACCCATGGGCTGCGAAAGATCGCCTCACGGATGACGGCTGGATCGGCGGGGCGGTCCGGCCCCACCGCCAGGTCGACGTCTCCCGCGGCGACCCGGTCCACGGTCAGATCGACGGGTACGTCTCGAATATGAATGGCAACATTCGGACGCTCTCGCCTGAATTCGCGCACGACCGCCGGCAATACGGCGCTCGCCAGGATCAATGGGGCGCCAATCCGGACAACGCCTGCGGCGCGGTTGCGAACGTCTGCTGCAGCAGTCTCGGCGAGTTGTACGTGCCGAAGGACAGTCTGGGCAATGCCTAGGAATTCGCGCCCGGCGCTCGATAGAGCAACGCGTCTGGTGCTGCGGTCGAACACGCGGAACCCCGTAATGGCCTCGAGCTCACTTACGAGCTGGCTGACGGCCGACGATGACAGGCCCAGTCGGTCGCCAGCGGCCGAGAAACTGAGAGTATCAGCGACAGCAACGAACGCTTCGAACTGCCGGATCGTGGTGCGGGTGAGGGACATGCCCCATTATTAAGCATTCCTGATCAATTGAAAAGAATCCATCGTTTGTCCTGGAGCGCTCTCCCGCGCAAGACTTGCCGCGCCAATTCACGACAGCGGTCGTGGTGGCTCTCAGTCACAATGATGAAGAGCGGAGCTCACCGGATGTGAAGCTACCGCCGTGACATTCGGAGGGAACTGTGCTCGATCCTCGTACGGCGCCTATGCCGCTCTCGCTCTTTGGCCGATCACCGGCGGGATGCTTTTGGCCGCCTTGCAGGCCCACAACTCGTGCATTCCGTACACGGACGAGCATCGGAAATGGTTGAGCACGAAACCACCGGCGAAAAGATCGCTCGTTCCCTGGTCGCGCACGGCGTCGATACGGTTTTCGGTATCCCCGGCGCGCACATGTATGACTTCAACGACGCTCTCTATAGCCGCCGTGTCGAGCTGCGCTTCATCCATACCAGGCACGAGCAAGGCGCCGGGTATATGGCCTACGGCTATGCCAAGTCGACCGCGAAGCCTGGGGTCTACTCGGTCGTGCCCGGCCCGGGAGTGCTTAACTCCGGCGCCGCACTTTGCACGGCCTACGGCGCAAATGCTCCCGTTCTCTGCGTCACCGGTAACATCATGTCGCACTTGATCGGGCAGGGGCGCGGCCAGCTACATGAGCTGCCCGATCAGCTTGCTACATTGCGGAGCTTCATCAAGGGCGCAGAGCGCATCACCCATCCAAGCGGCGTCTCCGACACCATGGCGAATCTGTTTACGCGCATGCTGTCGGGGCGTCCCGGACCGGTTGCCGTCGAGGCACCGTGGGACGTTTTCGGAACGAAAGGACCGGTGGGCGCACTCGCGGTCGGCGTTCCCAATCCTCCGCCGGCCATCGATCCTGATGCAATCGCCGCAGCCGCGGCACTCATCGCAAAGGCCAGGAATCCGATCATCATGGTTGGCGGCGGCGCTGTGGATGCAGGCGCCGAAGTTGCCGAACTGGCTGCGCGCCTTCAGGCGCCCGTCACGGCGCACCGCTCGGGCAAGGGGATCCTGCCTGATGATGACCCTCTGGCGTTCAATTCTGTCGCAGCCTTCGAGCACTGGAAGCGCGTCGACCTCCTGATCGGCATCGGCAGTCGCCTTGAGCTGCAATACATGCGCTGGCGATGGCTTCCGCCGGGGATCAAGGTCATCCGCATCGACATCGATCCGACCGAGATGGTCCGTCTGAAGCCAGATGTTGCCATTGTGGCGGATGCAGCAGCGGGGACCAAGGCTTTGACTGCCGCGATCAGCGGAGCATCATCTGGGTCGCGCCACGGCGAATTCCTCGAGATCAAGGCAAAAGCGCAGCGCGCCTTTTCGGAGGTGCAGCCGCAGATGGGCTATCTCGAGGCTATTCGCGCCGTACTGCCTCGCGACGGCTTTTTCGTCGAGGAAGTGAGCCAGATGGGCTTCACGGCGCGATTTGGCTTTCCCGTCTACGGACCTCGACAGTACGTTACATGCGGATATCAGGACAATCTTGGCTTCGGTTATAACAGCGCGCTCGGTGTCAAGGTCGCGCATCCGGACAAAGCCGTCGTTTCCGTCTCCGGGGACGGCGGGTTTCTGTTCGGACTCCAGGAGATGGCTACCGCGGTCCACCACCGCATCAACGTCGTTGCCATCGTCTTCAACAACTCATCATACGGCAACGTTGTGCGCGATCAGCGGCAGTCCTATCAGGGCCGCTTCATCGGGTCTGACTTGACTAACCCGGATTTCGTCAAGCTCGCTGAATCCTTCGGCATGCCTGCCTATCGTGCTGCATCCCCGGATGCCCTGAAGCGTGCGCTCGGAAAAGCCCTCGATCTCAACTCGCCGGCGCTCATCGAAGTGCCGATTGAAAAAGGCTCCGAAATAAGCCCTTGGCCGTTCATTCATCCGGCCGAGCCCAGCCGATCGTCGCCGGGCATGATCAAGGAGTGAGCATGACAATCCAAACCGGAATCGCAGCTCTACCCGTAAGCGAGGCCACAAAGGCCTTCCTCTCGAGCAAGCACAACCTCCTGATCGGCGGGCAGGACATCGGAACTCCCAGTGGCTCAGAAATTCCCGTGCATGATCCGGCGTCCGGGGCAGTCATCGCGGCCGTGCCCGCCGGAGGCAAAGCGGAGATCGATGCGGCGGTGGCCGCAGCCCGCTCTGCTCTCGAAGGACCGTGGTCGAACCATCGTCCTGCCGATCGCGAACGACTTCTGCTAAAGTTGGCGGATGCGGTTGAGGCCGATGGCCAACTGCTTGCAGAAGTGGAAACGGCCAACAACGGTCAATCGATCGGGATTGCGCAGGCCCTCGAGGTAGGGGCTTCCGCCGAACACCTGCGCTACATGGCGGGGTGGGCGACCAAGATCTACGGTCAAACACTCGAGGTTTCGATTCCAATTCCGCCCGGCACCCGCTATCGCGCGATGACGCGGAAAGAGCCCGTTGGCGTCGTCGGCGTCATCGTTCCCTGGAACTTCCCGCTACTGATGGCGGTCTGGAAGATTGCGCCGGCGCTGGCTGCCGGGTGCACTGTCGTCCTCAAACCGGCAGAGGAGACACCGCTGACGGCGCTGAGGCTTGGGCAACTGATCCGGGAGGTCGGTTTTCCCGAGGGTGTCGTCAATGTCGTGACTGGCTATGGTCACGAGGCCGGTGGAGCGTTGTGCTCCCACCCGGGGATTGACAAGGTCGCCTTCACCGGCTCGACCGAGGTCGGCAAGCTCATCGGACATGCCGCAATTGACAATATGACGCGCTTCTCGCTTGAGCTCGGCGGGAAATCACCGATGGTGATGTTCGATGACATGAATCCCGAGTTGTTCGGGCTCGCCGCCAATCTCGGCGTCTACTTCAATCAAGGTCAGGTTTGCACGTGCGGTTCGCGCGTCTACATCCAGAAATCGATCTTCGACAAGTTGGTTGAGACCTTTGTTGGCGTCGCCAACAGTCTGAAGATCGGCTCTGGTTTCGATCCCGCCAACCAGATCAATCCGCTTGTTTCGGCCAAGCAGCAATCGCGTGTTCTTTCGCTGATTGAACGAGGCATAACTGAGGGCGCCACAATTGCAGCAGGCGGAGCTTCAGCCGGTGATGCTGGCTACTTCGTCAAGCCGACCGTCATTGTCGGCGCCAAGAAGACAAACACGCTGGTGCGCGAGGAAATTTTCGGACCGGTGGTTACTCTCCTTCCATTCACCGACATGGCAGACGCCGTCGCTCAGGCGAACGATACGGAATACGGGCTCTCTGCCTCGGTCTGGTCGCGCGATATCGATCGCTGCTTCACGTTTGCGGATGCCGTCAAGGCGGGCACGGTGTGGATCAACACGCATAACGTGGTCGACCCGAATATGCCGTTCGGCGGCTACAAGCAATCCGGTCTCGGTCGCGAACACGGAGCCGTTGCTGTCGAGAATTATCTCGAAACCAAGGCGATTTGTCTGGCGCTCTAGCTGCCCCCGAAACAATCGGCCTAGTCAATACACGTCATCCACCGGGAGAAGCATGATGGGCGAGCCCAAGACGCTTGCGGCTAATCAGAAGAGAGCGGAAGCGTTCCTCGACGGGTTCGCGCGAGCGACCGTGCCGCATTTCATCAATGGCGAACCCACGTTGTCAGTCTCCGGAGATACCTTCGACACGCTCGACCCGACCACGAACGCGAAACAATGCACGGTTGCATCCGGTCACGCGGCGGATGTCGCCAAGGCTGCACAGGCAGCAGCCGATGCTTTCCGAATCTGGCGGGACATCTCGGGCACGAAGCGCCGGGCGATCCTCCATGCCATTGCCGATGCCGTCGAGGCTCGTTCCGACGAGATCGCTTTGGTCGAATCATCGGATACCGGACAGCCGATCCGTTATATGGCGAAGGCGGCGCTGCGAGGCGCTGAAAATTTCCGCTTCTATGCGGACCGCGCCCCTGGTGCTGCCGACGGGTTGTCGCTGCCGGACGGCGACCATCTCAATTATACCATGCGTCAGCCGATCGGACCGGTGGGGGTCATTACGCCCTGGAACACCCCGTTCATGCTGTCGACCTGGAAGATCGCGCCAGCGCTCGCCGCGGGCTGTACTGTCGTTCACAAGCCGGCCGAGTGGAGTCCGCTCTCGGCGGTGATACTTACCGAGATCATGGACACGGTCATTCGCGCGCATGGCGGTCCGGCTGGCGTCGTAAACCTCGTTCACGGACTAGGGGAGAGCGCAGGGAAGGCGCTTACCGAGCACGACGCCATCAAGGCCGTTGCCTTCGTCGGCGAAACCACAACGGGCTCGCACATCATGCGGCAAGGCGCAGCGACATTGAAGCGCGTCCACTTCGAGCTCGGCGGAAAGAACCCAGTCATCGTATTCGATGATGCCGATCTGGAGCGTGCGCTCGATGCAGTGCTCTTCATGATCTATTCGCTAAACGGGGAGCGTTGCACGTCCTCGTCGCGGGCGCTTGTACAGAAGTCGATTTACGCCGAATTCGCTGCGAAGGCCGCCGATCGTGTCGCGGCAATCAAGGTTGGGCATCCACTCGATCCGGCGACCGAGATCGGCCCGCTGATTCACCCGCGTCATGCCGAGAAGGTCTTGAGCTATCCGGATTTAGCTCGAGATGCTGGAGCTACGGTCGCGGTCGGCGGCGGTCGCGCTTGCGGGGGAGCGGGTAACTATGTGGAGCCGACGCTGTTTACGAATGCGGCCAACGACATGCGGATCGCGCAGGAGGAGATATTTGGGCCGGTCCTCACCATGATCCCGTTTGCAGACGAATTTGAGGCGACCAAGATCGCCAACGATGTGCGCTACGGGCTCACCGGCTACATTTGGACGCGCGACGTGGGCCGGGCGCACCGCGTCGCTCGCGATCTCGACGCCGGCATGATTTGGGTCAATTCGGAGAACGTGCGTCATCTACCGACGCCGTTCGGCGGCGTGAAGCAGTCGGGCATTGGCCGCGATGGTGGAGACTATTCCTTCGACTTCTACATGGAGACGAAGAACATCGCGATTGCCTACGATAGCCACAAAATTCCACGCGTTGGGGCATGAGAGGGAAGAACGATGGCGATTCCTGCGAGTGTCTTGTATCCGCCTTTTAACATCGTTCGGCTAAGCCATATCGTGCTGACGGTGACCGATCTGGAAGCGGCGCGCGCCTTCTATGCCGATACGCTCGGCCTCCAGGTCACGGCAGAGGACAACAGCCGCATCTACCTGCGCGCCCTCGAGGAGCGCGGTCATCATTGCATCATTCTTGAAAAGGGATCCACCGGCCTTGCCAACGAGCTCGGCTTCAAGGTGTTTGATGAAGATCATCTCGATCGCGCAAAGGCGTTCTTCGAGGGGATGGGTTTGCCGACAAAGTGGGTCGATGTGCCCTATCAGGGCCGTACCTTCCGAACGCGGGATCCGCTCGGCATTCCCCTCGAATTCTATGCGCAGATGGATCGACTGCCGCCGATCCATCAGAAGTACTCACTCTACAAGGGCGTGAGGCCACTGCGGATCGATCACTTCAATTGTTTCTCACCGGATGTGCGGGCTTCGGTTGGGTTCTACAACTCACTTGGTTTTCGGATGACCGAATATACCGATACTGAGGATGGGTCAGAACTCTGGGCGGCCTGGATGCACCGCAAAGGCGGGGTTCACGACATTGCGTTCACGAATGGCCTCGGTCCAAGGCTCCATCACGTCGCCTTTTGGGTGCCGACCCCGCTGAATATCATCGACCTGCTCGATGTGATGTCGACGACCGGCTACGTCGGAAACATCGAGCGGGGTCCGGGCCGGCACGGCATCTCGAACGCCTTCTTTCTTTATATCCGCGATCGCGACGGCCATCGAACCGAGATCTATTGCTCGGACTATCAAACCGTTGATCCGGACCTCGAGCCGATCCGGTGGGACTTAAAGGATCCGCAGCGACAGACCTTGTGGGGTGCTCCCGCGCCGCGCTCCTGGTTCGAAGAGGGCAGCCTCTTTCGCGACGTCAGTCCCGCGGCGTCGAAGCTCAAAGCGACCCCAATTGTGGCCCCCTGAAACCTCAAGGCTTGCACATGAAACTTAGGGATCCCGGGCTTCTGCGCGAGGCCGCATTCGTGGGCGGCCGCTGGATCGAAGCGGACGCCAATCGCGCCGTTGAGGTTCGCGATCCAGCGACCGACGAACTCGTCGGGCGGGTGCCGAAGCTAGGTGCGCCGGAGGCCGCCGTCGCGATCGAGGGGGCGCGCAAAGCGCAGGCGGAGTGGGCGGCGCGTACCGCCAAGGAGCGCGCAGCCATTCTTCGTCCCTGGTTCGAACTCGTATTGGCGAACCAGGACGATCTCGGCCGGATATTGACGCGAGAGCAGGGCAAGCCGCTGCCGGAGGCGGTAGGCGAAATTGCCTACGGTGCAAGCTTCATCGAATGGTTCGCGGAGGAGGCCAGGCGCGTCTATGGCGATATCGTTCCCGGACACGCGCCCGACAAGCGTGTCTTCGTGCTGAAGCAGCCAGTCGGAGTGGTCGGCGCCATCACCCCCTGGAATTTTCTGCCTGGGCGGCCTCTGAGCAACTAAGCATTTTGAGGAGAAACTAATGAACCGGATTGTTTTCGCAGCCGCGGCAGTCTTCGCACTCCTGCCGCTCAGCGCCAGGGCGGGAGATGAAGGCAAGGAGATCGTGATCGGCATTACGCTGTCGACCACGGGACCGGCTGCGGCACTTGGCATTCCCGAGCGCAACGCACTGGACTTCGTTCCCAAGGAGATCGGCGGCGTCAAGTTGAAGGTCATTGCCCTAGACGACGGCGGCGATCCTACGAACGCGACAAACAATGCCCGGCGTTTCGTAACGGAGGCCAACGCCGACATCATTATGGGCTCCTCGGTGACGCCGCCGACGATTGCGGTATCGACGGTTGCCAACGAAGCCGGCGTTCCGCATTTTGGCTTGGCGCCGATGCCATTTACTGCGGCAAGACTGAAATGGTCCGTCGACTTGCCTCAGCCGATCCCCGTTGTCGGGAAGGTTCTCTATGATCACATGAAGAAGAACGGCGTCAAAACCGTGGGGTTCATCGGCTATTCCGATTCCTACGGCGATCTCTGGATGAACGATCTAAAAGCCCAAGCGGCAGCGATGGGAATTCAGATCGTTGCGGACGAACGTTACGCCCGGCCCGATACCTCCGTCACGGGACAGGTTCTGAAGCTGGTGGCCGCCAATCCCGACGCCATCCTGGTCGGTGCATCCGGCACTGCAGCTGCGCTACCGCAGGTCGAGCTCCGCGAGCGCGGCTACAAGGGCCCAATTTATCAGTCTCATGGCGCTGCCAGCATGGACTTCATCCGCATAGCAGGAAACGCGGCCGAAGGCGTTTTCATTGCCGCAGGTCCCGTCATGGCGCCGGAAGGCCAGGATGACCAATCTCTCACCAAGAAGCCCGGCCTAGCTCTCGACACCGCCTATGAGACGAAATACGGCCCAAATAGCCGGAGCCAGTTTGCCGCACATTCCTATGATGCGTTTGAGATTCTCAAGCGCGTTCTTCCCATTGCCTTGAAGCATGCATCCCCCGGAACGCCGGAGTTTCGTGAAGCGATTCGCAAGGCGCTACTGAGTGAAAAGGAGATTGCAGCAAGTCAGGGCGTCTACAATTTTACCGAACAGGATCGCAGCGGCGTCGACGAGCGCTCCCGCATTCTGCTGACGGTGAAGAACGGCAAGTACCAGGTCGTAAAATGATCCTGCGGATGTCATTCGGTAACCGCAAAGCTCGCAACGCTCGGAGAGCAAGATCGTGAACACGACAATCCTGCTGCTTCTGGCCCAGGACGGGGTCACGAACGGCGCCATCTATGCCCTGCTCGGGTTTGGACTGGTGCTGGTCTTTGCGGTTACGCGTGTGATCCTTATTCCGCAGGGCGAATTCATCACCTTCGGCGCGTTGACCTATGCCGCTCTGGCGTCAGGGAAGCTTCCGGGTACTGCCGAGCTTGCCTGCGCTCTTGGCTTCGTCGCGTTCTGCGTGGAGATGTTCAGCATACGCCATCAGTTCACGACGGGACGACTCGTTCGTGCGACTGCTCTCTATATCCTTGCTCCGGCTCTCGCTCTCGTACTCGCGCAGTTTGCCTGCAGGGGTACGAGCAGCGCGACGATCAATATCGCACTGTCCTTGATGATCGTCGGCCCGATCGGCCTTTACCTCTATCGCATTGCCTATCAACCGATCGCTCACGCCTCGGTGTTGGTCCTGCTGATTGCCTCGGTCGGCGTACATCTCGCGTTGCAGGGTTTGGCCTTGCTTTTCTTTGGGGCTGAAGGCATGCGTGCGCCTACGATTACAGATGTCGCCGCATCGATCGGCCCGTTGCGCGTGACCGGCCAGACTTTGGCAGTCTACATCGTCGCCGCATCTCTGATCGTCGCGCTCTGGCTATTCTTCGGCCACACGGTCTACGGCAAGGCGTTACGCGCGACGGCTGTCAATCGCATCGGCGCTCGGCTGGTCGGAATCCGCACCGTCTTGTCCGGTCAGATCGCGTTTATGCTTGCCGCGGGCATCGGTGCAATCTCGGGTATCCTCATCGTACCGATGACGACCATCTACTACGATAGCGGGTTTCTAATAGGGCTGAAGGGATTCATCGCCGCGATCGTCGGTGGCCTCGCCAGCTATCCGCTAACGGCCGCTGCTGCCGTCGCTGTCGGCATCGTCGAGGCCTTCTCGTCGTTCTATGCAAGCAACTTCAAGGAAGTGATCGTCTTTGCCCTAATCGTGCCGGTGCTTCTGGCTCGCTCCTTGTCAGCGCCAATAATGGAAGAAGAGAAGGACTGAAGACGATGTCGCAGCGCTGGTCAATCGCGCTTTTTGCATTGGTGATGGCACTGTTCCCGGTGCTTCCGGGGATTCCGCCCTTCTGGATGGTGCTGCTGGACAATATTGGACTGGCGGCGCTGGTCGCTCTTGGTCTCGTCCTGCTGACTGGAGTGGGTGGCCTTACGTCGTTCGGTCAAGCGGCCTTCTGCGGCTTTGGCGCGTACACAACGGCGGTGCTGACCACGTCCTTCGGCTTGTCTCCTTGGCTTACTCTTCCGGCTTCGTTGCTGGTCACCGGTTTGCTCGCGGTGGTGCTCGGACTTATAACCGTTCGCCTCTCTGGCCACTACCTTCCGCTTGGGACCATTGCCTGGGGGCTCAGCGTTTACTATCTCTTCAGCAAGCTCGAATTCCTCGGACGAAACGACGGCATCTCCGGCATTCCGCCGATATCGATCGGTTCGCTGAAGATGATGAGTGCCGGCTCGATCTACTATGTGATCTGGAGCGCGGTCCTCATCAGCTCACTCTTGACACTGAATCTCCTGGACTCCCGGCTCGGGCGGGCGATTCGTGCGTTGCGTCGCGGGCATCTCGCCGCGGAAGCTTTCGGCGTGCAGACTGCACGAGCGAAGCTCCTGGTTTTCATCTATGCCGCAATCCTCGCCGGGCTTTCGGGTTGGCTCTACGCGCATTTTCTGCGAGCGGTGAACCCGACCCCGTTCGGGGCACAAGCGGGTATCGAATATCTGTTTATCGCCGTGGTCGGCGGCGCAGGCTACGTTTGGGGAGCCGTGCTCGGCTCAGGAATCGTCGTGATCCTCCAGGAAATCCTGAAGAGCGAGATGTTTTCCGCATTAGGTGAAGGGCAACTCGAAATCGTCGTCTTTGGTGTGCTGCTCGTGGTCCTGCTGCAGGCCGCTCCCGGGGGCGTCTGGCCACGCGTAGCTGCATTCTGGCCGTTCGAACGTCGCTCAGACAAATTGCCTGCGGGAGAGCGCTTGGCCGCGCGTCCTAAGGTCGATATCGCCGGAAAGATGCTGCTTGAGGTGCAAGGTGCACGAAAGCAGTTCGGAGGCGTCGTGGCCGTGAACGACGTCAGTTTTAAGATCTCGCCGCGCCAGATTGTTGCCCTGATCGGTCCCAACGGCGCAGGCAAGAGCACCACGTTCAACTTGATCACGGGGGTGCTGGCGGCGACCTCTGGGAAAATTTCTATGCTGGGGCGACCTATTATCGGTTTACCTCCGCAGGAGATCGTCCGACGCGGTATCGCCCGCACCTTCCAGCACGTAAAGCTGGTGCCCGACATGACCGTGCTGGAGAATGTCGCGATTGGCACGCATTTGCGCGGTCACGCAGGCGCCATCGCAAGCATGTTGCGGCTTGACCGCCGCGATGAAGCGAGGCTGCTGGCGGAAGCGGCGCGGCAGATCAAGCGGGTCGGGCTCGAGGGTCAGATGTACCAGCTCGCGGGCAACCTGGCGCTGGGGCAACAGCGCATCGTCGAGATTGCGCGGGCTCTATGCGCGGATCCGATCCTGCTCCTGCTCGACGAGCCGGCCGCCGGCCTGCGTCACAACGAGAAGCAGCAGCTTGCGGCTTTGCTTCGTCAGCTCAAACACGAGGGAATGTCGATCTTGCTGGTCGAGCATGACATGGGTTTCGTCATGAACCTCGCAGAACAGATCGTGGTTCTCGATTTCGGAACGAAGATCGCTGAAGGCGCGCCGTCCGAGATCAAATCCAACCCTGACGTAGTTCGCGCCTATCTCGGAGTTGCGGCATGACCGAGATGCTGCTGTCGGTGAAGAATGCTTCGGTATCGTACGGCAAGGTGGAGGCCGTTAGGGAGGTTTCGCTCGACGTCGCGCCCGGCGAGATCGTCACAATCGTCGGAGCGAACGGTGCCGGTAAGACCACTCTTCTGAACTCCATCATGGGAATTTTGCCCTTTCGGGGCCAGGTGCAGATCGATGGGTGCCGTTTCGAGCGGCTGGACATCGAGGACCGGGTCGCGGCCGGTCTATTTTTGGTACCGGAACATCGTGAATTGTTTACCAGCATGACCGTCGCAGACAATCTAGTGCTCGGCGGATTTCGGACGAGTCGGTCCAGCGCCACTGCAGCGCTGCAGCGGGTCTATGCGATGTTTCCTCGCCTTAAGGAGCGGCGCCTTCAACTCGCCGGGACACTGTCCGGAGGTGAGCAGCAAATGTTGGCGATGGGGCGCGCGCTCATGGGAGAGCCGAAGCTCTTGATGCTTGACGAGCCCAGTCTTGGCCTCGCACCTCGCATCGTTGCTGACATCTTCACAATCATTGGAGATCTGAGAGCCGCCGGAATTGCCGTGTTGCTCGTCGAGCAGAACGCTCAAGCGGCCCTCCGGATAGCTGACCGCGCCTACGTTATGGAGCTTGGCAGCTTTGTGCTGGGTGGAGCCGCGTCGAAGATTGCGGGAGACCCCAGAGTCGTGGCGAGCTATCTCGGATTTGAGCAGGGCATGTCTCATCAAGAAACGGCGTCGTAGTTCGGGTCGTGTGCAACGGCTGAAGATTGTCGCATCATTTGGGGCAGGAGCCCGGTCGAAGAAATGCTTGAAACCGTTAAGGGAGCGCCATCCCTGCTGGACGCGACTTGGTCCGTTGCAGCGCCGCGCGTGTCGGCCAGACAGGTGGGGATCGTGATCGAAGAAGCGCGCGGCTTCCTTGGCGAGCGGCTGTCGACAAGCATGGCGCTGCGTGAACAGCACGCGCACGGTGAGGGCCCAGCTTTGCCTCATTTGCCGGATGCCGTCGCTTTCGTCGAGACGGTCGACGAGGTTAGGCAAGTTCTGGCGCTCTGTCATCGAGAGGGGGTGCCAATTGTTCCGTTCGGCGCGGGTTCGAGCCTTGAGGGGCAAGTGAACGCCGCTTGCGGAGGAATAAGTGTTGATCTCACCCGGCTGAACTCGATCATCGAAGTCAATCGAGAGGACATGGATTGTTTGGTCGAACCCGGTGTCACGCGCGAGCAGCTCAATAGCTTCATTCGCGACGCGGGACTATTCTTTCCCGTTGATCCCGGTGCGGAGTGCACGATTGGAGGAATGTGTGCGACTCGCGCAAGCGGTACGAATGCGGTGCGGTACGGGACCATTCGGGAAAATGTACTTGGGCTGGATGTCGTTTTAGCAGATGGCCGGCTCATTTCGACCGGCGGCCGCGTGCGTAAGGCCGCCAATGGATACGATCTGACCCACCTCTTTGTCGGTTCGGAGGGAACACTCGGCATCATCACAAAGATCCGTTTGCGCCTTCACGGCATACCTGAGGCAACCAGCGCCGCCGTGGCGCAATTCCCAACTCTGGCCGCTGCAGTCGAGACAGTCTTTATGACGATGCAGCTCGGTATTCCGATTGCGCGCGTCGAGCTTCTGGATGACGTGCAAATGGGAGCGAGCATCGCCTATTCCAGGCTCGAGGGTTACGAGGCGGTCCCGACCCTGTTCTTTGAATTCAACGGCAGTAGTTCGAGCGTGAAAGAGCAGGCCGAACTCGTAGAGACCATGGCGAATGACGCTGGAGCAGTTCGCTTCGTGTGGTCCAGCGGGACCGAGGCACGCAATCGGCTGTGGACCGCCCGACACCGGGCGTATCCGGCCGCAGTCGCTTTGCGTCCGGGGGCGAAAGGCATTGCTACCGACGTTTGCGTGCCGATCTCGCGGCTTGCCGAAGCTGTTCTCGGAGCGAGAGAGGATATTGCAGCGTCCGGATTGATCGCACCAATTGCCGGCCACGTCGGAGACGGGAATTTTCACTGCTGCATCCTGGTCGATCCGGACGATCCCGTTGAAGTCGAGCGAGCGCTTACGCTGGATCACAAGATCGTCGCGCGCGGTCTCGCCCTGGGCGGGACTTGCTCCGGAGAGCACGGAGTCGGTCTCGGAAAGCGCGGCTTCCTGGAGCAGGAACATGGAGCTCAGGCTTTGGAGGTGATGCGATCGCTTAAGATGGCGCTCGATCCGAAAGGAATTCTCAATCCAGGCAAGCTTTTCCCAGGGCCGCCGTTAGCATCCGCGTCATGAGCTCACCTGTTAGCATCGAAAGGAACATGCGATGAATTACCAGTCTTGCCTCGCCCCACGAGCGTTGGCGTCCTCCCAGACCTCGTGGAGGAAAGCCGGATTAACTCCGCATCTTGGTCTTCTCGCAGGCGCCATTGTAGCCCTGACATCGTCTTTCGGAACGGCAGCCCTTGCGCAGCCGTTCGAGGGGTGTCCGTCGAAGGAAATCCTGGCTCAATTCGAGGAGTTTGGCCGCACCAAGAAGATGCCACCCGAGCTAGGTGCTTGGCTGAACAATCCCAAGGCCCAGCACATCGAGCCCTGGAAGGCTTTCGATAACGTCTATTATGTCGGCGTTTGCTGGGTGTCGTCTTGGGTGATACGCACCAGTGACGGCGTGGTGTTGATCGACACGTTGCACGAGCCTCATGTTGACCAGCTCATCGCCAATTTGCGCAAGGTCGGCGTCGACCTGGCCGACATAAAATACGTGCTGATGACGCATGGGCACTTCGATCATGTCGGCGGGGCCGCCAAACTCAAGCCTCTGCTCCCGAATGCGAAATTCGTGATGACCAAGATCGGCTGGAGCGAAGCGATCGCGGGAGCGAAGCAATCCGAAGGAACGCCACGTCCGTGGTCAATGATCGATCAGGATGTTGTCGTCAAGGACGGCGATGTCATCCGTTTAGGCGACAACACGTTTGGCGTGTTGGAGACCCCTGGTCATACCCAGGGTACAGCGTCGTACACCTACGACGTGAAGGATGGCGCAAAAACCTATCGCGCCATCACGGTCGGCGGACTCGGGCTCAATGCGATCGAAAATTCGAAGCAGGTCGAAGGGTACATTGCAAGCCTCGACAAGATTAAGAAGCTGGTTGAGCAGCCCGCCAATCCTGTGACGGTGCATCTCACGACGCATCCGTTCTCGAACGGATTGACCGAGCTCCGCGAGAAAGTCATTTCGCGCGCACCAAACGAGCCAAATCCTCTTGTCGACCCGCAGGGCTTGCTCAATCAGCTGGCGTATCTGCGCAAGGGAGCGGAAGAGCGGCTGGATATCGAACGCAAGGCGGGACGCTAGTCAAGCCGGGCGATGTTGTCGAGGTGGAATCCACTCGGATCGGTGTTCTGCAAAACACGGTCGTCGCCGAGGAGCTGTAGGCCTCAAGCGGAAGCATAATGACAACGAGGCCGGTGTGGCCAGCCTCGGTGTGCTCCGTTCGTCGCCTTCAAAGATGATGCTCGGCGATGATCTGGCCGCTGCCCGATGACGGGAAGTAGGGACAAAGCAGCTCGGTTTCTCCCATGTATGCGTCCCAACCGAGTAACCCGAACATCATGTGGGTATCGGCCATCAGAGCCTCGCCGTTGCACTTGGTCGAGTATTCGGGGAGCATGCGGACGAACTCCGCATAGCGTCGTTCGTTCCATAGATCGAGGACGCGCAAGTCGACCTGGCGGTTGAATTCGCTGCCGACCTGTTCCCACTGGCTGTCGCCGACTTGCTCGTTGGCAACGAGCTTGTGCGACATGGAGCCGGATGCAAGGACGGCGACCTTGCGGTTAGAGGCGGCGATCGCGGAAGCGCAGGCCACACCGAACTTGCGGTTCTCCTCGACGCTGGCGAAGATCGGAGCAGCAACCGAGAGAACGCGCGCCCAGCCGCCTTCGTTCATGTAATGCATCGGCACGATGGTGCCGTACTCGAGCGGTAGCGTCTCCACCTTGTGTGCCAGGACCTGGAGACCGTGGCTCCTCGCTTCGGCTGCGATTGCGTCACCTAGCTCGGGATCGCCGGGATAGTCGTAATTCATGTTCTGAATCATATGCGGCGCTTCATGGCTGGTATAGACGCCGCGATGGCGCGCGTTTGCGTTCATGTGACACCCGAAATTCGAGATCCAATGGGTATCGAATACAAGGAACGTGTCGGCCTTCCTGTCGCGGGCGCGCCTGCCGATTTCGCGCAACGCCTGAATAGCCGCTGCTCGCTTTCCCTTCAGCGGTCCGTCGCGCTCCGAGATCATGATCGAAGGTACGTGCGCAATCTTAGCCGCCAATACGATGTCACCCATGGACGCCTCCTCGTTGAGTTGATCCGGTGACCGTATTTGCCTTGGCCGCAGCGATCCTTAATGCAGATCAAATGTAGAAGGTGCCACGCGCGGGTTGATCATTAAGCGCAGCTTATCGATTACAAAGAAACTATCGATTGTGAGGCCATGTCCTCCTCGAAAGACTGCATGTTTGCGCGGGCGCCGTTACCGCCCCCTTATGTGCTATCGAGATGGGGTAATGCAGGTGAGGCAGGTAGTTTCGAAATTGGCGGGAGTGGCGCTGTTGTTGGCAGCAGTGTCTTCGCCGGCTGTGGCGCAGGATGCAGGCGGCTACGAGAAACAAAGCTACAACTATAGTGAATGGGCCAAGGGCCGCTTTTCAGAAGTGGTGACTGTGAGGAATCCGGGACGACTGTTGTTCTTGGGCGGTATCGGCGCGGAAGATGAGGCAGCAACATCCGGCGGAGCGATCAAGCACGTTGGAGACTTCGGCGCACAATGCAGGTACGCGTGGGACAAGATCAAGCGTATCCTGGAGAAGCAGGGTGGTTCTTTGAACGATGTTATCAAGGTCACCACGTTTGTGACCGATATCAGGACCTTTCCAGAGGCAGGAAAGTGCCGGAGCGAAGTTTTCGCCGGATCGACCCAGCCAGCAGGTACGTTCGTCGCGGTCAGTCAGCTCGCATGGCCAGGCATGATGATCGAGGTCGATGTGATCGCGGCAACCGCCAAATAGGCTTCGGCTTGACGCCTTGTTTGAAGATACAAGGCGCGGGGTCGAACCGTCGCCTTGTTGTTAATTCAGAGGGCTCCTGACAGTGCCCGGAGGTTTTGATGCGAGACGCCGTCAATCCTCAGCGCTGCCCATCGTGCACAGAGATATCGGATGCGGCGAGCCCGCCGATCCGCGCATGAGGCCTGCCGCCGGTCGCCATTACCAGCCCGAAAGCGATCTCGTCTCGTCTGGGCGCATCCCATAGCGTCATCTCCGCGGTGCCGAAATGGCTGCGCACATAGCACGCATGGATGTGTCCAAGCGGAACCATGAGACGCGTGCCTGGCCCGCCGATGGTCTTTGCCGCCGGCACGATCGCCTTGGGCTGACCGAGTACCTCGCGCATGCCCTGGCCACCGGCTTCATGCCACACCGCGCCGTGTTCGAGCTCGCCGTCTTCGCCGACGATGATGCCCTTGCCATAGGCTTCAATGTGCGAGACGCCTCCGAGCTGCGCGATCAGGCGCGTTGCAAGTTCGCGCCCGAGCTCACGCAAGGACGCCTGAAACGGCATCAGGTTGGGCTCGTAGCGACCGGCGAAGGGATTGCGGATGATCGCCACGGCCGTCCCGACCAACAGCGGCTTCTCCAGGCGAGGCCCGCGTTCATGCCAGATCTCCTCGACACTGAGCGCGGTCTTGCGAACATCGTAGGACATGCGCGCCTCTATGCTTCGTCGACGACCGGATTGCGGAGCACGCCGATGTTCTCGATCTCGACCTCGACCACGTCGCCAGGCTTGAGAAAGATCGGCGGCTTGCGGGTGAAGCCGACGCCGGCCGGCGTGCCGGTGGCGATGACGTCGCCGGGAACGAGGTCGAAAATGGTCGAGCAGTATTCGATCAGCCGCGGGACCGAGAAGATCAGCATCGAGGTATCGGAGGACTGCACCACCGCGCCGTTAACGCGTGTCTCGAGCTTTAGCTTGGCAGGATCGCCGATCTCGTCCGGCGTAACGAGCCATGGTCCGAACGGACCGGTGCCGACGAAGTTCTTGCCGGAGGCAATTTGCCCGGCATGGCGCTGCCAGTCGCGTACGCTGACGTCGTTGTAGATCGAATAGCCCGCCACGTGATTCCAGGCATCGGCCTGGCTGATGTGGCGACCGCCCTTGCTGATGACGACGGCGAGCTCGCCTTCCCAGTCGAAATTGTCGGAGACCTTCGGCCGGATCACCGGCGCGTTGTGGCCGACCTGGGAGCGCCAGACCCGCAGGAAGATCGGTGGAAACTCGGTGATCTCGCGCTTCATGCCGAAAGCTACCGCTTCGTTGTGGTGGTCGAGATAATTGCGCACGGCGCAGACGATCTTTTCGGGACGCGGGATCGCCGGAAGGTATTTGACGTCAGCCAGCGCCATCGTCGGCTTGTGTTCGGCGACAATGGCCTCGCGGCGCGCGTAGTCGTCGCTGCCGAGAAAGTCGGCGAGCGTCGGATATTGGGGTAGGGCACGGCCGAGATCGACCACGCCATTTTCGACGACGGCTCCCCAACTTTCCCGATTTCCATCCAAGAACGACAGCAGCTTCATGCTTCTACCCCAAAAGTTCGCATTTTTTCGATCTTGGATATTATTTTCGAAAATTATGGGAGACGCAAGCCTGACCCGAGCGAAAATGCCGACGCGTCCTATTCGGTCTCGAGCAGGTGCCCGGCGTATTTCGCGACATTGTCCGCGGTGGTGCGGATATGCGTCTCGATCAGCGGCACGGCGAGATCGGCATTGCGCGATATGGCGGCTTGCATGATCGCCTGGTGCTCGCCGGCCTTGTCGCGGGGGCGTGGCCGGAAATTGGCCGACAGATGCCGGTATCGCTCGGCGCGGTCGAACAGCTCGGCGCGGATCGCGAGCAGGGTTGCAGAGCCGCAGGCGGAGACCAGCGCCTGGTGGAATTGTCGGTGGGCGATCTTCCATTCGGGATCGCGCAGCGGATGCTCGGGATCACGTTGTTCGATGCGTTTCAGCCTGTGAAGCGTCGAGATGACGGCAATCTCCCAGTCGTCATCGCCCTTCTGGATCGCGCGGCGGATCAATTCGACTTCGATGAGGACCCGGGCGTCGGTGACCTCCACAAGATCCTGCCGGCTGACCGGCGCAACGCGAAATCCGCGCTGCTCCTGGGCGTCGACCAAGCCCTCGGCGGCGAGGGCGGTCAGCGCCTCGCGCAAAGTGGTGAAGCTCGCGCCGAAACGCTCGCGCAGGACGTCGAACCTCAACGGCTCGCCGGGGGCCAGACCGCAGGTCACGATCTCCTCGCGCAGCCGATGGGTGATGTCGGCGGCGATCGTCTTGCCGAATTCCTTGCGGGGGCGAATGGCGCTGTCAGGCATGGTCCTGCCTTTGAATCGATAGCTCAAGATGCCGCGCCACGGACCATCTTGCAATAATTTTCGTAATCGCTACTATTTTCGAAAATCAGAGTCCGAGGAGGGGTATGAGCTCATGAGAGCGGTCCTGGTACGTCAACCGGGCGGGCCGGATGCCCTTGAATTGGTCGAGCTGCCGGTGCCCGCGCCCGGTGCCGGACAGGTTCAGATCCGTGCCGAAGCATTCGGCGTGGGGCAGCCGGACGTGCTGATCCGCCGCGGCGTGTACAAATGGATGCCGCCGCTGCCGGCCAATCCCGGCAATGATGTTACTGGCCGCATTTCCACGCTAGGGTCGGGGGTTGAAGGCTTGCGCGTCGGCCAGAAGGTCCTGCTGAGCGCGCGTGATCTATCGCAGCGCGGCGGCTGTTATGCTGATTATGTCGTCGCTCCCGCCGACGCCGTGCATGTGCTTCCCGACAATGTCGATCTGCAAGCAGCGGTGTGCCTGTCGAATTATCAGGTGGCTTACGCACTCCTGCAGGAATGCCGCCATCCGCGCGCGCCCGCGAGTGTCCTGGTGATCGGCGCTGCCGGCGGCGTTGGCACCGCGCTGGTGCAACTGGCCAAGCTGGCACAGATGACCGTGATCGGCACGGTCTCCACCGACGAGAAGGCCGAGTTCGCGCGCCGTCACGGCGCCGACCACGTCATCTTCTACCGCAGCGAAGATGTCGTGGCGCGGACCCGCGAGTTGACCAAGGGCGAGGGCGTCGGTCTCGTTCTCGACCACGTCTGCGGACCCGAATTTGCCTCCTATCTTGGTGCGCTCGGAAAATGGGGCACGCTGCTGTCATACAACGCCTTCGCCGGGCTGCCGGAAGAAAATCTGATGGCCGCGATGCGCAATCATCTCGATATCTGCCCGGCCGTGCGCTGCTTCTCCTTTCACATCTACGACCATGATCGCGAGGGCCGTCGCGCGCTGATGCGCAACGTGATCGAGGCCCTGAGCCGCAATGCGATCAAGCCGGCGATCTCGGCGGTTCTGAAGCTGGATGACGTCAGGCAAGCTCACACCTTGCTGGAGCAGGGCTCCGCGCTCGGCAAGATCATCATGACGCGTTGAAAGAGTGGACGATGACAATGACCACGCAGGGACCCATTGCTCGATTCACACGGCTGAGACACGCCACGTTCACCTCGCCGGATACGGAGCGATTGCTGGATTACTACCGCGGAGTGATTGGTCTCGGTCTGGCCGGCCGCGATGGCGATCGTATTTTTCTTGCCAGCGATTCCGAGCAGCTTTCGCTTGTGATCGAGCCCGGCGAGGCGGCTTTGACGAGTATCGCGTTCGAGATCTCACCTGATGTGGAGATGGAGGCGCTGAGGGCGGCCCTGAAACGCATGGATCTGCGTCCAGAACTGCGCAGTGATCCTCTGCCAGGCGTCTCCAGGCTGCTATCGTTCATCGATCCTGAAGGAACGCGGTTCGAATTGATTCAAGGCTGGACGCCGACGCCGGCGCAGGAGCGGATCGGCGCGCTCGCCGTCACCAAGCTGGGTCATGTCGCGCTCAGGACACCCGACCCGCTCGCGACATCGAACTTCTGCGCAAACGTCATGGGCTTGCGGGTCTCCGATTGGGTCGAGGACCGCTTCGTCTTCATGCGCAGCGGCTACGAACATCATACGCTGAACTTCGCCCGTGCTCCCGTGCGTAGCCTCCATCACCTCGCATTCGAATTGCGCGGCCCTTCCCACATGCAACAGGCTTGCGATCATCTCGCTCGCCACAAGCTCAATATCCTGTGGGGACCAGTCCGCCACGGCCCGGGCCACAATACGGCCGTCTACCACCGCAATCCCGATGGCCATCTGGTCGAGCTGTTCCACGATCTCGATCGGATGATCGACGAAGAGCTCGGCTATTTCGATCCGCGCCCTTGGCATCGCGATCGTCCGCAGCGTCCGAAAGTCTGGGTTGGGCTGCCGCGCGACGTCTGGGGTCTGCCGCCGTCACTTGAATGCGTCGAGTTCGCCCGTTAGGCGCTCGGCACTCTTCTTGAAGACCGCCGCGTCGCCGCGGCCAACGAAACAAAGTCAAAGGGAGGATGCATCCATGCAATGGATGAGGCGGATTGCTGCGACCGGATTTCTGCTTGGCAGCATCATGGCTGCTGGCCCTGCCCAATCGGCAGATAACTACCCGTCGCGGCCGATACGTTTGGTTCATGGCTTCGCTGCTGGTGGAGCGGCCGATACGCTGTCGCGCATCGTTGCCGACGGGCTCTCCAAGAAACTCGGGCAACCGGTCGTCGTCGAGGCCAAGCCGGGGGCAGGCGGCAACATTGCGGCGGACGCGATCGCCAGGGCTGAGCCCGACGGCCATACGATCGGCCTCGTCACGGGCGCCCATGCCATTTCGGCCGCGACCTATAAGAGTCTGAGCTACCAGCCGACCGAAAGCTTCGACATGATCTCGACGCTGGTCTACTACGCGCTGGTCATTGCAGTGCGTAACGACTACCCGGCCAAATCGCTCGGCGAATTGATCGCGATGGCAAAGGAAAAGCCGGGCGCGCTCAGCTTCGGCTCGGTCGGTTTCGGCAGCACGCACCATCTCGCAGGAGAGCTGCTTAATGCGATGGCCGGCACCGAGATGGTGCACGTCCCTTACCGTGGGGATTCCCAATCCATTACTGCGCTGCTTGGCGGCGAGGTTCCGGTCATCATCGGCACGCCGGTCCTGCTCGCAGCGCAAATCCAGAGCGGAGCCGTTCGCGGGTTGGCAGTGACTTCGCCAACGCGGACCGCGCTTTTGCCGAATGTCCCGACGGTCGAGGAAGCCGGAGTCAAGGGATATGACGTGCGCACATGGGCGGGCCTTCTTGCCCCCAAGGCCACCCCGCCTGCCATTGTTGCGGCACTCAACGCGGCGACGCTCGAGATCCTCAAGGAATCCGAGATCAAGAATCGCCTGGAAACAGCCGTGGGAGGCGAAGTCCGTGGCAGCTCCCCCGAGGAAATGAAGAAGCTGATCCAGTCTGAAATCGCGAAGTGGTCGGGCGTGGTGGAGGCGGCGAAGATCCCGAAGATCTGATCCGTGCGTTCGCTTCGCGGAAAAACGGAGAGAAGCTTGCAGGGGAGGGAGTATCATGGATCGTCGTTCTTTCGTGGAGGCGCTGTTGGCTGGCACCGCCATTTCGGTCTTTGGCGGACCGCGGTACAGCCTTGGGGCCGAATTCGTCCTTAACGCGCGCAATGCGCCGAAGGGCGGAAAGGTTCTGATCAAAGGCGGATCCCTGATCACCATGGATCCAGCGGTGCCTGATCTGGCCGGTGACGTGCTGATTGAGAACGGTAAGATCGCCGCAATCGGCCGGCAGGTCGAGGCGGCAGGTGCCGAGATCGTCGATGCCAGCCGACTGATCGTCGCGCCTGGTTTCATCGAAACGCACAGGCACACGTGGCAATCCTGCTTGCGACACCTCGGCGCGAACTGGAGCGCGGCCCAGTACTTCGCCAACAATTTCTTCAAGTTCGGCGTCGTGATGCGTCCAGAAGATGTCTATGCCGCCAATCTGATCGGCCGGCTCGCAGCGCTGGATGACGGCATCACGACGCTCGTCGACTGGTCTCACATCATGAATAGTCCGGCTCACGCCGATGCCGCAGTCCAGGGTCTTCGCGATGCATTGGCGCGATCCGTCTTTGCGATGGGCTGGCCGCAGGCCCCGGACCCTGCGAAATGGATATCCAAGAGCACCCAGGACAGTCCCGATGACATCAGGCGCGTGCGAAAGCAGCATTTCAGCAGCAACGACGGGCTTGTCACCCTGGCCATGGCCGGCAGGGGGCCTGACTTTGCGGTGATCCAACAGGTCGGTCGTGATCTATCGATCGCGCGCGATCTCGCGATACCGACCACGATTCATGTAGGTTTTGCCGTCCCTGGCGGCATCAAGGCGATGAAGGAGGCAGGACTGCTAGGCTCCGACATCACACACGTCCATGTGAAAGACAGCACCGACGAGGAGCTGCAGTTCATCCGGGACACGGGCGGCACCGTCTCGATCTCGCCGTTAGACGAGATGCTCCGCGTGCGCTGGCGTCGTGGGCTGCCGCCGGTCATCCGGATTGTCGAAAAGGGGCTGGTCACAAGCCTGAGCTGCGACAGCGAGTCGACGTCCTCGGGCGACATGTTCTCGATCATGAAGACCACCCTGGCTGTCGGGCGCTACCAAGCGAGCAATCCCAGCGACGATCGGCCGGAGCCGCCCAACTGGAACGCCGCGAGGGGCATATCGACGCGAAAGGCTTTCGAGATGGCGACGATCGAAGGTGCTCGAACGGCGGGCCTGGAGAAGGTGACTGGCTCGCTCACCGTCGGTAAGAGCGCCGATATCATCCTCTTGCAAGCGGACAATCTCGCTTACTATCCTCTGCAGAATCCCGTGGACGCGATCGTCGGCGCGGCAGATGCCGGTTGCATCGAGGCTGTCTTCGTCGCCGGCACACCGGTGAAGTTTGGTGGGAAGTTGCTCGACGATGCGCTCGTTGCGAGAGCCAGGCGCCTCGCAGCCGAATCTCGCGAGTACTTATTTCAGAAAGTCGGATTCGCCCGCGGCTGACCAAGGATCGGCCGCGGCCCGCGCCCGCAACCACTTCGCTCGAGGTTCCTGTCGAGAGTCATCCAAGAACTGCTTAGCTGGAAAATCAACATGACTGAAGCCACGTCGAAGGTGGAATCCTCGCTGCACTCACGTCCGAACCTCAGTCACGTAGGCATCTATGTCTGGGATATCAATAAGATCGAGGACTTCTACTGCAAGACCCTCGACCTGGTGGTTACGGATCGTGGCGTCGGCAGCCGTTTCCAAAACCAGCTCGTTTTCATGAGCTCGCAACCGAACATGCATCATCAATTGGCGCTTGCCTCGGGCAGAGCGCAAAATGCTCCTAGCACCGTGATGCAGCTGTCCTTCAAAGTCACAAAGTTGGAGCAGCTTCGTTCCGTGCGAGCCAAAGCCCTGGCCAACGGCGCAACCGAGCTGTTCGGACTGAACCACGGCAACGCCTGGTCGATCTACTTCAACGACCCCGAGGGTAATCTGGTCGAAGTCTATGTGGATACGCCGTTCCATGTGCCGCAACCGCACGGCGATCCGCTTGAACTTGAAAAGACCGATGAGGAGCTCTTGCGGGAGACCGAGGAGGCCTGCCGAAAGGACCCTGGCTTCATGATGCTTTCCGAGTGGGAGCGGCTCATGTCGCAGCGTCTGGGGAACGACAAGGCTCACTGATCCATGGCCTCACGCCGCGCGCATGGCCTCCAGGAAGCTGCCCACCTCGCGCTTGAGGCGGCTGGAATCGCCGGCCAGTGATTTCGCCGACGACAGCACCTGCGCCGACGCGGCGCCGGTGTCCTGGGCGCCCCGCTGCACATCGCCGATATTGTCCGACACCTGCTGGGTGCCGTGGGCGGCCTGCTGCACGTTGCGTGAGATTTCCTGGGTCGCCGCGCCCTGCTCCTCGACGGCGGCGGCGATCGTGGAGGCGATCTCCGACAGCTTTTCGATGGTTTCGCTGACCTCCTTGATGGCGCCGACCGACTCCTGGGTGGCCGATTGCACGCCGGAAATCTGCTGGCTGATCTCGTCGGTCGCTTTCGCGGTCTGCTCGGCCAAAGCCTTCACCTCGGAGGCCACCACGGCAAAACCACGGCCGGCATCGCCGGCGCGCGCCGCCTCGATCGTCGCGTTGAGCGCCAACAGGTTGGTCTGTCCGGCGATCGAGTTGATCAGCTCGACGACGTCGCTGATCCGGGCCGCGGCCTGCGACAACTGCCCGACCCGGCTGTTGGTCTGGCGAACCTGCGCGACCGCCTCGCCGGCGATCCTGGCCGAGGTCTGCACCTGCCGGCTGATCTCGTTCACCGAGGATGAGAGCTCTTCCGCTGCCGAGGCGACGGACTGGACGTTGGCCGAGGCTTCCCCGGAGGCCGATGCCACCGCGGTCGCCAGCTCCTGCGACCGATCCGCCGTCCTGGTCAGCGTGTCCGCCGACGTCTCCAGGCCGCTCGCCGCGGTCGAGACCGTATTCACGATCTCGGCGATCGCGGTCTCGAAGCCGCGGGTGATGCCGTCGAGCCGGCGCGCGCGCTCGATCTGCACCTGGGCGTCGCGGGACGCAGCCTCATCGGCGGCTTTCTTGGCGATCAATGCCTCCTTGAAGATGTTCAGCGCGCGGGCCATCGCGCCGATCTCGTCCTTGCGGGTGTCGTTCGGGATCTCCGCGCTCAGCTCGCCATTGGCGAGCCGCAGGGTCACGCCGGTCAGGCCGACTAGCGGACCGATGACGCCGCGGACGACGCCGATGACGGCTGCGACCGAAACCGCCGCAACGAGCAGAAGCACGCCGAGCGCAACAGACAGCCGGAGCCGCGCCGCGGCGATCGCTTGGTCGATCGCCTGATGCGCCGACGTCAGCGCCGCGTCGCGCAGCACGATCACGTTGTTGAGCATCGGCGTGGTCCAGCGGCTCCACTCGTCCACGCTGATGGGCGCTGGCTGGCCGTCGCGCGCGGCGGTGACGATCTGGCGGTAGCGGCGCTCGCCATCGCCCATCAAGGTCGAGCGGACATGCTCGAGCGCAGCAGACACCTCCGGCGCGTTGCGGACGCTGCGCGCGGCAAGTTCGATCTGCTGCCAGAGCAGCGTCACCTGCCCGCTATTCTCGGTCACATCCGCGAGACGGGCCGGCGTCCAGCTCGTGTTCTGAATGAAGAAGCGCAGCACCGACGAGCGCCCGCCATTGATGTTGCGCATCGACTGCGACAACTGCGCGAGCTGTGCCGATGGCAGGAGGTTCTCGACCTCACCGCCGGTCCGTGCAAGTTCGATCGCCGTCTCGTCGATGGCGGTGCTGAGCGCGTCGGCCGCGCGCCCGAGCCCGTCGGATGTCGTGGCCTGGATATTGGCTGGGCGCTGTGCGGCCGGTAGCTGCGCCGCGCCTCGCGCTGCCGCGCGGACATCCGTCAGCGTCTGCATGGCCGCGTCGACATGCCTGGTCGGCAAGCCTGCCGTCTGCACCCCGGTTCTGGCCCGACCGAGTGCCTCGTCCGTCGTCGCAATCGCCTTGTCGAGCTTCGCCATGTCCTCGGGCGACGCCGCTCCAGCCAGGCCGAGCACAGTCCACTGACCGCGCTCGAGCGGGATCGTGGCGTTCACCTTCATCACCAGCTCGAAGGCATCGAGGACCCGCGCGGCCTGCTCGCGCTTGCCGAGATCTCCCCAACTGCTCCAGGCGAGGATGCAGGCGAAGGCCATGGCAAAAATCCCGGTCAGCAGGGTGCCTGACAGGATCTTCCATTTCAGGCTGACCGCTCCTGCCTCCCGGTGAAGAGGATCGCTCTGCATCGTCGCGAGATCAGACATCGGTCATTCCAATCGATTATGATCTGCCGTGTTATGACTTCGATACCGCCGGCAACCACGGATCGCGGCAGCACTGCCGCACCATCATGATTAGGAAAAATTGCGACTAATCTCTTAAAATGTGCTATTTCGGACGGTATTTCGATGTAGATCAGATCAGTTGGACAAGGTTATCAGTTGAGCAAAGACGCCGGCTCGCTCGCTTCCTTGAAGCTGTTTGAAGCGCGGGTTCACCGATCCACGCCGTCGCGAGGCGATGCGGGGTGGCGATCATCAAGTGGCGGATGCGACGGGGGCGCTTTTCGGCAACGGCGGACAAATCCCACCGATGGCCTCCTTTACGGCCTTGCTCTTGAGCGCGATGGCGGCGCGGATCTCTTCGATGCAGGCACCGTCCCTTTGCGGTCTGTGCTCGCCGGCCGAGCCGCCTGATCCTCGAGAATGGCTGCGCGCAACCGCTCAGTCAGCCGCTTCAGCGCTGGGGACACATACCCTCCCTTACGGCAGAGAAAGCACAGGGTCCTCCGCATCGTTGTGTACCTGCAGCGAAGCTCGACCAGCCCAGTGCCCAACCGGCCTTGTCGCAGGCTGCGCCGCGGAACGAAGCTGAGCATATCGGATTTCTCGACGAACGCTGCGACCAGTTGCGCCGAACCGATCTCGACGCGCACATTGGGGGGCGCGAAGCTGCGCGCAACAAACGCGGCGTCCAGCCATTGACGGCTGGCAATGGCCGCGCCGGTGAGGACCCAATCGAACCGGGCCATGTTCCGCATGTCGACGCTGCCGCTTTGATCCAGCGCGTGTCCGGCACGGGCTACCACAACAACGTCATCCTCCACCCAATCCTGCCGCTCGAATTGCGACTCGTCTTCTCTCAGCGCGGTGGTGATGATGCCGTCAAGCTGGTCATCGGCGAGCTCGCGCCGCAGGGCATCGTTCAATCCAACCTGCACTGCGAGCGAGATGCCCGCCGACTCCTCCCGATACCATCCAGCAAGGGCCGGGAGCATCGCCTCGACGATTGAGGTGCCGAGGCCGATACGAATATGGCCACGCTCGCCGGCGGCCTGCTCGGCCGTGTGGCGCAACGCGTCCGCCATCGACACGCGCATTCGCCGCGCATGTTCCAGAAGTGTCCGGCCTGGCTCGGTCAACGCCAGGCGTCGCCCTCGGCGCTCGAACAGCGGCGCCTTCACATGTTCCTCAAGGCGCCGGATGCACTTGCTGAGCGCTGGCTTGGTTCGCCCGACTTCCACCGCAGCTCGGCCAAGATGGCCCAGGCGGGCGATGGTTTCGAAATACACCAGATCCCGAATATCCATTGGCCAATCGTTTCCTGATATTCAACGAATGATGAATTTTAGAAACTAGACGTAGACGACGTGTTGCGCAATCTAGGTGGGAAGGACAACTCATTGAACGGGCCGGGAATGCCCTCCGCAACCATACTTGTCACCGTGCCCACGCTCGCGCCCGCGGGTCTCGACATCCTTCGTGCCGAAGGATGCCATGTCATCTTCACCAGCAGGGATGGGGGTGTGCAGGAGATGCTGCAGCACCTTGCGCGCGGACCGATCGACGGGGTCATCTCTCGGACGCTTCCGTTCGGCGTGGAAGCCTTCGCGGCCGCTGGCTCAAGGCTCAAGGTCGTGTCGCGCCACGGGGTCGGCTTCGACAATGTTGATGTCGCCACCGCGACGGCCAAGGGTATTCCGGTCCTGATAGCGCCCGCAGCAAACGGGCAGTCGGTCGCCGAACTGGCGCTTGCCCTGATGCTTGCGGTCGCGCGCCGCCTCCCAGCGCGCGACGCCGCCATTCGCGCCGGCGAATGGGATCGCAGCGGCAGCGGACTTCAACTGTCCGGGCGCACGCTCGGCCTGGTCGGTTACGGCGGAATCGGCAAGGCGGTGGCGCGGATGGCGCTCGGATTCGGAATGCGGGTGGTTGTGTTCGATCCCGTTGCGAAGCCCGAACCTGACAGCGCGGTCGAAATGGTCGATAGCCTCGAACGGTTGCTGCCGCGTAGTAACTTCCTGTCTCTACACGTTCCGCTGACGGTGCAAACGCAGGGCATGATCGGGAAAAGAGAGCTTGAGGCTCTTCCTCGCAATGCCGTTCTGGTGAATACCGCGCGCGGTGGTCTCGTCGACGAGACGGCCCTGTTGGCCGCGCTCGCAAGCGGGCATTTGTACGGCGCCGGCCTCGATACGTTTGCCAGTGAGCCGCTGATGCCGAACGATCCCTTGTGCACCCGCAGCGATGTCGTGCTCAGCGCGCACATGGGCGGATCGACTGACGCGGCGCTGGACGCGACAGCGCGTATGGCGGCTCAGCACGTACTGGCCGTTCTCAATGGCCGGCCAATCGATCGCGCGGTGTGCGTGAACCCCGAAGTCTTGAAGGAAACTTGCTCGTGACAGAAACCAAAGTGTGGCCGCCTGGCTATAGGATCAATCCGCGCGTCGAGGTGATGCCGAAGCCTCTGATCGCCGGATTCAGAGGGGTGCCGACGGCACACGCTGGAGACAGCCTTGGCCGGTCCATCGGTGCAGTCGGACTGCGCTCCTACCACAACGATCTAAATCTAATGGTGGCCGGACCGGCGATCACGGTGCGCGTCCGTCCTGGCGACAATCTGATGATCCATCAGGCCATCGCCATGGCGCAGCCGGGCGACGTCCTCGTCGTCGATGCGGGCGGCGATGTGAGCCAGGCCGTGATCGGCGGGTTGATGCGGACCTCGGCGATCACACGGCGGATCGCAGCATTCGTCATTGATGGCGCCGTTCGAGATCTCGCTGAGTGGGCCCAGGGCGGAATCGCCTGCTACGCACGCGGTCATACCCATCGCGGGCCCACCAAGGATGGGCCGGGCGAGGTCAACGTGCCCATCGCGTGCGCCGGCATGGCCGTTTGTCCCGGCGATCTCGTCATCTGCGACGCCGACGGCGTCATCGCGGTTCCGGCCGCTGAGGCCGATGCCCTGCTTCCTCGCGTCAAAGCCCATGCCAAACGAGAGAACGAGATCCGCGCGGCCAACGCGGCCGGCACCACGGATCCTGAACGTTTCAACGCGCTGCTACGATCGAAGGGATGTCCCGTCTGAGCCGGATTCCGACCAGTCTGAACCGTCCGCTTTCAGGGAGTGGGCCGAGCATCGTCTCGTTGCCAGCTGCCGAGGCAGAGGGAATTGGGACGTTTCGCGATCTGCCGGTCAGTCTCATGATATTGGCGGAAGATTCGTTGCGTCACGGCGACTTGCCGGCGGCCGCGGCCATCGCGGGATCAGGCCGAGACGCCACGGTAGAGTTCCATCCTGCTCGCATTTTGATGCAAGACAGTTCGGGCATTCCCGTCCTGGCAGACCTTGCAGCATTGCGCGATGCAACGCCGGAAGATGCCGCGGTCGAGCCGCGGATTCCGGTCGACCTCGTCATGGATCATTCGGTGGAGGTCGACCGGCACGGCACAGCCGAGGCGTTGCGCGCCAATCTTGCCATCGAGTTCGAACGAAACGCCGAACGTTACAGATTCCTGCGATGGGCCGCGTCGGCATTCAAGCGATTGGGCGTCGTACCTCCAGGGCGGGGGATCTGCCACCAGATCAATCTCGAAGTCTTGGCAAGCGTCGTAAGCGTGCGCGATGGCGTAGCCAGGCCGGACACGATGCTGGGGACCGATAGTCACAGCACGATGGTCAACGCTTTGAGCGTCTTTGGGTGGGGTGTCGGTGGGATCGAGGCACTATCTGCTATGCTCGGTCGTGCCGTAGCCTTGCGCATACCGAGAGTCGTCGGTGTACGGCTTCGTAACCAGCTTCCCGCTGGGTCAACGGCGACGGATCTCGCGTTGACGATGACCGAGTTGCTGCGCGGGCATGGTGTAGTCGGGAAGTTTGTCGAGTTCTATGGCCCCGGCCTTGGTGCGCTTAGCCTCCCTGACCGTGCGACGATTGCGAACATGGCGCCCGAGTACGGAGCGACCATGGGGTTCTTCCCCATCGATGACGAGGTACTCGCGTATCTACGCCTGACGGGCCGGGACGCTCCGCATGTGGCGCTTGTTGAATCCTATGCGAGAACACAGGGCCTTTGGCAAACAGAAGAGCGCCGCTTCGATGAGACCATCGAATTTGATCTTTCCCGTGTTGAGCCAAGCCTTGCTGGCCCCTCCCGTCCGAATCAACGCCTAGGCCTGTCCGCGGTGGCGGGGACGGTAAAGGTGTCTCACAGCGAGCCTCCTGCCGAGCCGAACCTTCCCATCCGCGACGGCGATATCGCCATTGCCGCGATCACGAGCTGCACTAATACCGCGAACACCGAGGCGATGTTGCGTGCGGGTCTCCTTGCCCGCGCGGCCCGGTCCCGTGGATTGAAGGTGCCGGCATGGACCAAAACGTCGCTGGCACCCGGGTCTCGCGTGGTCAGTGATTATTTGCGAGAGGCGGCCCTTCTGGAGGATCTCGCAGCACTTGGATTCTCAGTGGTAGGCCACGGCTGCACGACCTGCATGGGAAACTCCGGTCCACTCGAAGCGGAAGTCGAGGACGCGATCCGCCGCAACGATCTGACGGTCGCCGCTGTTCTGTCCGGCAACCGCAACTTCGAGGGACGTATCCACCCGCTGGTTCGCGCGGCGTATCTGGCATCGCCGCCCTTGGTCGTCGCTTATGCGCTCGCTGGCAATGTCAGAATCGATCTGACGAAGGAGCCGTTGGGTACGGATGTCGAAGGGCGTCAGGTGATGCTCGCCGACCTATGGCCCGACGATGCTGCGGTCGCCGCCGCGATGGCCGCGGTGAAACCGAGCCACTACGCAGCGCGCGCGGCGACGACCTTCGATGGGCCTCACGCCTGGAAACAAATCGTGCCACCCACCGGTACCCGCTTCGCTTGGCAGCCGGACAGCCTGTTCATTCGCCCTCCGCCATTCGCCACCAGCCAAATGGCAACGCCATTGATCGCCGGCGGTATCGCGGGCGCACAGATCCTGGCGCTGCTCGGCGATGATGTGACGACGGATCACATTTCGCCGGTGTCGCGCATCCTTCCTGACACCGAGGCCGGACAATGGCTGATGGCGCACGGGACCGCGGCCGATGGTCTACAATCCTATAGCGCCCGTCGCGTCAATCACGAGGTTATGGCCCGCGGCACATTTGCCAATTTGCGTTTACGGAATCGACTTGTGCCGGGGCGGGAAGGCGGGTTCACGCGCCTGTCTCGTGACGGGGAGGTTCTCACCATTCATGCTGCGGCCGCCGCGTTATGCGAGACTGGCAAGCCGATAGTCATCGTCGCGGGGCGCAACTATGGGGCTGGCTCTGCTCGCGATTGGGCCGCAAAGGGCACGCGCATACTTGGAGTCTCGGCCGTCATCGCCGAAAGCTTCGAACGTATTCACCGGGCTAACCTCGTGGCGCTGGGGGTTCTTCCGCTGCAATTCGAGGCGGGGCAGGGCGCGGATTCGCTGGGTCTCAGTGGCTTCGAAAGCATCGACATTCTCGGGCTGGACGCGCTTGCGCCCGGCGGCCGCGTGATAGCGCGGTTTAGAAAAGAGAGCGGCGATCTCGTCGAGGCGACGCTGCTGTGTCGCATTGAGACCGATCTCGAAGCTGCCGATCTCAAGGGCGGTGGCGTCTTACCCGTCGTGCTGCGAGATCTGCTCGCGTCATCTTAGCGCCGCACAATAACAACGAACCAGCGATGGGCATCGGCACAATCGCGGTCTTACAAACGGAGGGAAACCAAGTGAAGTTCGAAATGAAATCGCATGCGTCAGATTCGGGTCCGAAAGCACGGTGGTGGCGAATATTGCCGCCCTGCATTATCATCTACATCATCGCTTACATGGACCGGGTCAACATCGGCTTTGCCATGGCCGGCGGCATGAACAAGGAGCTTGGTATCACGGACACAGCCGCGGGACTGGCCGCGGGAATCTTCTTCTGGGGCTATTTGGCACTGCAGGTGCCAGGTGGCCATTTGGCCGAGCACGGCCGTGCAAAAAGCTTCATCACCTGGACCATCCTGGCGTGGGGCGGCTTGTCCTTTCTGACCGGCTTCGTGCAAAACGAATGGCAGCTCCTCGTGATGCGTTTTTTGCTCGGCGTCGCTGAAGGCGGGCTCTATCCGGCGATCCTCGTGATCGTTGGAAAGTGGTTCCCGCAGCGCGAAATCGGACGCGCCAATGCGCTGTTTCTCATCAGCTTGCCTCTCTCTGCCGCACTTACCAATCCGATATCAGGCTTTGTCGTGGAGCAATACGGCTGGCGAGACCTATTTTTCTTTGAGGGGATCGTCTCCCTCGCCCTGATACTGATCTGGTGGCCACTCATCAGCGACAGTCCAGAGCGAGCGAGATGGATTTCCAAGGACGAGCGGGACTATCTGCAGAACACGTTGCGTGCGGATGAAGAGCAGCGTGCTGCCAACTTCTCCGGCGGTGCCAGTGATGGCAGGCGCGGATACAAGCAGCTCCTGCTCGACAAGAATTTGTGGCTCATGTCGGCAATTTTCTGCTGCTTCCTTTCGGGTTCATATGGCTATCTGATTTGGCTGCCAAGGCTGCTCAAAGAGCTCACCAAGATGAATCTCACGGTGGTCGGCTGGCTCAGTGTGCCGCCCCTCGTAGCTGCGGTATTCGGCCTGTATTTGTTCGGAGCGCTGTCGGACAGACATGGTAACCGGCGCGGCTGGTGCGCTATTGCTCTTGGAGGCTTCGGCTTGACCTTTGGTCTGGCAGTGCTGTTCCCCACGATGATCTGGCTGTCGTTTGCACTGATCATGTTGGCCGGGCTGCTTTCCAAGGCGATGTCCAGTCCGTATTGGTCTATGCCGGCCCTGATCTTTCCGCCAGGGGTCGCTGGGGGAGCTCGCGGCATTATCAATGGCTTGGGAAACCTGGGCGGATTTATTGGACCCTCTCTCGTGGGATGGCTGAGTACAATGACTGGGAGCATCAACGCCGGAATCTACAGCTTGGCTTTGCTCCTCGTCGTTGGGAGCCTTATCTGCATGCTCCTGCCCAGAGTTACGGCAGCCCATCAATTTCGGGACTAGTCGATGGCATCGTCTGTGCCGCCCTTAGCCATTTCTTGTCGAGTTAGCTCGGTGGCGCGCTCGGAGAGCTTCTTCAGCAGAACGTCTAGAGCTTCCGCCTCCTGATCGCTCAGACAAGTCGCTAATTCCACGTTGTACGATCTAGTTTTCGCTCGTGCCTGCTCGTACAACGCGCGTCCGGCACTTGTCAGCGAGAGTACCAGCAGACGCATGTTGGTTTGGAGCCGCGTCTTGGTGATGAGTCCACTTGCGACAAGTTTGGCGACGCTCCTGCTTGCAAGTTCCGGCTCGATGTCGGCGACGCGCGATAGCTCGCTCAAGCTCATGTCGGGATTTTGTGCGACATAGGCCAGAATGCGCCAGTCGCGCCGGCTGATTCCCAATTCGCGCCCGAGCATGATTCCCGCACCGCGCGCCGCAAGTTTTCCCAAGTTGTAGATACGGAACGCGATCAACTCGTCGATGCTTCCCGGATTTTTCATGGCAAGCGCGGCGTTCTGGCCTGTCGGGCTTGTTGAGAGACATGGCCCATTATTAAGCATTCCTGATCAATTGAAAAGAAACCGTCGTTTGTGCTGGAGCGCTCTCCAGCGCAACACGTACAGCGCTGATCCACCACGTCGGTCGTGGTGGCTCGCCAGCAATAATATGCGACTGCAACACGTTTGATTTGGTCAAGTGTTCAGATCGACGATAGAAATTTGCTGGCGACCCTCGTGGGATCGTCAGTCTCAGAATGACAAAGGCAGAATCAAGAAGATGTTGAAGACAGTCGCATCGATCATTGCAGCCGGCACGCTGCTCTGGGCTCATGCTTCATCCGCGAACGAGATAAAGGTCACGCTGCTCGGAACGGGCACGCCGACCCCGCGGATCGGAAGCTTCAGTGCGTCCACGCTGGTCGAGGCCGGACCTGAAAAATTGCTGTTTGACATCGGCCGCGGTTCGACCATTCGCCTCTTTCAGAAGCGGATTCCGCTTGGTGCGATTACCGCTCAGTTCATCACTCATCTGCACTCAGACCATATCGTCGGTTTGCCGGATCTCTGGTTGAGCGGCTGGATTGGGACTCCCTGGGCGTCACGAAAATCGCCGATGGTGCTCTTTGGGCCGACCGGAACCGTCGCTATGACGCAAAACCTGACCAAAGCGTTCTCCGAGGACATCCGCATACGCGAAGATGACGAACATCTGCCGCCGGAAGGCGTGGCGTTCGACGCCAAGGACATCCAGCCTGGGCTCGTCTACGACAAGAACGGCGTGAAGGTGACCGCGATCGAAGTCAACCATGGCGAAAAGATCAGGCCGGCGTTTGGCTATGTGGTTGAGTACGACGGCAAGAAAGTCGTCCTGTCCGGCGATACCAAATATGACGAACGAGTCGCAAACGCCGCGAAGGGTGCCGATCTCTTGGTCCATGAGGTCGCTATCATTGAACCCGAGCTTTCCAAGACTTATCCCTCCTACCGCGACATCGAAGCACACCACAGCTCGCCGGAAGAAGCCAGCCGCATCTTCTCCCTGGCAAAGCCGAAGCTCGCCGTCTACTCGCATGTCGTGTTTGCGACGAAGACGCCGGTGCAGGACGTCCCGGATCAGGCGCTCGTTGAGAGGACGCGCGCGACATACCAAGGGCCGTTGGTGATCGGTCGCGATCTGATGTCCTTCGTCATCGGTGACGATGTCTCCGCAGTCGGGGCCAACGGCGAGTTGATCAAGCCGCTGCAAGGTCAAGGCGCGCGATAAGCCTAGAAAGCGGTTTTTGCGCTTCGAACGTGCACTGAGTGCTTCGTTGACGGTGTTTTCTCCGGCACAGGCGCCACAATCGGAACGAGCATCTCGAAATCGGATCTTTGTGGCCTTTGTGGCGCCTACACCCATAACTGGAATATGTCGATCTTCGGCGCGTATACATCGGTTAAATCGGGGTCGAGGAGGGGCTCATTTGAAATGCGGCTGTGATGGCTTCAATCGTCGGCACTCGCGACCCGAATTCCAATATCGCCCAGGTCGGCACCACGACCCGGTGGACACCTGTCACAAGATTAGCCTTCTCGGCTGAGCTCATGTGGAGCCGTCTCGATCAGAACAATTGGAGCATCATCGCTCTCCCCGCGATCGGGACCAAGGATGCTGCGGTGTACGCGTTCAAAGATCTGAGCACGATCGTCGGCGCATGCCGAATTGCATATCAGTTTCTCTAAATTGCCGTAGTCCTACGGAACGGACTATTAAGCATTTTTTGCCTCCCAGCCTCCATCGTTCCGAACGGCAGCTGCGGCGTGTTGGGAGGACAAACGTGCTTCGCTTCCTTGATAATCTACGATTGGCCTCAAGCTTGCGGCAGCTTCGCTGATTAGCATGCTTTTGATCGGCTGTGTGATCTACGCGCAGATCAGTGGCAATGCGGCGGTGCGGTCCGCCAATGATGTCGCCGCTCGCCAGGGCGTCATCATGCAGGATGCGCTTGCCGCCAAGGAATCGGTGCGCGCGATGCAGCTCGCCGTTCGCGACCTCCGTCTCGCGAGTTCTGCGGCCGATGCCCAGACGGCCCAGGACAATCTCGTAAAGAAGCAAGACTTGCTTCTAGTCCATGCGGACAGCATCCTGAAAATCGCCGTGAGCGAGGAAACGCGCGAGCACGCGACGCGGGCCAAGGCGCTGGCCGTTGAGTATGTGAACAATGCGCGGGACGTCGCGAAGGTCAAATCGGAGGTCATCGCGCTGCAGGCCAACCGAGATCTTGGCGAACTTCCGGCGGACGTTCTCACACGGATTACGAAGTTCAACAAAGAGATGGAGCGCATCGTCAAAGAATCGACTCTGCCGACCGCGCGCAAGCTTGATTCTGAAACCGACAAGATCGTCGAAATTGCCAAGGACCGTCTCGGCGAAGAGCGCCAGTTGGCGCAGCAGGAGATGACCTCAGCCGAACGCAGGTCCCTGGCGATCGGCCTCACGACGGCGCTGCTGCTGGTGGCGAATTGCGTGCTCCTGATCGTTACGATTGCCCGACCGATCGCTGCGCTCACCAAGTCGATGCTCGAACTGGCTGACGGCAATTTCGACATTGTGCTGCCAGGGCTCGGCCGAAAGGACGAAGTCGGCGACGTTGCGAGTGCGGTCGAGAAGTTCAAGATCGTCTCGGAACAGAAGGCGCGGCAGGAAGCCGAAGCCAAGGCTCTGCAGGACAGGCTGCTGGCCGAGAAGCGCCGCGCTGAGATGCATCAGATGGCAGATGGGTTTGAGGCCGCGGTCGGCGAAATCGTCGAGACCGTATCGTCCGCCTCCACCGAGCTCGAGGCTTCCGCCAACAGCCTGACCACGACGGCGGAGCGCTCAAAGGAGCTCGCCACCAGGGTCGCCGCCGCCTCCGAGGAAGCCTCGACCAACGTGCAGTCGGTGGCCTCGGCGACCGAGGAGCTGACCTCATCCGTGACCGAGATCAGCCGGCAGGTGCAGGACTCCGCCCGCATGGCCCACGAAGCGGTCGAGCAGGCCCGCCGGACCAATGAGCGGGTCGGCGAACTGTCGAAGGCCGCCTCGCGGATTGGCGACGTCGTCGAGCTGATCAACACCATCGCCGGCCAGACCAACCTGCTCGCGCTCAACGCCACCATCGAGGCGGCGCGTGCGGGCGAAGCCGGCCGCGGCTTCGCCGTGGTGGCTTCCGAAGTGAAGGCGCTGGCCGAGCAGACCGCCAAGGCGACCGGCGAGATCGGCCAACAGATCGGCAGCATCCAGGGCGCGACGCAGGAATCGGTCGGCGCCATCAGGGATATTTCCGGGACCATCGAGCGGCTGGCGGAGATCGCCTCGGCGATCGCGGCCGCCGTGGAGGAGCAGGGTGCCGCGACCCAGGAGATTTCGCGCAACATCCAGCAGGCCTCGGTCGGCACCCAGCAGGTGTCCGCCAATATCGTCAATGTGCAGCGGGGCGCAGCGGAGACCGGTTCGGCATCCGCGCAGGTGCTCTCCGCGGCGCAGGGCCTGTCGGGCGACAGCAACCGCCTCAAGCTCGAGGTCGGCAGGTTCCTGCATACGGTGCGGGCAGCCTGAGTCCGTCGATCGAAGGCAGCACGGTCATGCACAAAGAGGGGAGCGGAATTCGCCCGCCTCACTTCTGCCGCTAGATCAACCCGAATCCTTCCAAACGGTGAGTGCGCCCGTGACGTACGCGTCGATCACGCGCACCGGGGACTCTTGTCAATGAAATCATCGAGGGTAATAACGTCGATTGCCCGCGATCCGCCTCTTCAATGAAGCGCCTCTTCGACTCCCCCAAGAATCAACGGACAATCCTAACGGAAGCACAGCGTTTTCACACAACCAGGGTCACAAGCGGCCTATCGGTCCTCCGATTGCAGACTTCCGGTCGTCCCGCCGAGAGCGGACATCCTCAGCGCCGTCCGGAAGGGCCGGAATGGGCCAACCCTTAGCGGACATGGCACTCGCTGCAAGAAAGATGACAGCCAGATGTGCAGCGCGAACCGCGCTCTCACGAACGAAAAGTGGACGTATCTGGTGCGGTTTCTGGTGCGGCGGTGGCGCTGCACGCGGCGAGAACGCAGTAAGCTATTGATCACGTTGGTGGGCCCGGCAGGACTCGAACCTGCAACCAGACCGTTATGAGCGGTGGGCTATCGATCAGCTTCGTTGATTTTGCTAAGTTTTCGTCCGATTTCGATTGCGTCTGTCGCGTTTCGTTCACGTCGTTTCTGGTGCGAAACTGGTGCGGTTTCCAACCTATCCTACACGAGGGTGTCGTCAGCTCCGCTGGTTCCTGGGAGATCGAACGTCAGGCTCCCGGGAGCCTCGGGCATGGAACCGACGGCGCGCGCGCTGGAGCTCGGGGTTCAGTGGCCGTCTACGATCTCGCAAGCGTTTTGCCCTGGATCTCCTGAAGCTGTTTGTCAGAGAAATGGAGGATCATTGAAGGAGTTTCGGTAGCGCGACCCGCCCTGGGGCGAGTCCTTCCGAATGGGTAAACAAGGCGATCTTGGGATGGTCGCGTCGACGACATTCCGGATTATCGCCGGCTTGCGCCCGTGCGCGTACCAACCATCCGAACGAACGGGATTCCTGCCGCTGTTCGCGTCATTCGGCGCTGCTGGCAGCAATATGCGGGCAGAGCGGCTGCACTTCAGCGCGGCCTACAGCGTGCTGCGCATGGACCTCTTCGTCTTCCGGCGGATCAGCCTATGGCGGTCCGATCGCGCTTCAATCCCGGTCTGATCGACCTAAGTCTGATCAATGCGAGCGACGGCCGGTGGGAAACCCGGCAGTCGTTTTGTTTCATCAGCGAGTCGAAACGAACGTCATGCGTGGTCCAATAGATCGGGCGCGGTCCTGTTGAAATGCGATCGCGCAACTTCGAACATCAATAAGCTGGCGCCTGCCAGGACCACCATCGCCACTGCAAACCACAGCGGCGTGGCGGCGCTTCCTGAAATATCTCGTGCGTATCCGGCTAGAGCCGGCAGCGCACCGTTCCCAGCATAGTAGCAGGTGTAGTAGATGCCCATGGCCATGGCGCGATGCTGTCGCCTGGCGCTCTCGCCGGGCAATGCCATGATCAGGCCCCCGGGCGGCGCAAACGTCAGGCCGACGATCGCAAACAGCGCGACCGAGGCTCCGACGCTTGTCACCGCGGCGATCGCGCAAGCCGACGACAGGAAGCAGATCAACATCGTCGCGGTGGGACGGCCGATCTTCTCGGCCATCCAGGCTCCGAATGGCAGCGCAGGGATGATCGCCCAGCTTGCGGTGCTGACGACTGCGTTTGCAGTCTCGGTGCTGAAACCCTCAGCAACCAGAAAGCTCGGCCCGAAAGCCGGAACGATGAGGAAACCGGTGTTGTAGAAAGTCCAGACAAGTCCCGCGAGGATGGACAGAAGGAACTCCTGATAAGTCAGGCCTGACTGCAAGTGTCTGGCGTCCTCATGATGCGTGGAATTGGGAGGTCGATAAAAAACGGCAACCAATAGCAGCGCGGTGGCGCTAAGCGCTGCTGGCAGGTACATGGACGCGGCAACGCCGAAGGTATTTGCAAACACCGGCAGGGCAACGAGGGCTAGCGCTATTCCTAACGGCCAGCTGGCGACCATGATGCCGAGGGCGGTGACGACGTTGTGTCCTTCAAACCAATCGGTGACCATCTTGGTCACGACGACATTGAGGAGCACGGCGCTGGCTCCGGACAGCACCCTTCCAGCCAGCAGCGGCGGTAGATCAGCGGCCACCGCCATCAACAGGCCACCCGCGACCATACCAGCGAGGCTCACGCAGAGGACCGGCTTGTCCCCATAGCGCCTAGCGAGCATGCCACCGGGCAGAGTCACGACGACCCCCGGCAGCAAATAGAGGCCGATCAAGCTACCAAGCACCGTGTAATTGATCTGGAAATTCCGGACCAAAAGATCAGAAACGGCGGAAACGGACTGGAATTGAAAGCCGATTGCGAACCGGCTGAAAGTGAGGACGGCTAGAATGAGCCAACGCTCGTGCACTTGTCTGACCTCCATCACACCGAGGCGTTCGCGAAGCGGCTTGCCGTGTTGGTTTCCGAAGGCAGGTCGATCGTGGGATTGCCGTTGAAAAAACCATACGGCATGAGCTTGAAGCCGGTCGAAATGCAGGGCTGCACCGGAAAGTCCTCCACCCGCACCGAATGATGCAGGCCGAAAACGTGCCAGAGCACGACATCGCTGTTTTCGATCGGCCGGTCCTTAGCAACGAAGTCCGCAATGCCTCCTTCGCCGGTCGAATGATTGACGAACTGGCCCGCCGGGAATCTCTCCTCCGGCTCGTAGGCCGTGACCCAGAGATGGTTCTGGACAAAACCGGCGCGCTTTCCGGACGGCGAGTTCGGGCGGATGAAGGGCGTGATACAGTGGAGCGTTTCGAGCTTGTATCCGACCGGCGTCCCGGCGTGATTGAACCTGGCGGGGTTGATGACCTTCCAATAGCGCTGCGTTGCCTGATTTGACCTGCGCGTAGCTTGGCTCTCCCGCTTGAAAACGGTCTCTTCCTCATAGAATGCGTTGCCGTGGGGATTGGCCGCTCCCTCAGGCTCGAGATAAGTATTGCATTCCACCACGCTATTGCGGTCGCCATCGACGGCCATGTCCAGGCGCGCGCAGAAGATATGCTGGTGGATCTGCCCGAGCACGCCGGGAAGGACTTCGTGTCCATATTTTCCGGGCTTGCCTGGTTCGCACCCGGCTGTGTTGATGACGCCGGTCGCCTTCATCTCGAACTCGATGCCGCCGTCGAGGAAGAAATACCAGTACAACGCGTATTCGTAGTTTCCGACCGTGCAGATGCTGGACACGATCAGCTTGCGCGCCCTGCGGCTCTCGCCTCGCTCGGTGCGAAAATCGATATGTTTCCACAGCAGCCCGGCGTCTTCCTCGTGGATGCAGATCGCCTTCTCGATGGTCAGCGGCTCGCCCTCCATCGTATTGAGATGCACATCGAGATATTCGATCGTGCCCAGGCAATCGCATCCGAGCTTGAGCGAATTGGCCAGCTTGCCGATGCCGTACTCACCGATGTCGAAGACGTTCTTGCGGAAATGACCGTTCTGCGGACTGCCGTAGGGCACCACCATCTCGACGATTGATGCCCGGTAGACGATCGGCCTGCCGTCATATTGGATATCATGGAAGGTGACCGCCTCGCGGCTGTTGAAGCCGATGACGAACGTCCATTTGTCCCAGCTCAGCTTCCGCCCCGCGATACGGAAGCTCGCGCCTTCCGGCTGGACGACGTCGAGCGGCTTCAGCGGCGCACGCGTTTGAGCAATGAATTGGCTCTCGTAGTTGGCCTCCGTCATCGGAATCGGCGTGATGCCGTGATCGTCCACCCTGATGACCTCCCAGGACTTGAGGTCGACGACCGCGTTGAGGCCTTCGATCGGATGGGCGTAGAAGTTTTCGTTCTCGCACAGGCGAAGCCAGGCAAACGTATGACAAAGATGGCGTCCAGCCTCATCCTCGAAGCCGAACATGCCGGCCGACCAGGGATCGATACACACCTGGCTCATGTCCGTGATGCCGCGCTTCATACATGCCGCGATGAAGGCCGGGTCTTTGCGGACGATGGCCTCGATGACGGTGAACTGCTCGAGCTGGATCATCGGCCGTTGGTCCGGGAATTCCGTCCGGGACAGGATCGCCTCATCGTCGAGAGACACGACGAGCGTCGTGACGCCGCTCTGCTTGCTGCTAAACACATTGACACGCGCGTCGCGCCTGACGGCGTCGCCTGCCTTGAAGGCGCGCACATCGGATTTAGCTGGCTCCATCAACTCGATCGTCTCGAACCTTGTATCCGTGCCATACGGCGCCGCGGCCCTGACGATGGACGTTGCCTTGCGAATCTCTTCGAGGGTGAGCGGCTGCAGCGGGTGGGTGATCCGTTCCGACGCCCCATTGGTGTTGGAACAGCAGGCAACATGATCGGTCATCGCAAATGGTCTCCAGAAACTAAGGTCTTTCAGTGCGCGGTCAGGTGAGCGATCGCCCGAGATCGGCGTAAATCTTGGGATGCGCCTGGCGCATCCAGGTCGCGACGAGAAATCCCGTGACCAGCAGGCCCGCGACAATGATCGGCAGGGCATTGATCAGGTACGACTCGGAGCCGCTGAGAAGCGACAGGTTCATCACCATCAGCACAAGACAAAGGCCGAGACCGAGCAGGCTTGTCGCAGGTGCCACCAACCGGGCATAGATGCCAACGTCGCGTGGATCTCTCCCGAAGAACACGATGACGGAAAGACACACCATGATCTGCAGAACCAGGATGCCGATGCTCGCGAAGGTGCTCATCCACGCGAAGATCACCGCGTAGGGATCGGCCCCCGCAAACCAGAACAGGGCGGATATGCCGAGCACGAACATCGTCTGGGCCCGTCCCGCGATATAGGGCGAATAATGTGTCGGGTGTGTGTGCGCGAATTTCCGCCAGATCACGTCCTCGCGCCCCAGCGCGAACAGATATCTGTTCGCGGTGTTGTGGAATGAAAGCGCGCAGGCGAAGACGCTGGTAATGAGAAGCGCTCTCATGGCGATGCCGGCGGCCACGCCGAGCCGGGCATTGACGGCTGAAAAGTAGAGATCGGTGGCGTGATCGGTCGCGGTCTGAACGATGTCGGCCGTGCCGTAGTAGAGCGTGATCGTCCATGTCACGAACGCGTAGAACACCGCAATCAGAAGCACGGAGACGTAGGTCGCACGGGCGACGGTGCGCCTGGGATCACGGGCCTCCTCGCCGAAGATGGCAGTCGCCTCAAAGCCGAGGAAGGAAGCCACGACAAAGACGAGGCTGATGCCGAGGCCTTTCGAAAATATGGCATGGGGAGCCAGCGGCACCGCCGTGATGCCTTCGGGGCCTCCTCCCGACAGCAGGATGCTAATCCCTAGGGCTGCTAGAATCAGAATTTCGGCCATCATGCATGCGCCCAAGACGGCACCGCTAAAGGAGATGCTTCGCTTTCCCGTAACGTATACTGTCACGGACAGTATCGCCGCATAGACGATCCACGATATCTGCGGGCCTCCGGCCGAGCGGACCATGTCCCCTGCGAAAAAGCCGAACAGCCCATAGACGGCGACATCGATGGCGTTGTATGTCGCTAGCGAGACTAGGGCGCCAGCGAGGCCCGCGGGTTTGCCCAGGCCATTTGCGACGCAGGCATAGAAACCGCCCGCACTCGAGACAAAGCGGTTCATTGCTGCAAAGCCCGCGCTGAACACCGCATACAATAATCCAACTAGCAGGAACGTGCCGGGAACTCCGGCACCGTTACCGAGAGAGAATGCCGCTGGAGTTACTCCAATTACAGCAGTAAGCGGCGCAGCCGCGGCGACGACGAAAAATACGATATGGGCAACACCGACGGTCTCCCTTTTGAGTGTATGGTTATTGTCCGGAATGAGCATAGATTAAGTGGCCCCTTTATTGACGATGAGAGTTGCAAAGCGCGCTATCAGGGCTAGCTTGATGGTGTCCTAATTCATAGTGCCACTCTAATAGAGCCATGTCAGAGGCACATTGCTGTGCCATTGTCGTTCGAGGCATAGCAATGACGCGACTGACGCCCCTGATACGGAGTGATGAGGGCTATCCGAGCGCAAGGCGCTGGCCGGTCGCCGTAAGGAGGTGCGCAAGCCCTCGACCGACCGGGATCTCGTGGCAAAGGTGTGCGAAGTCGTCGGCATCGATGATGCGCGCATCGAAGCCTCCGTCGTAGACACCTTGTAAAGCCGAAAGGACGCGATCAACTGGAGTTCACGAATGGCGGAAGAATGCGGGTTGTCGGTATCAAACGCCCGACGCATCTGGCTCGCTTTCGGGGGCAGCCTCATCGGATGACTTCGTTCTGACTCGAGCAGGTCGAGTACTTGTTCGCGCTCCCTACGGACAATAGAAATCTCCCTGGCTTCTATCGCTGGGTCACGGCTCCGCGCGCAGGCATCATGTATCTCATCAGTCATCGCAATGCCGATCTCAAGTCATTTTAAAGGACCAAGTTCGTTGATGACATTGTTGCGTTCCGTTGAACGCATATGCCGATGCAACGTTGAAGCGCAGGCGTCGCATTCTAGCGGATGTCTAGTTTAGGATAGTAGATTTCGAAGGTACTGATCGTCACATCTGCCGTCCATGTCTATGGCTGAGGTTTGCAAAGCCACGAGAACAAGAAGTTCAGTTGTAGACGGACGTCGATCGTCTGAAAGGCACGAACGTGTGAAGATCTGGAGAATCTTGTTACGATCGTGATATTCGATATGTCGCCTCATCGCATCGCCGTTTCCGCCCGGTGATCGACACGGCTGTCCATCACTTCTGTAGAAGCTCTATAGCGACGTCGTATCATCGACGACAGGACAATCCGGAACGCGGTGCACGAGCATCGACAACGTTGCCGTGACGGCCGGTTTTGGTTGGCTTGGCCATCGTGTCTTCGGGCGCATCGCCACCAGAAAGCTCGCGATCGAACAAGGCGTAGGGTTGGACTTCACCAGATGTCGTCAATTTCGTCATTTCTCGGTTAGATGTTTCGCAATTTCAGCAGATTTCGTCACCGTGCGGCCAGGTCCATCTTTCAGCCTACGCAAGGCGATCGACGACGTGAAGTGCGTGAGGCGGTCGGGATTTGCAGTTCGAGACTCAATTTCCTCACTCATTGGAGGGGTATATGAAACTAAACAATAAGGTCGCCTTCATCACTGGCGGCACGTCGGGCATCGGTTTGGAAACCGCTAAGCTCTTTCAGGCCGAAGGCGCCCATGTGGTTCTGGTTGGCTCGAATGCTGATCGCTTAGCCGCAGCCGGCAAAGAGCTCAACGGCAAGGCTCTGCTGGTTCGCGCCGACATCCGCAAGGCGGCTGACATCGAACGTGCTGTCGAGCAAACGCGGGCGAAGCATGGTCATATCGATGTGGTATTCGCCAACGCCGGCGGGACCACCGTCGCCCCGCTCGAAGCGGTAACGGAGGAGTACGTTGCCGAAAATCTTGCCGTCAACTTCACTGGCACGTTCTTCACGATCCAGAAGACGGCCCCGCTCCTCGCCAAGGGTGGCAGCATCATTGTTACCACCTCGTTCCTGAACACTATCGGCTATCCCGGTCTGTCAATCCTTGCTGCGACGAAGGCCGCGACGCGCTCCCTGGTCCGCACCTTGGGCGCAGAGCTGGCGCCCCGTGGAATCCGCGTGAATGCAGTCAGCCCAGGTGCGATCTCAACGCCGTTCTACAGCAAGATTGGCTTGTCTGACGCTGTGCTGTCGGAAGTCGCTTCCAGCATCACGCAGAAGATCGGTCTTAAGCGTTTTGGCGAGCCTCTCGAACTCGCCAAGTCCGTTCTGTTTCTGGCAAGCGATGACTCATCTTACACGACGGGCGCGGAGTTGGTGGTCGATGCCGGCCTGACCCAGTTCTGATGTATCCCGGGGAGCGATTGCTTCCCCTGGCCCGCCGCCCGGACCTGGTTCGCAGGCGGCGGGCTATCTTTTACGTCGGCGGAATACGTCCGAACTCGGCAAGATTTTCACGGAGTTTCGGCACGGCAAAGTCGATGAACCGCCGGACCTTGATCGGCATCGCGGTTCGGGAAAGATAGACGATGTGGACTGGTATCGGCTCGACCTCGAACTCCTGTAGAACGATATTCAGCTTTCCTGCCTTGATGGCTGCATCGACGTCATGCTCAAGAACAAGCGTTGCCCCGATACCGTCAATTGCCGCATCGACCGCGGCATCGGGCGACGACACCAGCAGCCGGGGCAACTCTGATATGTTGAAGAGTTGTTCGGTGTCCGGGTGACGGAAACGCCATGGCGAGAGGCTGGGACTATCGAACACGACACAGGGATAGCCGCGAAGATCGTCGGGCGTCGCGGGCACGCCATGCTTGCTCAGCAATTCCGTGCTGGCGACGACCACGACACGTAAACTTCCAACGCGCGCTGCCACGAGACTGCTGTCGCGTAGACGTCCCACTCTGACGGCGACGTCGGCGTGGGAATCGATGAGATCGACGTTGCGGTCGGATTGGATGAGTCGAATCCGGATCTCGGGATAGGATGCGAGAAACTGATCGATGATCGGCAAGACCCGTAGACGGGCAATCTGTACCGGCGTCGTGATGACAAGTTCGCCGCGCGGGGCTTTGAATTCGCCAGCCGCACGACGCTCCTGCTCATCGACCTGCTCAAGGATCTGCTTTGCGGATGCAAAGTAGTCAGTCCCGGCATCGGTCAACTCGAGTTTGCGCGTCGACCTCGTCAGCAGCTTCGTCCCGACCAATGTCTCGAGATCGTTGACATTGCGCGTGAGTGTGGCGACCGGAATGCGCAATTTCCTGGCCGCCGCCGAAAAGCTCCCCTCCTCGACGGAGGACACCAGCATTGCCATGGCTTGTAGTCGATCCAAATGAATCACCAGGAAGGAGGATAGATCGCAATTCTAACTGGGGATGACGGATTTCGACGAATCGCCGTTTCCAGCATTCCGGTCTTGCCGGAGGTTGCGATCATTTGGGTTTGCTGAGGGGCCATCCTATTCGACGAAGAGCCGGCACCAGATCCAATTGAGACCGAGGCTCGAGCGACCAGGCCGAGGGCAGGGGCATGAGAGTGAAACGCTCCGATGCGATGGAGGACCTGATGCCCCCGCCGGCGATTGCCGAGCACCTTCCGGCGATCTTCTCGATGCCGTGGCACTCGTAGCAAGTCGCGAAGCCGCAAGGACCGGACCAGGGCGATCCCGCGCTCACCGCGAAGACGAACGTCCGATGCCGTAGGCTTTCGCCCATTTCAATCCCGCCAACGTCGAAGTCAGCGGCTTGTACTCACAGCCGATCCAGCCTTGGTAGCCGAGTTCATCGATCAACTCGAACAGATAGGGATAGTTGATCTCTCCCACGTCGGGTTCGTTTCGACCAGGCACGCCGGCAATTTGAATGTGCTTGACGATATCAATCGTCTCGCGCAGCGTCTCCGCGAGGTTACCGTCCGTCAGTTGCATATGATATAAGTCGAGATGCAGCCGGAGGTTCTCGTTGTCTACCTTTTCCAATATGCGGACCGCATCCTTGGTATGATTCAGGAAGAACCCCTTCATACCGTATGTCGTATAGCTTTCACCTCCCCGGATGAGATCCCGGCCTCCGTTGATCGGTTCGATGACCGCAGTGATTCCGAACGCCCCGAGCCGATCTGCAGCGTATTTCAGATTCTCCACGAACACCGCTTCGGCCACGCTGCGCTCGGTGCCCTGGGCGAGGACGCCGGCGATCGTATGCACGGTATTGCATCCGAGTTCGCGGCAGTATTCGATAGTCGTCTCGAGCTCTCGCCTGAACTCGTCCTCGCGCCCTGGGAGCGCGGCGATGCCCCGCTCACCGGCCTCCCAGTCTCCCGGCTTTGTATCGAGAAGAACCATTTGCAGGTCATATGACTGCAGTTTCTTCCACAGGAGTTCGGCGGGCCAGTGATAGGGCACCTGGAATTCGACTGCCTTGAAGCCGGCGTCGGCTGCCATGGCAAATCTGTCGAGGAACGGCGCCTCGTTGAACATGTAGTGCAGGTTCGCGGCGAGTTTGGGCATCTGCTGTTTCTTTCGGCTACGGTTTGCGGGGATTGACCATGAAGGAGACCGAGATCGTCGAGATGAGCGTGGCGGCAGCGAGATACACGCCGACCGGAATTGCATTGCCGGAGGCGGCAACCAGACTGGTTGCAACGACCGGAGCTAGGCCGCCGGCGACTGCGCTGGCGAGACTGACGCCGAGAGAGACACCGCTATAGCGAAGCTCCGGCGGAAACTGCACGGAGTAGAGACTGGGCTGAGGCCCATACATCATCGGATAAATGATACCGAAAGTTAGAACCACCGCGAACGCCATCCACCAGATCGACCTGGTCTCGAACAGCAGGAACATCGGGATTGCGCTGGTCGCCAGCAATATCGCGCCGGTCAGGTAGATCTTCTTTGGCCCGACAAGGTCGCCGACATATCCCCACATCGGCATCATGATGACCGACACCAGGGCACCCGTGACGACGATGCTGAGGATTTCAGGGCGAGGAAGCCCCAGCACGCTCGTGCCGTATGACAGCAGATAGACCGTGATCAGATAGAACATCGTGACCTCGCCGACCTTGCCGCCCGCGGTCAATATCACCGACTTCGTCCTTTGCCGGAACAGCTCGACGATCGGAACACGATGAATCCTGTTTTCCTCCCTGGCCATCATGAATTCGGGAGACTCGGAGATCTTCCAACGAACGGCCAGACCGAATGCGACCAGCGCGATGCTTGTGAGAAAGGGAATGCGCCATCCCCATGCGACGAACTCGCCCTCCGGCATTCTGGACGCGAGTGCGAAAGCTCCCACGGAGAGCAGCACACCTGCCGGCGTCCCGAGCTGGGGCAGAGATCCGAAAACGGACTTTCTGTCGTGTGAAGCGTGCTCTACGGCCATCAGCACCGCACCACCCCATTCACCTCCGATCGCAAGTCCCTGGATGATTCGCAGAACGATCAACATAATCGGAGCCCACACGCCGACGCTCTGATAAGTCGGTAGCATTCCGATCAACGCCGTCGGGATTCCCATCAGGAACAGGGTGAGGAGCAGCATCGACTTCCGCCCGATACGATCACCGAAGTGGCCGAACAGAATGCTGCCGACCGGACGGGCAAACAAGCCGACGGTCACGGTCAGCAGCGAACTGATTGTCGCCACGAATGGATCTGTTGCCGGGAAGAACAGCTGGCCGAAGACGAGGGCCGCAGCGGTTCCGAAGATGTAAAAGTCGTACCATTCGATGACGGAGCCAAGGACTGCAGAAAGCAGAATCCATTTCGGAGAAACCTTATGCTGTTCGATATCGGCGGTTTCCGCGGTGGCGTCGCGGTAGGCATCGCTTGCAATAGACATCATGCACTCCTGGTTGCGAGCCCTGTGCACTGCGAGAATCGTGCCACTATAGGAGAAAAATATTGAAATATGATAATATAGTAGAATTTCGGAGAAAAAGCTATCGCTGATGCGGAATGACGACCGGGTTGGCGCCGAAGTCGGCAGACGATGCAAACCGAGCGGGCAGAAGGCTGGTTACTTCGCGGCTGTGCTGTCGATGACGATGAAAAACTCGGCCGGTTCATCGCCGAGATTTCGGAATTCATGTTCGGCGTTGGCTTGATAGAAAAGCATGCTGCCAGAGCCAACTTCAAACGCTTTGCCCGACGCGATCACCTGAAGCCGACCCTTCGTCACGTACAGATACTCTTCGACGCCGTCGTGGTGAGGCGGGAAAACGACTCCGCGCCCGGGCGGCAACGTGTTCAGAACGAAATCGACGGAGCGGTCCGAAAACAGTGGCGACAGAGAGCGGCGTTCCAATCCGCTGTCCGGATCCTTGAAAACGGGTTGCTCACCAGGTGTAACGAGCATTGCTTGACGCTGGAGCTGCCCGCCGAGCAGTCGAGACAGTCCGATCTCCAGCCCGGCAGCTAGTTTGCCCAAGATCGTCGCGGTCGGAATGGAAACGCCACGCTCGATTTTTGAAATCATTGCCCGGCTGACGCCGCAGCGGACGCTGAGCTCGTCGAGCGTAAGCTTCCGCTCCTTCCGCAGCATGCGGAGGTTATGCGGCAGATTATCCAATTGAGAGCCCGCATGTTGCCCATGCGAGGGCTTCCGCAAAGGTGCTATCACGGGGTCCCCGAACGCTTCTCGACCGTGGGCGCCGATCGTTCGCCAGCGGCGCTGGCCAAGCAGTAAGCGTTCCATCTCCTATAGGCAATCCCATTCCGGCCGGTCGCGCGACACCTGGTGTCGACGGCGTCCTCCGTCAGGTGAACCGGTTACCCCGCTCAGCGATGCGGTAAAGCGCCGAGTGGTCCCAGTTCGATCCACCTTGATCGATAGCGTCCGTAAAGAGCTGCTCGACGACCTCTGTCGCCGGGATCGAGGCGCCCAGCGTTTCCGCGACGTGCATCGCGAGCCTCAGATCCTTCCTGTGCAGCGCGATGCGGAAACCCGGTTCGAAAGCGCCCTCGATCATCCGTTGTCCGTGTACATCCAGCACCCGGGAGCCGGCAAAACCGCCGAGCATCGCTTCTCGGACCTTGACCTTGTCGATGCCGAAGCGCGACACGAGCGCGAAAGCCTCGGCGACGGCTTGGATATTCAGCGCGACAATCATCTGATTGGCGATCTTGCAGACCTGCCCCGCTCCGTTTGCTTCGCCGACATGGGTGATGGATTTCCCCAGCGCCTGTAGGATCGGCTTGGCCCGTTCGAAAGCGGCTTTCGAGCCGCCCGCCATGATGGTCAGCGTGCCGGCCTTGGCTCCGATCTGGCCTCCGGATACCGGCGCATCGAGATATTGGCAGCCGATGGCGATGAGTTGGTCCGCGATGGTCTTCGTCGCCTGCGGACTGATCGAACTCATGTCGACGACGAGCTTTCCCGCAAGGTCGGCCGCCGCGATTCCTCCCGGTCCGAACACCACGTTCTCGACATCCGAGGTATCCGGCAGCATGAGAATGATAATTTCCGAAGTCTGCGCGACGTCTGCGATGTCTGAGCATATCGTCGTGGTCGCCCGGACAATCGACGGCAGACTCCTGCGATCCGGCACAGAGACCTCGAAGCCGGCTTTGACAAGGTTCAGGGCCATGGGCGCTCCCATGGTGCCGAGCCCAATAAAGCCGATGCGCGGACGGGCAGTTTCGATCTGGGACAAGCAGGTCTCCACGACAAAGCAATCCTTGCTTCAATAATTCTACTATTGTAGAATGTCAAGAAAGGTCGGGCTGGCCTGATCGGAGGCGACTTTGAAACTGATGTTTGTCGGAGCAGGTGCCGTCGGAGGCTATTTCGGGGGCCGCCTCGTTCAATCCGGTCATGACGTGAGCTTCTTGGTCCGCGCGAACCGGGCCGGCCAGATCGAACGGGACGGCCTCCGGATCAGCAGTCCGCTCGGCGATTACAGGACCACGCCGCAGTTTCATCTGCTCGACGGTATCGATCCGGATACGGACGTGGCGATCTTTTCGTGCAAGGCCTACGATCTCGGACGGGTGGTCGATGAACTGACGGATCGGCTTCCTGCCGGGTGCCTCATTCTGCCGCTCTTGAACGGATTGAAGCATTACCAGTTTCTGGATGGCGTATTTGGCGCGGAGCGGGTCCTCGGGGGACTCTGTCACATCGGCGCGACCCTGACGGACGATGGGGAGATACTCCACAGCAACACATTGCAGTTCTTCGCCTATGGCCCTCGTTCGGAGGGGCAGCGCCAGGCGTGCTCTGCGCTGGATGCGGATATCGGACGCGCCAGCTTTTCGCCGAAGCTGAGCTCGGACATCATGTGGGACGCGTGGGAGAAATACGCCATGCTCGCGGCGTATGCCGGCGTAACCTGTCTGATGAACGGGGCGATCGGAGAGATCCTCGCGCTGCCAGGCGGGTTGGATATCCTTCTCGAAGCGTTCGACGAGACGTCTCGCGTCGCGGCGCTGTCGGGCTATGCTCCTCGGGCCCGCTTCCGCGACGAAACGATCGCGACGTTTTCGGACGTCCGGTCGCGGGGGACGTCGTCCATGCTGCGTGACATGCGGAAGGGCAGGCGCGTCGAAGCCGATCATATACTCGGCGACATGGTGCACAGGGCCGCGGCCATGTCCGTCCGGGCGCCCATCCTGCGCGCGGCGTACGCCGCGGTGAAACGTTACGAACTCGCCGCGCGCGAAACCGCCGCAGCAACGTGCAATCGATAGCCTGGACTCAGGTTATTGAGAAGCTGTTTCCCAATTTGGCTATCTACCTGAAGACGGTCGAAGGGCAGAAATCATGATCCATCGACTCGATGCGGAACAACCGCCGCTAACACGTGATCAATCATCCAGGATCGGGTCATGAGCGACGCGCGGGCTTTGCATCCTGCGTTTTCGACTCGTGCCCGGACCTCGCCATAAAGAAAGACAAGCAACAATGAAGATTTTCGCTCTCTCGGCCGCGCTGTCGGCTGCCTCGATCGGACTTTTCTCGCCGGTATCGGCTCAGGTGAACACGAGCGGCTATTACGTTCCGTTGAAGCTGGCTGAGAAGGCGGCGGAAACCGCCGTGAAGACGTGCGCCGAGCGCGGATATTCCGTGAACGCATTCGTGGTCGACACGTCGGGCCTGGTGATTGTCCAGCTTCGGGGCGACCACGCGACCGTGCACACGAAAGATTCCGCATTCCGCAAGGCCTACACGGTTGTGACGATGGGACCGATCTTCGGCCTGGAAAAGACCAGCGAGTTCGTTCAACTCGTCGCGAAATATCCCAATGGGACCGGAGCCCAGCTCGCGAGCGCCCCGAACGTCGTCGCGCTTCCCGGAGCTGTCGCGATCAAGCGGGGATCCGAGATCGTCGCGGGTCTGGGGGTCGGCGGATCGCCAGGCGGAGACAAGGACGAGGAGTGCGCGGCCGCCGGCGTTGCAGCTATTTCGTCCGATGTGAGGTAGACCGACTATCAGATAGACCCAACGGGGAGAGCTGCCAATGGCACATTGTGGCAGCTCACCCCCTCTATCCTCCGAATGAGCGGAATGGTTTATTCGCAGCGCCGAAAGTCGATATCGATACTAATGCGGCCTCAGAAGCTAGGCGCGCAGGAACAGTTAGTGGCCGAGCAAGATAGGCGAAGCATTGAAGAAAGTCTGACAACGCCTCCTAGAAAAATGGACGTGGTGGCCGCTCGGGCGGCGACAACTGAGGAACAATTGGTTCGGATGCGGGCATCGAGCTCACGGCCGGTATCTTAAAAACCTGGTCCGCGATAGTCGTTCGCTCGTGCTGTTGAAGATGCTCCAGCACGACGCGAGTGATCAATTTCCAGAAAACGCCCATTTATCTGTGGCGGCATTTCCGCCGGAAGTTCACGCCATCTCGACGAAGCTACTACTGCAGAATAGCGAGGGATATCTCAGGATCGGAGCTGTCGTGACGCCTGTTTCCAAGATGCGGAATTCGCAGGCGTTACTTGTCAAGTCCGCTAACTGAAAGGTGTGGTCGCCCTTCTATTACGAACGTAGCGCAATTCGCAGACTAGGTCATAAAGGGGACTCGCTCCACATCTACTAGCAACTCGCCAGGCATATTTTCTGCCCAGGAATTTCTACATGATCGAGCGAATTGAAAGGCAGCGGGCCGTGACGATGAAGCAAACCAACTTGGTTCAGACAGGATCCTCAATTACGACTGTTGAGGCAGGGTGGTACGTTCCGGAGCCCGGTGTGAAATTCAAGGTTCTCGTTTCCACCGAACAAGCAGCTGGATCGTATTGTTGTCTTGAGACCATTGCGCAGAGCGGCACGGGCTCGCCTATTCATATCCATCACAACGAGGATGAACATTTCCTGATCCTTGAGGGGACAGCACATCTCCTGTTGGACGAGGATAAGATCGACGTGCCCGCAGGGCAGACAATTACCTTACCTCGCGGCGTTGCCCATGCATGGAGCAACAAGTCGGATGTGCCGCTGCGCATGATTGCGCTTTTCAGCCCGGGAGGGTTTGATCAGCTGTGTGTCGCGATGGCCGAGGGTACGATCGACGCGTCCGATATGTCCAACCTCCGCACACGGTTTGGTCTCGAATTGCTGGGGCCAAAGCTCTGAGATGTTGTCGAGCCGGCTTGGTCGCGATCGGCGCAACGATCAAGCGAGCCGGTATAGCGAACGCCGCGGTTTGGTGCCCGCTGTCGCGTCGTTTCGTAGGCTTTCGCTATCGATTTCAGGGCGGCCGGTCTCCGCCTAGTGCGGCCAAGATACGGGTGGCCGAGCGCGCTACGTCTGAAATCGCATGAAGGCGGGCCGGATGCCCGACGATATAAGTTGAATTCAGAACCCGCAGAGCGGCACGGTCGGCGCTGCGCAATCGTGTTCTTTGTCGTGGCGGCGGCTCCGTTGATGGCCGTTGTCGGCCTCTGCGTCCACTCTGCCTCGGCGACGATGCGCCGCCTCCGGCTCCAGGTGCCGAGCGTCGTCCATTGGACGTCCTTGAAGCGACACGGCCGATCTTAAGAGAATTTGCCAGCTTGCCTATGCCGTATTCACCTACGTCGAAGACGTTTTCCGGTAGTGACTGTTCTCGGGGCTACCGTAAGACACGACCATCTGCCGCCACCGCCCGCGCCTCTGGGGCTAGCGAAGTTGCGCTGCGCTAAAACCGCAACATCGCCAAATGGCGCACTGGAGACGTATACGACCAAAACAAATCCGGCCAGCCGCGCTTACCCGCGCAACATTGCGTTTCATATACTACCGTTGTCATTGAAGTGTTAGTGTCATGAAATCGAAGAGTAATGCAGCTGGATCAGTAAAGCTGCGTCGTCGAACGGCGCCGCTTGGTGGACTACGTCATCGTGCGACACAGCTCGATCCGTGAGATCAATCGAAAGGACCTTCCGATGAAACGCAGATTGCAATCGACTATCCTTATTGGGCTGATCACGCTGTCGCTCGGTACGGCCGCTACAGCAGAAGATTCGCATTCGCACAGCGGGCACACAATGCTGGTGTCGTCCGAGCTCAATTGGATCGACGTTCCGTCGTTGCCGCCCGGGGCAAAGCTCGCTGTCATCGAAGGACTATTGAACCAGGCGAAGCCCTTTACAATGCGCCTGAAGTTTCCGGCAAATTACAAGGTCCCTGCACATTCTCACGCCGTCGTCGAGCGCTGCACGGTGCTGTCAGGGACTTTCAACATGGGCGTCGGCGACAAGCTCGACAAGACACAAAGCCGCCCTTTGCCTGCGGGTGGTATTGCGATCATGCCAGCCGGAACGAACCACTTCGCTTGGACATCGGAAGAAACCATCGTCCAGCTCAGCGGAATTGGGCCATGGGACATCACTTACGTGAACCCGGCTGACGATCCGCGGAAGAACTAGGTTGTGGACTAAAATCGCATCCCGGGACGGGTTGCGGCGAATAGAGCAGCGGCGAGGAAAGTCGCGGACGGCTTCATCGTAGCGTATTGCAACGCGGGAAAGTGCTTCAACTTGTTGAAGAAGCGCTCGATCAGATTCCGATGCCGATAGAGAGCAGGATCGACCGAGTGCTGGACTTTGCGATGGCGGCTGGTCGCGATGGGAGCTCGACCGCCGCGGCTTGCAGCCAAGCCGACGGGAGCATAGGCGTCGTCATAGCCACGATCGGCAACGAGATCGCGACCCTGTAAGAGTGCCTCAATGAGCGGCTTCGCGGCAGGTTGAGCAAACCTGGCGTCGGCGCGCTTAGCGTGGAGATCACGTCATGAAGAGCACTGCCACGAGGAAGGCGAACTCGCCGGTAGTCGCCTTCGCGGCAGTGTGTTCAGTATACTTCGTGGCGATGGGAAGCATCGAGAAGCGTCCGGAATGAAGCTAGGTCTCGACGAGCCTGACATGCCTGCGGGCCTGAAGTGGGGAGCGTGTCGTGTGGTCTAAGAACACCTTTACCGAGCGGTTGAATCTAACCTGGCCTATCCTTCAAGCCCCGATGGGGTGGCTAAGCAGTCCGGCGCTGGCTGCGGCCGTAAGCAACGAAGGAGCGTTGGGCAGCCTCGGAATGTTTGGGTATTCGGCGGAGGATGCTGAACGTCGAATTGCCGGCTTTCGTCAGCAAAGCGGCGGCAGCCTCAACGTCAATTACCCGCTCTGGCCGCGTTCAGCGCCCCGGTCTGAGACGGTTGAAAGAATGCGAAAGCGTTTAGAGCCGCATTATGCCGCGAAAGAGCTTGGGCCGGTTCCATATCCGACGAATTCGGCGGGCGAAGTTACCGCCGAGCATTTGGATATGCTTCTCCGCGTCAAGCCGGAGATGGTGAGTTTCCATTTTGGAGTGCCGGAGCCAGACATTGTTCAAGCAATAAAAGACGCCGGCATCTTCATCATTTCCAGTGCGACGACAGTTGCGGAGGCCCTAGCGCTTGAGCGGGCCGGGGTCGATGCGATTATTGCGCAGGGACTTGAGGCTGGAGGCCATCGCGGTACCTTCAGCGGTGTCGACCTGAGTTTGCAACCAACGTTGGTGGCCTTGTTGCCTCAAGCTGTTGACGCGGTGAGTGTCCCTGTCATTGCCGCCGGTGGCATCGCCGACGGTAGACAGATGGCTGCGGCTTTCGTGATGGGCGCAAGCGCTGTTCAACTTGGAACCGCGTTCTTGCATTGTGAAGAAGCAAATGTGCTTGACGCCCATCGGCGAGCGCTACTCGAATCGAATGATGCCTGCACATTAGTCACTGACATGCTAACGGGACGTCCAGCGCGCTACATTAGGAATCGCCTAACGGACGATTTGATCGCGGCGAAAATCGAACCGGTCTCGTTTCCAGCGCAGCTTAGTCTGATTGCTCCCCTCGAAAAAGCCGGGGATCCAGAGTTTTCTGTTCTTCTTGCGGGGCAGTCTGCTTCTATGGGACGAAATTCATCAGCTTCGACGCTAGTCAAATCCCTAGTTGAGGAAACGGAGCGATCTCTCAGGAGACTCTTGAGCTAGTCATCTGGAACGTAAGTCGTCACATAACATTATAGCTCGAATCACGGCGGCTCAGGCGCACGACGGCTTGCCTATGCCGATTCTATGGAAGCGCTGCGGCGTCACCGGCATGATCCGGCGCATCGCGGCAAAATGGTTCTGACCTGCGCCGCGGAAGGTGGTCGCGAGGAAAACCGACAAGGTCTTGCGGGGCGTGCAGCCCAATGCCGGCATCGAGGCGGCTTACCGCAGGAAGATGCAGGCCTTGATCACGGAAATGGACAAGTCCGTCGCCAATTGGCTCCGCGCGGCATATCGGGCGAATGCGCCGGTCATGGCGCAGGATCCCACACCGGCCGATGATGCGATCCGGAAAGCTGGTGAAGCGCTGGCAAAGGAATTTTGACGAGGCCGCGCCGGCACTGGCGGAGTATTTCGGCCGGTCCGTTGCGGATCGGTCGAGCCGCGCGCTGAAAGCTGTCCTGAAAATGGCGGGCTTCACCGTCAAATTCAAGCGGTCGGTGCAGACCGGCCTGGACTTCGGACAATTGACGCAGGACCTGCAAGAGCAGTTCGGCGACACGCGCCGGCGAGCCGCATTCATGGCCCGCGACCAGAACAACAAGGCGACCGCGTCGATGACGCGCGCGCCAGGACAAACTCGGATCACTCAAGTGATTTGGGTGCATTCCGGCGTTGGCAAGCATCCCCGCTCCACACCCGTCGCCATGAACGGCAAGAAATACGACGTGAACAAAGGCATGTGGGATGAGCCGGTGAAGCGCTGGGTCTATCCCGGCGAGGAAACCAACTGCCGGTGCAGCAGCAGGCCGGTCATCTTTGGATTCTCATAAGGAAACAGCCGTGCCCGATCCGACCGCAACCATAGTGCTGCTCGCGACGCCAGGAATCACCCCGCCGTCAAGGATTTGCATGATCGGCTCGACATGCAGACCCAGGCGGGAGTTAAGATCGAAAAGCTCGAGGCGGCCAATTCGTGACACCTGAGGACATGCAAAGGCAGATCGAGGGCCTTGCCGAACATGTCGCGCACGCGATTGCGCCGAATATCCCCACGCCGACCATCCCGCCGGTGGTCAAGATCGCGGATCCTTCAGTCGAGGACCGCTTCACGAAGATCGAAAGCAAGCTTCGATTCTTCTGACCACGAAGGGAGCGTCGACGTGACGGGCGATCGGCCGGTGACCTTGACGATGGGACGGACGACGCAGCCGGGGAGCTTTTTCGCTGGCGCGATGTCGAGCGTCACCTTGGACAGCGCCAGCGGATGGCACAGCGGAATCGGTTCATGGGTGCGTTTGGCGGCCGTGATGCCGGCGATGCGCGCGATGCCGAGCACGTCGCCGTTTTTTGTGTTGCCCGACAGGATCAGCTCGAGTGTCGTCTTGCTTATGACGACGCAGCCTTCGGCGATTCAGCGCGCGCCCGTAGCGCTTGCGGCCCGATCTCGATGAAGCAGCGCCCTCGTCGCGGCCGCCACGTCGGTCTGCCGCATCAGGCTCTCGCCGACCAGGAAGGTGGACATGCCGACGCGCGCCAGCCGCGCCAGATCGGCCGGGGTAAAGATGCCGCTTTCGCCGACCATCAGGCGGTCGTTCGGGATCAGCGGCGCCAGCGCCTCGCTGGTCGTAAGCGTGGTCTCGAACGTGCGCAAGTTGCGGTTATTGACGCCGATCATCGGCGAGCGGAGTTTCAGCGCGCGGTCGAGCTCAGTGCGGTCGTGGATTTCGATCAGCACGTCCATGCCGTAGTCAAGGCTCGCGTCCTCGATGTCTTTGGCCATAGCATCATCGAGCATCGCCATGATGATCAGGATGCAATCGGCACCATGTGCGCGCGCCTCAGCCAGCTGATAGCTGTCAACGATAAAGTCCTTGCGCAGCACGGGAAGGGTCGTCGCCGTCCGCGCCGCCACCATGAAATCGAGATGGCCCTGAAAGGAGGGGGTATCCGTCAGCACCGAGAGGCACGCGGCGCCGCCGGCCTGATAGGCCTTGGCAAGCGCGGGCGGATCGAAATCGGCACGGATCAGCCCCTTCGAAGGCGAGGCCTTCTTCACCTCGGCGATCAATGCATATTCGCCGTAAGCGAGCTTGTCGCGGATCGCCCGGACAAAGCCGCGCGGCGCGGGGGCGGCCTTCGCCCGTTCCTCGACGCTAACAAGAGGATGTGCCCGCTTGGCGGCCGCGATCTCCTCGCGCTTGTAAGCTTCGATCCGCTTCAAAATATCGGGCATGGCGCGCCTTTCAGGTTCAGCTGTTGGAGACCGCGACCAGATGCTTCAGCCGCGCCGTCACTGTCATAGGTGTCCCCTGGCACATCGGTATCGTGGATGTCGACGACGCTACCAAATTTTCCAATGCTGGGCATCTCGCGCTCCGAATCATTTGTCGTTTGCCACTGCTACGTTGGCGAGCAAGTTAACCATGGTCCTTGTGGCCGCGCCCCGCCGATCCCGGCATTATTTGGCTGCAGATGACACAGGCCGAGTTACGGATGTGACCGGCGCTCAGCGAACGCGCTAATGGGAGCAGTTTGCGTGACCTGGGCATTCGTTAGAAACCGTCCCTTCGTCGACCACATCGCGTTGAAACTTGCAGTTGCTGCCACGCTCACGCTTGCTTCGCGGGCGCTACCTTCGCGCAGGCGCCGACCGATGATGTCAAGATCGACGTGAGCCGCGCCGATCTGCAGGTGATCGGCCAGGACATCATGAAATCGCCCTATGAGACGGCCGCGCCGCTGCTGATCGAACTGCAAAACCAGTTGCAGGGCGCAGACACCGAAAGCCGAGGTGCCAGCGCAGGCTCCGAAGTCGGAAGACAAGCCGGCAGCTGCCGCGAAGAAGTAGAGCCCCGCATATGCCATCCGTCTCCGAGCGCCAACACCGCGCGGAGGCGCGGCATGGGCTTGCTTTCGATTGCGCGAGCGTCCGTACCTACGACCGGGACGGCCGCTTGCATGTCGAGAGATCACCAATATCAGCAAGGCCGCGGTCAATCTGTACATCGGCCGCGAGATTCCCGATTACAAGGCGCTCGGGCTCGATCCGGACAAGGTCTATCGCCTTCTCCGCGATCCGGAGGAACTCGCCAAGGCCGCGCCGACGTTCAACAACATCCCGTTGCTGTCGCGGCATGTGCCTGTCACGGCCGACGATCACGAGCCGGATCTGGTGATCGGCTCGACGGGGACCGATGCGGCTTTCAACGCTCCGCACTTGGCAACAGCCTGGTGATCTGGGCGCGTGACGCCATCGACGACGTCGAGAGCGAGATCGAGGAGATTGTGTGTGCCCCCGCTGTGCCCCGGCTTTTCGGGGCACACATAAGGGGAATGGAACGCTCAAGTAATTGATATTTAGGAATTAATGGTGGGCGCACAAGGGATCGAACCTTGGACCTCTCCCGTGTGAAGGTATGGCACGTGCGCTGGATAAGACGCCGAGATCGCCAGGCTGAGCGAATGTCGGCATCGGTCGTTGTGAGTCCGGGATTGAACCTATCGAGCGCCATATTGGGTGGCGCGGTGCGCGGACGGCGGCCTGACACGGGCTATCAGCGGGCCACCGGCGCCGACTTAGGCTGCCCGCCTATAGGAAAACCGGGCTTCCGAAATAGTGGGTCTAGCGATGTAGCGGACCCCCGACTCGAACCCCCGATGCCTCGGGAGCTGGTTGCCACATGTTGGGGGCGCAGGCAGCGCAGTACTGCTGCAGCATTGTGTTCCGCCGAGCTGACCGTCTCCGACCTAGCGGGGGCGATTAGGCAGTGCCAGCTCGCACAAGCCGGAAAAGCTATTGCGGTTGAATAGCACTTCGAGCTGCCTTTTGTCCTGATGCGCGTTGACAGTGTTCAACCGCGGAAACCTTCCAAGCTGACGGAGGCCTCTGAAAAATTCGCTGCGACGCACGCCAGTCCTCCTCGATCGCGAAAAATTCCATGCCGCAGCTGATATCCAAATGCGCTCGAACAGCCGTCGCTGTACTCCAGTGTACGCGGGAGCGCTCGGGCGTCCGCATTGACGTTAATTGCCGCACAGCAAACTCTCGTCCCGCCGAGCTTTGTGAAGTAGGAGAGGACATGGGATACAGTCGAAAAGGGGGAGACAGAAGCGAAGGGCTGCCGACTGCTCCATCCAATCCGTCATCTGGAGAACCAAAGTCGATTCCGTTCGTTCAACGGCTCACCTGCACGATTAACGAAGCGAGCGAGTCACCGGCTTGGGACGCACGAAGCTTTACGAGTTAATTGGGACAGGGCAACTCATTACGACAACGGTAGGACGTCGGCGGTTAGTGCTCGTGAGATCGCTCCAAGCACTGCTCGATGTGAACCCCTCGGAGCCTGGAGGTATGAAAAAGATTTGGTAACACTTCGCGGCTTGGGAGACTTGGCCGCGGTTGTCCGTCTTTTTCCGTTCCAATTCGCCAAGTGGCTGGGGGTAACTCTGTGGAACCGCCAGCCTGCAAATCACCCAACCGTTGAAGATAAAGAAAGATTTTGCCCTGAATCGCGGACACTCTCTCCGCCATCTAACCGCGACGTGCCATATCCATGTAAAGCAGGGCCGCCGAGAGCCACCGGATTCGGACGGTGGAGACCCACGGTGGAGAACCGCCGGGATCATCGGAAAGCATCTCAATTTGCCGTCGTCGACCACGGGGGAAAGCGAAATCCGTCACCTGCCCCGAAAAGACCAACGCCAGGCCGATTGGATGGCGCGGCGTCCCTGTGCGGGGTTCGCTCGGCGAACTCGCTGGCGAGCTGCGTCTTGGCGACTATCTCATGCCCCTGACGACAGTTGCGGTCATTCCGGCGGTTTTAAGTAACGGCTGACGATGAACCGCAGCGGCACGATCGAGGCGAAGAAGCGCAACATCGAACGCGCTCGATAAGCAGACATATCAACCCGGTAAATATCTCAGATCAAAACGATCAATTTTACGAATGTTCCGGGATCGCTCATCAATGACGCGATCGGTCGGGCGCCGGCGCGTCGCCATGGGTCGGTCGGGGCAAGCTCGTTTCAGAGAAAAACGCGCCGCCAAGGGGGGGATTTATGACGAGAGGACTGATGCGGTCCGCTTCCATCATGTTGATGCTGGCCGGAATGATCCAGGGCGCGTCGGCCGCCGAGAACGCCGCCACGAACTATCCAGCGGGCTCCCCCGGCGTGTTCATTGCGTCTTTCCCACCGATCCCCGGCCTGTTTGCGATCAGCCAGACCAGCTATACCAGCGCCAACGGCCTTTATGACGGCCAGGGCAACAAGCTGCCGATCAACTTCAAGCTCTCCGCCGTGTCGGAGACCATGCGGTTTCTCGCAAGTTATCCCGGCGATTTCTTCGGCGCACACATCTATTCCCAGCTTGTCCTGCCGTATGTTCATCTCGAAAGCTCCAATCCCGGCGGATCGTTCCAGGCCAACGGCTTTGCCAACCTGACCTTTTCGCCGATCATCCTGAGCTGGGCGTTGTCGCCCGTTCAGACCTTCACGGTCGGCCTCGATCTCCTGCCGAACACCGGCACCTATTCGGCACGGCAGCCGCTGAACGTCGGTACGAACTACACGACCATCTCGCCGGTCCTCGCCTATCGCTATGCTGATCCGAAGGGATTGGAGTTCGCCGTCTCGCCGCGTCTGCTGCTGAACGGCACCAATACGGACTCGGTCAACGCCTTCACGCAGCTGACCCAGCAGTACCGCAGCGGCGATGCACTGGTCGTCGACTTCAATGCGGGCTACAATATCGGTGCCTGGAAGCTCGGCGTCGTCGGCGGCTACACGCATCAATATCAGGACGACAAGATTAACGGCGTCAAGGCGTTCAATCTTGCCGGCGTGCAAGACGGCAACCGGCTGCGCTCACTCAATGTAGGTCCTTCGCTGACCTACAATGCGGGGCCCGTTCAGATCAACGTGAACTACCAGCATACGTTCTATGTCGAGAACGGCAGCCGTGGCGATACGGTTTGGGCCAATCTGGCCTTCCCGATCTGGGTGCCCGCGCCACCGCCCGGAGGCGGACCAGGCAGGCGCTGACTTTTCGTAGCCCGATCCATTGTTGGTGAAGAAAAACGGCCGGCGGTTCTTGCGCCGGCCGTTCGTCGTGCTCTGCTGCAGATGGACTGCGATCATGGCAGCTCGGCCGCGACCTCACGCATCAGGTTGCGCAGCCACAACAGGCCTGCATCGTTGGAGCGATAGCGGTGCCACTGCACGCGCTGGCGGAAAACAGGCAGTGCGATCGGCAGCTCGATGATCCGGATGGGGAGACTGCGTTGCGCCGCGATGGCGAGCCGCCGGTGCACGGTGGCAATCCGGTTCGTCCCGGTGACGAGATGCGGGATGGCGGTGAACGCGTAGACCGACACATCCTCGCTGCGACTGGTATTGCGCTGCTCCAGATAGTGGGTTTCGAGCGATTGCGCTGTGATCGCCGGCCGCATCACGACGTGGGATGCCTTGGCGAAGTCCTGACGTGAGAGCTTGCCTTTGCCATACTTTCCGTTGCGCCACGCGATCACGCAGAATTCGTCCTCGAAAATCAGTTCGGACGGATGCAGCTTCGAGCTGAACTCCTCCGGGATAATGAGCAGATCGACGTCGCCGCGCTCGAGAGCCCGCTCCGGGCGCTGCACCTGCTGGAGGAAATCGAATCGGATTCGGGGCGCAAGCGCTTCGGTGCGGGCGAGCAGCCGCGGGATCAGCGTCACCAGCGTGTAGTCCGATGCCAGGATCTTGAAGCAGCGATCCGATCGAGCGGGATCGAATTCGGCGGACGAGGCGATCGCCCAGTCGACGCGCACCAGAAGGTCCCTGATCGAGTCCTTCAGCACTTCCGCCCGCGGCGTCAGCTCCATCTTGCGGCCGATCTTCACCAGCAGCTCGTCATCGAAGTAGGTTCGCAGTCGCAGCAAGGCATTGCTCATCGCCGACTGCGTCATGTTCATCCGCGCGGCAGCGCCGCTGACGCTGCGCAGGTGCAGCAAATGGTCGAGCGCGACCAGCAGATTGAGGTCGAACTTGTTGTTGAAGCGCATCGCCAGCCCGCTCGATGTATTGAGAAGATCAATGCGAATGATCTTGATAATCAATTTTTCGAAATGGTCAAATGAGGCTATTCCAGACCCCGGGATGAAACGTCGAAGGGATGTGTGGCCTGTCCACCCATCGCGAGTGCATTCATGTTCAAGTATTTTCCGACCAACTACGTCTGGAATCTCTCGGTCGATCTCGCGATCGAAATGGGCGCCCGGATCGGCGAGATCGAGGAGATGTGCGCACCGCTGCAGGAGGCTGCACGGCAGCCCGATGCCAGCGGCACCCAGGCGTTTCGCGAGACCTGGGCGCGGATGGCGGACAAGCTCTGTGCGCTCGCTGCCGAGGACGAGGCGAAGGGACGGCTGCTCTCGGCCGGCGAGAAATACGGCCGTGCGGCGAGCTATCGGATTACCTGCGAGCGGCTGCAGGCCCACGACGCGCCGGGGCGGCTGGCGCTGTACCGCAAGTGTCTCGAGGTCTTCGCCAAGGGAATCGCGCTGGGGCGCGAGAACTGTGAGCGGGTCGAGATCCCTTATGAAGGCACCCACATCGCCGGTCTTATGGTTCGTGCGGAAGGCCGCGACGGACCGGCGCCGCTGCTGGTGCAGGTCAACGGCCTGGATTCGACCAAGGAGATGAAATACCGCGTCGGCCTGCCCGCGTGGCTCGCCAAACGGGGGGTGTCATCGCTCGTGATCGATCAGCCGGGGTCGGGCGAGGCGCTGCGCCTGCAGGAGCTTCCTGCACGCTATGATAGCGAGCACTGGGCCTCCCGTGTCGTCGACTGGTTAGAGACCCGCAGCGATGTCGATCCGAAGCGCATCGGTCTCGAGGGTGTTTCACTCGGCGGCTATTACTGCCCGCGCGCCGTCGCCTTCGAGCCGCGCTTCGCCTGCGGCGTCGCCTGGGGCGCCAATCACGATTGGCGCGACGTGCAGAAGAGGCGTCTGCAGAAGGAAGGCGATTTCCCGGTCCCGCATTATTGGGCGCATGTGCGCTGGGTGTGGGGGGCCAAGGATCAGGACGACTTCATGCGGATTGCCGAGCAGGTTCATCTCGACGGCATTCTCGACCGCATCAGGGTCCCGTTCCTGGTGACGCATGGCGAGAAGGACTCGCAAATCCCGCTGCATTGGGCGGAGCGGACCTATGAGCAGCTGATCAATTCACCCAAGCGCGAGCTGAAGATCTTCACCGAGCGTGAGGGCGGTGCCCAGCATGCGAGCTTCGACAACAGCATCAATGCCGGCCACTACATCGCGGACTGGGTCGCAGAGACGTTGAACGGACATGTCGCCTGAGGCGGCAGGCGGAGAGGAGAGCCATGAAAATTGTCGGACTCGAGAGCCTGATATTCGGCGTTGACGACGTGAGAGGCGCGGCGCGCTTCCTGGTCGATTACGGGCTGACGCCCGTCGACGTCTCCGATCGCCGCGGCCGCTTCGAGGCGATCGACGGAACCGCCGTGGTGATCGCGCGGCAGGACGATCCGGCGCTGCCGCCGGGGCCGGTGCCGGGCTGCCGTCTGCGCAAGACGGTCATGGGCGTCGCCGACGACGCGACGCTGGGCGCGATCGCCGCTGAGCTGCGGCGCGATCGCGAGGTCCGGCGGCTGCCGGATGGCTCGATCGAATCGATCGACGATTCCGGCTTCGTGATCGGCTTTCAACTCGCGGCCCGGCGCCCGTTCGTGCTGGCTGGCGAGATCTCGAATGCGCCGGGCGGCGTGGTGTTCCGGCCGATCAACAGCCTCGGCGTGCCGCCGCCGGGCAGCGTCATCCGTCCACGCTCGCTGTCGCATGTGGTCTATTTCGTGCCCGACGTGGTCAAGGCGGAAGCCTTCTACGTCAACCGCCTCGGCTTCCGTTGCACCGATCGCTTCACCGGCACAGGGCCGTTCCTGCAGCCCGGCGGTTCGCTGGACCATCACACCCATTTCCTGATCGGCGCGCCGCCGCACATGCATGGCGTCGAGCACTTCACGTTCCACTTCGGCGGCCCGTCGGAAATGATCACCAACGGCTATCGCTTCGTCGAGAAGGGCTATCAGGCGTTCTGGGGCCCTGGCCGTCATATCCTCGGCTCGAACTGGTTCTGGTACTTCAACAGTCCGTTCGGCTGTCACATCGAGATGGATGCCGACATGGATCAGCATGATGCAAGCTGGCAGCCGCGCGAGGCGACGGTCTCGGCTGACAACTCGCAGACCTTCCTGCTGAAGATGCGCAAGAAGTGGTATCCCGGCCCCGGAATTCCCGAGAATGGCGACTACGCGTGAGGCCGTGCCGGCCAGCTGGGTTCATCTGTGCCGCGCCGACGAGATCGGCGAGGCGCAGTCGCGCGGCTTCGATGCTGACGCTGAGGGCCAGGACAGCCTGTTCGTGGTGCGGTGGCAGGGGCGGCTGCATGGTTGGCGCAATGCCTGTCCGCACATCGGCGGCGCGCCGATGGCCTGGCGCAGGGATGCGTATCTCAACGCTGAGGGCACGCGGATCGTCTGTCATGCGCACGGCGCCGAGTTCATGCCCGATACCGGGCTGTGCGTGCAGGGGCCCTGCCGCGGTGAGCGGCTGAGCCGTATCGAGCTCGTCGTCGATACCGACGGCGAGCTGTTCGTGAAGTCATAACACGCCTGCAAGGCGGACTGCAGAGGGAGGAGGCACCATGGCGGTGGTGAGCAGGGTGCTGACGATCGGCGGTGGGTTTTCCGGCATGGCCGCGTCGATCCAGATGCGCAAGGCAGGCATCGACGTCGATCTCGTCGAGATCGATCCCAACTGGCGGCCCGAGGGCGCCGGCATCACGGTGAGCGGGCCGACCTTGCGCGCGCTTGAAACGATCGGCGTGTTCGCGGAATTCGCGCGGCGCGGCTACACCTCGGATGGTGTCGACCTGTTCACGCCGTCTGGCCACAGGATCGGCGAGATCCCGACACCCAGGGCCGCAGGATCGGAGGTGCCCGGCGGAGGTGGAATCATGCGGCCCGAGCTCGGACGCATCCTCGCCGATGCGACACGCGCTGCCGGCGTTGCCGCGCGGGTCGGGTGCACCTCCACGCAGATCACGCAGCACGACAGCGATGTCGAGGTCAGCTTCACCGACGGCACGACCGGCCGCTACGATCTGGTCGTGGTCGCCGACGGCGTGCATTCGAAGACCCGGGCGCTGCTGTTCCCCGAGATCAAGCCGCCGCAATATATCGGACAGGTGGTCTGGCGCGCCGTGTTGCCGCGGCCGGCCGACATCGTGCGTCCGCGGATGTGGCTGGGCGGTGCGGTCAAGGCCGGCGTCAATCCGGTGTCGCCGAGCCACATGTACATGTTCATCACCGAAGCACGGCCGGAGAGGCTGCAGGCCGAGCGTGCGTCATGGCCGCAACTGGTGGCCGACATGCTGGCGCCGTTCAGCGATCCCGTGCTGGTGGCGCTGCGTGCGCATCTGTTCGGCGCCGATGCTGCGATCGATTATCGGCCGCTCGCCAACCTGCTGGTGCCGGCGCCGTGGAATCGGGGCCGCGTCATCCTGATCGGCGACACTGTGGCGGCGACAACGCCGCATCTCGCCTCCGGTGCGGGCATCGGCATCGAGAGCGGCATCGTCCTGGCCGAAGAGCTGGCACGTGCGGCGACCTTGCAGGAGGCGTTCGACCGCTTCCATGCGCGGCGCTGGGATCGCTGCCGCATGGTGATCGAGAACTCCGCGCTGCTCTGCCGCATCGAAATGGAGAATGGCGACAAGGCTGAGCACGCCAGGATCATGCGCGAGTCGATCATCGGACTGACGCAGCCGATCTAAGCAGGCAACAAACAGCAACAACATGCATCGAGGGGAGGAAGCAATGACGGTGACGACGGAAACATGGCGCGGCCGCATTGCCCTGATGGTCGCGCATTGCGCCGGGATGGTTGATCTCGTCGCGCTGCCGGTCTGGGTGGGCGCGCTGATCGAGCGCTACAGGTTCAGCCCGCAGCAGGCCGGAATGCTGGCCACGTTGTTCCTGCTGGGAGCCGTCCTCAGTAGCCTGTTCTTTGCCCCCCGCTTCAATCGTTTGAACGCCCGTCTGGCGGCGGCTGCCGGATTCGCCTTGGCCGCGCTGACGTTCCTCGCCGCCAGCCGGACGTCCGAGTTTGCGATGCTTGCGATGCTGCACGCGCTTGCAGGGGCAACGGCGGCCTGCGGGTTGAGCTTCACCCACGGTACCATCGCACGCAGCCTCAACCCGCACCGGCTTTTCGCTATCGTGGGGATGGCGCTCGGGGTGTTTGCGATTCTCTTCCTTGGTGTAACGCCCAACCTTGTGGCGGGCTTTGGCGGGACCGCGCTGTTCGTCGTGTTCTCCGGCGTAATGGCGGTCGCGGCGCTGGCGGCGGCGTTATCTTTTCCGAAGCCTGTGATGCGTAGCGACGACGATCTCATCGCCGAGGTCAGCCATCTTCCCCGCACTGTCTGGTTCGGCATTGCCGGCATCAGCTGCATGGCGCTGACGCAGGCGATGCTGTTCAGCTTCATCGAGCGGATCGGGAGTGACCGCGGCTTCGGCGCGGAGATGGTGACGGGCGTGCTGATCGCGCTCGGCTTCGTCAATCTGCTGCCGGCGCCGCTCGCCGCCGTTCTGGAGACACGGCTGCCGGCGCGACACGTGCTGCTGGCGGGCCCGGTCTGCCAGGCGCTGATCGCCGTGACAATCACCTTCGGCTCCGGCTTCGTCACCTATGCCGTCCCGACCGCGATCTTTGCCGCGGTGATGATCTTCACCCACACCTTTGCCTTCGGGTTGCTGTCGCGGCTCGACCCCACCGCGCGCGCTCTCGCCGGCACGCCGGCAATGCTGATGATCGGGGCCGCGATTGGCCCCATTCTCGGTGGCACCTTGGTGCAGCTGTTCGGCTATCCCGCGCTCGGGCTCGGCGCCGTCCTCATCTCATCCGTCGCCGTCGTGACGTTCTCCCGCGTATTTGTCGCACGCGGCGCGGCATCCACCGCCTCTCTCGAAATCGCCTGACCAGGAGACCTCCCGTATGACCCTTCCGCAGATCCGCCGCGTCGTCACCGGACACGACGCGCAGGGCGCCGCCGTGATCGCCTCCGACGGCGCCTTGCCGACCGTCACCGAGCTGGCGGCGATCCCCGGCACCTTCTTCCACGAGGTTTGGAGCACGCAGGCGACCCCTGCGCTCATTGACAACAGTCCTGATCCGACAATCGGGCCGCTGCGGCTGCCACCGCCGACCAACGGCAGCCGCATCCGTTTCGTCGATATTCCGCCGGATACCGAGGATTTCCTCCGCAACGGTGCCGACCGCATGCACGCCGCCTTCAGCCAAATCGGCGATCCGCATGCCTCGACGGTGACGACGGCATCGCCGCATCCGCTTATGCACCGGACCGAGACCATCGATTACGGCGTCGTCATCTCCGGCGAGATCACGCTGGTGCTCGACAAGGGCACCGCGGATCTCAAGGCCGGTGACGTCGTGATCCAGCGCGGCACCAACCACGCCTGGGCCAATCGCAGTGCCAAGCCGTGCCGGATGCTGTTCATCCTGGTCGATGGTAAGTTCGGTCCCGAAGCCAACCCGACCAGGGGCAGTTGATGAAGTTTGCGGCCTATCAGAACGGCAGCCCCGATGGCCGCCTCGTGATCGTTTCCAAGGACCAGGCGCGCGCGGTCGATGCGAGCGCGATCGCGCCTGATCTCCTGACGGCGCTGCGGAATTGGCAGCAGGCCGAGCCGGCGCTGCGGCGGCTCGCTGAAAGTCTTGAGGACGGCTCGGCTAGCCATGTCGTCGCGTTCGATCCCGCGCGATGTCTCGCACCGCTGCCGCGCGCGCCGCAATGGTTGGACGGCTCGGCTTTCCTCAATCACGGACGGCTGATGGACGTCGCCTTCAACAAGCCGCCGATCCCCGATTTCGACGCCATCCCGGTCATGTACCAGGGGGCCAGCGACGATTTCCTCGGGCCGCAGGCCGAGGTCCCGTTCGTGACGGAGGCTGACGGCATCGACTTCGAGGGCGAGTTCGGCGTGATCGTTGACGACGTGCCAATGGCCGTCTCCGCCGAGGACGCCGCGCGGCGGATCCGGCTGCTGGTCCAGATCAACGATTGGAGCCTGCGCGCGGTCGGCGCGCGCGAGGTGCGCACCGGCTTCGGCTTTCTGCAGGCGAAGCCCTCGACGAGTTTCGCGCCGATCGCGGTTACGCCGGATGAAGTCGGCGACGCCTGGCGCGACGGCCAGCTCGACATGGCCCTGCATGTCCAGCGCAACGGCGAGCGGATGGGCGCGGCGTCGGGGCGCGAGATGGCGTTCTCGTTTCCGCAGCTGATCGCCCACGCCGCGCGGACCCGCCGGTTGACGGCTGGCACAATCATCGGTTCGGGCACGGTCTCGAACGCCGATCGCGCCGCTGGATCGAGCTGTCTCGCCGAGGTCAGGGCGATCGAGATGATCGAGCATGGCGAGGCACGGACATCGTTCCTGCGCTTCGGTGACGAGGTGACGATGCAGGCCTGCTTCGCCGATGGCCGGCCGGGTCCGTTCGGACGCATCGACCAGCGCGTGGTTCGCGCAGCCGATGCCGGTCGGCCGGACTGAACGATGCGCATCCTGATCACGGGTGCTGCGGGTTTCATCGGCAGTGCGCTGCTGGGCCGGTTGCTGACCGACATCGGGAGCGCGGACATCACCGGACTGGATCTCGCCCCAGCACCGGCCTGGGCCTCCGGCGAACGTCTATCCTGGATCAGAGGCGGCCTCGACGATCGCGCTGTCCTGGAGTGCGTCGGCGCCTCATCGTTCGATCTGGTGTTTCATCTCGCCAGCGTTCCCGGCGGTCGCGCCGAGGCCGAGCCGGTGCTCGGCCGCCGCGTCAACCTCGATGCGTCGCTGGATCTGTTCCAAGTGCTGGCGCAGAGTCGGCGACGGCCGCGCGTGGTCTATGCTAGCAGCATCGCCGTCTATGGCGCGCTCTCCGCGGCGCTGGTCAGCACGCAGACGGAGGCGCGCCCCGTGATCACCTATGGGGCGCACAAGCGGATGGTGGAGATTGCGCTTGCCGACCACACACGACGCGGAGATCTATCAGGGATTGCACTGCGGCTCCCGGGCATCGTCGCGCGGCCGAGACCTGTGAGCGGCTTCGGCTCGGCCTTCATGAGCGAGCTGCTGCACGCACTGTCCGCGGGCGAACGCTACGTCTGTCCGGTGTCGCCGGCCGCGACCGCCTGGTGGCTGTCCGCGAAGGCCGTCGTCGACAATCTCATCCGTGCCGGCAAGATCGAGGTCTGCGGTCATCTGCAGCTTCCGGCGCTTTGTCTCTCGATCGCCGACGTCGTGGCCGGCCTGGCGCGACTGTACGGTGCGGAGCGGTCAGCGGGCGTGATGTTCGATCCCGACGACCGCATCGAGGCAGCGTTCGGCCGTTATCCAATGCTGGATGTCAGTGCCGAGCTGGCGCTGGGCTTCGCCCATGATGGGACCCTGGCGGGGATGATCACGAATGCGCTTTGCGCCGCAAATCGGTGAGAGAGGCCTAAGCAGTTGGGGCGGGTTCGATCGAAAGCATGCGAAATCTGGGTTGCTCATTCGAGCTCTCCTGCCAGCTCAAAGGTGCATCGTCGACCCGAGGCCGCCTGGTGCAGTGTAGGTTGAAACGTGGGGCGTGCAGCTGTTGTTGGAGGTCGGTTGGGGCCGCTCCGGTCACAAGCGGTCTTTTAGTCCTCCGGCAGCTCACTTCCGGTCGTCCCCCGAGAGCGGACATCCTCGACACAGGCCGGAAGGTCCGGAATGGGCCCAACAGGCGACATGAAAGATTTTGTCAGATACCAAGGAGGCCGCGATTCGAGACGGCTCGGAGCAACAAATGGATCACTTGACTTGGCTCACACGCTGGTACGCCAGTCAATGCAATGGGAGTTGGGAGCATCAGAACGGCGTTAAGCTCGATACCTTAGACAATCCGGGATGGATCCTCACGATAAACCTTGAGGAAACGGATTTGGAAAATCGCCAATTCGAGCCTCAACGGAACGGCACGAAGTCGCAAGCCTACGACCCGACCAAAGTCACGTCGTGGTGGATTTGCCGTGTGGAGAAAAAGAAGTTCATAGCTGCCTGCGGCCCTTCCGACCTACCGGAGATTGTCTCCATTTTCCGCAACTGGGTGGATCAGGCGAACCGGGAAAAGAGTACAAGGGATGCCGACTAATCGGCTAAGGGTCAAAATGCGAAACACTCGACCTGAGCAATTCCGGTCCGCTGACCACTCCAGAGCAGACGTCAAAGTTGCGGCCTTCCACTTCGCTTGTGGGCCGATTTTGTTGCAGAACTCTTGAGCGGTGTGCCGAACCGTGATTCCGTCGTTCTGAGGGGGCCATCGACGGAGCAGTTCGATGATGGGGCGGCGCAAGAGTGAGCAGGGCCAACTGTTCTATGCGTTCGATCTCGAGGCCGTAGTGCCGGACGACCACCAAGTCCGACAGATTGCTGCCGTGCTGGATTTGTCCTGGGCTCGAACAGAACTCGCCCCGTACTACTCGCATACGGGGCGGCCTTCGGTCGATCCGGAACTGATGATGCGGATGCTGATCCTCGGGTACGTGTTCGCCATTCGCTCCGAGCGCGCGCTTTGCCGCGAGGTTCAGCTCAATCTCGCCTATCGTTGGTTCTGCGGCCTCGGGATCGAAGACAAGATCCCAGATCACTCGGCTTTCACGCGTGCCCGTAACGAGCCGCTTCCGTCAATACGACGTGTTTCACCGCCTGTTCGAACGTGTCGTCGTAGCCTGCATCCGAGCGGATCTTGTTGGCGGCAGTGGCTTCGCGGTCGATGCCAGCCTGATTGCAGCGGACGCCAAAAAGTGCCGATCGACGCCCGGGGACAAATGGGACCACGAGCTCGACCCGGCGACTGAAAATCGAGCCGTGCAGGACTATCTTGCAAGCCTCGACGATCCAGCATGGGGCGCTGCGACCGAGGTTGTGCCGAAGTTCGTGGCTCCTGCCGATCCGGCTGCGCAATGGACCGGCGCTCTGCGCAATGCTGCGTTCTTCGCGTACGCCGACAATTACCTCATTGATGTGAAGTTCGGTATCATCATGGATGTGGAGGCGTCCCGGGCGATTCGGCAGGCGGAAGTCGGCGCGTCACAGACCATGATTGAGCGCACCGAGGCGACCTTCGGAATCAAGCCGGATTGGCTCGTCGCCGATACAGCCTATGGCTCGGCGCCCAACCTGCACTTCCTGGTCGATGTGAAGGGCATCGCGCCGCATGTCCCAGTCATCGACAAGTCGAAGCGCGATGATGGCACGTTCAGCCGGGACGACTTCATCTACGACGACGACCACGATTGTTACGTCTGCCCCAATGGCAAGATCGTGCCAAGGTCAACCAGAAAGCGCAAAACGCGCGGTGACGACATGGTCTCGTACTTCTCGCGCGTCGCTGATTGCCGCTCTTGTCCGCTCAAGTCGAAGTGCTGTCCGAAAACACCGAGCCGCAAGATCACACGACATATTCACGAGGCAGCGCGCGACGTCGCCCGGGCCATTGCCAAGACCGCCGCCTATGAGCAGACGCGCCGCGACCGAAAGAAAGTGGAAATGCTCTTTGCCCATCTGAAGCGGATCCTTCGGATGGGCCGACTGAGACTAAGGAGGCCGGCAGGCGCCCAGTTCGAGTTCACGCTCGCGGCGATCGCCCAGAATCTGCGCCGCCTCGCCAAGTTGACAATTCATCCGCCGGATACATCCCGGTTGCGGGTTGCGTAGCGTCTCGTTGCTTTGTGTGTAAGGCGTTAGTGCCAATGCGTTGTCGCCGTCCCGGTCGGGAAGGCGGGCAGAGCATACGACCCCATTTTCAGAAATTAGCACCTACCGCAAGCCGCTATCTCACCGACTTTCGCAACAAAATCGGCCCGTTCCGGACCTTCCCTGCTGCGCAAAGGATGTCCGGTCTCAGGGGCAATTTGGACCAGCGTGCCGGCGGCTCAGACGGCCACGGCCAAGACCCTAATCGGACGTCGTCAGCCTGTACGGAAGTCCGCCCAAACGCTTGCGGTTTTCGCGTCAGAATGCGAGACGAGGTCACCATAACTGCTGGTTCGAGCAGCAAGCCGGAATAGCAAGCGTGCGATCTCTAGTGCTCCGGGTCGAGTTCTAGCCGTTAGCGCAGGTAAAGGGCACGGCTTCAGCAAATCTCTCCGCTCCCAGATCACGATTCTTGCAGGTCTCGGCGTTGAAGGAGATGCCCATATGGGAGAGACGGTGAAACATCGATCACGCGTTGCGGTCGATCCGTCACAGCCGAATCTCAGGCAGGTTCATCTGATCCACGCGGAGCTCTTCGACGAGCTTCGCAACAAGGGATTCAATGTTGGCCCCGGTGATTTAGGTCAGAACATCGTCACTCAGGGTCTCGATCTATTATCTTTGCCGCGCGGGGCGCTGCTCAGGCTTGGCGCCGAAGCGACCATCGAGGTGACAGGGCTACGCAATCCATGCAAGCAAATCGACGACTTCATGCCTGGACTTCTCAAGGCCGTCCTCGACAGGGATGGCGAGGGAAACTTAATCCGCAAAGCAGGCATGACTGTAGTGCGGTCAGGGGGAGCGATCAGGCCCAGTGATGTGATTATTATCGATCTCCCTGATGGGCCGTGGCACAAGCTCGACCGCGTGTAGAGGCGCAACGAGCACTCCCGTGCACGTTGGACAGATAGGACCAACGCTGTGCTTTCGGTGTCCTTGGGGGCCAAAAGGGGAGAAACAAGCGCAAGCCGATCGCCTTAACGATCCAGCTGCTTGCGCAGAAATATTCGCTGCTGGCCCGGAGGATAATCGTCGAGGACACCAAAAGCGGTGTAGCCGAGCTGTTCATAAAGCGCGCGTGCCTGAAAGCTGTACGTGTCCAGCCATGCACCACGACAGCCCCGCGCAATCGCCTCTTGCTCCGCCTGGAGCATCATCTTCCGACCGAGACCGGTACCGCGCAGGCTGTCAGGCACGAATAGAAGGTCGACATGCAGATGTGAGAAATTCGTTCCTCCCCAAAGCCCCCCAATAATTTCGTCGGTGTCATGATCTGAAAGGATAATCACTAAGGGGCGATAGCTTTCCGGCTGACTGGCCCGGGTGTTGTTGAATGCGATCAGCGGTTTGACGATTGCGTCCCTTACGCCAAGCTCGGGAGCATCGGTCATTGTATACTTAGGTCGCATCGTGATCTTCCCTAGCGGTTGCGTAATTAGCCATCGCGGCCTAGTCAGTGACCTCGCAGCTGTTCGACGCGTCCCGGCGTTCTGATCGCTCGCCCTGGTCGGCCAGCCAATTGCAGAACACCACACTGTGCGAGTTGTTGCTGTTCGCGGCCGGCATGTACGCAAAATAGGGTCTTGCTGGCAAACTAATTTCTGGAAATGGCGCGATCAGTCGGGTCGCCGCGAGGTCGTCGGAGACGAGGGCGGTCGGCCCCATTGCGATGCCCAGCCCATCGATCGCCGCCTGGATCGTCAGATAGAAATGATCGAACGTCAGCGCGCCGGCCGGCCGTAGGCCGGGCTCTCCGGCCGCCGCCAGCCAGTCTCGCCAAAGCCGCGGCATCGAAGTCACGTTCAGCAGCGTGTGACGCGACAGGTCCTGGACCTCGTCAAGAGGCAACTGCCGGAGCAGCGTAGGGCTGCACACTGGCAACCGTCGCTCGGAAACCACGAAGCGCGACGAGAAGCCGTGATAGGTATCGGGGCCGCCGCGGATCACCACGTCATAGGTCTCGGGCAGCGCGTCGATCGGATCGTTCGACGTTGTCAGACGAACCTCGATCTCGGGATGCTCGTCGCGAAATCTGCTCATGCGCGGCAGCAGCCAGCGCATGCTGAAGGTCGCAAGCGCATTGACGTGCAGTACAGCCTCGGTGGTGTCGCTTCGTTTGGCGCGATGCTGCTGCACAGCGTCTGCGATCCGGTCGAGCGCCGGACCGACCTCCGCAAGCAGCGCTGCACCTGCCGGCGTCAGCGCGACACGTCGCACCGATCGGCGAAACAAGGCGGGTGTGCCTAGCCATTGCTCCAGCAGGCGAATGTGCTGGCTGATGGCGCCATGGGTGACGTTCAGCTCGGCCGCAGCATTCTTGAAGCTGCCCAGCCGCGCAGCAGCCTCAAAGGCGCGGACCGCATTGAGCGGCGGCAGATGGCGATGCTGATGGTTCAATGGTTAGGTTTTCTATCCTGTTGCTTCAAGATTACTCGTTTGTCAGGGCCGACACCAGCGCTCATTGTGACAAAAGCCGGGATTCGACACGACTCTCGCGACAGGGCGAGGTCATTCTGCAGATTTTCTTACCTGAGGTTCCATTTTGAGCGGAGGCCCAATGACAGAAGCAACATCCCAGGCGGCCGGGCAAGCCTCGCAGGGATCCCAACGCGCGACCACAACACTAACCGTAACGGGCATCAATCATGCCCTCCACGATGGCTTTACGGACGTCATCTACGTGCTGCTTCCGATCTGGCAGACCGAATTCGCCCTCGGCTATGGCGTGCTGGCGATGTTGAAGGGGATCTATTCGGGCGCGATGGCAGGACTGCAGATCCCGGCCGGACGCATAGCCGAGCGCATCGACGGCAAGATCGTTCTCGCCCTCGGCACGCTTGTCGCAGCGGCCGGGTATGCGCTCGCCGGCCTGTCGGGCGGCATGTTCGGGCTCGGCCTGGCGCTCGCTGTCGCCGGGGCGGGGTCGAGCACGCAGCATCCGCTGGCGTCAGCGGCGGTGTCGCGGGCCTATGGCAGGGCTGCGCGAAGACCGCTTGGCATCTACAATTTCACGGGCGACCTGGGCAAGGCGTCCATCCCGGCCCTGATCTCTCTGTTGCTGGTGAGTGTGTCCTGGCGCCATGCGGTGCTAGCCTTGGGCGGTGCCGGCCTGGTCGTGTCCGTTTGTATCGCGGTCTGGATGCCGCGAGTGGGAGGAGGCCATGCGAGCGCGTCGAAGGCTTCGGTCCGTCAAGGGAAGGAACGCGGGGGCTTCTATTGGCTGCTCACAATCGGCATGCTCGACAGCGGGGTGCGGACGGGATTCCTCACCTTTCTTCCTTTCCTGCTGCGCATGAAGGGCGCCTCGCTGCCGATCAACGGCTTTGCCCTGGCTCTGGTGTTCGTCGGTGGTGCCGCCGGCAAATTCGCCTGCGGCTGGTTGGGCGAACGGATGGGCACGGTGCGAACGGTACTGGTTACGGAGGCCGCGACAGCAGCGCTGATCCTCGGTGTGCTGTTGCTGCCGCTCGCGCCGGTCATGGTGCTGCTGCCCGCGCTCGGCGTCATGCTCAACGGCACTTCATCCGTGCTTTACGGAACAGTCCCGGAGCTCACGCCTTCGCATATGACCGAACGTGCCTTCGCGTTGTTCTACACAGGCGCCATCGGATCAAGCGCAAGCGCTCCGGTTCTCTATGGCCTGCTGGGCGACATTTCAGGACCGTCGGTCGCCACAGTTGCAACCGCATGCACCGCACTTGCGATCTGCCCGCTGACGCTGGTACTTCAATGGCACTTGGTCGAGTAATACTCCGCGACGCCGAACGTTGCGAGGAGCGCTGCTGCTCGGCAAACGCTGCTGCGAAGCAGGCCGAGCTGACTTCGCACCCGAAGGCCATCATGCGAAGCGCCTCGATAGTGCACGACAGTCCAATAGTACGCTCTGCCTTGGCTCTGGAATCGACCCGCTCGAAAAGCTACATTGGCCCTGATGAATTCATCAAGTCCCGATGTGCCGCTCATCACTATTCGCCGCGCCCCTCCCGATTTCAGTGATTGGGAACGAGTTCGCGCGTTGATCCTTGACGCGTTCGCCTACATGGATGCACGCATCGACCCGCCATCATCGGCATTGCGGCTCACGCCGCAGTCGATGCAGGAAGATGCTGAAAAGGGGGCGTTGCTGCTGGCGGATCATGAGGGCGATCTGGTCGGCTGCGTGTTCGCGCGTGCCAAGGGGGACGCACTCTATATCGGCAAGCTTGCCGTTCGACCGGGTCTGCAAGGCGCAGGGATCGGGCGGCGGTTGGTGGAGGCCGCACGCGAGGAAGCGCGCCGGCTAGGCCTGACAATGCTCGAGTTGCAGACCCGCATTGAGCTGACGGAAAATCACGTCACCTTTGGCCGCATGGGCTTCGTCAAGATCGCTGAGAGTTCGCACGAAGGTTTCGACCGACCTACCAGCATCACCATGCGCGCGAAGTTATAGGGCGCCGAGGCCGGACTCGCGATGCGGCCATCTGCGGGAATCATCATCAGGAACAGGCTCGCAGTCGCGCCGCGCAGGCCGAAATCGAGCGCGGTGACTCCCATGCTGTCCACCATTCGAACGATCCCCGCCGCCGAAAGCCAAGACGTAGCACGTGCGTCGAATTGTTGCCATTGAAGAGCCGGCAACTTAAGCGCAGACGCTACAACCTACAGGGTAATCGGATAAAGCGGTTGATGGCAAACGCCCTGAAGCGGCGCGGAGCGATCACTGACGTCGCTAACCACGGATGGCGGCCGATCTAAGCTTATGGCCGCTGCGTGTGCTTGGTCTCAGCCAGCATTCGCAAAGTTCGCTGTTTTATTCGGCATGGTGGGAGAATGGCGCGCCCGACACGATTCGAACGCGTGACCTCCACCTTGGGAGGGCAACACATCATGCAGGCTCAACCACCTCATATGGCTACCTCAAGTGAATGTCGGTATCTGTGGTTGCGCCCATATCTGCCGGTCAATTGAGTGGACGGTCACTGTAGCCGCAGAGCCACGTGCCGCCCGCGCTTCGCGGCGAGTTGCAGCCGGCGCTGCGCGTGGATCATTTGGTCGCCCATTAGCGGCTAGAACTCATCCGGGCTTCCTCATTCTGAAATCCGGGCTACTATTCAGAAAGCTTGCCGAGATAACGTCATGTCAAGCGGATTGCCTGCCCGAACCCGAAGCGAAGGTCTTGCGTCCCACATCCTGCCGGTCTCGGCCACGATGATCGGCGTTTGCGCAACGCTGATTGGATTGGTCAAGCTGGCGGAGGCGAAGCTCGGCCCGTCGCATGTCGATGAATATGCGGCGCTCACCGCCGTGATTTTTCTGGCCAGTGCGCTGGCATCATATCTTTCGATTCGATTTTCGGAGCGGCCGAGGGTGAGCGCCCGAATCGAGCGGATTGCTGACTTAATCTTTCTCGTCGGTTTGGTCGGCATCACCCTCGTTGCAACGCTGTTTGCATATGAGGTGATCTGAGGCAATCGGCTGAGGTGAGGAGCTCCGTCAGAAGACGATGCTGTGGGGGCTTGAAGGGCGGCTGGTGCCGTGGGGCAAAGGCATTGCGATCAAACGATCTGCACTCATTTGGGATAGGCAAATATTTTCCTCTGCCGCGCACTCGCGTCGTTCTATCGCCGGGCAAGAATGCAAAATGCTTGATGCTGGTTCGTCAGCTCCATCAAACGTATCTGGAAGCGCCATTGAGTAGCAGCGGCTCGCGACTCTGCGGCGGTCTCGTTCGTGGCTGAGTTCGGTCGCGTCGTTTGGGTAGCGCTCTTGAAAAGCCTTGCAGAACAATGATCCCTTTTTTTCCAAACGGTTTCTTAGTCCGTTGATCTTGTTGGCTTCCCTCGCTTCCCTAGGAAGCGCTATCACGTTAAATCAAGAAGCTAGTACGGTCTCGTAGCGGGAATAGCGCCAGGTACTGGCGGCATCGACCCTGTTGTGCAGCCCGAGGTCAACCGGGTGGGGCGGCTCGCGTGCAAATTCGAATTTTACTGTCGACGCGATTGAAACTGTCGGTGGTTCGATTCCGCCCCGGCACCGTGACTTCTACCCATCCAAGGTCGGTGGTTCGGTTCCCGATCTCACGCCAGATGATGCGCTATGGCACACGGTGACGGGTCTCAGACGGCTCTCACCTGGGTAGGAATCTGGGTCGCGAGCAAGACCGAACTGGCGCCCTACCCACCCGATTTGTCCGTGGTTCGATTCCCCAACTTTGACGATGCAGCGTTTTGCTGCAGGCCTAGTCGCGCCTTTCAGAGCGCGTGAGAGAATGAGAAGGGACACCTACGCCAACTATGCTCGAATTTTTGATTGCCTCCGGATATTCTTCCGCAACGACCTTTTCTTTCAATGCCTGTTGCAGGGCTTTGCAAGGTGAGCAAGAGAGCCGCGACATAGCGAGAAAAGTCAATTCAAATTTCGAGGTCAAATCGATTGGGATTTCAGCGATCTCGGAGTCGTTCTTTGAAGCTTCGCAGTGGTGGAATAGGTAGACTCTTGGGAAATGGCTACAAGACATTCCAAATCCCGTAAGGGGGACGCCGTGCGAGGTAAGGGAGCGTGTAGGGCCGTAAGGTCGTCCTCGCCTGTAACTTTCACGGGACGATTCAGTGCAGCTAATCCTCTCGCGGGACGTTCCACGCGTTTAGTCCAGCTTGCAGGCTTTTAATCTCATTCTGTCGATTCCTTGGAGCATTCAGCCGCACTATTTCGAGCGTTCCTTCCCATTGATGTCGGATCTGCGAAAGGAAGCTTCGACGTGGCACATCGCGGTAAGCCTCCGTGCCAGGAAGCTGCCCAAGGTGCGCTCCATTGGGACGGCTGCGAGGTATATCAGCGTCACGAACGACAGGACAACGCGTCAAAGGCGATTGATCCCGCCCCAAGGCCGTTCGCCCGGCCGTACGATTGTAGTGGTCTTGATTCAAATCAATACTAGTGGGCCCAAGGCGGCATGAAATCATCGCCTCCAAGCGAGGAGCACGCGATGGATAGCCTAGATCGAAAAGATCGTCGGCTCTCTGAATGACTGCTGAGCTCGGAGACCCAGTCCAATAGCGGAGGTGGCTGGGCCAGACATCAATAGACGAGAATGATTTTCTAAAGGGCTGCCGCCTTCTCTAGGCAGAAGATGATCTGTCCAAGACAACAAGCTCAATTCAGGTTGAAGCGGGCCGGGGCTGTTTATCGACAAGGTCACGTACGAGGAGATAGCCCATGAAATCGGAGTCCAGCAAGAGGTATACCAAGACGTTGCTCGCTAGCTCGGCTGCAGTCGCGACCATGCTGTTGAGTCTTGCGACGGCATCGGCGCAGTCCGGCGCCCAGAGCGGCACCGTCGGGCTTACGCCGGAACAGCGGAGCGCAATCCGCGCCGTCATCAAGGACCGCCTTACGGATGAAATGCGGGACAGAGTTGCAGAACGGCTCGCCGACGATGCGGCGGGCACGACCCAACTCACGCCTGAGCAGCGGAATGCGATCCGCAGCGCCATCCGGGAGAGGCTTGTGAACGAGGTCAGAGGGGAGATTGCTGACAACATTGTGGACCGCATTTCGGATCAGGCCCAAGCGACGACAGCCGCGGGAACGACCGGTGCGGCCGGAGCCCAGTCCGACCAGAGGAATACGATCCGCAGCGCCATTAGGCAGGGACTCGCAGACGAGATGGCGGGCAGGCTTGCCGATCGTGTTGGCGAGGACGCGGCCGGCGCAACGCGTCTGACGCCCGAACAGCGCAGCGCCATTCGAAGCGTGATCCGCGATCGGCTTGCCGACGCGGTCAGGGCTGATGTCGCGGACAATCTCGCCGATCGGGTCGCGGAGCAGACGCGCGGCACGACGGGCGCGGGAACGGTCGGTGCGGCGACTGCCGGTAGGACAGCAGGTCTCACCCCCGAGCAGCGCAACGTCCTTCGGGGCGTGGTCAGAGAGCGCCTTGCGGACGCGATGCGAGAAAGGGTCGCCGAGCAGCTTGCCGACGATGCAGCCGGTGCGACCCAGCTCACACCCGAGCAGCGGAGCGCTGTTCGCAGCGCCATCCGGGAGAGGCTTGGGGACGCGGTCAGAGGGGAGGTTACGGACCGGATCGTGGACAAGCTGGCGGAGCGGATGCAAGGGAACATCGGAGCTGGCCAGCTCACGCCCGAGCAGCGCAGCGCCATTCGCAGCGCCGTCAGGGACAATCTTGCGGACGAGATGCGAGGGAGAGTCGCGGATCGAATTGGCGACGAGGCGGCTGGCTCCGCTCAGCTCACGCCGGAGCAGCGCAATGCCATTCGCAGCGTTGTCAAGGACAGGCTTGCTGACCAGGCCGCGGCGGCGATCGGGGAACGATTTGCGGACAATGTTGCCGACCGGATCCGAGGGACCGCGGCGGCAGGAACGGTCGGTGCGGCGACCAGCGGCGGGGCAGGGCTCTCGCCCGAGCAACGGAATGCCCTTCGCAATGTGGTCCGTGATCGGCTTGCGGACGCAATGCGGGACAGGATCGCACCCAGAGTTAGCGACGACGTAGCCGCCGCGATCCAGCAGCTCACGCCCGAGCAGCGTGAGGCACTGCGCAACGCCATCCGGGAGAAGCTCGCAGATGCGGTGAGGACCGAGGTTGCGGACCGGCTCTCGGATCGGATTGCAGATGAAATGCAGTCGAAGATCACCGTGGGCCAGGGTCAGGGTCAGGGTCGTTAAAGCAAACGGCAGGCAACGACACAGTCCGTCAATCCCGGGATCCGACGCAACGGTTGTGATCCCGGAGACCACGAAGAAAAAAGGCCCCGGACGGTGTCCGGGGCTCGTGACTGATCAGTAGCGCAGGTGCCATCCAACGGAATCGCCGGACCAGGGGTGTTCGGGCAACGGCAACAGGAATGAGATGAAGTCCGGCATTGATTTGCTGGGTGGGTGGTATTCCATCCAGCCGGCACGATGCAGGAGCAGGGGCTGCAGGCCGCCTTCGCAAGCGGCCGAGGGCGACATCGACATGATGGGCCCGGCAACCCGGGATACAACCGACATTGTACCAAGGTGCAAGCGTTGACGAATGTCAAAGGCGAAAGCCGACTAGGATTTTGCTCCAAACGGGTGACAGGAGGGCGAAGAAATAGTGCGCCAATTCCAGGGTGCAGATGCCCAATCTGATATTTGGTAAGAGGAATTTCATCGGCAGTTCGGCCGGAGCGAGGAACACCTAGTTGCAGGAGAAGCCGGCTCAAGTAAAGCTAACACAACGGCGCGGCACGGTGCTCACCAACATGGCCGTGGCCGCGATGATTATTGCTGGACTCTATTTTGGCAGGGAAATTTTCGTTCCGTTAGCGCTAGCCGTCCTTCTGAGCTTCGCCCTTGCACCCCTGGTCATCCGTCTGCATTCCTGGCGCGTTCCACGTACCGCTTCGGTAATAATCGTCGTCTTCTTCGGGTTTTCTATCATTTTCAGTCTGGGTGGTCTGATGGTGTCCGAGGCAACTCGCCTGGCCGCCCAACTGCCTGCATATCAGCAAACGCTGAGCGACAAGGTCGAGAGTCTCCGCGGTTTTATGGGCGGTCCTGGGACGTTGAAACAGGCGTCCACCGTTCTCAAGGAATTGGGGACAGAGCTACAACGCGGGAGTGCATCCGGCCAGACTGACAATGGACCTGCGAGGCAAGCATCGGATAAGACGTTTCCGATACCGGTCGAAATCAGACAACCTGACCCCGGCGCTCTGACAACACTGGCCAAGATCATCGAGCCACTGCTTTCACCACTCACGACGACGGGAATCGTCGTGATCTTTGTGGCGTTTATCCTGCTGCAACGGGAGGATCTCAGAAATCGGCTAGTCCGCCTTGCCGGCTCGGGAGATATTCAGCGCACAACCGCTGCCCTTGATGATGCTGGCAAACGGCTGAGCAAGCTCTTCCTCACCCAAATTATTTTCAATGCCGTGTTCGGTTTGGCGATTGGCACAGGTCTCGAATTGATTGGCGTTCCTTCAGCTCCGCTCTGGGGTCTGATGTCGATGGTTCTACGTTTCGTGCCGTATATCGGTGCCTTGATCTCAGCGATATTTCCACTCACGCTGGCTGCGGCTGTCGGCTCTGGTTGGGAAATGTTGCTGCAGACGGCTCTCCTGTTCGTAGTGCTGGAACTGCTTGCCGGACAAGTCATCGAGCCTCTTGTTTACGGTCATAGTTCTGGCCTGTCCCCAGTCGCCATCATTCTGTCTGCTTCGTTCTGGACATGGCTTTGGGGCCCAGTCGGACTTGTGATAGCGACGCCTTTGACGGTATGCCTCGTTGTCGTGGGACGTCATGTTGAGCGGCTCAAGTTCCTCGACGTCATGCTTGGTGACCAGCCTCCGTTGAGTCCCTCTCAACTGATCTACCAGCGGATGCTTGCCGGCGATCCACTCGAAGCAGCAGAACAAGCGGATGAGTTTCTTAGAGGGTCATCGCTCGAAGACTATTGTGACTCGATCCTGCTGGAAGGTTTGAGGCTCGCCGAAGCCGACCGCCGATTAGGTCATCTCGACGAAGAACGTCTGGATCGAATTGTATCAACCGTTGACGAGTTGGTGACTCATCTGGAAACGCACTACGATGTAAGAGCCTCGGACCTTTCGCCTCCAGACTTGAGCTCCAGCCCCGGCGCCGCGATCGCAATTGAGCAAGCAAAGTTGCAACCCTCGTTAATTGAAGAAAAAAACGAGTCACCACGTTCGGTTCTCTGCATTCCCGGGTCCAGCAAGCTCGATGAGGCGGCGGCGTTAGTATTGGCTTGTCTGCTGCGGCATCACGAAATCGGAGCGCAGGCGGAAGAAGCAGATGCTTTATCCGTGTCAAAATTCCTTTCGCTCGACATGACGGAGACCTCTTTGGCATGCGTTTGCTACGTCGGCCAACCTTCCACAACCAAGTTTCAGGATACTGTTCGCAAGCTGAATAAAAAGAATGCCGATGTCCATATTATGCTCGCTCTTTTTGGAACAGAGGCCGTTACGCCATCGACAGGTACCCTTGGTGCAACCATTGCGCAAAGCTCATTTAGGGGCACGTTAGAAGCAATAGTTCAAGCGACCTCCGACAGGCGCGGCGATACACCCGATAACACCAAAGCCGCCGTTGCCGTGCAAGTTCACTAACTAAGTGGCTCCTCTGGCAACTTTTCCGCGAAGCCTTGGCACGTTCTGCAACAGCTCGCGGAGGCTTCGCTTGCTCCAGCCGTACTGTGCCTCGCCGCAATGCTGTTGTTGCGCCATTTTGCGCCGAGCTGCCCGCGGCACTTATCGTCATGTCCGGGGCCAAATCCTGATTGGGCTGCTCGGAGGGGAAGCAATCGGCGTGCTGGTCGCGGGCACATCCCATCTGGACTTCCAAGCCTCACGATACCAAACTTGGATACCACGATATGGCGAGAGCTCGCACCGGGTGCGCTTGCTATCGTGTTGGTGGTCTACGCCGAGGCATTATTTGCAGCGAAGGCGCGGCCATGCAGGATGGAAACGACATTAATCCGGCGCAAAGCCGCCCCGCATCGGCACGCGGCGCTCGAGGATTTTCGGTTGTTCGCGCTCGCCAAGGCGATGTGAACGCATTGAGGCGGCGGCCTCTGCATTCGCCTTAACGAAGCTTGACGCCAAGCAACGGCAAGTCTGTCGAAATGAACGTTGATTTTCCAAGCAGATCATACGCCTCTTAATCAGCGGCTCTATCGGATTCTATTTGCGCGGCAAGCCTGGGAGCTTTCCGTTCAATCAATCGCAAGCAATCGGGTGTTCGGGCACCCGCAACCAACTGACAATACCTATAGAGTGCCAGCCACGGAATAACCCCGGCTACGTCAGGGACGAGCGGAAATAGTTGTGGCCGGATGAAATCAAAATGCATAGACTTCGCTATGCAGCCCGATGACAGGGTTCGGGACGCAGGGGGGCGCGGCACGGATCTATTTATGCCCGAGCCGGGAACCTTCCCGTCCAACCAATCGCAAGAATCGAGTGTTGCGAGCACGATTTGAACCTATTGTAGCCTCGTCACGGTCCTCACCGGAGATCGTGCCGATTGCGTTGCCTTCTTGGTCGAGCTGCAGGCAGGCAATTGTTGCTCCCGACAATTGTGCAGCTGCATGCAAGCCGATGTCCTCGCCATGATCAGCGCGAGTGGAAAAGCCGGTTGCTGTCAGTTCGCTGCAACAGGAGTGACGAAAAGATGGGGCGACCGGTCTCTGATTTCATCGCAAGGGAGGCGCGCTTTGGCGCGCAGAACTATGAGCCGCTCGCTGTGGTTCTGTCGCGCGGCGAAGGCGTGTTCGTGTGGGATACGCAAGGTAACCGTTATCTCGATTGCCTCTCCGCCTATTCGGCCGTGAACCAGGGCCACTGCCATCCGAAGATCCTGGCCGCCATGGTGGAACAGGCGGGTAAACTGACATTGACCTCCCGTGCCTTCCATAACGACCAACTGGCCCCCTTCTACGAGCAAATCGCGGAACTTACTGGCTCTCATAAGATCCTGCCGATGAACAGCGGTGCCGAGGCGGTAGAGAGCGCGATCAAATCCGTGCGCAAGTGGGGTTACGAGGTCAAGGGCGTGCCGGATGGGCAAGCCGAGATCATCGTCTGCGCCGACAACTTCCACGGACGGACTCTCGGCATCATCGGCTTCAGCACCGACGCGGCGGCACGTGAACATTTTGGACCGTTCGCGCCAGGCTTCAGGATCATTCCCTTTGGCAACGCCAAGGCGCTGGAGGAGGCGATCACGCCGAACACAGTCGCGTTCCTGGTCGAGCCGATCCAGGGGGAAGCCGGCGTCATCGTTCCACCACCCGGCTACTTCGCGAATGTGCGCGAGCTCTGCACCGCGCATGATGTCATGTTGATCCTCGATGAAATCCAGACCGGGCTAGGTCGCACGGGCAAGCTGCTCGCCGAACAGCACGACGATATTGAGGCGGATGTGACGCTGCTGGGCAAGGCGTTGTCTGGCGGCTTCTATCCGGTGTCGGCCGTCCTTTCGAATAACGCGGTGCTCGGTACCCTGAGACCTGGCCAACACGGCTCGACCTTCGGTGGCAACCCGCTCGCCTGTGCGGTGGCGCGGGCAGCCCTGCGCGTGCTCGTCGAGGAAGGGATGATCGAGAACGCCGCCGTGCAGGGCGCGCGCTTCCTCGATGGCCTGAGGAGCATCCGCTCCAATGTCATCCGCGAGGTGCGGGGGCGTGGGCTGATGCTGGCAGTTGAACTTCACCCGCAAGCAGGCGAAGCGCGTCGCTATTGTCAGGCGCTGCAGAGCAAGGGGATTCTTGCCAAGGATACCCATGGACACACGATCCGCATCGCCCCGGCACTTGTGATCACCAGCGATCAGGTCGATTGGGCGCTGGAGCAGATCGGAGCCACCTTGAGCCGCGACTTGTCGTGACTGACCTTGCCCCCAAGTTTTATCCAGGTCTGAGTTCGTTCAGGCGGTTGGGTGTGCCATCCGGGCGGTGGTAGCGGGCGGGAGCTGGCGCGGAGCCTTCGACATAGCGCAGCGGCAGATCCCGACGCGGATTGCAGGTGGCCGCGAACTCGGTCGGCGTCTTCCAGACGAGCTGCGAGTGTGGCCGCGCGTCATTATAGTCAGCCCGCCAGCGTCGGAGCGCGACGCGGGCTTGGGCGAGCGAGGTGAACAGCGTCTCATTCAGCAGTTCATCCCGCAGCCGTCCGTTGAAGCTTTCGATGAAGGCGTTCTGCATGGGTTTGCCCGGCGCGATGTAGTGCCAGGCGATGCGGCTCTGATCGGCCCATGTCAGGATGGCATTGCTGATGAGTTCGCTCCCGTTGTCACTCACCATCATCCCGGGCTTGCCGCGCTCGGCGACCAGCCGGTCCAGCTCTCGTGCGACCCGGGCGCCCGAGAGTGAGGTATCGGCCACCAGCGCCAAGCACTCCCGGGTGCAGTCGTCGATCACGGTCAGGACACGGAAGCGCCGGTCATCGGTCATCTGATCCGACACGAAGTCGAGCGACCAGCGATCATTCGGGAGCACCGGCACCGTCATCGGTGCTCGGGTCCCGATGGCCCGCTTGCGGCCGCCCCTGCGGCGTACCGTCAGCCGCTCCTCGCGATAGAGCCGGAACAGCTTCTTGTGATTGACCAGATAGCCTCCCGCTTGAGCAGGACGTGGAGGCGACGATAGCCGAAGCGGCGGCGCTCATGGGCGATCGCCCACATACGCTGACGTAGCTCGGCATCATCGACACGGCTCGTCTGGTATCGAATGGTCATGCGGCAGCAGCCGATGGCTTTACACCCCCGCCGTTCGCTCATCCCGTGGACGCCAATGAGATGCGCGACAGCTTTCCGCTTGGCCGTGGGCGTCACCACTAATGGGATGGTCCGCCCCGTCCTCCCGCCTCATCATGAGGCTGCCAAACCAAAGGAGGTTGTAATGGCTCAACGCAATACCCCGCGCGCTGCAGCGGTCTATGGAATAGATATTGGAAAGAACATCTTCCACGTTGTCGGCCTGGGAGGCGACGGCGCAGTTATCCAGAAGGTTCGCTTTCGGCGCGACACGCTGCTGCAGTTCTTCGAGCGCGCGGCACCGGCGATCGTGGGTATGGAATCCTTCGCCTGTCATGGTCAAATTGAAACCGCAACTGAATGTTGGTATCGGTGGGTGCGCCTCCCCGATTTGAACCTCTCAATCAATGGCCTTGTAATCGCTGTTGACCGCTTAGCGCGTGTTCAGATAGCAGGGCAGCGCAACAACGGGTGACGAATGCCCACTTTCGGTCGGATAAGCCAAGTGGTGCGACCAGCAAGTCGTTGATTGTTCTCGATCCGCGGCTGACTCTTAATCAACGGTTCTATCGGAAGCGCAAGTGCTGCCAGGCCTCTCTGCAGTTGGCAACGGTGGATGCTTCTATACGGATGCAGATGCGCCGTGCGCGAGGATCTCGCGTTCCGACTCTCATCAATCGCGCGTCACAGAGTGCTCAAATCGGTCGGGACCTCGCCGAACGCCCGCAGCACGACGGCATCCGCAAAATCGCCCAATGCAGGATCGCCGGTTCGGCTGAAAGCGACCGCGCCAATATTGCCTTCTGTTCTCGCGAGGCGTTCGGCGCGGAGGATAGCTGCGTTGGCTGTCGGGCACTCAACGCCGTCACGAGCCGCAGGACCCTCGTCGTTCATCACGAAAGACAAGGCGACGTAATAGGTTAAGTCGGCCATTCGGATTCCTAGCCCTGTTGATCTCTCCTACGGCCTCGCGCGTAGCCTCTTGAAGATGACGCGTAGACTTCGCTCAGCTCCGCTTCGAGTAGACCTTTGGCGACGATCAGTGCGCAGACGGCGGCACGTACGTCTCCATCACACGCTGCGATAATCTGATCCGCCGCCAGCTCAAGGGCGTCGGGCTCGAATTGACGAATTTGCGCGGAAGGACTGGACATTGGGCCGCATTCCGTGTTGACCGGATGCAGATTGTTCCCATTTTGTTCTCATGTCAATCATGGCCGATGGTAGCGGTTGCGACTGATCTGTGGGGGCAAGTCCGGCTTGAACTTCATAAAGCAAAGGACTCTTCAGGAGTCCGGACGAACGCGCTACCGCGGGTACAGAATGACCTGGTACAACGGAATAGCGCGAGTTTTTCTCCTGACGCTTCGTCGTGAAGCTCGAACGGAATAATCTACTTGACGCCGCACTGCGATGGCGCCGCCGTTCAGTTGCATGCTCTTCAAATCGCTGGCGGCATTGGTCGACTTCGGCGGCCGGCCGCGCCGGGGCTGCCGGTTTGCGCGCCATGTCGAAAGCGCGTTCATGCGCTAAGTCGACAGAAACTTGGTCAGAAGCGCCGCCGTGTCGGCTGGGTTTTCCTCCGGGAAGAAGTGACCGCCCTTGACGGCCTGACCGTGTACGTCGTCCGCCCACTTCCTCCAGATACCCAACGCGCCCCCATCCTGCTCGTAGAATGTATCGAGAGGGCCGCCGGAAGCCCACAGGTGCAGCATCGGGCACTTGATGCGCCGGCCCCGCTTCTGATCGGCCTTGTCGTGCTCGATATCCAGAGTTGCGGCCGCGCGGTACTCCTCGCAGATGGCATGCACCCGGGCCGGATCGCGATACGTTTCGGTGTATTCCGCTCTGACTTCGGGGCTGAACGAGCCCTGGCCGAATGGATTGTCGAACACCGCGCCTGGCGCACCGGTCAGGTACTTTTCGGGAAGCGGTGCCTGCTGCGAGAGCAAGCTCCACGGCCAGTAGGTCATCGTGAATTTCGCGTCTGCGCGGCCCCAGGCTTCCGAGATCGGCAGGACGTCGAATACCGCGAGACGTTGCACCTTCTCCGGATGATCGAGTGCGAGGCGGTATGACACGCGGCCGCCGCGGTCATGCCCGACCAGATCGAATTTGGAAAAGCCGAGCTTGTCCATCACGGCGACAAGCTCGTCCGCCATCGCCCGCTTCGTGTAGGGATAATGATCCTCCGCGGAGGCGGGGATGCCGCTACGGCCATAGCCGCGAAGGTCGACGCAGATCACCGTGCGGTTGCTGGCGAGATGTGGCGCCACATGACGCCACATCAGGCTGGTCCGAGGAAATCCATGGACCATGAGCAGGGGGGATCCGCTCCCGTAGCGCCTGATGAAGATGGTGTTGTCGTCGGTCTTGATCTCCGCTGTCTCGAAGCGACCAGCATCGAAGTGATCGAAAGCTGTCGAGGCCGATTGATGAGGGGATTGACCGGCGGCGGGCTGCGGCAGAAGTGCCAGGGACAGAGCGGCGCTCGACGCCGCGGTCATCGCCTGGACGAAGGTGCGGCGTTCAATCTTTGTCTCTTCAATCATGTCTGGTGTCCTTCAGGATCAGCGCGGCGCAGTTGGCAACACCCCCTCGATGACAGCGCGGCAAGAAACGTTAGCAGCTCCGTGGAAGCACGTTTTCGCAGGATTGGCGTCGTTGGAGCCATCGTGCTCAAAACTTCGATCATCTTCATGCCGCATGGGACCGTCGGGAATTGAACGCCGAAATGATCCCGTGCGCTGTAACCACACTGGCTGGACCGTCGAATAGAGCAAGTCCGGGTCCACGGAAGCGCAGCCGCGCTGCCTGTCAGAGCAAGGGAAGAGTTATGTCTGAGCAAATCCACCATGATCGCCGACGTTTCTTAGGCGCGGCGATGACAGTTGCTGCGGCGGAGCTCGGCATGCTTGCGCCGGCGGCGGCGCATCCTCGCGCGAGCAAGAAAGCCGTCCGAGCCCGCACCAAACGATCTGAAGCCGCGGACGCGAACGCCACGGTCGTCCTCGTCCACGGCGCCTGGGCCGACGGGTCGAGCTGGGCCCGCGTCATCACACCGTTGCAGTCCAGAGGGCTGAGGGCGTTGGCGGCACCGATCCCGCTCACGTCGCTGTCGGATGATGTCGCGGCGCTTGAGCGGGCATTGGAGCGAACCGATGGCCCCGTCGTCCTCGTCGCGCATGCCTATGCCGGTGCCGTGATAGGTGCCTGCACCAACGAGAGAGTTCGGTCGCTGGTGTTCATTTCGGCCCTCTCTCCCGACGAGGGCGAGACGGTCGCCGACGTCTTCTACCGCGACAAGCCGTCGCCAGAGGCGCCGAAACTTGCCCCCGACAGCCACGGTCTCCTCTGGATGCCCGACGACCGGTTCAGCGCCGCCTGGTGTCAGCATGCCCGGCCCGAACAGGCCGCTCTCCTCGCCGCGATCCAGCGTCCAATTGCCGTCGCGGCCATCAAGGAAAAGGCTCCGAAACCGGCATGGAAGGCGAAGCCGTCATGGTTCCTCGTCGCCGAGGAGGATCGAATGATCAATCCGGCGACACAGCTGTTCCTGGCGCGCAGGATGGGTGCGAAGGTTCGCTCGGCAAGGGTCGACCATGCGTCGCCGATCACGGCGCCGGAGCTGGTCGTCGGAATGATCCAGGAGGCCATCGCCGCTTCTGTCGCACGCCAAACCAGCACGCAGCAGCACGGCTGAGGGGCGAGACACGCGCTTTCCGGTAGGCGACGCTTCAACTCACTCCAGGTCCGTCGTTGATTGGAACGGTGAACTGGAAGGTGGCGCCGCGCGGCAGGTTGGCCTCGGCCCACAATCTGCCGCCGTGCGAAACGATGATCGATTGACATATCGACAGTCCAACGCCCAGGCCGCCCGGCTTGGTCGTGTAGAAGGGTTCGAAGAGACGCTGGAGATCTTCAGGCCGCAATCCAGGCCCGGTATCCGCGATCGATACCAGTACGGTGTCGCGATCCTCTCTCGTGGTGCGGATCACCAATCCTCGCTCGCCGTCTCTGGTCCCGCTCATCGCCTCGATGGCATTCAGGATGAGATTGACAGCAACCTGCTGCAACTCGACCCGGTCTCCGATGACCATGGGCAAGCTCTTGTCGAATTCAGTGCGCACCGAAACGCCATTCCTTGTTGCTTCGACCCGAGTGAGCTCGATGACATGACGGATGACCTGGTTGATCGCCAGGCAATCCCTTTCGCGCGGCGCCTTCTTTATGAGATCGCGGATTCGCTGAATGACCTCGCTTGACCGGATGCTGTTATGGACGACGCGTATCAGCGCTTCACGAACCTGCTCGAGCTTCGGTCTGTCGCGTTCCAGCCAGCGCAAAGCCGCCTGAGCGCTGGCCATGACCGCAGTGTTGGGCTGGTTGACCTCGTGGGCAATCGATGTCGCGAGCTGCCCCATGATCGCTACGCGGTTCGCATGAACGAGTTCCATCTGCGTTTCGCGGTAGCGCCGCTCGCTCTCGCGTGCCTCGGCTTCCGCACGCTTCCGCTCGCTCAGATCCAGCACGAAAGCTACGGCCTGATCCCGCTGCTCGTCGAATGCGGCCGCGCCGATCAGAATCGGAACGCGGGTGCCGTCCTTGCGGAAATACTCCTTCTCGAAGGGTTGGACAGCCCCGGTGGCCGCCAGCTCCGCGTGGGCGAGCGCATTGCGGTCGGCCCAGTCCGGGGGTGTCAGGTTGGTCCAGCGCAGCCGCCCCGCCTCGAGATCCGCGCGGTCGTATCCCAAGGTTTTGAGCAAGGCGTGATTGGCGTCAACGATGGCACCTTCCCCATTGAAGATGCAGATCCCGATGATATTGGCGTCAACCAGCCGACGAATCCTGGATTCGCGTTCCTGAAGTTCGCCGTACAGGCGGGCGTTATCGAGCGATGTTGCGGCTTCGGACGCGAGAAACCTCAGAACGGCGACACGCGCGGACGTAAACACACCCAGCGCGAGGTTGTTCTCCAGATACAGCAAAGCGACCGACCTGCCTTGTTTGATGAGCGGCAGGCAGAGCACGGACCGGGCGCGCGTGCGGCGAATGTACTCGTCGCCGTAAAAGGCGCCGCGCGTGGAGGCGTCGTCGAGAATGACGTGTTCCTGCGTGCGCGCAGTATAAAGGACGAGCGACTCCGGCAGTTCAGCATCGGAGATTGGCGAGTCGCGGAGAGCGATCCTGACCGAATTGTCCCAGGTCGTCGCTTCCGCCCGTATCCGCAAGTCCGTGTCCTGCGGCAAAATCAGCACTCCACGCTCCGCCCCGGCGTGCTCGATGGCGGCACGCAATAGTTTTTCGATAAGCTTCTCAAGCACGATATCGCCCGATACCGCCTCCGATACCTCGAGGACCGTTGCGAGATCCAATTGTCCAGCCGACGTTCCGATCGTGCTCATTGGGCCTGGTGGAGCTTCCTTCCCCTGCAGGAGAGGATACAACCCGTCCAATTGTCTTACCTTTCCATCGGCCCCCCACTGCAGATAGCAGTCGCGGGCTTCACGCAAATACATGTGTGCGATCTTCTCCAAGCCGCGTGCCGCGTAGAAACGGGCAGCGAGTTCGTTGGCGAGCGCCTCGTTGTGGATGAAGCCGTTTGCGCGCGCCGATCGAATTGCTTGTTCGTAGAGCTGCTCGGCGTCGAGTGGGCGATCTTGAATGCGCGCGATCTCCGCGCTCACCAGCGCTGCGCGGTTCTCGAAATTCTCAGGGCAGCGCTCTGCCCATACTTCGAGCTGTCCATGCTGAGCTATTAGAGTCTCCAAATGGTTCTCTTGCCTGTCGGGTAACGCAGAATCCCAGAGCGCCGCGTGAGAAAGAGCTCCATAAAAGCACAGCTCGGCGGTTTCGAATTGCGATGGTGATGTCCAGAGCTGCCGTTGCGCGCCCAGCGAGGCATGGACTGCCGAAGCGTAGTCACCGGCGAAGAAGCGGGCCTGTAGTTTCCGTACCCAATACCAGCACTCGAGTTCCGCCAAGGCGGGGTTGCTTCCCAGATGGCGCTCGAACAGAAGCTCATCGAATTGATCGTCGTCGAAGGATCCGAATTTTGCAGTCAGGCCGCGAAGGCTTCGGACAAGGCCAAGCTGCACTTTGATGTGGTCGACGACGAGGCCGAAGCGAACCTCTCGGGCAAATTGCAGGCTGTCCTCGGCTTCGCGTTGCACCTCAACCAGCGGATCTCCCGCCGCCAGCTGGTTCTTGATCAGGTGGTCGCAACAAAAGCCGGCGTAGGTCACGTCGCCGACCTCACGTGCCGCATCGAAGGCGCGGCGCACCAGATCGCGGCCGTCCCGGACATGCCTGGTCCACGGCAGGACGATGTCTCCGAAGGACATATAGGTTCGTGCCTGAAAGCGCTTCAGCCCGCGCTTTTCGACGAGGTCATAACCGAGCCGGCCGAAGCGAAACCCGCCTTGATAGTTGCCGAATCGGGGCCCTGCTATGATCGCGAGCCATACATAAGCGTAACACGAGCCGTCGCTGTTGCCGTGCTCGAGGCTTAGATTGACCATGCGGCAGATGACGAATGAAGACAAGTTCTCGTCGTAGAACAATGCCGGCGTCTGGACCTCAACCAGGACATTGAGAACGTCGAGGACGTCCGGATCGGTCATCAAGGGCAGGTCAAGCAGGTCCTCGATGTGCCGGTCCCCAAGCTGGGACCAGATGCGCTCGCATTCGCGAAGCACTTCGTCGCGAGTAGGGCGCGGCGACCAATCGGTGCCACGGCTTCGCAGAAATTCGATACATACCTCCACCGCGCGATCGCTCCGATCCAGAGCCGTGTAGACCCTGAGACGTAAACGCGCGACGATAGCGACATGGTGTCGGCTTCTTGCTCGATGCGCCAACATCGAAAGCCGAGCCTCGGCCGCCGGCATTTGTGCCGTCAGTAACTCACACTCGGCCGTGAGGACTTCGATGGAGAACATCAGCTCGTAGTTGTCGTCCCAGCTGTCTTCGGTCAACAACGCCCGGCTGGCTGAGAGATAGTTCAGCGAAGAGGCGTAGGCTGTCGACGTCTTCGCGCGTCTGCCGGCAATGAAATTCAGCTCTGCGACCTGCCGACGTTCCTCACCTGTCGCGATCAGGTGAGATCCGCGGTTGAGTTGGTTGACGATCTCGAAGATCTCCTCCTCCCGCTTCTCCGGAGAGGCGTGCGCCGCAAGCAGCCTCCCGATACGGAGATGCGCTTGCGCGCGCAGGTGCTCCGGGATCAACGAGTAGGCGGCTTCCTGAACACGGTCGTGGAGAAACCTATAGGAGTCCTCTGATCGAAAGACGAAACCCGCACGCACGGCTTCCCAAAGCCGGCCATGTATGTCCTGTTCGGAACACTGGTAAACCATCCGGCACGTCGCAAATGTCGCGCTGTTGCCGAGACACGAAAGCAGCTGCAATGCGCTCTGGGTGTCCGCCGGAAGGCGGCTCAGCTTCCCGACCATGAGGTCCACGGCGTTGTCGGTGTAGCCTTTGGCGAGAATGCGGCCGACGTCCCAGGACCATCGTCCTTCGCCATGCTTGAACGTGAGCAAACCTTCCTCCGCGAGCGCGGAAATGAACTGAATGGCAAAGAAAGGATTGCCCGCGGTCTTGTGGTGGACTAGTTGCGCGAGAGGAATGGCGCGCTCGAGTTCGCAATGAAGAGAATCCGCGATCAGCTGTCCCAGGTCTTCGCCCGTCAGAGGCGCAAGTACGATGTTCCGTGCAATCGCTCCTGCCTGGCGGATTGCTTGCAGCTTGCGCATCAGAGGATGGCTGGCGCCAACCTCGTTATCGCGATAGGCGCCGATCAGCATCAAGTATCGCAGATCTGGCCGGGTCAACAGATCCTCGAGCAAGTCGAGTGTCGCCGCGTCGAGCCATTGCAGATCGTCGAGGAAGAGGGCGAGCGGGTGTTCTGGCCGCGCGAATACTCCGATAAATCGACGGAACACGAGTTGAAAGCGGCCTTGTGCGTCCTGTGAAGGAAGTTCGGGTATTGGTGGCTGTTCTCCTATGATGAGCTTCAACTCCGGAACGAGGTCGACGATGAGCTGTCCGTTCAGACCCACGGCCTCTCGAATGGCATCCCGCCACCCGCTCAGCTCTGCTTCGCTCTTGCTCAGGAGGGGGCGGACCAGGGCCTGAAAGGCCTGCGCCAAAGTGGCGTAAGGAATGTCGCGCTTGTACTGATCGAACTTGCCGGATGCGAAGAGCCCGCGCGGGGGAACCAGCGATTTGTGGAGTTCGTTGACGACAGCGGACTTGCCGATACCGGAATATCCGGAAACCAGCAGCAATTCGGGCCGGCCGCCGTTGACGATCCGGTCGAATGACGTCAGCAGGGTCTTTGTCTCCTGTGCGCGCCCGTACAGTTTCTCAGGAATCAGCAACCGGTCTGACCGGTCGTGTTCGCCGAGCCGGAATTCGTCGATGCGGCCCTGAGTCTCCCATTCAGCCAGGCAGCGTCGAAGGTCATGCTCAACGCCTGCCGCCGTCTGGTAGCGTTCCTCGGCAGTCTTGGCGAGCAGCTTCATGACGATTGCCGAGACGGCGCCCGGGATATTCTTCGACCGCTCGGCGGGTGGTGTCGGCTTCCTGGCGACGTGGCAGTGAACCCACTCCAGGGGATCTGAAGCCGTAAACGGCGGAGTGCCGGTGAGCATTTCGTAGAGCGTGGCTCCCATCGCGTAGAGGTCGCTCCGGGAATCGATCGAGCGATTCATCCGCCCGGTTTGTTCTGGCGCCATATAGGCAAGTGTTCCCGCGATGAACTCGGGAGGTCCGGGCCACTGCCGCTCCCGAGGAAGGCGCGAAGCGACGCCAAAGCCGGTGAGCCACACTTGGCCGGTCGTGAAATTGACGACAATGTTTGTGGGCTTGATGTCCTTATGGATGAGGCCCCGCTCATGCAGTCGGCCAACCGCGACTGACAAGCCGACGGCAAGTCTCAGGTATTTGCCGAGCTCCATCGGTGCCCCGAGCAGCCGCTTGAGCGGTTCACCGCCGCCGTCTTCGAGCACCAGCAAGGCGCGACCGCGCTCGCGGATCAGCTCCAGCGGCCGGACGGCCCAATCGCCGTCCAGCTCGTCCCGTAGCGCGTATTCGTGTGCGAGCCGGTCGAGGCTGGCCGGTGTTGGAGCAGTAGCGCCGGGCTTTACGATCAAGACGCTGTGAAGCTCGCCGTCGACGTCCGGCCGCCATTCGCGGCAGAAGACGAGTTCTCCGTCGTCCCACAAGACTTCTGGATCGGCATCTCTCTTGCTGGAGATTGGCGAGGATACGTTCATCTGCCGGGTTCCGGAACCTATCCGGCCACTCCGTGGAGAGAGGCGGTATCAGTAACCATTCGTCCCCTTCGTCAGCCTACTCGCGACGCAGATTGCCTACAATAGTATTGGTCGCAGCGGTCATGGGAGTGACGCGGACGGCTAGTCCGGTCGAAGCTCGGTGTCGAGGCGCACCTTCGAGACCTGCTTGGACGCGATTGGGTCGGCTATCCCGCCCCAACGACTTCGGATGTAGGTGAGGACGGCTGCGATCTCGCTGTCGTCGAGCTCTCGGCCATAAGAGGGCATCCCGGAGGCGGTAGGCTGGGCACGCGTCCCCACGCTTCGGGCACCTCGCAGAATGATGCGGATCGAGGTTGTCGGGTCGTCCGATCGGACCATCGAGGACTCGGCTATGGATGGGAAGAGTTCCTCGATGCCCTTGCCCTCCAGGCCATGGCAGGCCGAGCATTGGTCTCGATAGATGGCACCTCCGGCAACCATGGCTGGATTATCCAGGGCCAGCGGAGATGCCGCAAAGGTGGCTCCGACCGTGGTCGATGTTGGCGTCCTTGCGGGAGGCGGCGAAGCTCCGCCGGTCTTGCCGGGCAGCGATTTCAGATAGGTCGCGATGGCATCGAGGTCGGGATCGCTCATATGCGCGGTCGATAGCGTCACCACTTCGCCCATCGGTCCGGTCGCCGCCGTCATGCGATTGTGGCCCGCCTTCAGGTACGAGACCAGATCCTCTTTCGACCATTTGCCGACGCCAACGCGCGCGTCATTCGTTATGTCAGGAGCCGACCAGCCCTGAAGGTAGCTGCCCTGGAGATATTGTGCGGCCTTGTCGCCGCCAAGAACGGTCTTCGGCGTATGGCATGCGCCGCAATGGCCTGGTCCATCGACCAGGAATGCACCACGGTTCCACTCGGCCGACTTGCTTGGATCCGGTCGGTATTCGCCTTGCTGGAAATAGAGTGCATCCCACACCCGCATGGCCGTGCGGATGTTGAACGGGAAAGGCAGGGTGTCGGCCGTGACCGCATTGCGGACCGGCGTCAGGGTGTTCAGATAGGCGCGGATTGCAAGCACGTCGTCGCGGGACATCTTCGTGTAGGCGTTGTACGGCATCGCGGGGTAGAGGCGCGAACCGTCGGGGCCGATTCCTTTGCGGACGGCTGCGTCGAACTGCTCGTCGCTCCAGCTGCCGATGCCCGTTTCCGGATCGGGCGTGATGTTCGGGGCGACGATATTGCCGAAAGGCGTTTCGATTGCACGCCCGCCCGCGAATGGCTGGTTGCCGCCGGGCACCGTGTGGCAGCTTGCGCAGTCGGAGAGTATCGTCAGATATCGTCCGCGTTCGATCTGCGTGAACTCCTGAGGATCGGAGCCGCCGGCGTAGCAGGGGGCAGTGGAGAGAAGCAGCGCGGTGACGGCAAACAAATGACGGGATCGCCTACGCATCGACGAGTCTCCCCGGGCTCTTCAGATATTTGGTCCGGATCGCGGTGGCCGCCCAAAAGGCGAGAGCTCCGACCGTAAGCGTCGGATTATAGCCGGCATTCTGCGGGAATGCGCTCGCGCCGAGCACGAAGAGGTTGGGCACGTCCCAACTTTGGAGATAGCGGTTGATGACGCTGGTTGTCGGGTCGCTGCCCATCACCGCCCCGCCGTTGAGGTGGGTCGTCTGATAGGTCGTGATGTCATAGGGCCCTTTGCGGTATTGCACGTCGAGCTTGCTCGCACCCATCGCCTTGATGATTTCCGCGAACTTGTCGGTCAGAAACCTGTTCTGCTTGAGCTCGTTTTCCTTCAGATCCATCGTGATGCGCATCAGCGGACGGCCGAAGCGGTCGCTGTAGGTCGGATCCAGGTCGAGATAGATGTCCTTGTAGGCGTAGAAGCTGCCGTGCACGCCCGTGCCCGGCTTGACGGTCGACAGGTAATTCTCCTTCACGGCGCTCTTCCAGGCCGCGCCCCATTTCGGCGTTCCCGGCGGAACGAGGGTGCTTTCGATCGGGCGCGCGCCTGTCTGCACTTGTCCCATATAGCCGCCGCCGACGAAGCCATGGGGGCCGTGATCGAAGTTGTCGCCATTGAATTCGTCGATACACATGCCGATCGCGCCCGAGGCGATGAACGGGTTGAAGTTGAATTTCTTCGGATCGAAGAAACCGTTCACGGTCGAGATGGTCTGATGCGTGTAGTTGCGTCCGACGGTGCCGGTGCCCGCGACGGGATCGTAGGGGCGGCCGATCTTGGAGTGCAGCAGAAGCTGAACGTTGAACAGCGTGTAGGCCGACAGGATCACGAGGTCGGCAGGCTGTTCCCATGTCTCGCCGCTGGTATCGACGAAGGTGACTCCGGTCGCCCTCTTTCCGGACCGGTCGAGATTGATCCTGATCACCTCCGAATTGTCGCGTGCCGTGAAGTTGGGCTTTCGCACCAGATAGGGAAGTATCGTGGTCTGAGGGCTCGCCTTCGAATAATTGCTGCAGCCGAACCATTCGCAGAAGCCGCAATAGGTGCATGGTCCCATCTTCATCCCAAGCGGGTTCGTGTAGGCTTGGGAAAGGTTTCCGGACGGCTGCGGAAACGGCTTGTAGCCGAGCTCGCGGGCCGCTTTCCCAAACAGCGTGTGGCTGAACGGTTGCGCTTGAGCGGGAGTCGGATAGGGGCGGGAGCGCGAACCCTCGAACGGATTGCCGCCTTCCATGATCTGGCCGCGGAGATTGCCCGCAGTGCCTGAGGTCCCGCAGAGATATTCGAAGCGGTCGTAGAACGGCTCCAACTCGTCGTAGGTAATTCCCCAATCCTGGATGGTCATGTCGTCCGGGAGGAACGAGGCGCCGTACCTTTCCGTCAAATGTGTCTTGAGCACGAAATCGGACGGCAGGAAGCGCCACATCTCGGCGTTCCAATGCACGCCTCCACCGCCGACGCCGTTCGGCGGCATGAACGCGCCCCAGCTCCGGATCGGAAGCGCCGTTTGGTCCATCTTGTTCCTGAACGTGAAGGTCAATTGCTCCGGCCGCAGGAAGAGTTCGTGACGAACGCGATACCTCAGTTCGTCCTGCATGTACGTCGGAGGAAAATCCGTCGGTGCGTCGCGCCACGGGCCGCGCTCGATCGCGACCACCTCGAGGCCTTCACCGGTCAGCTCGTTGGCCATGATCGATCCGGTCCAGCCGAGGCCGATGATGACGACGTCCTTCTTGGGAAGCCGTGTTGTCATGATCTACCTTTCCGCCCGCGTCCACTCGGCCCGTCCCGTCAGGCTCACCGGCGGCAGCGGAAACTTTTCGTTATGTCGGTTGATCCAATCGAGATAGTTGTAGCGAGCGCCGGGGTAGCCGATCATCTTCCACGCGACCATGTCGCGATTGCCGCCGTAGATCGGATCCGCGAAAAATCCCGTCTGCAGGTCCTTGACGAGCTGGTCGAAGAAGGCCTTGCCGTCGGCGCCGTCGAGCTCGAGCTTCCCTTTCTCGAGATCCTCCAGGACGCGATCCTTGTCGGCATCCGAAAGGTCCGAGAACGCCTTGCCGCCGAACTTCGCTCTGCAACTCTTCGTGAGGGCAGCCAACGCCTCGCGGTATTGTTGCGCCGGTCCCTTGTCGGATTGGTGCCCTTGGTTCCTGGCCCCCTTCAGGAATGGGGGTCTGAGGTACAGGCCGTCCTGGCGTCCATAGGGACCGGCGAGCTGCCGATCCAGGAAGACCGCGCATCCGGAATCCTTGCCGCCGGGCGTGTCCGGGTCGGGTGGAATGATACGATCGGCGAGCGCCTCGACTGTCCTGCCTTCGTCGCCCGTGAAGAAATGCCATGGTCCAAGGGTCGCGGGCGGCGGTGGATTTCCGGCATTCGGGGTCCATGGAAGATGGTCGTAGATAACCGTTGCGCCGGAATGTGAGGCGCCGAGAACGAAATATGCCGCGCCTGCCAACAGAAGCTGGCGTCGGCAGAACTCGAATTGACTGTCTCTCTTCATGTCCGCGTTCCAGCAGCCAAACTGCCGAGAGCGATCGGCCGGAGACCGAGTCCGGCCGCTCGAAGCAGCAACCGCCGACGGTTTCCTCTGATCGGGGAACCCGGCGAGATGCTGCACCTTCCCTGCATGCTAAGTATTCGGGGGTGCCACTGAATTGGTTACAGGCTCGATCGGAGTTTGAGCAGGGATCCAAAGTCGGAACCTGCCGCTGGGCTGCATGCCCTGCCGGCGCACAGTTTCTCGGCTCGCCTCGTAACCTGGCGCGGTCGTTCTGCGAACTATCTCATCCGGACTGCGCTGGTCTGCGCGTTGCGTCGTGAGCGGACCACCCCTCCTCAAAGCGCCACCCAAGCGAAGATGGAGTCCCGTATCATGCCCGCGCTTCCCTTGATCGTCTTCGACGTCAATGAAACGCTTCTCGATCTGCAGACCCTGGAGCCGACGTTCAGGCGCATCTTCGGAGACAAGGTCGATACGCGGCTTTGGTTTGCCAACCTCGTCATGTACTCGCTGGCGCTGACGGCTGCACGCTCCTATGTGCCATTTACTGACATTGGTGCTGCCGTCATGGAGATGCTTGCGAACACCCAGGGCATCAAGCCTGCGAGCGCGGACATCAGGGAGTTCAAGGAGAGATTTTCGACGATGCCGCCTTATCCGGAAGTGCCGGGTGCACTACGGAAGCTGCGCGACGCCGGTTTCCGGCTGTTTACGCTGACCAACAACCTGGTTGAAGTTCAAACCCGCCAACTCGAGCAGGGCGGCATTGGCGGCCTCTTCGAACGATGCTTCAGCGTGGACAGCGTCAAGGTCTTCAAGCCGTGGCCGCAGACCTATGCCAGCGTCGAGAAGGTGCTCGGAGTTGGGCCTTCGCAGCTCTGCATGATCGCCTGCCACACCTGGGATACGCTCGGTGCGGTGGCGGCCGGTTGGGAAGCCGCGCTCGTCAGGCGTCCCGGCAACGACATCCTGGGAGTTGGCCCGCAGCCGCAGATCGTCGGCGACAACCTGACGGACGTCGCCGAACAGCTCATCGCCCGCCACAAGGGGCGCGGTTTGTCGTGACTGTCGCCCCTTGGGCTGCCGGCGAAAGGCAATTTCGTCGATGTCATCGCATCATCGCCTCTCGTCGAACCATGTCTGTCCGGACAGTTCGTTCACCGGCTGCTGCGCGAAGGATGTCGTGCTTGAGCAGATAAACCGAAGCCGCGAGCAGTACGACATCCTTCATGAGGAAGAGAAATGGCAACGTCGCTGCGGGAAAGCCGCCGGCCGGCGCCGCCCAAGCATCCGGAAAGAACGGAATGATCGTGACCGTTGCGACATAGGTGGCGCATGAGCCGAGCGAACCCAGGAGGGCCGCCTTTCTGTTCCAGAAGCCGAGCAGCAGGAGAGATCCAAATAGCCATTCCGCCGAACCGAGGAAGTAGGCCGCGCCGCGAACGCCAAACAGCGGATACAGCCAGAAGATCAGAGGCCCATGGCTGATGAATGGAATCAACGCATGCGCCTCGTAGTCGAACCATTTCTGGCAACCAAACACGAGGAAGACGATGACCATCGCCGCGCGCGTGAGATGGTAGTCAAAGTCGCCATTGACGAGAGGGAGCTTCGCTAACTTACCCAAGAGGTGGTCCATGTGACTTCGCTCCAATGCGCCGCATTGCGGGGATCGGCAGGGCTGCCGCGATCGAACGAGATCAGGCCGGTGCCGTAGCCGCTGATGCGATCAGCAATATCAAGGCGGCAACAACGGCGCTGCGCATTGATTATCGCCAGTTTCGCGAAGTTGCGCAGTTCAGCTCCGTTTTACAAAGATCGTTGCTCTCCGGCCGGACGCCCGTTTCGCGGGCCTCCAACGTCGCCACGGGGAAGCGAAGAGCACGGTGCCTCTCTGCTCACCGACATTTACCGGCGCGTGGCCCCGTAGCTTCAGTGGGGCGACAGACCCATACCAAGGTATAGGGGTGGGCATCACAACCGGGAGATTGTGGGGCCTGGCTGTCGAACGCATGTTATTGGTTCGCCTGCGCAATCGTCGGCGCAGCCAATGGATTTTCCTCACTTGGGGAGACCGAGCCATGTACGCCTGGCGATCACACATCAGCGCTTGCGCCCGCAATAACCGAGCCGACGGCGCGGCGGCTCACGAGCGAATTCCTCTTGTTTCGATCGAGTTTCGATGACGTTTCGGCCTCGTGGGGGCAGGTCCGGTGAGCGTCCCGTTCGTAGGAGTCGTCGATGATGACGAGGGTCTGTGCCTATCTCTGGTGGACCTGATGCGATCGATCGGCTACCGCGCCGAGCCGTTCGACAGGGCGGAGATGCTGCTGAGCTATGCCGATCGGTTCGACTTTGATTGTATCATCGCCGACGTCCACATGCCGGGAATGGGCGGCCTTGAGCTCGTTCGAGAGCTCCAGGCGCAGAACATCGCGGCTCCGGTCATTCTCATCACGGCTCTACCCCACGATCAGCTGGATGGCGAAGCGCTTTCGATAGGTGCATTTGTCCTTCTCAGAAAGCCTTTCGATACCAGCACCTTGCTTGAGTACATCGAGAGGAGCCTTCGAAAATGACAGTGCCCTTGGGCGAGGTCATGTCAAATACTGGCTCGCTGCCGGCCGGCGACGACGAAGCCCGGCGTTCGCGACCGCGCGAGGGCGGAGGCCTCTCGTGAACGAGGGACGGAAAGCGGTCGGTTCGAGGAGATGGGGCGAGCGTTCGGAGCGGTGGGGTCGCCTCATGGTCGCAGCACGGGCAGGGGATGGAGCGGCGTATGAGCAGTTGCTCCGAGAGTTGGATCGCTGGCTGCGCGCCTACTACGCCCGGCGACTTCCATATCCCGCCGCTGAAGATGCGCGGCAGGAAGCGCTTCTGGCCATCCATGCCAAACGGCACACTTATTCGGCTTCAAAGCCGTTCGGTGCCTGGCTTGCGGCGATTGCCCGCTACAAATGGATCGACCGCCTTCGGGAGGCCTCTCGAAACTCCGAGCTGTCGCTTCACGAGGAAATCGCAATAGAAGGTCACGAAGGTGCCGCGATCAGCGCCGCCGCACTGGACCAGCTACTTGGTCAGTTGAAGCCTGCGCAAGAGCGTGTGATCCGCCTCGTCAAGCTCAACGGCCTCAGCATTGCGCATGCGTCCGGCGCCACCGGTCAATCTGCCGCTCTGGTCAAGATCAATATTCACCGGGGATTGAAGAAGCTGGCGGCGCTGATCTCCTGAGCGCGTTGCGGTGGCGGATCGCACGACGAGCGGACCATATTGCATCCTCTGCCCAGACGCGAAGGCCGATGCGCTGCGCATCTTTCAAATTTCCCCGGCCGAAATTCCAACAATATAGCCTCAACCGCAACAACTCCGGAAAAGCAGGCGCCGACGAATCCTTGCATGATGCAGGCGCGTTCACCGCGACTTCGTACAACATTGTGAGGCGCGCCAGTGCACTTTCGTCCATGGCCCCTTGTTCTTTTGAGCTTCCTGTCCATTCCCCCGGCGGCCTTGGCCGATCCCGCCGCCCCGCCGCCTTCGAGAGAGCAAAGCGCGGTCGACGGCGTGCACGTGCAGCCACGCAGGGACACGTTCATGCCGAATTCGGCGGCCGAAGACGAACTGCAGAGGCGCATCACGGACTTCAATCAGAAGCAGGGCGGCGTCGAAGCCGAATTCGACAGAAAATTGAGAATTTGTCGTGGTTGTTGAGCGATGTCGTACCGGTTGCACCGTCGGATTGTGATCGCTCGTTGAATGTCGGGGCGAACGAGGTCGTCAGTCAGAAACCAGGAGGAGTTGCATCATGAGCACATTGGCGAGTAGCCCACGGAGTCCGATCCTGTACAAACTGTCTGGATCTGGCCTGCTCACGGGAGACCTCGACTATCACATCGTTCGAGCTTCGATGGTCATCCTGTTCTTTTTCTTTGGGTATCAGAAGTGGTGGGCCTACGAGGCCGACCGTCTCGAACCGTTCATCAGCAATGGCCCGCTCATCTGGTGGCTCTATCCCGTGTTCGGCCACCAGGGCGCCAGTTGGTTCCTGGGCGTTGCGGAGTGGACTTTCGGCGCTCTGATATTCGCCGGATTTTGGAGCAAGCGTCTGGGCATTCTCGGCGCGGCAGGATCGACCGCAACGTTCGTCGCAACCGTCTCGATCATCCCTTTCATGCCGGGTGGCTGGGATGCTTCGGCAGGCGGGTTTCCCGCGATGACAGGAAATGTCCCCTTCCTGATGAAGGACGTCGTGCTGCTGGCCGTATCGCTCTATCTGCTGAAGCAGGATGCGGTGCGCGCTCTATGGCCACAGCGTTCGGAATTCTGACACCGACGTGCAGAACCCGGCGCGGGAGCCAGCAGGCAAACGCATCTGTCTCGAAGCTCGCCGGTGCAGGGGGCTCCGCAAGCTAGCGGAAGCCCTCGGCCCGTCATCCGGATGCATCTCTTCGGAATCGGCACGGGAGCCTGCGACCGTCCGGCCTCGGACAGAGAAGGTCTGCGACGGTTCCCTCGTCACCCGGCGCCGATGCTGAGGCGAGCACCGTCGCATGCACGTGGTGTTGCAACAGCCACCCAACATCCAATGCCGGCGTCGCGGCGCGCGCCGCCGTCCTTGCGTTCGCTTCGAAGCCCCGCGCATGCGGCGACAAATAAGTCTCGCCGGACTCCATGCGTTCGCGGCAGTGATCAAGTTGGTTACAGTCTGCGATAAATTTCGAGGGGGCTTCAGAACTTGGCAATGCTCGCAACTCCGGTTAGATGTTCCGGGTGTGCCGGCGAACTCCCTTTCATACTTTCGTGCGTATTCGCAAAGTTGGCGGAACCGGGCGAGGTGCAGTCCGTCACTGCAGGGTGATGCGTCGGGATGTCGGATGTACACCGCGAGAAGTCTCGGCATGAAGCGTGGAAACGAGACGTGCGAACTCGAGCTGATCGCCGAGGCGCTCCAGACGATATCGAGAGAGCGCAGCTATCAGGGTTTGGCGAAGGCTCTCCTGGAGGAGGCGGCCCGTTGTTCCGGGGCCACCAGGGGGGCGGTCCTGCTCAATGGGCAGAGGGAGTTGCTGGACAAGGCGGATGCGAGTTTCCCTCGCGAAAGGGCAAGCTTCTTCGCGTCCTTTCCTGTGAGTGCCGAATTCCGACTACCGGCGGAGCTGGCTGAACAGGTCCTCGACCGCAAAGAGGCGGTCGTCAGACAGGTCGGCGCGGAGGATTTGGCGCTCGTCGATTTGAATACTCCAGCCTCTCGGAAAATAAGTCAGCTTTGCTTGCCCTTGATGCATCTCGAGCGAGCGATTGGCGTGCTCTATCTCGAAGCGGAAGGAGACGAGCAGAGGTTCTCACCCCGGAGCGTCTCGGTGATTTCGATGCTTGCCTTGCAAGCTGCCGTCTCGTTCGAATCCGTGCGCCTCTTCGAGGCGCTGCGCGAGACCAACATGTGGATGATCAAGGGCCAGCAGATCGGCGGGATGGGCAGTTATCGGTGGAACACACGGACGCTCCTGTCTCGTGGATCGCGCGAAGTTTACCGCATCTTGGACCTCGACCTCGATGTCATTCCCGTTCCGTTCGAAATGTTCAAGAGCCGGGTGCACCCCGAGGACTATCCCGGCCTGGAGCAGGCGCTCACCGAGGCGATCTCGACCAAATCTTCGTTCGCCCACGAATACAGAGTGGTCCATAGAGACGGCAAAACCCTGCACGTCGAGGCCGTAGGACAATTCGACGACGGTCCGAGTGGCGACCTGGAGCTGGAAGGCATCATCACCGACATCACCCAGCGGAAAGCCGAGGAGCAGGCGCTTGCGGATGCGCGGAATGAGCTTGCACGAGCCTCGGGTCTCGCCTCGCTCGGCGAGCTTGCGGGTTCGATCGTTCACGAGATCTATCAGCCGTTGACGGGAATGATCATGAGCGCGGAGGCCTGCCTTCGCTGGCTCGCCAGGGATCCGATCGAGCCGATCGACGCCCGCAGATCGGTCACACGCATTATCGAGCAGGCACGTCGAGCTGCGGAGGTCGCGACGTCCGTCAGGTCCCTGGTGCGGGGCACGCAAGTTCAATTTTCGAGGTTCGATATCAATGATGCCGTTGGAGAGGTCCTGCTACTGTCTCAACGGGAGATAGAGCGAGCCGGCGTCACCGTGCGCACGGACTTCGACAGGTCGTTGTCCCACATAGAAGCCGATCGTGTTCAGATCCAGCAGGTCGCTCTCAACCTCGTTCGAAACGCCGTCGACGCGATGGCGGACGTCGAGGGAAGAAACCGCATTTTGACGGTCTGTTCGAGGGCGGCCGATGATATGATTTCGGTGGCAGTCGCGGATACCGGAGTCGGCATCCATCCGGCCAATAGAGAGCGCATCTTCGAGACGCTCTACACGACCAAGGGAGCCGGGCTCGGTCTGGGACTGTCGATCTGCCGAAAGATCGTCAGGCTCCATGGAGGCCGTCTATGGGTGGAAGAAAACGAGATGCATGGGACGAAGTTCATCTTCGTTCTCCGGCGTCGCCAGTCGCCATAAGTGTCGAAAGGTCAATGGGCATGCCGTCCGCGGGCTTGGTTCACATCGTCGATGACGACAGCGCGGTCCGTGTGTCTCTTGGCGACCTGCTCGAGTCCATGGACTACCAGGTTGCGTTGTACGGATCTGCTTCGGATTTCATGAAGGTCGAACTGCCGGATGCTCCGGCATGTCTTGTGCTCGACGTCAGGCTGCCGGGAACGAGCGGCCTGGAGCTGCAAGAATACCTGATGAAGATGAATATCGGCATCCCCATCATCCTGATGACCGCGTTTGGTGATATTCCGATGTCGGTGAGGGGCATGAAGCTCGGCGCGGTCGATTTTCTCACGAAGCCGATAAGGGATCAGGACCTCCTCGATGCCGTTGCGTCCGCGATCCGAAAGGACAAAAGCCGCCGCGACGAGATCGCCCATCTCGTGCAGTTGCGCGAGAAGTTCGCGCTCCTGACCGTTCGCGAGCGTCAGGTGATGGCGCTTGTCGCGTCCGGCTTGATGAACAAGCAGGTTGCCAACGAGCTGTCGATCAGTGAGGCAACCGTGAAGATGCACCGTGGCAGCGTGATGCGTAAGCTGGGAGCCAGGACAGTGGCGATGCTCGCCCGGATGGCTGAAGCACTCGACCTTCAGGGCTGAACCAAGAGACCCGCGAGTCGTAAATCATTTCGACGCGACTGGATAGAGACCCATACCAAGGTATGGGAAGGAGCAGCACAAGCGGGAGGTTGCGAGCTCGGGCGAACGAAAGCATGCTCACCGTGCGCATTGCTACCGGTTCATCTGGTAGCCTGCTTTCGCCGGAGAGATGATGCCACGCAAATTCGCAACGGTCCTGCGGCTCGTCATATCGCAGCGGTCCGATCCACCCTCGCTTCGACGTAAAGTCTCTCGTTGCGGCATTCCGACGCCCGCGGGCATCCAGCGCAATCAATAGGTCGACAGCGATGGGGACGTACTTATCAGGTTCGGGTGAGAGCGGCATCGGCGCTTGTCTCATTCCCATTTCGTATGCTCGGTCGGACCGAAGTGCTTCTTCGAAGTTGGGCGGGAGTGGTCTCGACCCCATGGTCAGCATAACGCCTTCCGAGCCGGTAAAACGTCTCGGGACCGGCTGGCGCTGGTGGTTCTCGGATAACATCTACGTCCCGGTCGACAGCAAGATCGAGTTTCGCTTTCGGGGATCACGGCACCTCCTCGTGTTGTACAATGAGGGGGCACGGACCAGTGCTGAGACTCTGATCGACGAACAATATTCGTCGAAGCTTCGGGGCTCTGACCGCAGACTAACGTTCGTGCCGGCCGGGCACGCCTACCGGGAATGGTTTGAGACGGGTTCGGCCGCTCGTGTAACATTTCTCTACCTGGATCCGGCCGCTCTTCATAAGGCCGACGGCGAAGGCAGCCTGTCGCCGAGGGTGTACCTTTGGGATTCCCTGGTCTGGGAGACCGCATCCAAACTGAAAAAGGCGATCGAGAGCCGCGGAGCGAATTGCACGGCATACCTGGAGGCGCTCTCCAGCGTGCTCGCCCATGAGCTATCCGGGCCCAGCCAGGCGCTCGCTCGCGAGCCGGTGCGGGTTAGTCGCGGTGGTCTCGCCAGCTGGCAGAGGCGTGTTGTCGTCGAGTACATCGAGGAGCACCTGGGAGAGCAAGTGTGCCTTGTGAAGCTCGCGGCGCTCGTTCGGCTCAGCCTCCACCACTTCTGCCGTGCGTTCAAGCAGTCGTTCGGCGTCCCGGCCTATCAGTATCAGGTTCAGCGCCGCATGGAGGCTGCCAAGCTGCAGTTGGCCGACCGGGCGATATCGATAACGGACATCGCGCTCAGCCTGGGCTATGCGCAGACGAGCTCTTTCAGTTCGGCGTTTCGCAAGACGACGGGATGGACTCCCACGGATTATCGCAGGGAGTTCGAATGAACCCGTGAGCATCGCACGGAATTTGCGGCGGCGTGCGATCCGGGCAGGAAAAATCGGCGGCTCCCTGTAACCGGATCACGTCGACGCACGAACTTCCTGCGCAGGACTGCTCCGGATTTGCCAGCCGTATCGTTGCGTCCACACGGCGGAGGCGCCCCCTGGACGCCGGATCGCGAGGAACTGGGTATGACGACCATTCGCTACCGCAAGGCCAATGTTGACGGGTTGAACGTCTTCTACCGCGAGGCCGGCCCGTCCGACGCACCACCCTTGCTGTTGCTTCACGGCTTTCCCACCGCGGGCCATATGTTTCGCGACTTGATCCCGGCACTCGCAGATCGGTTTCGCCTGGTCGCACCGGACCTGATCGGATTCGGCCAGTCCGATATGCCGGCACGCGAGACCTTCGCATACACTTTCGCTGCTCTGGCCAAGGTCACCGAACGGTTCACCGAGGTCATAGGGCTTGCGCGGTTCGCGCTCTACGTCTTCGACTATGGTGCGCCGACCGGCTTCCGAATGGCCCTTCGGCATCCCGAGCGCATCAGCTCCATCATCTCGCAGAACGGCAATGCCTATGAGGAGGGGCTGAGCGAGGGCTGGAGTCCGATCCGGGCCTACTGGCAGGATCCGTCGCAGACGAACAGGGCGGCCTTGCGGACGTTCCTTTCGCCCGAGACCACCATTTGGCAATACACGCATGGCGTGGCCGATACGTCCCTCGTGTCTCCGGACGGATACACCCTCGACAACTCTTATCTCGCGCGCCCCGGCGCCAGCGAGGTGCAACTCGACCTGTTCGGGGACTACAAGAGCAACGTCGTGATGTACCCGGAATTCCAGGCCTACTTTCGAAGACACAAGCCCCCGTTGCTGGCGGCGTGGGGCAGGAACGACCCCTTTTTCCTGCCGCCGGGCGCGGAAGCCTTCAGGCGCGACATTCCGGGAGCCGAGGTGCGCTTCTTCGACACGGGCCACTTTGCGCTCGAGACCCATTGCAGGGAAATCGCGGCGGCGATCCGCGACTTTCTCGGTCGGTCCAAATGAGAGCGCAGAAGGCCCCGCTGCTTGGGAGCCTGCCGGCAAGGCGGCTCTAGGGCCTTGGGCCACCGGTGCGAAGAACATTGGTCACGCATGCACATCATTGTGACCCAGCAAAGCCTAGACCCGCGTAACGACAGGCTTCCCCCTACGTAAGGATTGCAAGGCGCGCTTGCGCGCCAGCCGAAATCGCGACGAGGGAAGCCGGATGAAAGTATCGTTCAATGTCGCAGAGAGCGGAGACGGGTCCTATCGCCTGCTGGCGATCCTCCGCTGGGTGATGGTGGTCGTATTCGTGTCCTTTGGCATGCAAAAATTCACGCTGCAGTCGGCGCAGGGCATCGTCCAGTACATCAGCAATAGTCCATTTTTTTCGTGGCTATCGCTGTTCGGGCTCAGAGGAGAAGCCTATGTCCTCGGGGGCGTGGAGTTTGTCATTGCGGCTCTGCTCGCCGCAGGGGCTTTCAGCCCGGTCTTGTCGGCTGTCGGCTCGCTGATGGGCGTGATCACCTTTGCCACGACGTGGTCGTTCTTCTTCACGACGCCGGGGGTCGTCAAATGGAGCCTCTCGACTGACCCGATAGCGTGGAATCTGACCGGCGAGTTTCTGTTCAAGGATATCGTTTTGCTTTGCGTCTGTGTCGTGCTGTTCCTGGCCTCCTTGCCGAGGTCCGTCATCGGCTCGCGGGCTGCCTAGAACGCCCGCGGCGTTGCCTCGCTGAAGGTGCGCATCCGCCCGGAGCGCTCGCTGCTTGACGCGGCCGCCTCGTCCTGAAAACCTTGCGCACCTTCGCCGCATGGGAGCCGCAACCATGCTACGCAGAGCGACACCGGAGCGACTGAGCACGTTCTCCGACGGCGTGTTCGCCGTGCTCATCACCGTGCTCGTGCTGGAATTGAGGCCGCCCACCCGGCCCACTTTCGATGCCTTGCTGGCGCTCTGGCCGACATGGCTGAGCTACGCGGTGAGCTACCTCTTCATCGCAATCGTCTGGGCCAACCACCACTACCTGATGCGCTACGCCAGTGACGCGACGCCAAACCTGTTGTGGTTCAATTTCGCGCATTTGTTCTCGATCTCGCTGCTTCCGCTCGCTACGGCCTGGATGGCGGTGAGCGGACTCGCGCCGCAGCCGGTGGCCTTCTATGCGGCGGTCTTCTTTCTGGTCAATGCAACCTATTGTGCGCTTGTCTGGGAGCTCATCCACCGGACGCCCGGCCCGAGGATTCTGCCGAAGGTGCGTAGGAGCATGCGTCTACGGTCCGTGACGACGTTGTGCCTCTTTGGCGCGGCTGCGGTCATGGCGCTGAAGTACCCGCTTGCAGGCCTTGCGATCTGCGTCGGTTGCCTCGTCGGCTATCTGAACCCAGAGCCGCCCTGGGCCGAGCAGCAACCCGACGGAACCGAGCAAACGTAGTTGCCTCCACGCGCGGCTCTGTGGCTGTATTTTTCCTCGCAGGTGATCACCTCGACCGAGAAGGTCATGACCGCCGTGTCGTTGTACTCATCGCGCCACGTCTTCTCCCCAATAGAGGCCGCCACTTCGATCTAGAGATCGATGACGACGTCACCAACCGGCTGTGAGCAACAGACCAGAACGTTGCCGGCGGCGGGCTTATCGAGCGGCTCCGGTTCGTAAGTGACTGCACCGGAAACCAGGCCGCTTTCGCAGTTGTGACAGACGCCGGTCCGGCACGACCAGCGGACCGGGACGTCGCACGCTTCGGCCAGTTCCAGGATGTTTTGGTATGGTGAGGCCTTCCAGTGTGCGACGATGCCGCTGCGTGCGAACGATATCACGGGACCGGTGTCGGCATCGTCCTGCGGCGGATGCGGAGCTCGCGGCGCCGCGCCGACGACGCCGGGAGTCATCGACTCGCTGCCATTGAAGAGCTCGACATGAACTCGCTCTGGTGCGACGCCCAGGGCCAGCAATGCCTCCTTCATGTCCGCCATGAAGCGAGCCGGCCCGCAGAGGTAGGCCTCGGCCTCGCGCGGAATGCCGACGCCGTCGAAGACCGATCGCGACAGATGACCCGTCGCGTCGAAATCCACTCCGACTTCGTCGCGCGCGCCCGGCTTGCTGTAGCAGACATAGCTGCGGCCGCGGGTGAGCGAGGGCAGGAGGCGGCGGACTTCCGCGGCAAATGGATGATGCTGTCGGTCGCGCGCCGCGTGGATCCAGAACACCGGCCGGGTCGAATGAGCCGCCGCCAGAGCGTGCAGGATTGCCAGAACGGGCGTCGCTCCGATACCCGCGCTGAGCAGAACCAGGGGCCGCTCTCCGGATTGCAGGACGAAGCTTCCGCGCGGTGCGCTGACGTCGAGAACATCGCCCACCCGGACGTGCTCCCGCAGGTAGGTCCCGCCCGCTCCGTCCGGCTCGATCTTCACGCTGATCCGATAGCGCTCCGTCGAAGGGGGGCCCGAGAGCGAGTAGCTGCGAAAGAGCAGGGGGCGGCCGCCGGTCTGTCGAAGACGCAGGACGACGTATTGGCCGGGCAGAGCCGCCGGCAGCGGCAGAGCATCCGGATGCTGCATCGACAGCGAGAGGACGTCGGCGGACTCCTGTTCGATCGCCGTCACCGTGAGCGGGTGAAATCCCGGTGCAACCGGATGCGCGGCGGCCGCGGGGGCGAGCCCCGGATTGCCGCCACCAGCGTCAATCGTTTGTCTCTGTCTCAAGGCCTCAAAGGACGCGCGCCATCCCGGTGAAAGCGCGTCAATCCGCAGAGCGCGCTCCAATCCGTCGCGCGCATGGTTCGGCAGATAGAGAAGCGCGTTGATCTCCCCAACCGTCATCCGCTCGCGCGCCTCGCCAACCCTGACGATTTCGTCGCCGGCGCCGACTTCGCCCTCCCGCAGGACGCGGAAGTAGAATCCAGGCCGCCCGCTGGATGTCAGCAGTGCCGGCATCCGCGGCTCGTCCATCCGGATGCCGACGCGATAGCAGGTCACGCGCGGTTGACTGACCTCGAACAACGCGCTGCCGATTTGATAGCGATCGCCGATGCAGACGGAATCGTCGGCCAATCCTTCGACCGTGAAGTTCTCGCCGAACTGGCCGTGGACGAAGTCGCTCCGCTTCAGCTGCTCCTGCCAGTAGCGATACGATTCGATCTGGTAGACGAAGGCGGCTCGTTGCTCGCCCCCGTGGCCGCCAAGGTCGCCTTGACCGTCTCCGTCGAGGTTCAGCCGGCCGACGCGACAGCGGCCAGGCACAGGAGTTTTCCAGATTCCGGTGTGTACGGTGCGGCCTCTCCACGCGATATCGCGCGGAAGCCCGACGTTCACCGATAGTAGTCGCGCCATGTGCCGCTCCACAACTGACGGGGACCGCAGTCCTCCTAGCCGCCCGCCGGCGCGGCGGGCTCGCCACCGGCGGCCTGCTCGCGACCGACTTCGGCGACGTCGAGATTGCGATCCGGACCGTGCGGAACCACCGACTGGCCCGGCTCAAGATGAAGTTGGATGCCATCGAGATGGACCGAGACGATATCCGGTTCGAACGACACCAGGCTGGAGATGCGTCGGACCTCCGGATAGGCGTCAGGATACGACCACGCGGCCTGTCGTGCGTCATCGATCGAGTAATAGCTGCAGAGCCCCTTGTACGGGCAGAACGTCTGGAGTTTCACGGGGGTGAGGGCGGATTCGTCGATGTCGGCCCGTGGCACATACCAGCGCGGCGCGAAGCCGGATTCGTAGAGCACCAGCGGGTGTTCCGTATCCGCGACGATCCGGTCACGGTAGCGGACCACGAGGTGACGGGAAGCCTGGCGAATGTCGATGCGGTGGTAGGGGTCTGCGGCATGGCCGACGATTCTTTCGTCTTCCTCGTAGAACGCATCCATGGCACGCCACGCGAAGGCGACGCGGCCGTGCAGGTCATTCGCGTGGGCGGGCAGGTTGCCGTGCTGCCACGCGCCTCGCGGCGCGACGTGCTGCCCGTCAGCCCGGACGCTGTACCAGGACGTGAGCCCGAGATCGGGATGTTGCGTGGTGTGCTCGGTGCGCTCCAGGGTGCCTGGAGGGTGCCTGGGGAGACATCGGTTTCAGGAAAATAGGCCACCGGATAGCGGCCCGGCTCGAACAGCAAGAGAACGTCCTCGCTATCGGCGATCCATTGTCCTCCAAAGCGCACCCGCATGCGCCGGCGTAGCCGCTCCACATACAACAGTCGCTTGGGCAGCGGCTCCGGCACGAGGAACCGGCCGATTGCGCCCGTCGAAAGTGGACCTTGCTGCCAGGATAGTCCCACAGTTCTCTCCCTCGTTAGGTCTGATGATCGAGGCTGGCGGCGGTCGAGGCACTCTCTCCCGGGAAGGCAGAACCGGCACAAGGTTTTATGAACGTCGCGCGGCGTGCCAGCATGTCAATTCTCTCGGATGTCCTGAAATGCAAGGAGCTGCTCGCGGCGCCTGATCAGCAGTTCCAGCCGGGCGACCCGGTCCTCGATGAGCTGGCTGACGGCGTCTCCGCCCATCGTTCCAGTATAAGCGTCGGCCTGTCCAATCAATTCGCGGAGGTCCTCGGTCGCGGCGGCAATTTGCCGTTCGATCTCGGCGAGGTTCGCGTCTTCGTCGCTCATTACGATCGTCACTCTCGCAACTGGACAGGTAACTCGAAGCAGGGTCAAAAATATAACTGCGATGCGCCTTTCATCTCGAGGAGCCGCCCGCTCTCAGTTCGCACCGCCCTGATCAGGTCGCATCCGCAATTGGCGCATTTCACGAGCGCCTCTGCGGCGCCTCCGTCCAGGGTCAAAGAGCCAAGGCCGCACACGCTGTTGCATGTCTCGCACTCGATCCAGGTCAGCGTGATGTCGAAGGCAAACGCCTCCTGAAGCAGGTGCGTGCCCGGATGCCCGTCAAGCACGAGATCGGCGATGTTGCAGGCCATGGCGATCATCCTCCCGAAGGTCCGAAACGTTCGGTCTTGATGGTGAGCGGATCGAAACCGAGCCGCACGAGCATTCTTGCGATGCTTTCGACGAAGTCCGTCGGTCCGCAAACGAAGCTCGTCGGGTTTTGTTCGCGCGGAAAGCAGTGGCCCGCGAGCAGGGCCTCGTCGATCCTTCCGCAATGCCCGAGCCAGTCGCTCGGTTGCTCGCGCGTAAGCGCGTAGACCAGGCGCAAATCATCGTCGCGAGACGCCATCGCATCGAGTTCCTTGCGGTACACCACGTCTGCCAGACTGCGCGCCGAATAGATCAACAGGGCGGGCGTAGCGTCGGACGACTTCTCGCGGTGGCGGAGCATGGCCATCAGCGGCGTGATCCCCGTGCCGCCCGCGATGAGGCAGATCGGGCCACCATGATTCCGGCTCCAGACGAAGTAGCCGCCAATGGGGCCGCGAAATTCGAGGTCGTCACCGACGCGCAGCTCGTCGAGGAGATAGGAGGAAACCTCGCCGTCCCTGACCCGCTCCACGGTGAGCGTGAGGCGTCCGTCTTCCGGAGGCGACGCGATGGAGTAGCTTCGCTCGGCCCGGTAGCCGTTGCTGGCGGTGAGGCGTACGTCGACGTGCTGACCGGCAGGTGGCCGGACCAGCTCGTCGGCTGCAGGATGATGCTCTTGACCCGGCTCGTTTCGTCCACGAGAGCCTGCACCCGGCCGACCTGCCATTCGATCTTGCGCGGCGCCGGGCGCGTATCAGTCGCCGTCATATCGCTGTTCCTTCCAGGGATCGCCGTAACTGTGATATCCGCGCGATTCCCAGAAGCCCCGATCGTCCTCGGCCATGAAGCGAAGTCTCCGCACCCATTTGGCGCTCTTCCAGAAGTAGAGGTGCGGCACCAGGAGGCGGGCCGGGCCGCCGTGGGCGGGCGCGAGCGGCAAGCCGTCGTAGCGGCTCGCGATCATCGCTTTTCCGCCGATCAGATCGGCAACGGGAACATTGGTCGTATAGCCGCCGTCGCAATGGGCCATGACATAGGCTTCCGGCGGCTCCTCGAGCCCGACCGCTTTCAGAAGATCGTCGAACGTGACCCCCTGCCAGGACGTATCGAGCTTCGTCCATTTGGTAACGCAGTGAATGTCGGTCTTGATCGTGGTCTGGGGCAGGGCCTCGAACTCGTCCCACGTCCACACGCCCAGCAATGACCCGCCAAGTTGAAGGCCTAATTTCCAGTCGGCGACGCGCACGTCCGGCGTGGGCCCGGCGGACAGAATCGGGAAGTCGGTCGTGAGATATTGGCCGGGAGGCAACCGGTTGTTTTCGGATGTTTGTCGCCTCGATCTGAAGCCGCGAGGTGCTGAAGGTTCATCCATGGGATCGTGACCTCGTACGGTTGTGCGCGGGAATCCGGAATCGAAGTGGCTCGCTCGCGCCGTCAGCAAGGCCAGACATGGAGCTTGATCGACGGCTTGTCGATGGGTGCTCCGGAGAATGCATCAAGATCGAGAAAGGCGGAGCAATCGCGAGTGCGCGCGGCGCGGAGCGGCTCAATATCTAGGACGCTGTCTCGCTCGTGAGCGGAGCAAAAGGAGAAAGCCATGTCGAGTCTGGGTCAGGCCGTGCATTCCGATGAACTCGCCTACGTCACCGCCCACGAGCTGGCAGCTCGCATCCGGCGGCGTGAAATATCGCCGGTCGAGGTGATCGATGTGTTCATCCGGCGGATCGAGGCGCGCAACCCGAGTCTGAATGCGCTGGTCTATCTCGATTTCGACGGCGCCCGCAGGAGGGCGAAAGAGGCGGAAAGCGCGGTGCTTGCCGGCGAGGCGCTGGGTCCGCTGCACGGGGTCCCGTCGGCGCTCAAGGATCTCTTTGATTTCAAGCCGGGGTGGCCGGCGAGCCTCGGCGGCATCCGCGCGCTCAAGCACAACGTCGTCAACGCCTACTGCGCGTTTTGCGAACGTATGGAGGTGCGCGGCGGCGCGGTGCTTCTGGGTAAGACCAATAGCCCGCTCATGGGATTTCGCGGCACCTGCGACAACTACCTGTTTGGTCCCACCCGCAATCCCTTCAACCTCGCCAAGAATACGGGCGGCTCTTCCGGCGGCAGCGCGGCGGCGGTCGCCGACGGGTTGCTGCCCATTGCGGAAGGCACGGATGCCGGCGGCTCGATACGTATTCCCGCCGCCTGGTGCGGAGTCTACGGATACAAGGCGTCGTTCGGTCGAGTACCCTTCCTGGCGCGCCCCAATGCCTTCGGCACGGCTGACTCGCCGTTCCTGTTCGAAGGGCCGATCACGAGAACGGTGGAGGATGCCGCCGTCGCGCTCAATGTCCTCGCAGGCTATGATTCGCGGGATCCGTTCAGCCTGAGCGATCCGGCGGTCGACTATACCGAGGCTACTCGCCGCTCCATTCGTGGCCTCAAGATCGCCTACAGTCCGAACCTCGACGTTTTCCCCGTCGACGGCAAGGTGGCCGAAACCGTCAGCCGCGCCGTGCGGGCGTTCGAGGAGGCGGGCGCTCACGTGGAGCAGGTGAATCTCGGCATCGTACGTTCGCAGAGGGAGTTGAGCGACGTCTGGTCGCGCCTTTACATGCTCTTGAACCTGCAGGCTTTCGAGAGCATGAAGCGAGACGGCATCGACCTGCTCGGCCAGCACCGCGAGGACTTTCCGCCCGAGTACATGGACTGGGTCGAGAAGACAAATCGCATGTCCGGCCTCGATTTCTTCCGCGACCAGGCGATCCGCACCGAGGTGTTCAACGCGTTCCAGAAGGTGTTCGACAATTTCGACCTGCTGGTGACGCCGACCGTCGCCTGCCCGCCCGTGGACAATGCCGGCGACGGCAACACGAGGGGGCCGAGCGCCATCAACGGCGTGGAGATCGACCCGCTCATCGGATGGGGCCTGACCTATCTCGTCAACTTCACCGGCCACCCGGCGGCGTCGATCCCGGCCGGACTGTCCGATGGTCTCCCGGTCGGAATGCAGATCATAGGTCGACGAAACGCCGATCGTGACGTGCTGGCGGTGAGCGCCGCGTTCGAACGGCTTCGGCCATGGCAAGACCATTACCGGATCTGCCGGGAACGATCGCTCCAGGCGTGACCGAAGGCCGACGCGGCCACTGCTCCATTTCGCACAGCATCACGTGACGCCGAGGCGCGGACATACCGCCTCGGCGATTGCCATTGCGCAATCGTTCAAAGGCATCGCTCCATCCTGTCGGGAGGATCGTCGTGCGATCGCTCGAGGTGAGAGCTCGTCAGTTGCAGATGAAGCGTGAGCTGAATGCATCAAGATTGAAAAAGACGAGGCAATCACGGGCGCGCGCAATGCGCGATAGGCGGTTACCCTCCGTCCAACTCGCAATCGGAGACTTCGTCAGGGCCGAAGCGGAGACGCAGCGGCGGATGTTCCAGGAGATAAAGCGATGCGTATCGGATTTAAGGCAGCTTCCGCGGTCGTCGTGAGCGCAGTCGTCGCGACGACCTTGTTGTTCGGCTCGAAGAACGGAAGCGCGCAGACACCGGCCAGGGCACGCTACATGCCGGAATACACGGCGGACGGACAGTTGCTCTTGCCGAAGAATTTTCACGAGTGGGTGTATGTGGGATCTCCGCTCACCCCCAACGCTCTCAACGGCGGCCAGGCGAACTTCCCGGAATTTCACAATGTCTATATCGAGCCGGGGTCGTACGAGATCTACAAGAAGACCGGGCAGTTTCCCGAAGGAACGATCTTCTTCAAGGAGCTGCAACTCACGCTTCCGCAGCAGAACCCTGACGGGTCCAGAACCGAGCCATCGGGCAGGGGATATTTCCCAGGGCCTTGGAATGGCGCCGACGTGACGGTCAAGGATTCGAAGCGCTTCGCCGACACCAACGGGTGGGGATACTTCAACTTCAATCATCACGAGCCCAAGGCGCCGACCGCCAGGGTCAAGGCGAAGGACGAATGCGCCTACTGCCATATCGCCAACGCCAAGAAGGACGAGGTGTGGACCCAATTCTACCCGCTCCTGGACAACAAGGACGCACGCTGACCGCGTGATCGGCGGAGAGACCAGCATGAAAGCCATCGGCGCCGCAGGCCTCGCAGTCATGGTGCTCCTTGGGATCGCGGCCGCAGCCAAGCGGTCTTCGATATGGGCGGCCGAATCGAGTGCCGCGACCGCCGGCAAGACCGCCGCGGATTCCGAGGGACATCTGCGTGTGCCGGATGACTATCGGACGAGCTATCAGGTCCTCGGAAGCTGGGCGATCGCGGCCGACGACGGCAAGGGTTCGAAGGAGCTCCACGTCGTCTATGCCTCACCGGGAACGATCGACGCCTATCGACGCGACAAACGATTTCCGGACGGAGCGGTGCTGATCAAGGAGGTGTTCAGCACCGCAACTGGTGAGATGACGACCGGCACGGTCAGCCGCGCCGGCGCATTAAAGGGCTGGTTCGTGATGGTGAAGGACCGCGCCAACCGACATCCGGGCAATCCGCTGTGGGGCGACGGCTGGGGATGGTCCTGGTTCGACGCAACTGATCCCTCGAGGACAACGTCCACAGACTACAAGGTCGATTGTCAGTCCTGTCACGTGCCGGCGCAGGCATCCGATTGGGTTTACGTCGACGGGTACCCGCCGCTGAAGCGATAGAGGGGACGCTTCGCTACGCGGCACATCCGCTCCCCCGAAACCGAACGCAACCGAAGGAGACAAGCATGGCCAAAGAGGCAATGATGACGAAGGACATGTCCATGGCTAAAGGAAAAGCCGGGCATGTCTACATGCAGACCAACGAGGTCGACAACGCGATCGTCCACTACGAGCGAAGCGCGACTGGCGCGCTCACCGAAGTCGAGCGCGTCAGCACCGGCGGCGCCGGCTCGGGCGAATTCAAGCCGATCAGCGGCCAGGAGAGCGCGCCGAACTCGTTCGAAGGTGCCGGAAGCGTCATTCTGACGCCGGATCGGCGGTTTCTGTTGGCCACCAATGGTGGGGACAATTCCGTCTCGAGCTTCCGTTTGAGCGACGACGGCCGGCTCACGCTGCTCGACGTCAAGCCGACGGGAAATTCCGTGGAGGGAAGGAGCGGTACCGCGAAGTCGCTGGCTTTCGCGCCCACGAGCCGGACGCTGTTCGTGTTGCACTCGTTTGGGCCGGATCATCTTCGGCTGATGTCGGTCGATGCCGAAGGCAAGCTCACATTGCGACCGGAGCGATACTCCGTGAACACCTACAGCAAGAGGAACCGTGTCGCGACCATGGTGGTGGTCTCGCCCGGCGAGGAGCTGGTGTTTGTCGGCACCACGTTCGATGAGCCGATCGCGCTGACGGGCGTGTATCCGGACGGCTCTCCGATTCTCTGGGTTCAGCGAGGCGGTGGCGCATTTCACTCGATCGCATCGAATGCGCCGGACCCGGATGGCCTCGCGGTCTTCGTCCTGCAAAAGGACGGCTCGCTCGGCACTGCCAGGTTCTACGACGCGAAGGGCGGATCGCCGTTCTATATCGCCTTCCTGCACGAGCGCCCGAATACCTTCATCATCGGATACGCCGTCGGCGACGGATGCTCGATGGGCACCATCGAGAAGGACCGCACGGTCAACATCGGGCCGCTCGTGAAGATCGACACGAGTGCGGGCGTTCCGTCGGAGCTGTGCTGGTTGGCCGTGTCTCCCGATGACCGAACCGTGTACGCGACGAACTTCGGCTACAGCAACATCAGCAGCTACCGCATCAACGGCCGCGGCCTGGAGATCGCCCGCGATCCTGCCTGCGCGAGGATTCCGGGCGACGGCACCGCGCGTGGACTGAACGGAACCGTGACGAGTGGGCCGAGCGACAACTGGATGACGCCGGACGGCGCGTACCTGTACCAGATCTACGGAAACGCCTGCAAACTGGTGGGCTACAGCGCGCAGCCGGACGGTTCGTTGACGGAGATCACCAGCGTCAAGATCCCATACAACAGTCCTCAGGGACTTGCGGGGTTCTGATCCGCTTTCGCAACAGAGCACCCGGGCGTGACGGCTTTGCCTGTCGTCACGCCCATCGCTCCGCGCCGTCTGTCGGAGTCATGCGCGACCTTCGTCAACCTATCCGATCCCAAGAGCTTTTCCGCCGATGCTGGAAGCAGCGCACCAGTTCAGTCCGTACCGGAAATCGAGCGATCCTGCGGCCCTGCCTGAGCGCGGAACGATTGTGCGCGACGTCGATCTCGAGCGGGCGCGCGGTGCCGGCCGGGTCGTTCTGACCGGCATCGGAGAGCGCACGCGCGTTGCGGAGGTTCATCAGCGATTTCCGATCGCGCTCATGTTTCCCGAGGTCGCCGGCGGATCCGCGAAGGAAGTCGTGATCGTAAACGCGTCGGGAGGGATCGCCGGCGGAGATCGGCTGGACATCGAGGTCGTCGCACGGGGAGAGGCCGCCGTCGTGGTCACGAACCAGGCCGCGGAGAAGATCTATCGCGCCCTGGATCGGCCGGCCAGGATCGTGACGAGGTTGACGGTCTGCGAGACCGCGCGGCTGGCATGGCTTCCGCAAGAGACGATTGTCTTCAACAACGCGCGCATCGTTCGGCAAACGGAGATTGATCTTCATTCCGGCGCGGAGCTGATTGCGCTCGAATGGCTCGTTCTTGGCCGGACCGCCCGCGGAGAGGACGTCGTCGCCGGACACGTCGCCGATGGCTGGCGCATCAGGAGGGATGGTCGCCTCATCTGGGCGGACGGCCTTCGTCTGACGAACGAGGTCTTCGGGCAGCTGCGCAGGGCGGCGCTGCTGGGTGAATGGAAGGCCGCCGGCACGCTCGTCTATTTCGGGCCATGTCTCGACGCACGGCTGAGCTGCCTGCGCGAAATAGCGCTCTCGCTCGATTGCCAATGCGCCGCAACGATCGTCGGCGCGCTCATCGTCGTTCGGGTCGCGGCGACCGACGGTGCCAAGTTGAAACGCGGGCTGCGAATTTTGCTGGAACAATTCGGTCGAGAGCTCGGCGCCGGCCCGTTCGGGGTGCCGAGGATGTGGTCGTGCTAGCTGCTGTCATGGAGGAAGGCGTTGTATCTCACACCGCGCGAGAAGGACAAGCTGATGATCGCCGTGGCGGCGATGATCGCGCGAGGACGGCTCGCGCGAGGGCTGAAGCTCAATTATCCGGAAAGCATCGCGCTGATCACGGACTTCATCCTGGAGGCCGCTCGCGACGGCAAGTCGGTTGCCGACCTCATGTCCGAGAGCGGGAAAATCCTAACGCGGGACCAGGTCATGGAAGGCATTCCAGAGATGATCCACGAGATGCAGGTGGAAGCTACGTTCGCCGACGGGACGAAGCTCGTGCCGGTACATAACCCCATTCGATAGGAGGACATGATGTGGCGAGGTCTGATCTGCGCGGTGCTTGTTGACATGATCGTTTGCCCTGTCTCCGCCCACACGGGCGACGCGGTGAGTTCATTCGGCGCCGGCGTCGCGCATCCTCTCGGCGGGGCCGACCATATCATCGCCATGACCATGGTGGGGCTCTGGAGCCTGCTCAGGGGTGGGCGTGCCGTGGTGGTGTGGCCGATGGCGTTCGTGGCGGCAATGCTCGCAGGCTTTGCAGCGGCGAGCGCAGGGCTGCAGGTCAGCTTCGTCGAGCCGGCGATCGGCGTTTCTATCGTCATGCTGGGAGTGCTGGTTGCGCTCGGCGTGCGCGCCCCGACGGTGCTGGGCGCGCTGGCGGTCGGCGTCTTCGCATTCTTCCATGGACACGCTCACGGAACGGCGGCGTTGGGAGCGAGCCATATCCTGTATGCGATGGGCTTCACGCTGGCCACCGTGACGCTTCACGCCGTTGGCATCGCGATCGGCGTCGGGCTCAGGAGCCTGGCCGCGCCGCTCCTTCTGAGTGGCGCGGGTGCATGCGCGGTCGTGGCGGGACTGGCATGGTCGGGAGGCTGACGTGATTCCAGGCGAGGTTCTTTCAAGGTCCGGCGACATCGTCCTGAACAAGGACAGGGTCCCCATTTCGATCAATGTCGCGAATACCGGGGATCGGCCCGTTCAGGTCGGCAGCCACTATCATTTCGCGGAAGCAAACGCGGCGCTCGCTTTCGATCGAAGCGCTGCGGTTGGATATCGTCTCGATATTCCGGCCGGAACGGCGGTGCGGTTCGAGCCGGGGCAGTCGCGCGATGTTTCCTTGATTCCGTATGCCGGTAACCGGACGGTCTATGGCTTCGCGGGCGCCGTGATGGGCGCCCTGCCGCCGGTGACTCCCGCCTGACCCGCTTCCATCGACCGAGGTAGCAAAGACATGCCCTACACCATGCGCCGCGCGGCTTACGCGCAGATGTTCGGCCCCACGGTCGGCGACAGGGTGCGCCTGGCCGATACCGATCTGCTGATCGAGGTCGAGAAGGATTTTACGACCTATGGCGAGGAGGTGAAGTTCGGCGGCGGGAAGGTCATCCGCGACGGCATGGGTCAATCGCAGCGCTCACGTAGCGAGGGAGCGGTCGATACCGTCATCACCAACGCCCTGATCCTCGATTACTGGGGCATCGTGAAGGCCGACATCGCGATCAGGGACGGACTGATCGCGGCCATCGGCAAGGCGGGCAATCCCGACGTGCAGCCCGACGTCGGAATCGTCATTGGGCCCGGCACCGAGATCATCGCCGGGGAAGGCAAGATCGTCACCGCGGGAGGCATCGATACGCACATCCATTTCATCTGCCCGCAGCAGATCGAGGAGGCGCTCTACTCGGGCGTGACAACGATGATGGGCGGCGGGACCGGACCTGCGGCCGGCACCACGGCGGTAACCTCCACGCCGGGTCCCTGGCACATCCGTCGCATGCTGGAGGCCGCCGATGCGTTTCCGATGAACCTGGGATTCTTCGGCAAAGGCAATGCGAGCCTTGCCGCCGGCATCGTCGAGCAGATCGAGGCCGGGGCCTGCGGCCTGAAGCTGCACGAGGACTGGGGCGCGACGCCTGCCGCCATCGATTGCTGCCTTGGGATTGCGGACGACATGGACGTGCAGGTGATGATCCATACCGACTCTCTGAACGAGGGCGGGTTCGTGGAAGATACCATCGCCGCATTCAAGGGCAGGACGATCCACACCTTTCATACCGAGGGCGCCGGGGGCGGTCATGCGCCGGATATCATCAAGGTGTGCGGCGAAGAGAACGTCATCCCGGCTTCGACCAATCCGACGCGGCCTTATACTGTGAACACGCTCGACGAGGCGCTGGACATGCTCATGGTGACGCATCATCTCGATCGCCGCATTCCGGAGGACGTTGCCTTCGCGGAAAGCCGGATACGCAAGGAGACGATCGCCGCAGAGGACATTTTGCACGATCTGGGCGCGCTCTCGATCATGTCCTCGGACAGCCAGGCGATGGGCCGGGTCGGCGAGGTGATCACGCGCACCTGGCAGACCGCGGACAAGATGAGCAAGCAATTCGGGCGATTGCCCGAGGAGGTCGGCGAGAACGACAATTTCAGGGCGAGGCGCTACGTGGCCAAATACACGATCAATCCCGCGCTCGCTCAGGGGATTTCGAGCTATGTCGGCTCGATCGAGGTGGGAAAGCTCGCGGATGTCGTGGTCTGGGATCCTGCTTTCTTCGGCGTAAAGCCCGACCTGGTCCTCAAATCGGGCATGATCGCGGCCTCCACCATGGGCGATCCGAATGCCTCCATCCCGACCCCTCAACCCGAATACTACCGGCCGATGTTCGGCGCGTTCGGTCGCGCCCTGACGAGGAGCTCGGTGACTTTCGTCAGCCAGGCCTCGCTGCAAAGAACCAGGCAGCTCGGACTGGCGAAGCAGCTTCTGCCCGTGTCGAATACGCGTCGGATCGGCAAGCGCGCCATGATCCTGAACGACGCGCTGCCGCGGATGGAGGTCGACCCGGAAACCTACGAGGTGCGAGCCGACGGCCGGCTGCTGACGTGTCCGCCCGTGAATGTGGTTCCGCTGGCCCGCCGCTACTTCCTGTACTGAGGGAGCACGGCGCCCGTGCAAGCCCGACAAGTTCAGATCATGACGGAGGGCGATCACGCCTGTTCACCGCGGTCGCTGCTGCGCCTGCAAAGCTGGCTCTCGCCGGCATTCCCGAACGGCGCCTACAGCTATTCGCACGGCCTCGAATGGGCGGCCGATACAGGCCACGTCGTCGACCGCAACAGCCTCGTCGATTGGCTGGAGGCGGACCTTCGCTACGGATCAGGCCGCAACGAGGCGATCTTCTTCAGCGAGGCCTATCGCTGCGCTGTCGAGGAGGATCTGACGGGCTTGGCTCAGGTCGCCGAGCTCGCCGCCGCCTTCCGCGCGACATCGGAGTTCGCGCTCGAGGCATCGCAGCAGGCGGCGGCCAGTCTCGGCATGCTTCGACAGGTGTGGCCGGACCCTATCCTGGACGTCTTGTCGGAGACGGAGGTCCCGCCCGTCCTGGCCGTCGTGCTCGGCGCCCGCTCGGCGAGGGAGCGGAGTCCGCTGCGTCTGGCGCTGCCCGCGTTCCTGCTCGCTTATGTCGCCAACCTGGTCACCGCCGGCGTGCGGCTGATCCCACTCGGCCAGACCGACGGCCAATTCGCGATTGCGGAACTCGAGCAGGCCGTCTTGTCCGCGTGCGCGCAAGACGAGCGCGCCACGCTCGACGACCTGGGCTCCGCCGGGCTCATGGTCGAATTCGCCTCCATTGCGCACGAGACCCAATATACGAGGTTATTCCGGTCATGAAGATCCTAGAAAACCAGACTGCCTTTCGGCTCAGCGGGAAAATCCCGACCCTTCATGGTCCCTTCCGCGTCGGCATCGGCGGCCCCGTCGGATCGGGCAAGACGGCGCTCGTTGAGGCGCTCTGCAAGCATCTTCGCGACTCCTACGACATCTACGTCATCACCAATGACATCTACACCAAGGAGGACCAGCTCATCCTGACGCGCGCGGGCGCGCTGCCGGCGGAGCGCATCATGGGCGTCGAGACGGGAGGTTGCCCGCATACGGCGATCCGCGAGGACGCTTCGATGAATCTCGCCGCAATCGCGGACATGAACGTGAAATTCCCGTGCGCCGAGCTGTGCTTCGTCGAGTCCGGTGGCGACAACCTCGCGGCCACCTTCAGCCCGGAGCTGGCGGACCTGACCATCTACGTGATCGATGTTGCCGCGGGCGAAAAGATTCCACGCAAGGGCGGGCCCGGCATCACGAGATCCGACCTGCTCGTGATCAACAAGATCGACCTTGCGCCGCTGGTCGGCGCCAATCTTCAGGTCATGGAATCGGATGCGCGACGCATGCGGGGCACGCGGCCCTTCGTCTTTTCCAATCTGAAGAGCGGCGAGGGCCTCGATGAAATCGCCGGCTTCATGCTTGCGAAGGGCGGATTGGATGCCGGACCTCGTTGACTTCGGTCGAGCCGGTCGTGCGGTCGGCTGACGACGACTTCAATCGACGCGGGTCTCAGAGTGTCCGCCATCCGCACGAGATCCGCGATGGATTGCGCACCCATCTTGGACATGGTCCGGCTGGCGTGGACGCGGGCGGTGTGGGTACACACGTCCAATTGTCCTGCGATCTGCTTGGGTCCCTGTCCTGCCGCAAGCAACGCCATGGTCTCTCTTTCGCGAGGTGAAAGCGACGCAAGCCTGGCGCGGAGCTCGTCCAGGCGCTGCTCTTGCAGCCGCCGCAACCGATCGCACGCGATGGCCCGTTGCACGGCATCGACGAGCTGCCCGTCCTGGATGGGCTTGACGAGATAGTCGATGGCCCCCGCCTTCATCGCCCGGGCGCACGCTCTTGCTTCGTTTTGTGCGGTCAGAAACAACAGGGGCGTTCGTCGCCCGATCCTCGCCTGTTGCGATTGAAGCGCGAGGCCGCTCATGCCGGGCAGCTCGACGTCCAGCACGACGCAATGGGGTGGACAGGCCTCGCCTCTCCGGAGAAACTCTTCGGCCGAATGGAAGAGCTCGATCGTCAGACCTGCCGTCCCGAGCAGGCGGCGCAATTTCCATCGGTAGGGTTCGTTACCGTCGATGATCGCAATGAGCGGCTGGTCGGCGGGCATGGCTCATCTCCGATTTATCCGTGCTCGTAGAGCGCCGAACGCCTGGCGCCCCCCGCCTCCCGATTGCCAATTCGGCAATGGCGTTTGCGGAGTTACACGCGCGCGAACATGTTACTTCGAGGGCTGCATGGCGGGATCGTCGGCTCGGCGCGGCCGAGACGTCCCCACGACCCAACGTCGGTGTTTTGGCGCGGACGCAATAGACCTTCGTATAGGTCCGTAGCCCCTTCAGACGTCCGGCGCTTACCTACGTCCAATTGAGCGGTTCGGCTCGCGCGCCTTATGCTGTGCCTACGGTCCAAAGCTCCATGCCTCGGAATGACGCAGTCGCTCCCGAGGCGCGTTGTTGAAAGGAATGATCGACCAATAGCTCCGATAGGAGACCGCGATGAACAATTTCTCCAAGGGACTCAACCACGGAAGAGCCGCACGATGCGCGTTCTGTGAGGGCAAGTTTGGCCTCCTCCGTTACTACTCGTGGCGAACCCCCCTTTGCTCCAGAACGTGCCTGGATCGCTTCAATCTGCGCCGGGCAAGCGATCGCAATTGGTTGACGTGGCTCCGCGGCGGGTTGGACCAGCCGCCGAGCGTCGCGTGAGGCCGTCATGACATTCCGGATCTCGCAACGAAGCAAAGAATATACAAGAGCGGCGCAGACGTTATTTCGCGCCGCCAAGACCATGACCGATGACGCGGTCGCGGATCAACTCAGGGCCCTCGCCGACGACTACGCGGCGCGCGGAGAAGGCCTCACAGGTTGACGCAGCGAGAGCGGCGGCTCGCTCGGTTGCTCGAACCGAAGGGGGACCGCCCGTCGAGCGGGGCTGGACATGACCCATGTGTACTTCCACTGCTCCAACAGGAGCGAAGTTCTGGTCGACCGCCGCGGTGCCGTGGTGGACGACCTCGCCGAGGCACGGGATCACGCGACCCGCGTCGTAAGGTCCCTCACCATGGTGCGGAGCCTCGAAGATTGGCGCTGCTGGGTCTTGCACGTCAACGACGACCTCGGTGAGGAGCTGTTCCTCGTTCCCTTTGCTTTCGTGCTCGGCAAGCCACATTGAAGCAGGGCGCGGAAATCATGCGACCGGCGGCGCGAAGGACGACCGCGGTAACGAGGTTCTCTCATGATCAAGATCATCGCGGTCCTTCAGTCTCTCGTCTCCGGCGATTTGCCACGAGCAGACCGTGACCACCTCCGACTTCGCCAGCATGTCGATGCAGTCCTGCCTGATGGGCGCGCCGCAGCTCGCCGAGTGGATGAAGCAGCATCCGGCCGAGCGGCTTGCGGCATGGCGCTGCGTCATCGGGAGATATGATGGCAAGGAAGCCTAGCATGAGCATCAGGCCGCCGGCCGGCTCATCCGCTTCGGGCGCGGTGGTTTGCGCGCTTGCGCAAGACCTTCGCCGGCGCAGAGGTATTGCTCGCCGGCGTCGACGGCCGGTCCTTCCCTCCCGGGGACCGGCCGTCTCTTTCTTCATCGGTTCCATGGATAGCGGACGGCCCGCATGGAGATCGCTTGCGAACGGGGAAGACCGACCGGAGGGAGATTCCGCGCCGTGATCTACGATCATTTCTTTTCCGGCGCGCTTGCCCGCCTGCATGCGGAGCGGCGCTACCGTGTGTTCGCGGATCTCGAGCGCATCGCCGGGCGTTTTCGGCATGCGATCTGGCACTCCCCGGATGGTCCGCGCCAGGTCGTGATCTGGTGCTCGAACGATTACCTTGGAATGGGGCAGCATCCGAAGGTGATTGGCGCCATGGTCGAAAGCGCGACCCGCATGGGCGCCGGCGCCGGCGGCACCCGCAATATTTCCGGCACCACCCATCCGCTGGTCGAATTGGAGCGTGAGCTCGCCGGCCTGCACGGCAAGGAGGCGGCGCTGGTCTTCACCTCGGGATACGTGTCCAACGAGACCGGCATCGCGACGATCGCGAGGCTACTGCCGAACTGCGTGATCCTGTCGGACGCCTGCAACCACAATTCGATGATCGCGGGCGTTCGGCGCGCCGGCGTGGAAAAGAAGATCTGGCGGCACAACGACATCGATCATCTCGAAGAATTGCTGGGGGCCGAGACGCCCGAGCGGCCAAAGCTGATCCTGTTCGAGGCGCTCTATTCAATGGATGGCGACGTCGCGCCGGTGAACGAAATCTGCGACCTGGCGGAACGCTATGGTGCCATGACCTACCTCGATGAGGTCCATTCGGCCGGCATGTACGGCCCGGCCGGCGCCGGCATCGCGGCGCGGGAAGGGGCGTTGCACCGCATCGACGTGGTCGAGGGTACGCTGGCGAAGGCGTTCGGCTGCCTCGGCGGCTACATCACTGCGAGCGCCGACGTCATCGACGCGGTGCGCTCCTACGCGCCGGGATTCATCTTTACCACCGCGCTGCCGCCGGCCGTGTGCGCCGCCGCGACCGGGGCAATTCGACACCTCAAGGCCTCGCAATGGGAGCGCGAGCGACATCAGAATCGCGCGGCCAAAGTAAAGGCTGCGCTCAATGCCGCCGGTCTGCCGGTGATGCTGACCGAGACGCACATCGTTCCGGTCATGGTCGGTGACCCCGAGAAGTGCAAACACGCGAGCGATCTGCTGCTTGCCGAGCATGGCATCTACGTCCAGCCGATCAACTATCCGACCGTTTCGCGCGGCACCGAGCGGCTGCGCATTACCCCGACGCCCTACCACGATGACGCCCTGATAAAGGCGCTCGCGGAAGCCTTAGGCGATGTGTGGAGACGCCTCGCATTGCCCCTGCGCTACCGCGGGCTGGCGGCAGAGTGAGGGATGCCTCGAGCAGTGTGGTACGCGCAGGTCGCTTTGGCGAGCTCGTTGCCAACGATTTGAGCGCGATCGTCGTGTGCGCTGGCGCGGGCGCAATTCTATGGGCTGGCTGTTGTGCTGGAAACAGAAGCCGCCATCTCACGTCGCGGTGAGCTTGTAACTGAGGAGTTGCCACCGCCGAACCCCTCTTTCGAGCGCGACAGTCGCGCTTCAGCGAAGATGATGGAGCCGAATCATGTTGACGAAGAGCCTTTTCGCAGTTGCGCTTCTGGCGGCGCTGCCTGCCAGTGCCGACGCCGGTTCGACAATCTCTGACAAGAGCTACTGGCCGGACGCGGCCGGAAAAACTGTACAATCCAGAGCCGCCATCTCACAGCGGGACCCGAATTCCGCGTTCGCCGATTATACGAGAAATTTGGAGCCCGCGATGGGGCAAACGCCCGGCGCGTCGAGATGGCACTATCAGGGCGGACCCAAGCCCCGCTAGGCCTTTCTGCTTGGCGGCTCCGCTCATTCCGCTCGCGGAAGACTGACGACGAACGTGGCGCCGAACTCAGCATTGGGACGCGCGGCGATGGTGCCGCCGTACGCGTGAACCACGCGACGACAGATCGAAAGACCGAGGCCCATGCCGCCCGCTTTCGTCGTGTACAGCGGATTGAAGAGGCGGCCGGTGTCGCCACCGGGCAATCCGACGCCGTTGTCCGCGATTTCGACGATCACGAGGCCGCCGTCGGTCCGCGTCCGGGTGCTCAAGATCCTCTGCCTATCGCGCACCTCGCGCATGCTGTCGACAGCGTTGTGGATGAGGTTCAGCATCACCTGCAGAAGTTGGGCCGGGTTGACGCTCACCACGGGACGGTTCGGATCGAACGCTGTATCGGTTCGGATGTCCGAGCGACCGAGCACTGCCGACGACATCTGCAGGGCCTCGCCTAGGATCGAGTTCATGGATCGGTCGACGATCTCCGTCGAGGATTTCGACGTGAGGGCCCGCATGTCGGCAACGGTGCGCCCAGCCCTGTGCGCTATTTCGCGGATCCGCTGGATCGACTTGATCGCGGCCTCGACATCTGGCCGCTCCCGTTCGAGCCAGCGCGCCGCGGCATCCGCGCTGGAAATAATGGCTCCGAGCGGTTGGTTCACCTCGTGAATAATGGATCCGGCCATTTCTCCAAGCCAGGCGAGGCGCAGCTGGCGGTCTGCGTCCTCCTGAGCCGCGCGCAGCAGATCGTCTGCGGCCCTCAGTTCGGTGACGTCCATGACGACGCCGACCAGCTCCGGCGAGACCGGGTTCGTCAGATCGAATTGACCAGACCACAGAAGTTGCCGGACGTCGCCTGATGGCAGGATGATCCGGAATTCCATCCTGAGCGGAGCACGACGTCTCACAATGTCATCCACGACCGCTTGGGCAGTGGGATAGTCGGCCGGATGGACCCGGCTCGTCATCGAGACGAAGTCGATAGGACCGCCCTCGGGATCGAAGCCGAGCATCTCGTAGTATTCCGGAGACCCCGTGGCCAGCCTGGTCGCGGGGTTCCAGCGGAAGGTGGCGATGCTGCCTGTCGATCGGCTTCTGCTCCTCCAGACGGGCTCCTCGCGCTGAGATCCGAACTCCGCGAGTGCGTCAAGAGTCAGCGCGGCCTGTGACGCGAGCAACGTGACAGCCGCAGCAGCGGCGGAGGTCGCTTCGCGCCGACTGCTGTCGAATTCGAGATAAAGGAGTCCCCTAAGCGCGTTTCCGGACAACACCGGCGTACATAGAACGGTGGCGGACGATTCCGACTGGAGCGCCCGCATGTGCGGGGCTCGGGTCTCCACGACCGCCCGCATCACTTGCGAGGGCAAATCGGTCAACGTGCCCTCGGGCTTCAGCTTGGAGACTAACGGAAGCCCCGGTTCGAAGCCGTTCTCGCTCAGCCTCAGATCGCCCTTGGCCGCGAGAACGACCGCGCCTCGCGCCGCGCCGGAGAGATCGAGAGAGGCATTGAGGAGCGCTGTAGCGACTCCGTCGAAGCCAATCTGGGCGGCGATGATCTGGCCAGCCTTTGCAATCGTCTGGAGGGCGAGCGGCTGCCCTTCGGTCTCACTCACCGCGACGGTCCTCCCGCATCAGCAATCGGTCGGCCGGACACGCCTCAACTTCCGGCCAATCATTGGCTCAGGATCCGTTGGCAGGCATCCGGGATCGTAACGAGCTGAAAGGGCTTGTAAAGGTCCAAAACGGTCAGCTGCAGCGGCTGTGCCGGCTTCAGTCTCCGCCGAGCCGGTTTGGTCGTTGCGCGCAGTGGTTTGTGCTTCCATCAATGAATAGACGCCTGCTCGGTGTCAATCGGCGTTCAAATTCGACCCTCATCGGCGTCCAATTTTGATCCCTTCGCGCGGTGGGGTCTGGCGGTAGCGCTCGTCTCGTCGGAGCTGGCCGGGATAGCGGAGGCGAGACGAGCGCGGGTGACGTGATCGTCGTCTCGCCTCTTGAACCGCCAGCTATCGTTGCCGGCGGCGGCAATGGCCCGCCCAGATGCAGGGTCAAAGGGCGCCACTAGCTAGGACCATTGCTAAGTTGTTCTTGATTCCCGGACCAGGCGCATCTTCGATTTTCCGCGACGAAGGTCGCTTTCACCCGACTGGTAGCCGAAGGTCTTCCATTATTTCTCGATACGAGCGTAGAGCTGGGTTGGTCCCAGAGCTCACAAACGACCCTATGCGTAAGATTGAATGAAATATCGTAAGTTCGGGTGGTGTGGGGAAAGGCGGTAGCGCTCCCCCGCTACCAATCCTGCGATTTTCTACGCCAAAGCACGATTATCTACGATCTAACGCTCCGGATGGTAGCCCACTGAACATTCGCGTGAATTGGTCGGTTGCAAAGGCGATGGGAGCAGCCTTGGCCTCTGCGACCAACCGCGGCGCTGAGGACCGGGCACATGACATCGGCAGCGCTTTGGCGCGAAACGGGCGTTTAGGCTCGGTCGTATGGCAAGTAGGGCCGAAAGCAGACCCATTATGACGGCAAATCGCGTGGCCTTCGTTTCCTTGGCCGACCGGAACGATGGAGACCCCGTACCTCCTGCTGTTGAAAGAGCTCCCCGCAGAGTTGGCGCAACCATTGGCTTGCCGGGTCATGATGGAAACGGGCGTGCCAATATTGCTTCACCGTAAACCCGGCGATTGCCAGCGGGCAGTCGAGCACGCGTAGTCCGTAGTAGTGAGCCAGCGTCTCGCCAATGTGTCTTGGAAGCGTGGCGACCAGATCAGTCGTCCCGATGATTGCGGGTAGTCCCAAAAAGCCGGGTAGCTCGAGCGCAACCTCAAGGACTATCCGCTGCTCCCGTAGCGCGCCAGCGAGCAACTGATGTCCCGTGCCGGAGCGAATGAGGACGTGTGCTTCGCGCCTAAAATCCCTTACCGTCATCCGGTCGCGGATTCGAGCGTGTTTGGCGCTGGTCAAACAGACCCAGTCCTGCGGAAAGAGCGCCTGCTGGAAGTGCCCGGCGTCGAGATCCGAGATGTAGCCGAGCGCCAAATCGGCCTCGCCGGATTGCAGCATCCGTGGGGTGTCGGAGCCGATCTGTGTCGCCTCGATACGAACGCCAGGGGCAACGCGGCGGACGTGAGCGAGAATGGAGGGGAGCAGCGTGACGTGGCTCCCATCCGTCATGCAGATGGCAAACCGGCGCTTTGCGGTCGTCGGATCGAAGTCTGTGCGAAGCTCCGCGAGACGGCGCAGCATTTCCAACGCCTGTCTGGCCGTGCCGATGAGAGCATCGGCGCGCGGCGTCGGCAGCATCCCTTCCGCTGACCGGATGAAGAGCGGATCGTCCAATTCCTTTCGCAGGCGTGCCAGCCAGATCGAGATCGTCGGCTGACTTTGACCGAGCTTCTCGGCTGCCTTGGTGACGCTGCCAGTGGTGAACAATGCGTCGAAAAGCCTGAGCAGGCGCGGGTCCAGCAGGTTGGTCTCGGCACGATGATCTGAGTGCTTCATTGTGATTTACAATAATACGTATAAGGATCATAGCATATCTTAATGTCGACCAGCCTGCTACCACGCGTCCAACGCCGAGAAAGGCGCTGGGAGAAGCGTTCGGATGAGGATCTGCTTTATCGGAGCGGGGGCCTTAGGGTCGACCATCGGCGGCACGCTGGCGCGCGGCGGGGCCGAGATCTGGCTGATTGATCCGTTCCAGGCTCATGTCGACGCAATCAATGCCGCCGGCCTTCGCATGCTCGAAGGTGACGCCGAGACCGTCGTGAAGGTCACTGCTTGCACTTCCGCGGCCGAGGTCGGCGTAGAGGCAGACCTCGTCATTGTCCTGGTCAAATCCTATCACACGCGGGATGCCATCCGGGCGGCAGCGCCGATCATTGGGCCGCGGACGGTCGTGATGTCGCTTCAAAACGGTCTTGGCCACGAGGACATCCTGTCCGAGGAGGTTGGTCGTGACCGGGTCATGGCGGGCAAAACCTATGTCGGTGGCGTGCTGCTGGGCCCTGGTCATGTTCGCTCCGGGGTCATCAGCAAGGAAACTATTGTTGGCGAACTTGATGGACGCTTGACGGAACGCGCCCGGCGAATTTCCGAGACTTTCAATCGTGCCGGCATCCTCACGCTGCTCAGCGACAACATCTTGGGCACGATGTGGGACAAGCTTTTTATCAACGTCGCCGGCGGCGGGGTTACCGCCATTACCGGGCTGACCTATGGCGGCCTCTATTCGCTACCGATCCTGGAAGATTGCGCGCTGGCCGCAATCTCAGAGGGCATCGCGGTCGCGCAGGCCGCCGGCGTGAAGATCTCGATTACCGACCCGCGACGTGCCTGGACGATGGCGTCTGCCGGACTGCCGCCCGAGTTCAAGACGTCGATGTTGCAGAGCTTGCAGTCCGGCAATCTGACCGAGGTTGATTACATCCACGGCTCCGTCGTGCGTTGGGGCGCCAAGCTCAAGGTGCCGACCCCGGTCAACTCCACCCTCGTCGCGCTGGTCAAGGGCATCGAATACGCCCGCAGCGATTATCCTGGAAAGACCTGAGACGATGTCGCTGCCTCGCGCCTATGTCGAACACGTCGCGATCCGCGTGCCGGACGTTGATCGTCACGTCGCTTTCTTTCGTGAGGTGCTTGGTCTCGGTATCCGCGACGAGCAGCCTGGCCATGGCGCGCGTCCGCGCCAAGTGTGGGTGCTGGGAAGCGTGCAACTTATTGAAGATCCCAACTTTGCTGGACCGGAAGGGCGTCTCGCCCATCTCGGCATCATGGTCGACGATTATGAAGGCGTGCTCGCCCGTGCCGCAGCCTGGGGCGCCAAGGCGTTGCCTGCCGGGCCGAACTGGCTGGAGCTGCCGGGCGGCCTCAACCTCGAAATCTTGCAGGCCAGTGCAGGTGCCGTGGAAGCGGCCCTGGCGATCAATCCCCGTGCCTAGAGGAAGACGCGACATGACCGGTGAGCGCTACTGGGACGATGCTAAGGTCGGTGACGAATGCGTCACTCCCTCGGTGACGGTCACCGAAGCGATGGTGAACGCCTATGCCGAATTGACGGGTGATTTTACGCCTGTTCACGTCGACGAGGAATACGCCAAGTCCACACCATTCGGTACGCGCGTCGCGCACGGGCTGTTTGGTCTGTCGCTGGCCGACGGTTTGAAGACTCGTGCCGACTACCGCTTCCTTCCGGGAATGTCGCTGGGCTGGACGTGGGATTTCAAGCTGCCGATCAAGCTCGGCGACACCGTCCACGTGAAGTTCCGCGTCGGTTCAATGCGCACTACCAAGCGCGATGGGTGGGGCATCGTGGTGCTGCCCTCGGAGCTCGTCAATCAGCGCGGCGAGGTGGTGCAGCTGGGTGAGCATCGGCTGATGATTCCAATGCGCCCGAAGACCAGCGCCGCAGGAGAGCAGGCATGACCGCGCAAGATCTGCCGCTCCAAGATCTGCCGCTCAAAGGCATTCGCGTTATCGACTACAGCCATTTCCTGGCAGGTCCCTTCATGGGCCGCTGCCTCGCCGCGATGGGCGCGGAAGTCATCAAAGTGGAGCGTCCGAAGCAAGGCGATGCGGGCCGCGCCCATGGGTATTTCAAGGACGGCCAATCCGGCTACTTCCTTCAGCAGAACATGGGAAAGCAGGGATTGTGCATCGACCTGCGCGACACGCGTGGTCTCGACATGATGATGAAGCTGGTCGACACAGCCGACGTCTTCATCGAGAACTACCGCCCTGGCGCACTCGCGCGTCTCGGGCTCGGTTACAAGGCGCTGTCCACGCGGAATCCCAGGCTGATCTACTGCTCGGTCTCCGCCTATGGCCACACCGGTCCCTATGCCGACCGTCCGGGCTTCGGCCTGATCGCAGAGGCGATGTCGGGCGCGCTGGCGCAACTGGGCTCGCCCGGTGAAGCACCGCCGCTGCTGCGGATGCCGCTGGCCGACATGTATACCGGCATTCACGGTGTCGCAGCGATCAATGCGGCGCTGGTTGGTCGCGCATCGTCCGGCCGCGGCCAGCACATCGATCTGGCGCTGTACGACTGCATGGTTTCGATGCACGATTACGCGGTTCAGCGTTACTTCCTCTCCGGCGGCACCGACCTGCCCAAGCAGACCGGCAGCGGACAACCAGACTCGACCATCTACGGAGTCTTCCCCGCCAAGGACGGCAATCTTGTCATCGCCGCGCAGGTCGATGACGCGTGGCGACGATTGGCGACGCTGATCGGTGGAAACGCGCTCGCATCCGACGAGCGCTTTGCCAGGCCTGCCGCGCGGAACGCTCATTATGCCGAGGCAATGGAGATTGTGCGCAACTGGACGCTGTCGCAGCCGTCCCGGGATGCCTGTCTTGCCGCACTCGAGGAAGCAGGTGTGCCATCCGCTCCTGTGCAGACCATCGAAGAGGTCGTGAGGGATCCGCAGATCCATGCCCGCGGCATGCTGGTCGAGCAGCAGCATCCGGTGCTCGGCAAGGTGACATTGCCAAACCTGCCTTTTCGCTTCTCCGACTGTGACACCAGGGTACGCACTCCGGCACCCCTGCTTGGGCAGGATAACCGCCGCATTGCCGCATCGCTCGGTTTTTCGCTGGAGAATGTCGATGCGATGGTCCGCGACGGCGTTCTCTACAACGAAGCCGCCGTGGAGGAGTGAGCGATGACTGACCGCTATGCCGTGATAGGCAATCCGATCGGGTTCACGAAGTCCCCCTTCATCCACGGCACGTTCGCCAAAATGACCGGGCAGGACCTCTCCTATGAAGCGATCGAGGGCCCGATTGGCGGCTTTGCCGCACGGGTCGATCAATTCCGCGCTGAGGGCGCCAAGGGGTTGAACATCACCGCCCCGTTCAAGCTTGATGCTTTTGCCTACGCAACCGAGCTTTCGGAGAGCGCCAGACGCGCTCGCGCCGCAAACTGCCTGAAGTTCGAGGACGACCGGGTCATTGCCGAGAATTTCGACGGTGTCGGCCTTGTGCGCGACATCACCGTGAACCTCGCTGTGAAGATGAAGGGCCGCCGCGTCCTGATGCTCGGCGCTGGAGGGGCGGCGCGTGGTGCGCTGCTGCCGTTCCTGCGCCAGGAGCCTTCCGAGCTGGTTCTCGTCAATCGAACACTGTCGAAAGCGGTGGCACTGGCTGACGAGTTTGCGGGCCGCGGTCCCCTGATCGTCAGCGGCTATGCTGAACTGGCCGATCTCGCCGAAGGCTATGACGTCGTTGTCAACGCGACCTCGGCCAGCCTGCGAGGCGAAACGCCCCCACTGCCAAGTAATGTCTTCCAGGGCGCGGAACTGGCGTACGAACTCGCTTATGGCAAAGGATTGACCCCTTTTCTACACGCTGCCCGCGCAGCGGGCGCAGCCAAGCTGGCGGACGGTGTCGGCATGCTGGTCGAGCAAGCGGCGGAAGCCTTTGTCTGGTGGCGCGGCGTCAGGCCGAGCACGGCTGAGGTGATCGCCAAGCTAACCGTTCCCTTGACCTGACGGGCAACGAGACATGTTGGCGGTCCATCCGAAACCCAGCTTTCTCGTCGGTCTGATCGGCAGTGGCATCGCGGCGTCGCGCACCCCGCCGATGCACCAAGCCGCGGCTGACGCGGCCGGTATCCGCTATCTCTACAAGAAGATCGATCTGGCAGAGTTGAACCTTGATGCCGAAGCCTTGCCGGAATTGCTCACGGCAGCAAAGTGGATGGGCTTCGATGGGCTTAACGTGACCCATCCCTGCAAGCAGGCGATCCTTCCGCTGCTGGACGAGCTCTCGCCGGATGCAGAAGCGCTTGGCGCCGTGAACACCGTGGTCATCAGGAATGGCCGAATGACCGGCCACAACACGGACTGGTTCGGCTTCGCGGAGAATTTTCGCCGCAACATGCAAGGTGCTCCGCTCGGCCGCGTCGTCCAGTTCGGCGCGGGTGGCGCGGGCGCCGCGGTTGCGTTCGCGCTCATGAAGCTTGGCGTGCAGGATCTGACGGTCATAGATGTCGACTTGCCAAAGGCGCGGAGCGTGGTCGACGGGTTGTCTTCTCGATTCGAAAACGGGCGCCTGAAGGTCGGCCAGGACGTCGCAGCCGCCGTGGCTGCCGCAGACGGAATTGTGAACGCGACGCCGATCGGCATGGAGAAGTATCCAGGGACGCCGCTGCCGACTGCTCTGCTGCGTCCGAGTCTCTGGGTCGCCGAGATCGTCTACTTCCCGCTCGAGACCGCACTGTTGCGCGCGGCGCGTGCCCTCGGCTGCCGCACCGTCGATGGTGGTGGCATGGCGATCTTCCAGGGCACCGAAGCTTTCCGCCTGTTCACGGGCATCTCACCTGATCCAGACATCTTCCTTGCGACTTTCATATCTCTGGGAGGATGATACCCGACCGATGGGCGAGCGGTACGCACAACGCCCGAGAGGAAACGCACGATGGGCTACACGCTTGATTTCTCGGTGGTTTGGCATGCGATGCCCGCGCTGCTGTGGGGATGCGTGGGCACCTTGGGCCTGGCGCTGGCCGGAATGACGCTCGCAATGATCATCGGTGTCGCCGGCGTCGCGGCACGCGATTCGAAGGCGGCATGGCTGCGTGCTCTCGTGATCGGTTTCGTCGAGATCGTGCGCAATACACCTTTCCTGGTGCAGATCTTCTTTCTGTTCTTCGCCCTGCCGCTCATCGGATTGAAGCTCAATCCGACAGCCACCGCCGTTATCGCACTCGGTGTCAATGGCGGCGCCTACGCCATCGAGATCATCCGCGGCGGGGTACAATCCATTCATAAAGGACAGTTGGAGGCCGGCTACGCGCTCGGACTGCACAAAGGGCAGGTCTTCCGGTTCATTGTGCTCAAGCCCGCGCTTCGCGCGATCTACCCTTCGCTCACGGGTCAGTTCATCATGCTGACGCTGACCTCGTCGATCTGTTCGGCGGTGTCGGCTTACGAATTGACGTCGGTTGCGCAGCGCATCGAAAGCGACACGTTCCGCAGCTTCGAGGTCTACTTCTTCGTTACCTTCCTCTATCTCGCGATCTCCTGGCTGTTGATGCTGAGCTTCGCCGTCATCTCTCACCGCTTCTTCTCATATCCGACACGCTGAGGGGGAGATCATGGCACCGCATTTTGGCCTCCCTGAGTTCGGCTTCCTGCTGCGTGGACTGCAATGGACGATGCTGCTTACGCTGGTCGCGTTTGCGGGCGGCTGCACGGCGGGGCTGGCTGTCGCATTGCTGCGCACCTGCGGTCACAAGGGCGTGGAATGGATCGTCCGCATTTACATCGGGATATTCCAGGGCACTCCGCTGCTGCTGCAGCTGTTCGTCGTGTATTACGGATTGGCGCTGACCGGGCTGAAGCTCGAAGCCTTCGTCGCGGTGGCGATCGGCTTCACCGTGAATGCCTCGGCCTTCCTTGGTGAGATCTGGCGCGGAGCGATACAGGCCGTGCCGCGCGGTCAGACCGAGGCGGCGATGGCGCTCGGACTGCACTATTCATCCCGCATGCGCGACGTTGTGCTTCCGCAGGCGACCCGCATCTCGCTGCCGGCAACGATCGGCTATCTCGTCCAGCTCATCAAGGGCACTTCGCTGGCCGCCATCGTCGGCTTCATCGAACTCGCCCGCGCCGGTCAAATCGTATCGAACCAGACCTTCCAGCCGCTGCTCGTCTTCGGCGTGGTCGGCGCAATGTATTTCATCCTCTGCTGGCCACTCTCATGGTGGGGCAGCCGGATGGAAGCCAGGCTCGCCCTGGCCAGTCAAAGGTAGGAACGGCGCACCTGCCCAATCAAAATACAGCCGCTACCAAGAGGAGGAGAACACACAATGCAATTTTCGATCACTCGCCGCCAGCTCGGCATTGCGCTGCTCGTATTGGCGGCGCTCGCCACAGCAGGCAAAGTGCAGGCCGGCACGTTGGAGGACGTGAAGAAGAAGGGCGTCGTCGTCATCGGCATTCAGGGCGACAATCCTCCCTGGGGCTATGTCGATAGCTCGGGAAAGCAGGATGGCATCGATGCCGACATGGGGCGTGCGTTCGCTGAATACATTGGCGTGAAGGCCGAATTCACGCCGCTGGCCGTGGCCAATCGTATCCCGGCACTGACCACGGGCCGTGTGGACATCCTGTTTGCGACCATGGCCATGCTGCCGGAGCGCGCCAAGGCGGTGCAGTATTCCAAGCCGTATGTCGCCAATGAGATCACGCTTGTCGCAGCCAAGGCAACGCCGATCAACAGCAATGCCGATATGGGCAAATATGTCATCGGCGTCCCGCGCTCCTCAACGCAAGACACCCAGGTCACCAACAACGCTCCGTCGGGCACCGAGATCCGCCGATTCGACGATGACGCGGCCACGATACAGGCGCTGCTCTCCGGCCAGGTCCAGGCCGTCGGCGCGAACTTGTTCTACCCGCAGCGTCTGAACGCCGCAAAGCCAGAACTTGGGTTCGAGCCCAAGCTCCACTTCACCGCTCTGTATAACGGCGCATGCACGCGCTTGGGAGAGAAGGAGTGGAACGAGACGGTCAACAAGTTCATCGACCAGATCAAGTCGGACGGCAAGCTGGCCGCCTTCTACGCCAAATGGATGAAGGTGCCCGTGCCGACCTTCCCCGACCAGATCCCTGGCGTTCCGTTCACCGTCCAGTAGGCAGGCGAGCGGCCGGCGCGATCTGCGTCGGCCGCCTCCCGACAGCGGAGACCAGCATGCAGGACCAGATCCTGATCGAAATGAAGGGCGTGCAGAAATGGTACGGCGGGTATCAAGCTCTCCGCAACGTTGATCTCACCGTGCGGAGAGGTGAAAAGATCGTGCTCTGCGGTCCGTCCGGTTCGGGCAAGTCGACGCTGATCCGCTGCATCAACCGCCTGGAGGCGATCCAGCAGGGCAGCATTGTCGTGAACGGTCATCGGCTGGACGACAGCATCAAGGCGATCGATGTCGTACGTCAGGACGTCGGCATGGTGTTTCAGAGCTTCAACCTTTTCCCACATATGACGGTGTTGCAGAACTGCATGCTCGCTCCGATTCGCGCGCGCCGCATCAGCAAGACCGAGGCGGAGGCGATCGCGCGAAAGTATCTCGAGCGGGTGCGCATCGGGGATCAAGCCGAGAAGTATCCGGCTCAACTTTCGGGCGGTCAGCAGCAACGTGTCGCGATCGCGCGTGCGCTTTGCATGCAGCCCAAGGTGATGCTGTTTGATGAGCCGACCTCGGCTCTCGATCCGGAAATGGTCAAGGAAGTGCTCGATACGATGATCGGCCTCGCCAACGATGGCATGACCATGATTTGCGTGACACATGAGATGGGCTTTGCCCGCCAAGTTGCTGATCGCGTGATCTTCATGGCTGATGGGCAGATCATCGAAGAAGGCGCGCCCGACGCTTTCTTCCGCAATCCACAGCACGCCCGCACCAGGCAGTTCCTTGGCGAGATCCTCGCCCATCACTGAACGGAGTTATTCTATGAGTCGTCTTGTCTACGTCCTCAACGGGCCAAATCTTAATTTGCTCGGCAAGCGTCAGCCCCACATCTACGGTCATGAGACGCTCACGGATGTGGAGCGGGATTGTCACGCGCTGGCCAAGGAACTCGGCCTGGACTTTCACTCCGGCGCACTGGGAACGGTCAATGTCTCCGACACCATCCAATCGCCTTGGAGCTGGGAATTCACGGCTGGTGAGAACCCGGCTTACAGTCATACGCCGGAGACATGTTACCAGATCGGTGGCACGAGGGCATCGCTGGCTATTCCGCAACTCGATCTATGGCGTCACCCAAGCAAGGCTAGCTGGTGGGCGCCGATCAAGCGCGAGCGGCTGAGCTACGAGAGGGAAGACCCGCTTGGCCTTCAGATCGTCAATTTCTGTGGAGTTATTCGTAGTACGGCCGCGCCTGTAGTCAGCGGGCATGAGGGGCTGAAAACCCTCAGAGTGATCGATGCGGTCGAGCGCGCGGCGGAAACCGGAGATCTCGTGTCGGTATCGGGAGGCATGCTCGGGATGTCTCCATAGTTGGGGCGTTCTAGGCGCGTAAAGGCCGTTTTCGATTTTCCGCGACGGACGTCGCTTTCATTCGACAAGGTGTCGAATAGTCTTCAACGTCCTTCCGTACCAGCGTACAATTCTGCCAGTGCTCGGCGTGCGAACTACCTATCCGTGATCGACGGCGTCGAGGGCTGTACTCACCACGTCAATTCCCCGACCTCGACGCCACCGGCGACAGCGGGGCCGGCTCGATTGTCGCACTGCGCAAGTTTAATGACGCGCAGAGACGGCGGCGCGTGGTGCTCGCCGTGCGTTTGGATCTCGCCATCGAGGACTAGATGAGGGCCAGCGGGGCAACTTGGCTCGACCGGCAAGCGGTCTCGCGCGATCCCGTGGTGCTCGGTCAGGCGAGTTTCGGCGCAGAGGGGCGTCTTCCTCTCAGGTCAAGGCAAAATAGGGGTTCGATTCGCCAGGGAGAACACAAGCCCAACGCCCGCTATCCACGTCTCGGGTTTCGGTCTGCCGAAAGCTGCGACATTGGCGCAATCCACACGCGAGATCGCGGCTTCACAATCTTCCCCGGCGGATCGCCCAGCGTTCTTGGCTATGGCGCATCACGCGCTCAAGCGCTGCCCGTGAACCCAAGGTCCTCTCAGAAATGCAAGCGATGACGGCATTGCGATCCTCGATGGATGGTTCATCGACGATCCATGTCCGCAGTTCTTCACCGGCGAGTCTAGCCGCAATCCGATCGGGTGTCGGATCAATGTCGTGTGCGACCAAGACGTTCATCACGATCCGGCCACCCGGTGCCAAACGGGCGCGGATGGCGTCGCAGGTCTCCGCATCAAACTCTTCCGTGAACCGGAATCCCGGTCCGCCGACGTCGATGGCAATGCCATCGTAATATCCGCGGTCATCGAACACGAATCTCCGAAAGTCGGAGACGATGCATGGCAATTCGTCCGGAAGATCGAAATACCTGTGCGCGAGCACGAAACTGATCGGGTTAATGTCGACGATGGTCAATCTCTTGCCGAGACGCCACAGCCGTGTCGCAAGATTTCCGCCGCCGCAGCCCAGGACGAGTATCTGTTCAGAACGGGATAAGAGTTCGTCCATAAGCTTGACGTAGGTGAAGACGCTTTCACCGTCGGGCGTTGCCTGACTTTGCCTTACGCCTTCTTCGAAGTACACGCGTGTTCCATCCCATGAACACTCGACGATGTCGATCTGTCCGTTCTTCCCTTGATAACGCCCCAGCAGTTTCACGACAGGCAACTATCCCAAAGACTAGAGTATCAGAATACATGCATTAAACATCTCTTATCATGTAGTTTGCGGGGCACCAACGATGTCGATACTGCCGGCAATGTTTCCGCGTTGCTCGATAGAAATTCGATTGAAGTCTCCAGCTCAATCCAGTCCGAGCTGCCATAAATTTTTCAATGATATAATTTATATCTAGATTGATGCTTGAGGCAGCAATTTGGATGGTGTAGGTATCTTCAATGAGAATCTCACCGGAGCTCGCCATTTCATGATCACGGCCAACCAACTTAGGGCCGCCCGCGCGCTTCTGAATATCGACCAGCGTCAGATGGCCGAGCTCGCTGATCTTTCAGTCCCTACCATTCAACGCATGGAAGCAAGTGACGGCGTTATCCGCGGGAATGTCGATTCCCTGGTGAAATTAGTTTCCGCGCTGGAGAATGCCGGGATCGAGTTGATCAATCCGGGAGTTGCGAGTTCGGCCGGTGGTCGAGGCGTTCGTCTCAGAGAACAACACGTCACGAAGCCGAAGATGAAGAACACGAAGCAGCCCAAGGCTTCGCCACGGACTTTAGAACGGGCGCGATGAACCTCCCCCGAGTCATCCGGGAGATGGGTTTCCTGATCGGGCGTGGTGAGATTACTGAAGAGAAGTGTACTCGCAAGCGGGTTCTGGCGCCTTAAAGCGCCTAGATAGCAGCTCAGGGCAACAGGAACGATTTGATCGGTATATCGCCCGCATGCTGCGAGGCGGTTGCAGGCAAACGTCACGCTTCCGATGGACGCAAATAGGAAACAAACAGCGGGCCGCTGGCTGCAAGATCAGTCTCGAAAGACGGCATGAAACGTCCTCCCCGGAGGCTTACGCCGAAGTGGCGTTTGGGGCCGCTCGATCGAGCAAGGCAAGAAGTCCCTGCAAGACCATCGTGGGAGAGGGAGGACAACCGGGAATATGAAGATCGACGGGAACTACCTGCGAGACCCCTCCCGCCACCGCATAGCTGCCGGCGAAGCAACCGCCATCGCGGGCGCAATCCCCCACGGCGACGACCCATTTCGGATTCGGGGTCGCGTGATAGGTGCGCTCCAGCGCGTCGCGCATGTTCTTCGTCACCGGTCCCGTCACCATCAGCACGTCTGCGTGCCGTGGCGAGGCCACGAACTTGAGACCGAAGCGCTCGATGTCGTAGTAGGCATTATTCAACGCGTGGATTTCAAGTTCGCATCCATTGCAGGATCCGGCGTCGACCTCGCGTATTGAGAGACTTCGGCCGAGGTGTCGCCGCGCAGCGCGACCGACCGCTGTTGCGAGCTCGGTTACCGCGGTGTCGTCTGGCAACGGCGCCTGCTCGGTCAATGGCGGCCGGAACAGGCTTTGGAAGAGCAGCTTGCGCATTTGTGCGGTCCCTAGAGATCCTGGCCCGAATAGGAACAGTTGAACGACTTATTGCAGAGCGGAAAATCTGCCACGATATTGCCCTCGATGGCAGCTTCCAGGAGCGGCCATTGAAACCATGAGGGGTCGCGCAGGTGGCATCGTTCCACCCGCCCATCCTGTAAGCGCAGCCAAATCAAAACGTCGCCGCGAAATCCCTCGACGATTGCCATGCCTTCGCGCGGCTCCGGCCGATGCGCCACACGCGTTCCGATCGAACCCTCGGGAAGGCGGTCCAATATCTGGTCGATCAAAGAGAGGCTCTGCTCAACCTCACGCACGCGGATCCAGACGCGCGCATTGACATCGCCCTCAGTCAGGACCGGTACTTCAAAGTGCAAACTGTCATACGGCGGGTAGGCCAGTGTCCGGCGCGCGTCAAAGGATCGGCCAGACGCGCGGCCGACGTAGCCTCCGGCGGCGTATTGCCTGGCTAGCGTTGGCTTGAGCACGCCGGTATCCACCGTACGATCCTGCAGGGATGCGGTGTTGTCGTATAATTCGACCAAAGCCGGAAACCGCCGGCGGATGTTAGCCAGCGCCGCTCGGATGATTGCTGTCCCGTCGCCGTTCAGGTCATGGGTCACGCCACCGGGCACGACAATATCCCGCATCAAGCGATGACCGAATGCTGCATTTGATGCACGTAGGACGCTCTCGCGCAACACGCCGCAGTGAGCTTGCATCAGCGCGAAAGAGGCATCGTTGCAGATCGCCCCAATGTCGCCGAGATGATTGGCGAGCCGCTCGAACTCTGCAAGGAGAGCACGCAGCCAGATTGCACGATCCGGCACGACAAGCTGTAAGGCGGCCTCGGCCGCCCGCGAAAACGCAAAGGCATAGGCGACTGTGCTGTCGCCTGACACGCGTCCTGCGAGTTGAGCAGCTCGCTCCACACTGGCGCCAATCATGAGCCCCTCGATACCCTTGTGGGTATATCCGAGCCGCTCCTCCAAACGGACCACGGTCTCCCCGCTTGCCGTAAACCGAAAATGCCCGGGCTCGATAATCCCTGCGTGCACCGGACCGACCGCGATTTGATGCAGGCTATCGCCCTCCGCCGGCAGGAAGCGATAGGGCGACGACTGCGACAGCGCGTCGATGCGATCTCCCAGTGGAAAGCGTACGCCCCAATTGTTGTGATCAAGCCAGGGGCGCGAATCGGTTGAGCCTTCGGCCGACAGTCCAAACAGATCGAAGATAGCGCGTTCCAGTCGAAGCGCCGGCGGGTGGTGCTTGCCGACCGAAGGATAACTGTGATCAGGGCAGTCCAGGCTGACGGTGGCGATCTCTGCCGTATGTCCATCCATGATCGCCATGTGCACCGTTGAGAGTTCTCCCCAAAGGCCGAGCAGGCTCCAGCGTCCCTGTGCCAGCTCGCTTGCGGCAAATGTCCATACCGAAGCATCGACCGCAACTCGCGGCCACGGGCTGTGTTGTTGGACCGAGCGGCCCTCAAGCATGAGATCGATCAGCGATGGCATGTCCGGCTAATCCCTAAACTATCCTAAAAGACGAGCTACATGCTGGAACCAGACGACGAGCGGCGCGGGAAGATAGATCCCCGCCATCAGAACCAGTGCAAGATGCGCAAACATCGGCACATAAGAAGCCTCGGCAGGCTTGGTGCTGCCGCGAGGCTCACCGAATGCGACGCTTGTCAGGCGCAACGTCAATGCACCGAACGCTAACAACAGCCCGAGCACCAGTACGATTGCGAGCAGGGGCTGGCGCGCGAAGGTCGAGCTTACGACCAGGAATTCGCTCATGAAAATGCCGAGCGGCGGCAAGCCGGCGATCGCGACCACGCCCGTCACCAGACCCCAGCCCAGCGCCGGATGGCTCACGGTCAAGCCCCGGATCCTGCTGATCCGCTGCGTTCCCTTGATCTGCGAGATGTGGCCGACAGCGTAGAAAATCGCCGACTTGGTGAGGCTGTGCATCACCATGTGGAGAAGCCCGGCGAAATTAGCCAGAGGGCCGCCCATCCCAAACGCAAAGACGATGATGCCCATATGTTCGATCGAGGAATAGGCGAACAGCCGCTTGATATCGCGCCGGCGGTAGAGCATGAACGCCGCGAACACGAGTGAAAGCAGCCCCATCGTCACCATCAGGGGCCCGGGAGCAATTGCCGCCGGATTTGCCGCAAGCAATATTTTGAAGCGCAACAACGCATAAAGCGCGACGTTGAGCAGCAGGCCCGACAACACGGCGGAAATCGGCGTCGGACCTTCGGCATGGGCGTCAGGCAGCCAGGCGTGAAGTGGTGCCAGCCCGACCTTGGTGCCGTAGCCGAGAAACAAAAAGATGAAAGCGACATTAAGAAGCGCGGGATCGAAAGCTTGCGAATGCTCGACCAAGGCAGTCCAGATCATGCCGTCCTGGCCCTCGCCAACCACCGGGCGCGCCGCCATGTAGACCAGAATCGTGCCGAACAACGCGAACGCAATTCCAACGCTGCCGAGGATGAAATATTTCCATGCTGCTTCCAGAGCGGCGTGCGTGCGATAGATGCCGACCATCAGCACCGTGGTCAGGGTGGCGATCTCCACCGCCACCCACATCAGGCCGATATTGTTCGACACGAAAGCGAGGTTCATGCCGAACATCATGGTCTGGTACATGGCGTGATAGAATCGCAGGTAGACCGGCGTTAACCGGCCGGTCTCGAGTTCATGCGCGATGTAGCTCGCGCTGAAGATGCTGGTCGTAAATCCCACGAAGGTGTTGAGCACGATGAAGACGATGTTGAGGTCGTCGACCAGCACGTATGGCCCTGGTTGTGGACGCTCGATCACGAACAACAAGAGCGCCGACAGAAATGTCGCCAAGCTTGCGACGACGTTCAGCCGCGCCGTCAGCCGGTAGCCCGGCAGCATGGCCAACAACGCTGCCGAGCCGATCGGGATCAGCAGAACCGCCGCCACCGGGTCGAAGGAATGCGGGTTCATCGCCGTTCGCCCCGATAGTCGTCGAGTGCGGAGACATCAACCGAATCGAAGCGTTCGCGGATCCGGAACAGGAAGATGCCGATGACGATGAACGCGATCAGGATCGAGAAGGCGACGCTGATCTCAACGACGAGAGGCATGCCCTTGGCACCGGTCGCTGCGAGCACCAGTCCGTTCTCAAGCGACATGAATCCGACGACCTGACTGACAGCGTTGCGGCGCGTTACCATGACCAGAAGTCCGAGCAGCACGACCGACAAGGCAAAGGCGATATCCTCCCGCGCCAAAGGGTCTGCCTCTGCGGTCACCCGCAGGATCAGCACCATGGAGAGGGCGACGAGCCCCATCCCTGCCAGCATGGTCGGACCGATCCCCACCGCCGACTCGATGTCGCGGTGAATCCCGAGCTGTTTGATAATGCGGTGAAGCGCGACGGGAATGACGATTGCCTTGAAGACGAGGGCGATTGCCGCGGTCACGTAAAGATGAGGTGCGTTCTGGATGAAGGCTTGCCAGGCAACGGAAAGCGCGAGCACCAGAGCGTGCAGTGCGAATACGTTGAGCAGTGAGTAGAGCCGGTCCTGGTACAGCATCATGAAGCTGATCAGGACGAGCCCGCCTGCGAGCGCATGCGAGATGTCGAATTCGAGGCTGTGCATCTGCATCAGAAGCTCTTTGACACGAACAGGAGGAGTGTGCCGAGCAGGCCCAGCATGAGGGCCGCACCGAGAAATTGGGGGACGCGAAAGACGCGCATTTTCGCCGTGGCTGTTTCGAACAGCGCGAGGAAAAAACCAGCAGTCGTGAGCTTAACGAGGTACGCGACAGCGCCGATGGCGTAGGACAACGGGCCGGTACCGAAGACTGCTATCTTCCAGGGGAGGAACACGCACGCGATCAGCGAAATATAAAGCAACAGCTTGAGGGAGGCGCCAAATTCGATCATCGCAAGGTGACGTCCCGAATATTCGAGAACCATTGCTTCATGCACCATGGTGAGTTCCAGGTGCGTGGCGGGATTGTCGACTGGAATTCGCGCGTTCTCTGCGAGCGCGACCATGATGAGCGCGATCATCGCCATCCCTAGCGATACCCGTAAGCCGACATACGACGAGGCTATGAAATTTGCGACCGTCGAAAGTTGGGTCGAGCCGGCAACCAGCGCAATGCAAAATACAAACAGCAGCATCGCTGGCTCCGCAAGCGCCGCAATCATCACTTCGCGGCTGGAGCCAATGCCACCAAAACTGGTGCCGACGTCCATCCCGGCGAGTGCAAGAAAGAAGCGCGCACTTCCGAGCAGCGCCACGATGGCAATCAGGTCCGCTGTCCAATTGAAGAGGAGGCCGGTGGCAAAGGTCGGCACCAGGGCGGCGGCAACCCAGATCGCGGCAAAGGTGACATAGGGCGTCACGCGGAACAGCCAGGAGGCGTTGTCCGCCAGCACGACTTCCTTGCGGAGCAATCGCAGGAGATCTCGATACGGTTGAATGACCGACGCCCCCTGGCGACGAAGCAAGCGAGCCTTGATCTTGCGTACAAAGCCGGTCAGCAGCGGCGCCAGCAGCAGCACAAGAAGCATCTGCACGCCTTGCACAAGAATGTCTGACATCACGACCATATCGCGAGAACCAGAAGGAGCGTGACGAGGGTGACAAAAACCAGGCTGAGATACCGGCGTATGGTCAAGAATTGCAGGCGATTGAGTTTATCGGATGAGAAGCCAACCGCGCCTGCTATCGGCTCATACATTCTCTCCCAGATCAGATCGTGCAGTTCGATTCGCAGCCGGGCCGGCTTGATATCTCCGGGGGGCGGCATCTCAACATGGTCGCGGGCGTGGAACACGAGCGTACCGAAAACGCGGCGAATGGGCTGGGCGAAGCTTCCGCCCGAATATTGGGCCGCGGGCGTCGGATCGGAAAAGCCACAGCCCCAGGCCGGGCTCCGCCGCAACGCGCGAGAGGCAAAGCGATGAATAAAGACGACGGCCAACGAAGCGGAAATCGTGATGAACACCATCACGAGCAAGCCGTTGTATGAACTACGGCTCTCCGCAATCGGCGCGATCGAAAGCCAAGGTTCGTTGGCCTGGACCGGCATGCGGCCACCGAGGATCTGTAGCGTGATCGGCGAAAGCGAGTCGATCACCAGCCCAGGAAGAATCCCGGCCAACAAGCAAAGCGCGGCGAGGATGAACATTGCTGAAAGCGAGTAGAGATCCACTTCCTCAGCGGTTTCCGCCGTGGCGCCGCGCGGCCGCCCGAGAAAGGTCACGCCGTATGCCTTGACGAAACACGCCGCGGCCAACGCAGCAGCCAAGGCCAATAGCGCACCGACCGCAGGCACCGTGATCTTCAGCGCCCATTGCGACAACTCGGGGCTCTGCAGCACGGCCTGGAACATGAGCCATTCCGAGACGAAGCCGTTGAAGGGCGGGAGCGCCGAGATCGCGACACATCCGACGAGAACGGCGAAGCTCGTAAGAGGCATGCGGTGAATGAGGCCGCCTAATTTGTCCATGTCCCGCTCGCCCGTTGCGGTCAGGACGGCGCCGGCACCGAAGAAAAGCAGACTCTTGAAGAAGGAGTGATTGAGAACGTGAAACAACGCCGCAGTGAAGGCGAGCGCGGCCAGGAGTTTCAGCCCACTGGCCTGGAAGGCCAACGCAAGGCCGAGGCTTGCGAAGATGACGCCGACATTTTCGATCGTGCTGTAAGCGAGCAGGCGTTTGAGGTCCTTTTCCATCATGGCGTACAAAATACCCATGACTGCGGTGACGCCGCCAAGGAAGAGGACGATAACGCTTGCCGGCCATAACGGCTGCCCCAGCAGATCGAACACGACGCGAATGAAGCCGTAGATCGCGACCTTGGTCATGACACCGCTCATCAGCGCGGAAACGTGGCTTGGAGCCGCGGGATGAGCGAGCGGCAGCCAGACATGCAACGGCACCAGGCCGGCCTTTGAACCGGCTCCGAGCAACATCAGGATCAACACCAACGTGGCCACGTAGGGTGTATGCGGAGCCGCGCGAATGGCCGCAAATCCGTAATCGCCCGCCGGCCCCCCAAGCAGGCCGAAAGCCAGCAGCAGTGCGAGCGTGCCAAAGCTCGCCATCACCAGATAGACGTAGCCAGCCTTCGCGTTGCCCGCTTCACGGTGGTGCGCCATCACCAGCGCCCAAGAGACCAACGACATGAATTCCCAGCACAGCAGATAGGAAAACGCATCATCTGCCAGCACCACGAGATTCATGCCGGCCAGAAAGGCGGGGAAAAAGGGAAGCACACGGTGGGGCGCCGCCTCGTGGTGACCGTAGCCGAGGCCATAAAGGCTTGCCACTGCTCCTCCGAGGTTGACGACAACAAGGAAGAACGAGGCCAACGGGTCGAGGCGGAAATGCGAGCCAAGCCATGGCAATCCGATCGGGAGGGTCAGATCGACAGCGTTCGCCGTGTCGCCAAGCAACCAGTGGATGGATCCAATCAACGCGATCGCAGACGCGGACAAGGTTGCGCTATAGATGATGGCGGTAGCGATCTTCGAGCGACTCAGAACGATTGCCAGAACGGCCGATCCAAGCAGCCCGGCAACACACAGCATTTGCAGAACGACAGCCGACATTACGTACGCACCTTCGCTCTGCTAGATGCTTTGTTTGCAGTCCGACTATCCAAATGGATTTTTGCCGAACCGGAATTGAGTTTCAGCCGCACCCCGCGTCCTTCGGCGTTACTGACAGCCCGCTCGTCGATCAACTCAATGCCGGCGGCGTCGAGCGCCGCAATTAGCTTCACCAGCGAATCGACATTGCCCCGAACCATTGCCCCACTAGCCTCCATACGCTGGATGGTTGGCACGGAAAGCCCGGACATTTCCGCGAGCCGCCGCTGATCGATACCGAGGAGCACCCTGGCCGCCCGCAATTGAGCCGCTGTGATCATCGGATTGTCCCGCCATCCAGATTCGAGCGAACGCTAAAACATCATCGCTGCATCATAATTATTAATGCTATATTGTCAATAAGTGATATCTAAAACATCTAATTTAAGTATCTCACGAGTTGTCGACATTCGATCTTGGCGCGTCGAGGGACAGCATGACTTCGATACGTGCATACGAATTCGTCGATCACAGGTTTGATGTGGTCGTTGTCGGTGCGAGGGGGCGATCTACGTGCCACCTAGGGCGGCCGTCGAGGCTGGCCCAACGGCTGCCTGCATCACAAAGGTGTTTCAGCCATACGGTTGCAGCCTAGGGCGGTGTTGTGGTCAGCCCGAAGACTGTTGGCAATCGCATATGTACGACACCGTCAAAGGGTCAGAAAGGATCTGATTGGTCCCGGCGACTAGGGCGTGCCTCAGGTCTCTGGAACACGGTCGATGGTGCATCGTCTCGCGCTGTTGCGATCTGACAATCCGTTACAATTTCTCGTACCTAGTCAAATCTGCCGTCGAACGATTCCATTGACGTCCTCAAGCTCGCCGCAAGCTCCGGTGTTGCCTTCGGGGTCGGAGAGACACGCGGAAATCAATCTGGTCCAAAAGCTCGAGGGAGAACCGGCCGGACGGTCCGGCCAGTTCTCGCTTCAACAACCCGTACGCTCACTGGCGAAATCGCTAGGCTTTGAAGGCGGGATCCAGGCGATCACCTTAAACAGCGGTACACTCCATTGCCCACGTAAGTGGCGGTATGGCCCGTTTGTCTTAGACACCAGCTTTGATTTTGACCGCCCCATACGCAATTGCCCCACGGGTTGCGATGGCCGTTCCGACCGCAGGCGCCCAACGCGAACGTCGGTGCAACCGACGATAAGGTGGTGGCGCCAATCACGACACCGAGCAGCACCACCGTCCTGAGCGACTTCACGAGTTTCATGAATATCTCCTGTTAACGCGCGATTGTATCAATCGCAGTTCTGTGCCGGGTGGGAGCGGCAGCAGCCCCAAAGCGCCGCCGATCGCCAGACACCCATGGGAGAATGTAAGGAGATGAGAGCGATGGGTCGTGAAGATTCCTGCACTTCTTGATTTTAACGGATGCACCGTCTGGTTCGACGAAATCGCCGCTATTGCTTTCAGGAAAGCGGCTGCGTTTCCGGGAACATATCAACGATCTTGTTGGTCATGCCGTTCACGATCAACACCTGGTCCTTCATTTTCACGTACATGTAGTCGCGCAGTTCGGGCATTTGCGATAGAACCGGCGATGGCAGCGATTGGGCCTTAACTCCTTTTGGAATCGTCGCGCCAACTGCAGGGCTAAAATCCTTGGCAGATTTGGTGGCTGCTAGCCGGAATTCGATCTCGTTGTGTTCAGTTAGCACGGCCTTGCGAATCTGCTCGCGCTGCATGTTCGTGAGATTGAGTTTCGACAGCGAAGGATTCTGCGGCACCTTTGTGCCGTTGCTCAGTTCAACCGCGCCCTGTGCATTCTGTTGCGCCAGCGAAAGCGCGGTGCCGCCGAGCATGATCGCCAGTGCGGCTATGATGGCGGAGGCTCTCATGGATTTCATCCTTCTCTGAATCATCAGCCCTTAAACGAACAGATTGTTCGTCCGTTCCGAGCATCAGGCGTGCCGATCCGAGTTGTCCTGCAGCGCCCTGGGGTTGCTCGCTTTAGGAGAGGTACGAGCTTTTGCCATCCGCCGCTATCGCAGTCGACGCGCAGGTTCCAAATCCGGAACTTGACCGGTCCTTGAGTGCGAGAATCTCAGGAGGTGTGAGGTTGCTCACAACTCCACGTCGCGTCTCGCACTAATCAGATGGCTGCAAGAGGTTGCTGTGTTTGAAGCAACAGGAGATTTCCATGAAGCTTTTGATTATCTCTATAATCGCAGTCATCGGTCTGCTTGCCGTCGTGACCGGTAGCCCGCGCTCACACACCGTGTCGACAGTCGGGCGTGCTGGAACAGGAAACACGTCGACATTGCACAGCATGCAAAGCGGTCGCGGCGCAGAAAACCTCCCGGTTGACGAATTTGATGATCGGTCATTGGTCTTTCCGCGAGAACCGAAGCGCTAACCGAATCGGTCGCGCTTATCGCCAAGGCTCGCACCATAGGGCCGCTTGAATGAGGCTTCGAGGTTGGAGGAGAGCTTAGTCGAGCGGCGAACGTTACGGACCCAGAAAAACGGTCTGGATGGTGTGGTCGTTCCCCAACAGACCAAGCGACTCCAGCTCACCTCGATGAGCATCGACTTCCAAAATGGCCAAGAGAAACGCCAGCACGACCGCGGTATAGATGAGGGACGGTGAGACTCTGGCGGCCACAGCGTCACGATGTGGCGAAATCGCATCGCGAAATGTTCGCCACAAGGAGATGAGATGCAGATACGTTTTAGGTCGTATTTGCATGCCGTCATCCTTGACGGGTCATGATCAAGCATAGGATTTGGCTATGCCTGGTTCAAGACGATAACACCTGTTGCGGCATTGAGTAGCAGATGGCATTCCCTTCCTGCGGTGCAGCCGGGCAACGGCTTCAATCGTTTACAAGACCGACTGAGCGTAAATACCCGGTGTAACCGCCGATGATATGTCCGGACCGCCCGTAAGCCGCAGATGAATCGGATCCCAGGTCTCAGCACAAGTCTCCGCATCGTTGCAGCTGCGATGGCAATGCATTTGGCGTCGGCGCGTGCGCAGCTGGCAGGTCACGGCGGGCCCGTGCGGGCCATCGCGATTTCCAGTGATAGCGACAGCCTTCTTTCGGGCAGCTTCGACACCGCCGCCATCCGATGGTCGCTCAAGACCGAAGCCGCTGAGCAGGTCCTTCGGTTTCACTCTGATGCCGTGAACGCGGTTGCCTTCCTGAAGGATGGGCGAATGGCGACCGCCGGCGCGGATGCAAAGGTAGCGATCTGGACGTTCGGCCGGCAACAGCCGGTCCGTCGTTCGAGGCCACACCGCGCCGATCGTTTCACTCGCTGTCTCGCCGGATGGCGCAAAATTGGCATCTGCCTCCTGGGACCATACGGTTCGCATCTGGTCGCTCGGCGACGGCGCGCAGCAGGTGCTGGAAGGGCATTCGCAAAACGTCAACGGCGTCGCATTCACACCGGATGGACGATCGCTGGTGAGCGTGGGTTACGATCGTGAGCTGCGGATCTGGTCACTTGTGGGCGGCACCCCAACTGTCATCATGCTGGCTTCACCGCTCAACGCCGTGGCGGTCGCGCCGGATGGCGAGATCGTGACGGGTGGTGCAGACGGAAAGCTGCGCTTTCTGATGTCGGCGGGCCAGCAAAGCACCGAGGTGCAGGCCGGCCGGACGCCGATTGTCGCGCTGGCGATCTCTTCGGACGGCACGTCGGTTGCTGCTGCAGGAATGGGAGGTGGCGTGGCGGTCATCGACCGAAAATCGCGAAGCGTCGAGCGAACGCTGGTTGATCCGGACCCGCCTGTGTGGTCGGTCGCTTTCTTGGCGGACAACGCAACGCTGCTGACGAGCGGCGCCGACGGCAAGATCCGGCGTTGGAACGCGCGCACCGGCGATCCCATTGGCTCATCGTTGCAAGCCACGTCGCGCGATCCGCTTGCCGCCTATGCCGGAGATCACGGCGCCGAGGTGTTCAGGGCGTGTGTAGCCTGTCATACCCTGTCGGAGAACGACGCGCAACGCGCCGGCCCCACGCTTGCGGGCCTGTACGGCCGCAGGATTGCGTCGCTACCCGGCTATCGCTTCTCCGACGCGTTGAAGCGGATGGACATCGTGTGGACGCCCGAGACGGTGTCAAAACTATTTGAGCTCGGTCCAAACACCTATACGCCCGGGACAAAAATGCCGGAGCAGCGGATTGGATCGGCGGAGGATCGCAAGGCGCTCACGGACTTTCTGGCGCGCGCGACGTCGAAATAACGTGTGGCTTCGCCCGCGGGTTTGTCGAGCCAAGATTCCAGCCGAGCTGTCGGACCCTGCTAGTCATCGTCTTCGCGGTGACGCAAATAATCCTCGGTCGTGCGCGGCGGCGCGCGTTCAGGAACGCCCTTGAACGGATCGAATTCTTGCTCGCTCATGGCGATCACGCGGCAATCCGCACACATTCTCACCACGTCAAGCCGCTTGTCGCCCGCTGGATACATCCAGTGCCGTCCTTCGAGCTTCGCGGCAATCTTGTCGATCGTGCTTTTCACGCCGAACGGCTTGTTGCAGCGGATGCAAAGCGCCGGCGCCTCTTCCTTGATGATCCGCGGCGCTGCCCTGGCTGCACCAAAATCGATCTGTGGCTTTAATGTAATGACCTTTTCCGGACAGGTGCTCTGGCATAATCCGCACTGCACGCAAGCGTCTTCGACGAATTTGAGCACGGGACATTCGGGATCGTCGCGGAGCGCGCCGGTGGGGCAGGCCGAGACGCAGGACAGGCACAGGGTGCACCCATCGACATTGATGCTGACCGCACCGAGTGGTGCGCCTTCAGGCAGAGCGATCACGTCGGTCGGCGCAGGCGCGACGCGGTGCAGTTCGTGAAGAGCGAGCCGGAGCAGATCGCGCCGCTTGCCGAAAGTTTTGAAGGTTGCGGGACGCTCCACGGCCGGCGCGGGTTCGACCGCCCACAGCAGGTCCCCCAACACATCTGGATCGTCTGTTTCGATTGTCGAGACGCGTCGCCCGGCGAATCCGAGCCCGCAAATAACGGCATCAGCCATCGCTATGGTTTGGGAAAGACAGGCGACATCGTGAAGCGGTTTTGCCCGCAGAAGAAAACGGATTCCCGATGCACCATAGGCAAAGGACGCTGCGATCGCTTCGAGTCCAACCTGCGTCACCTCATTGACGGCGAACGGCAGCACATTGGCTGGAAGCCCATCGCCGTGGCGGGCGAGCGCATCGATCAGCGCGGTGCCGTGTTGGCCGTCGTGGAACAGCACAATGGCGTCTGAGCCGCCGGCCTCGCGGTAGGTCAAAAGCATCGCGCGCAATTTGTGCAGCAGCGCGTCGGCCGGCGGCAGGGCATAAGTTGCTGCGCCCGTCGGACAGGCTGCGGCGCACAGGCCGCATCCGGCACAGACTTCCGCGTTGATTTTGACGTGGTCGCCATTCGGCGTGATCGCTCCGGTCGGACATAGATCGAGGCAGCGATGGCAACCCGTCAGCTTCGACCGCGAATGGACGCAGATATTTGCGGTGAAATTGACGTATTCGGGTTTGTCGAAGCTGCCGACAAGGTCGCGCGCCCTGAGCACCGCGCGCAGCATAACGGCCGAATCTCGCGGGTTGGCGCGCAGATAGCCGTCGCGCAAATCATGCGCGGGGAAAAGCGGCGTTCCGCCGGAGAGATCGAGGACGATATCGCAGCGCGAGGTCAGGCCGCTGCGCGGAGCTTCAAAGACAAGCGCGTCGCGCGAGGAGGGGCGGGGAGTGCCGTAGTCGTCGACAGTCAACTCAAAGGCCCCCAAATGGCCCCTCGCGTTGCGTATCGTGCCCTGGACGATCGGGAACGATGTCGTTGCCGGCGGCATGATTTGCGACGGCTTCGTGATCATGACGGTCACGTCCAGATGCTCGGCAAGCAGTCGGCCAGCTTCGATCGCAACTTCGTCGCGGCCGTAAACCAGGATCACCCCTTCGCTCGATAGCGTGACGAACGGAAAAGCAGGCGCGGCCTCGGACGTGGCTGCGAGCAGCGCGGCCATTTTTGGGCCCGACTTCGTTCCCTCCGTCGACCAGCCGGCCGTCTCGCGAAGATTGACGAATTCCGTTTTGCCGGAACGCCCTTTCGCCTCGTCGCCAAACAGCGGGGCTTCTTGGGTGCAGCCGACGATGAGCGCTGCGTTCGCCCTTGCGGCGTTGCGGAAATGATCAAGCTCGGCGCGGCAGAGCTGACGGAATTCGGCGATTTCGCTTTTGCGGCATCCTCGTCTGATGGCGCCCGTATCGAGGCGCATCGTGTCTTCGCACGAGCAAATCAGGATCGTTTTCGGCGGTTCGGACATGCGCCGGTGCTCACCTTCCGAAAGGCAGGGAACGACCGCGAGTGGACTCGCATCGGCCCTTCTGCTCGATTAAGTTATTCTCACGAGAGAGGAAAAGGAAGCTGGAGGTCCGACTGAAACCGGCAGCCCCCAGGCGCTCGGCCGTTTCGGAGCCTATCAATCTGCCCCCGCCATTCAGGCTGGTGAGGCTGCGCGAAAGTCGTGACGCGTTTGCCCACGCCATCAGCATCGCGAAAGAGAGCGGAGCAGGTACGCTGACCTATGTAGGACGGTTCGATCTTGCCGAGTTCGCAGTCGTGCTTGAGCCCGGCGAACCCTTGTGCACTGCACGCCGCGCTTTCTACGCGGGCATGGTGGCGCTGACCGACGCCTTGCGTGCTTATGCGCCGCCGAACAAGGAGATCGCGATCGACTGGCCGGACGCGATCCGTGTCGACGGTGGCCTTGTCGGTGGCGGGCGGCTTGGCTGGCCGCCATCGGCGGAGGATGAGCCTCCGCGCTGGCTGGTGTTCGGCGTGATGATCCGGACTGTTGCGATGATCGACAGGGAAGCCGGCGTGTATCCGCTTGCGTCCGCACTGGATCAGGAGGGCTTTGGTGAGGCGGGCGCGGTTCAGCTGACCGATAGCTTTGCGCGGCACCTGATGCGCGCGCTGGACGGCTGGCAAACCGACGGATTCGACAGCATCGCACGCGAATATCTGGCTCGGCTGTCGCGCAAACCGCAGACCGCGCATGTGATCGGTGACAACGGTGACCTTATCACGCACCGGACCGGGACGAACATGACCGATCGGCGTGACCTGAGGAAGGAATTGCTGTCGCCGTCGTGGCTCGATCCGAAACTCGGAGGACCGCGCCTGTGAAACTCTTGCGCACTATCGCACTCGATCCATCCGACACGTTCGTGTTCGACGTGCCGGCTGAACCGGGCGATTGGGCGGTGTCAGGCGCATTCCGATTTTGTGATCGGGATCCGGCGGAGCTGAGCGGCAAGGATCGTTCGGCATTCCGCAGCGGCTTTCTCGGAGTAAAGTCGTGGGGCTGGTCGACGCTGGCACAAATCGTCCACGCGACGGAGGACGATCGCCGCGCGTTGGTAGAACTCCTTGCGAAGCAGCTGGTGGAACGGTTCGGGGCTCCGGACCTCGCTACCGCGCGCCTTGCCGCAGAAGAAGAAGTCGAGTTTGCGCAGTCGCTCTGCACGCATCCGATCAGCGCGCTGATCGCAGTCCATCGCTCGGCGAGCGAGGGCGAGGTCCGCGAGTCGTTCCGCAGGTTGCAGCTGCGAGAGGGACAGGAACACGGCAAGGCGTTCTCGTTTATGCCAGAAGTAGAGGATGACACCGAGCCGGACAGCAATTTCAACCTTGCGAATACGAGCGGGGAGCCGTCACGCCGATGAAGGATTTCTGGATCGCCTGCGGCTACCACTTGCTCGATCACAACGCGAGCGGTGGGCTGGTGGTCACGGATGAGTTCCTGAAGGCCTATTTTGCCCGTCCCGAGCTGATGCCGCCCGACGATGCCTGCAAGGTCGAACGCAGGCTGCATCGGGAGCTGCTTTCAGACCCGCGCCGAGCAGTCGCCGCGACGGACGTTGCGGCGATCGCCGATACGGATGCACGGGAGAACTGGCATTTCGTGCTGGCATTTCGTGATCTTCTGCTGGGGCAGCCCACATTGGAGGCGGCCTACCTTGCGCTGGTTCGTTCTCCGTCGGTCAATTTGCCGCCCCTGTTCCTGAACCAGCTCGTGCACGTCATCGTGCGTAACGCACTGCACGGCTGCGAGGATCCGTACGTGCTGCGTGCGGCCGAGCTGTTCTTCCGGCCTCAGCGCATTGTGCCTCACGAGCATTCGTTGCTGCTGGGTGACGAGGAAGTCATTGGCGGGCCTAGCCCGACGCCCGTGTTGTCGCTGATCTCCATGTTGGGGGCCGCAACCAGCGCTGGGGTCGACGTCTTGAGCGAGGAGAATGCCGACAGCTACTGGCACCGCAGCGACCGGTTCGATCTTGCGCTTGATTTCACCGGCGGAACAAGGGGGCCGGCTGCGCTGGCAGAGGCCATGAGGTGCTGGATTTGTCATTTGCTTGGAGTTGACGTCGCAATCGAGCCACTCACAGCGCTGCGCAATGCGAAGCTCACCTGGTACGTCGGGCTCGATGCTGAAGCGACGGGGATCGGCGACCGGCTGTGGCATGGTGAGACGCTCGATGACCGAACGATGGCACGCGTGTTGACGCTGTTTCGGGTCATTTTTGCCGATGCAGCTCTGCTCGTCGATGCTGTCGGGCGCGAGCCGGTCTATCTGATATTTGCGATGACCTCCGATCAGCTCGTGCGGATGAAGCCGCAGAATCTGTTGACGGGGCTGCCGATCAAACACCTGGAGGCTGCAACGTGAGCCCCGCCGCCCTGCCGTTGTTGCGCATCCCGGTCGGCGTCGTGGTCGAGCGCCGAAGAGCGGATTCGCCATGGATCGATTTTGTCTGGCGTGGCGCTGGCGTGTTACCGGATGAGCCGGAGATGGCGCCGTGGACTGTCGTCCGGGAGCAGGCGGGAACGACGCTGTTTTATGCCGGGAGGGCGACGGTCGATCTTTATCGTTCGGAAACGGCGCGGTATCGCGATAACCTCGCCAGCGGCGCTCCCAGTGTCTGGATCGTACTCACTCCGTCCGAGGGCACCTGGCCCTACGCCGTTTCCGCCGTCACCGCGGACCCCGCCGAAGGGGAGGCATTCACGGAAGCAGGTGCCAATCTGGTCGAAGCGGTGCCGATGCCTGAGGTGCTGCACCGGGCGATTGAAAATTTCGTCGCCGAGAACCATGTCGAGACGGAGTTCGTCAAGCGCGAGCGGCGCCGCGCCGATCCAGAGGCGCTTGCGCGGCGCCACCGTGAAGGTGGGCACGAATGAGCGAGGAGCAATTTCTAGCGCGCTGGTCGCGTCGCAAGCAGGACGCCGATCACGCTGAATTGGCGCCCAAAGGGGCTGCTGAGCAGGGGTCGGCACCGTCCGACTGCGCCGCGGCAGAGCCGGCTCTCCCCGAGACAGATCTCTCGCACTTGCCCCCAATCGAATCGATTGATGCTGCCACCGACATCACTGCTTTCCTGAGCAAAGGTATTCCGCAGGAGTTGGGCCGTGCGGCGCTTCGTCGAGCCTGGAGTGCTGATCCCGCCATCCGCGATTTCGTGGGGTTGGCCGAGAACGCCTGGGATTTCAATGACCCGAACGCCATGGCCGGCTTCGGTCCGCTGGATTATTCTGCCGAGCAGGTGGACGCGCTCGTTCGCGGCATCGTCGACGGCGTAGTGGGGACCGCCGAGGGGCTCATCGAGCCGCTTACAGAAGCTGCCGAAGATGATGCGCCATCGGCTCGTGCGAACGCTGGCTTTGCGCAATCATCAACTCCCGCAAAGACCGTCACGGAACTTCCACCGTTTGATGAGTCAGCAGCTGCGGAATTGCCGACGAATTCTGCTGCATCGCAATCGGAAGCCGCGCGTGAAGAGACTTCCCTTCCGCGCCGCGCACACGGCGGAGCGCTGCCAAAATAGCCTGCGACTAAATGTGATAGCCTTTAGCTATGGCATGCAATTGACCAGTTCCCGACGCGCGCCGTAATCTTTGGTCCGCAACCGCAATTGGCCCCCGGATGGGAGGAGGTCAGCATGCGCGATGCAGGCCTTGAACGTGCCATCGATGCGGCGGGCGGCGTTGCCCAGCTTGCCCGAAAAATCGGTGTTGCCCAGCCTTCGGTGTCGAACTGGGAGCGGGTGCCGGCGCAACGAGTGATTGCGGTCGAAGGCGCAACCGGCGTGTCGCGCAAGGTGCTCCGTCCCGATCTCTATAGTGAGCCTATTGTCGCGGTTGATCCGATCGACGCAGCCCGCATGCAGGAATACGCGCTGCTTGCGGCCTTGCTATCTTCGGCGCCGTCGGCCGCATTGCTTGAGCAGATCGCGCAACTGAAGGGCGATGCGACGCCGCTTGGGCGCGCCCACGCCGCTCTTTCAGACGCTGCGTCGAATGGCGTCGTATCCGAGATCGAGCGCGAATATTTCGATCTGTTCGTCGGCCTCGGCCGTGGCGAGTTGCTTCCTTACGCATCCTATTACCTGACCGGCTTTCTCAACGAACGCCCGCTGTCGCGCTTGCGCAACGATCTGGCTGCGCTCGGCATCGAGCGGATGGAGAACAATCCCGAGCCGGAGGATCACGCGGCGACGCTGTGCGAGATCATGGCAGGCCTTGCGGCGGGCCGCTTTGCGGGATCGCCGGAGGTACAACGCGCTTTCTTCGAGAAGCATGTGTCGCGCTGGGTGGGACGTTTGTTCGCCGACATGGAGAAGGCGGAAGCCGCCAAATTCTACCGGTTGGTCGGGACGCTTGGACGAGTTTTTCTGGAAATAGAAAGCGAGGCTTTCACGTTCGCCAACTGACCAACGCCGCTGGTCCAGGAGAGATGCGATGCGAGACGAGAAGAAAACGACTGTCGGGCGCCGCGACTTCCTTCGCAAGGTCGGCATCGGCACGGTCGGCGCGGGAGCGACGCTGGCAAAGCCCTTGATCACACAAGCGCAGGCTGACAGCGAGACCGACCAGGAGAAACGCAAGGCGCGCTACAAGGAAACCGACCACGTGAAAGCCTACTACCGCGTCAATCGATATCCTGGTTGAGGGAGGCGGCCATGCTGATCAAGAGAACACAACAGCGTTCCGAAACCGCCTCACGCGGATCAATCGCGGCCGGCCTGTCCGGGCAAACCAGTGGCCTCGACCGTCGCACGTTCCTGCGCCGATCGGGCCTTGCCGGCGGCGCGCTCGCCGCATTGGGCACGCTGCCGCTTGGCGGCGTGCGCCAGACAAAGGCGGCAGCGGTGGGTCCCCTTTCATCCGGAGCGACCGTTCGCAAGAGCATTTGCACGCATTGCTCGGTTGGATGCACTGTGACCGCGGAGGTGTTGAACGGGGTGTGGATCGGCCAGGAGCCGAGCTGGGATTCTCCGATCAATCGCGGATCGCATTGTGCCAAGGGCGCCTCCGTGCGCGAACTCGTGCACAGCGAGCGCCGGCTGCGTTATCCGATGAAGCTCGTGGGTGGGCAATGGACGCGCGTCTCCTGGGACACGGCAATCAACGAGGTCGGCGACAAGCTGCTCGAGATTCGTGAGAAGTCGGGCCCGGATTCCGTTTATTGGCTCGGTTCGGCCAAGATGACGAATGAGGGCGCCTATCTGTTCCGCAAGCTCGGCGCATTCTGGGGTACCAACAACACCGACCATCAAGCGCGCATCTGCCATTCAACGACGGTCACCGGCGTCGCCAACACCTGGGGCTACGGCGCGATGACCAACAGCTACAATGATATCCGCAATGCCAAAACCCAAATGATCATGGGCGGCAATCCCGCCGAGGCGCACCCGGTATCGCTTCAGCATCTGCTCGAGGGCAAGGAGCTTCAAAGGGCGAACTTCATCGTCATCGACCCGCGTCTGACCCGGACCGCGGCACATGCCACCGAGTATGTGCGCATGCGGCCGGGCACCGACATCCCGGTGCTCTACGGCATGATGTGGCACATCCTCCAGAACGGCTGGGAGGACAAGGAGTTCATCCGGCAGCGCGTCTACGGTTTCGACGATCTTCGCAAGGAGGTCGAGAAATGGAATCCGGAAGAGGTTGAGCGCGTCAGCGGTATTCCTGGCGAACAGCTCAAGCGTGTCGCCAAGATGTTTGCGACGGAAAAGCCTTCGACGCTGATCTGGGCCATGGGCCAGACCCAGAAGACGGTCGGTACCGCCAATGTGCGGGCGAGTTGCATCCTACTCCTGATGACCGGAAATGTCGGTGGACAGGGCATGGGCGCCAATATCTTCCGCGGCCATGACAACGTGCAGGGAGCGACCGACGTCGGGCTCGATATCGTCACGCTGCCGTTCTACTACGGCCTCGCCGAAGGCGCATGGAAGCATTGGTCGCGGGTCTGGGAAGTCGACTACGACTTCCTGAAGTCTCGCTTCGACAGCAAGCAGATCATGGAAACCCCCGGCATCCCGCTCACCCGCTGGTTCGAAGCGGTGACGCTGCCGAAAGAGCAGGTGGCGCAGAGAGACAACGTGCGGGCGGTGTTCGTGCAGGGGCACGCCAGCAACAGCATCACGCGCATTCCTGAATCCCTCAATGGTCTGAAGGCGCTCGAAGTGCTCGTCATTGCCGACCCGCATCCAACCACCTGGGCATCGCTCGCGGTGGAGGCCGGACGCAAGGACGGCGTCTACATTCTTCCGATTGCCACGCAATTCGAGTGCAAGGGTTCGCGCGTCGCCTCGAACCGCTCGCTGCAGTGGGGCGAGCAGATCGTGAAGCCGATCTTCGAATCGAAGGATGACCTCGAGGTCATCTATCTGATGGCGAAGAAGTGCGGGTTCGCCGACAAGATGTTCAAGAATATCAAGGTCGAGAACAATCTGCCGGAAGCCGAGGATGTGCTTCGGGAAATGAATCGCGGCAGCTGGTCTACCGGCTATTGCGGGCAGTCGCCCGAGCGACTGAAGGCGCACATGAAGAACCAGGCCAAGTTCGACTTCCTAACCATGCGGGCGCCCAAGGACGATCCGGAGGTCGGCGGCGACTATTACGGCCTGCCGTGGCCATGCTGGGGCTCGCCCGAAGTGCGGCATCCCGGCACCCCGCTGCTCTACAATACCAATCTCCACGTGATGGATGGTGGTGGCACGTTCAGGCCCCGCTTCGGGCTCGAGCGCGAGGAAAAGCTTCCTGACGGCACGACGCGGAAGGTCAGCCTGCTTGCGGACGGGTCCTATTCCAAGGGTTCGGAAATCCAGGACGGCTATCCGGAATTCACGCTGGCGGTCCTGAAGAAGCTCGGATGGGACACGGACCTCAGCGAAGCCGAAGTGGCGACCATCAACAAGGTCAACTCGGCCAATCCGGATACGGTCTCATGGTCGCTGGACCTGTCCGGCGGCATCCAGCGCGTGGCGCTCAAACACGGCTGCGTGCCTTACGGCAACGGCAAGGCGCGCATGAATGCGTTCGGCTTGCCCGATCCCATTCCGGTTCATCGCGAGCCGATCTACACGCCGCGCGTCGATCTAGTCGCGAAATATCCGACACTGCCCGATGCCAAGCAGTTCCGAATGCCAAATATCGGCTTTTCCGTACAGAAGGCGGCGGTAGAGAAGGGCATCGCCAAGCAATTCCCGCTTATCCTCTCATCGGGTCGTCTCGTCGAGTACGAGGGCGGCGGCGAAGAAACGCGCACCAACCCCTGGCTTGCCGAGTTGCAGCAGGACATGTTCATCGAGATCAATCCTGCCGATGCGGCCGACCGCGGTGTCAAGGACGGCGGCTGGGTCTGGGTCACCGGTGCCGAAAACAATTCGCGCGCCAGGATGAAGGCGTTGGTGACCGAGCGCGTCGGCAAGGGAGTGGCCTGGATGCCTTTCCACTTCGGCGGCTGGTTCGGAGGCAAGGATCTGCGTGGCAACTATCCGAAGGGCACCGATCCGATCGTGCTCGGCGAAAGCGCGAACACGATCACCACCTACGGGTACGATCCGGCGACCGGCATGCAGGAGCCCAAAGTCACTCTCTGTCAGATCGCGGCAGCATAGGGAGCAACGACGACCATGGCACGTATGAAATTCCTCTGCGACGCCGACCGTTGCATCGAATGCAATGCCTGCGTCACCGCCTGCAAGAACGAGCACGAGGTGCCCTGGGGCATCAACCGGCGCCGCGTCGTTACTATCAATGACGGCAAGCCGGGCGAGCGTTCGGTCTCGATGGCTTGCATGCACTGCACCGACGCCCCGTGCGCGGCGGTGTGCCCGGTGAATTGCATCTACACGACGGCTGACGGGGTCGTGCTTCACTCCAAGGATCTGTGCATCGGCTGCGGCTATTGCTTCTACGCCTGTCCGTTCGGCGCGCCGCAATATCCGAAGGTCGGCAATTTCGGCTCTCGCGGCAAGATGGACAAATGCACGTTCTGCGCCGGCGGTCCCGAGGCCGACGGCAGCAAGGAGGAATACGAGAAATATGGTGCGAACCGTCTGGCCGAGGGCAAGCTGCCGCTGTGCGCCGAGATGTGCTCGACCAAGTCGTTGCTCGCCGGCGACGGCGAAATCATTGCCCAGATCTACAAGGAGCGCGTGATGAAGCGCGGCTACGGCTCCGGTGCCTGGGGCTGGAAGACCGCTTATCGCGAGACGATCGAGTCCTGAAAGGCGATAACGCCAGCGATCGCTTAATATCGGGAGGAATGTATGGTGTGTCTTGCACGATTTATTCGACTCGCGATTGGCGCGGGCGCACTGGTGCTTCTCGTCTCCGTGGCTGCACCGTCTGTTGCTCAGCAGGTCAACCCGACCGCCAGCTCGGTCAGGGAGCTGCAGCTTCTTCAGAAAATGGACCGGATCCAAGGGCGCGTCAGCATTCCCGACCAGCGCTCCAGTGTGCTCGTGCAACCAGCCGGGCGCGAGTGGCGTGAGTTCCGCGACGTTGCGCTGCGCTGGATTGGCGGCATCGCCATTCTTGGCATGCTCGCGGTGTTGATCATCTTCTATCTTAGCCGCGGCATGGTACGACTGGAGAGCGGTCGCTCGGGGCGGGCCATCGTGCGCTTTAGCTCATTCGAGCGCTTCGTGCATTGGATGACCGCGACCTGCTTCATCGTTCTTGCGATTTCCGGATTGAACGTCACCTTCGGTCGTCCGTTGCTCCTGCCACTGATCGGCCACGAGGCCTTTTCCGACTGGTCGCAGTGGGCAAAATACGCACATAACTATCTGAGCTTCCCATTCACCATCGGAGTCGTGCTGATCTTCCTGATGTGGATCGCGGGCAACATCCCGAACAAGGTGGATGTCGAGTGGCTCAAGCGCCGCGGCGGTATCGTGGGTCACGATCATCCCCCGGCCTATCGCTTCAACGCCGGCCAGAAGGCGATCTATTGGATCGTGGTCATCGGCGGAGGTTTGGTGGCGGCCACCGGATATAACCTGATGTTCCCCTTCTATCTGTCCGGGATTGAAGGGATGCAGCTCGCGCAAATCGTCCACTCCATCGTGGCGATGTTGTTCATCGCAGCGATGCTGGCGCATATCTACATTGGCACGATTGGCATGGAAGGTGCGTTCGAAGCAATGGGCAGCGGCACCGTCGATGTCAACTGGGCCAGGGAGCACCATAACCTCTGGCTTGAAAACGAGATCGCGCGCGCGGATGCAAATCATGCGCGGACCGCTGCGACTGCGGCTGAGTAGAAATCCGGCAGCCCGGCGTCGCTTCAGAGCGCCTCGCGCTCCTCGCAGAGGCCTGACAGAAATTACAGTCGTGTCTCCATCGACAGATATTCGATCTGTTGAGCCGGAAGCTTGTCTACGCCGGCCAATTTATAAAGTTCTTGCAACGGCGGCATGCCAGCTGAGGGTGATTCAGTCGAAAGCGACCATGATCGCAGCAAGGTCGAAGAACCGGCAACAATCGTAAGAGCGATTGTGAGAGCGAGTATCGTCGAACGCATGGAGAATCTTCGTTCAGCCCCTGTCGGCGTAAGGCTGCACACGGTTCAAAGCGGAACGGAAGAACTTCACGAACCGTTAAGGTCGGCGTCGCGATCACACGTTACGGAGCCGCCTTGAGCGCTTCGTAAACAAGCGGTACGCAAATCGTTATCCCTGCCTGGAATCTCTCAGCGCGACGCTTAGAGACGCACAGCTGTCGTTGCAAAGGCCTCTTGCACTGGCTCTTGAACCCGGTTGAGCACGACAACGGCAGCCGCAGCAATAATGATGGCGGCGATGCAGGCTAGCAGGAAGGCTTTCATGGCAGGTCTCTTCAGGAGACTGAGCTCAGGAGACTGAAAAAGCGCGCAGATTATACAAGAGGGGTCGATTGTGGACAAACAAAAACATCGCAATGTTCGATCTCTGGCGCCAAGGCCTCTCCGGTCGCCCACACGAGAGCCGGTAGCACCGAACAAATGCGATTGAGGCGAAGTATGGCGCAGTGCAGAAATAGCAGCTGCAGGGATCGTTTGCCGAGCCACGATTGAGGCGATCGATGACGTGTTTGGGACCGTGCCAAAAGCCCTTCGGCGGTGAGGGCCGCTATCGGCGCAGACCGGACACTTACGAGCTGGCAACTGTTGATAAGCAGTTCGACGAAGAAGCGCACCGTTTGGCCGTTTCGTGCGATCCCGCAGCCGAATCTACGAAGCACGCGGAGAACCATAGCTAGAGCAAGTGTAGAGCGGTAGTTTGCGGACTGCTGAAGTAATGGCAGTCAGTCACGAAGTGAGGCGCTTCTGGTGCGGTGGCCCAACGGCAACGAAATGAAGGCCTAATAACATTGGATAACATTGGTGGGCCCCGCAGGACTCGAACTGCAACCAGACCGTTATGAGCGGCAAGCATATCGCTTGGCTTCGTTGATTTTGCTTCGCTTTCGTTTGCGTTCGATCGCGTTCATTGCATTCGAACGATGAGATGAAATATCCGAACGCGCCAAGTGCCACCCGCGAGTGTCACCCGATCGTGAAAAAACTAACAAAAAGGTCATTTGAGTTGGCGTGATGCCGGAAGAGATACTGCAAGTTGTCGCTCGTCCTTCACGAGCGTTCGGAAATTTCCTTTGCCAGAAGCGCTGCCCGCTCCGAGATGGAGAGGGCTCGAGAGGTCGCGTGTCGTTTGATCGGCGTTGGGATGGGCGCGCCACGGAACTGGAGGAAATCATGGACGCAATGAATCCGGATCATCACCATCGTCATCACCACAATCACGATCGCGAAAACCAGGAGGTCGCCGTCACGCAGACCAATCTGGTTGCAGATAGCGCACAGACCCCTGGTGTCACGGCGACAACGACAATCGATCCAAACCTCATCAATCCCTGGGGCATTGCCGAAAGCCCGACTGGGCTTTTCTGGGTTTCGGACAATGGCAAGGGCGTGACGACGATCTATAATGCTGCCGGAATGCCGGCCGGGCCTCAGCTTGTAACGGTCGCAGGAATCGCCGGAGAAGACCATTCCGCCCCCACCGGACAGGTCTTCAATGCAGGAAGCGGTTTCGACGTCACCAGTGGCGGCAAGACTGACTCGGCGAAGTTCATCTTCGCAACGGAGGACGGCACAATATCCGGCTGGAGCCCGAACGTAGATCCCACGAGCTCGGTCATCGCGGTCGATAATTCGAGCAAGGGCGCCGTCTACAAGGGTCTCGCGATCGGCACTAATGACGAGGGTACCTTCCTTTTCGCTGCGAACTTCAACAGTGGGAAGGTCGATGTCTTCGACCAGAACTTCAATCAGGTGAACAGCTTTACCGACAAGCATCTGCCGCACGGCTATGCGCCCTTTAATGTCCAGGTCCTTGATGGCCACTTGTTCGTTACGTTCGCATTGCAGGATGCGGCCAAGCATGACGACGTCGCCGGTGCGGGCAACGGCTTCGTCGACGAGTTCGACCTCGACGGGCACTTGCTCCAAAGGGTGGCATCGCACGGGCCGCTCGATTCGCCCTGGGGGCTTGCAATCGCGCCCGCCTCCTTTGGAGAGCTGAGCGGCGATCTACTGGTCGGAAATTTCGGTGACGGCACCATCAATGCCTTCAATCTGAAGAGCGATCACTTTGACGGCAAGTTGCTCGACGCCGCCGGCGCTCCAATCACCATTGGTGATCTCTGGGCTCTGGTTCCCGGCAATGGCAGTGGCAACAGCGACCCCAACAAGATCTATTTTACGGCCGGTGTGCAGGACGAAGCACAGGGCCTGTTTGGCACCTTGTCGGCGACCCCCGAGCCGGATCGATCCTCCATGTCGATGCCGGGCTCGCATCCGCACGGCTGAGGGCGGTGCCATCACTGAGAGACGGCGCTCGGCTTTTCGTTCTGCTGCATGGAGTTCTACGCACGTGTGGAGCTCCGTACCGGCGGCGCCGCAGCGCCGAATTCCTGGAAATGCATGGGAGTGCTAGTCTGAGGAGGACCGCTCATGGAGATATTGGGCGGGCAGTCTTTCGGCTTGGATATCGATAGTCGGTCGCGAATATCCGCAGCCGATCCCGGAGCAGCCAATCCCGGTGATGGGCATGCGGTGGGGAATGGCCTGGCCCGCCCTCGTGCCGGCGGCCACGCGGTTCATCCGCGCCTAGAGGCCGTGATCAATGCAGCCCGATTCCATGGCATTGCGCTCGACCCGCGCGAGTTTCCCTGCACCGACGGCGACCAAGTGCCCTCCGCTGCTGCGCTCTCCGCCTGGTTGCAGAACGCCGGCATGTGGGCACGCGCGGTGCGGCTGCGGTGGCGTCAACTCATGCGGTTGCAGGACGCCGGGCCGGTGGTGCTGCTGTTCACGGACGGTGGTGCCGCGTTGCTGGTCGGTGCGAATGCCGAGCACAATATCGTCGTCCTCAAGGATGTCCGCGCGGCTGCAGGCGGATGCACGATTGCCGCGGACAGGCTGCGGCTGGAACAGGTCTGGTCGGGCGAGGCGGTCCTGCTGCGCGCCCCGCGTAGTCAGCCGGAGGCCGAAAAGCCATTTGGCCTGAGCTGGCTCGCGGGCCTGGTGTTGCAGGAGAAGCGATCGCTGCGCGATGTGGGGCTGGCATCGCTGACGTTGAGCTTTCTGACGATTTTTCCGCCATTGCTGGTCATGAGCGTGGTCGATAAGGTCCTGACCCACAATAGCTACTCAACGCTCGCGCTGCTCGCTGTGCTGCTCGCGACTGCTGCCGTGTTTGAGGTCCTTCTCGGCTATGCCCGTCGGCTGATCGTTCTCGTCGTCGGCACGCGGCTCGATGCAAAACTGAACCTGTATGTCTTCAATCGTGTGTTGCGGCTTCCGCTTGACTATTTCGAGCGGCATCCCACCGGCGAAACCATGCACAAGATCGTGCAAGTCTACAAGGTCCGCGAATTCCTCACCGGAAAGCTGCTGAGTACGTTTCTCGATTTGACGACGCTCGTCGTGCTGCTGCCGTTCCTGTTCTTTCTCAACACCACTCTGGCGTGGATCGTCCTGGCCTGCGCGGCGTCGATCATGTTGGTCATCCTTGCTTTCCTGAAGCCCTTGCGGCGGGTATTCGCCAGGGTGGTTCGCGCCGAGACCGACAAGGCCTCGGCGCTGGGCGAGACCATTTTCGGGATCAAGACGATCAAATCACTCGCCCTGGAACGGCAACGCATCGCGCTATGGGATGTGCGTGTCGCCGATGCCGCGACGTGGCGCCTTGCCTTCGGTAGGTTGACGAACTGGCCGCAGACGATCGTCGCCCCGATCGAGCGTTTCCTGTCCACTGGTATCGTTTTGGTGGGGGCTTATATGGCGCTGGCGGACAATAGCGGCTATGCGGTCGGTGCGCTGTTCGCCTTCATGATGCTCAGCATGCGTGTGGCCCAGCCGCTCGCCGGGCTGGCACGTCTGATAGAGGATTACCAAAGCGTCGCAGCCGCGGTCGGTGAAGCAGCCTCGGTGCTGAATCGTCCGCCGGAGTCCGAGGCCGCCTTTGGCGGGCTGCTGCCACGGTTTGCGGGCGCCATTTCATTCGAGGATGTCAGCTTCACCTATGAGGGAACAACGCTTCCAGCGCTTGACCGCGTGACCTTTGACGTTCCGGCCGGCACGATGCTTGGTATCGTCGGACGTAGCGGATCCGGCAAATCGACGTTGACGCGGCTGCTGCAGGGCATCAACCGCGACTATACCGGCTTCCTGAAGATCGACGGCAACGACGTGCGCGAGATCAATCTGCGTCACCTGCGCCAGAACTTTGGCGTGGTGCTGCAGGAGAACTTCCTGTTCCGCGGCTCAATACGCGACAACATCATCGCGGGGCGGCCGGGACTGACGCTAGACGACGCTGTAATCGCCGCGCGCCTTGCCGGCGCCGAAGAATTCATCGAGCGCATGCCGAATGGCTACGAGACGCTGATCGAGGAAGGTTCGCCGAATGTTTCAGGCGGACAACGGCAGCGGCTGGCGATTGCGCGGGCACTAATCAGCGATCCGCGAATCCTGATCCTGGACGAAGCGACCAGTGCGCTCGATCCGGAGAGCGAGGCGCTGCTGAACGCCAATCTGGTTCGCATTGCACGCGGCCGGACGATGGTGATCGTGTCGCATCGCCTTTCATCGTTGATAGATTGTGATCAGATCCTCGTTCTGGAGAGGAGCAGGGCGGTCGACATCGCGCCGCACCGCGTGCTCCTCGAACGCTGCACCATCTACCGTCAGCTCTGGATGCAGCAAAGCCGCCATTTCGAAAGCCAAGGGCTACGTCATGCCGCTCTTGCTCACTCGCCGCTCCGGTGCAGCTAGTCTCACCAGCCGATCGGATGATTTGACGCTTCCGATGGTCTTGGAATTCCAGTCGCCGACCACGGCAATCATTGCAGCTCCTGTTCCCCGCGCCGCGCGCGGCACAATCTGGATGATTGGTGGCATGTTCGCCGCGTGCGCGGCGGTGATGTGGCTGTTCCCGATCGACAGGGTTGTGACGGCGCGCGGAAAGGTAGTCTCCCGGGCACCGATGGTGGTCGTGCAGCCTCTGGAGACCTCGATTGTCCGCTCGATTAATGTGACGGAAGGACAAAGCGTTCACGCGGGCGACGTGCTTGCTCGGCTTGATCCGACCTTTACCAGCGCCGATGTCGGCGCGCTGCAGGCACAAGTCGCGAGCTTGCAAGCCGAGGTGGCGCGCATGCAGGCCGAGGTGGAGCAGCGGTCCTTCCAGTATTCGGGGACTGATCAGCCAATGTTGCTTCAGGCTGGCATCTACGCGCGGCGCGAGGCGGAACGGAGGTCCAAGCTGGAATTCTATCGACAGAAGATCGATGCCCTGGCATCCACAGCGGCGCGGTCGACCGCGGATGCCAAAGCCTTCCGCGAGCGGCTAGCCGTTGCCCAAGCAGTGGAGGCCATGCGCAAGAAATTGGAGGCATTGCAGGTCGGAAGTCAGCTCAACGCCTTGATCGCGACCGACAGCCGGCTCGAGATTGAGCGCAGTCTGACCACGGCTCTCAATACAGCGGAGAGCGCCAAGGCAGAACTTGCCGCGATGATCGCTGAGCGTGACGCCTACGTTCAAGACTGGCATGGCCAGATCGGCCAAGCGCTGTCGGAAGCATCTCGTAAGTTGAGCGATGCGCGGGAGTCGCTGAACAAGGCGCTGTTGCGGCGCGAGTTGATCGAAATGCGCGCGGACCGGAATGCCGCCGTGCTGACGATTGCCAGGGTTTCAGAGGGCTCCGTTCTGCAAGCGGGCGAGCAGCTGATTACGCTGGTGCCCGATGATGCACCGCTCGAGATCGAAGCGGACATTGCAGGGCGTGATCATGGCTTCGTCCGCATCGGATCCCCTGTCGCTGTCAAGTTCGACACCTTTCAGTCGACACAGTACGGATTGGCTTATGGAACGGTTCGCACCATCAGCGCCGATAGTTTTGCCGTGGAGGACAGCACGAAAGCCCGCACCGGCGCTAGTCCTGTGAACCGGGCCGGCGCCGAGCCCTTCTACCGTTCGCGCATCACTCTCGACCGATTGATGCTGCACGACCTGCCGGCTGGCTTTCACATGATGCCCGGCATGCCGGTTGCCGCCGACATCAAGGTCGGCAAGCGCACCGTGATGGCTTATCTGCTTGGCCGGATACTACCAGTGATGTCGGAAGGGATGCGCGAACCGTGAGATGCACCGAGGAAGGGACCGCGGGTCGCAAATGCGCAGCTACGAGACGAGCACGTATTCTCGATCGTGTTGTCGGCCTGCTGTCGTCATCGGCAGCATTACGACGTGCGATCCGACTGAAGAAGCAGTCTCAGACAACACGGGCCTTTGCGCTGTTCGCCTTTGCCGCCGATGCCGGCATCGCAGAGGCCGCATACGAGGTCGGGCGCTGCTATCTGGAGGGGTCTGGCGTCCCGCTCAGCGTCGCCGAGAGCGCGCGCTGGCTCACGCGCGCCGCGGCTCAGGAACATGTCGAGGCCCAGTGGTTGCTCGCGGCACTGCACATTCACGGGGTTGGCGCCGGAGCGGACCCGCAAGCCCTTGCAGGCGAGTCCACGTCCACAAATCTATTCCCAGCGAAGCGAGCGCCGGCTCCCGACTTTGTCGCGGCGGAAAAATGGGCGCGGCGGGCAGCCGAGCGCGGCTCCGCGGACGGACAGGCCGTGCTTGCCTATATCCTGACCTCTGGCCCGGAATCGATGCGCAACCCGGAAGAGGCGCACGCGTGGTATAAGCGCGCCGCCGAGGCCGGTTGTCCTCAGGGCGCGCTCGGATATGCGCAGTCGCTGGCTCGATCAGTCAAGGATGAGGAAGGGCGGCGCAGGGTTGTCGAAAATCTCCGTCGTGCTGCACAGGCCGGATTGGCACCAGCGATTCATCTGCTTGGCGTGATGACCGAACACGGTTGTGGAACGGAGCGAGATCCCGCGGCTGCCGCCGAGCTCTACCGGCAAGCGGCTGCCAAGAACAGTCGCTCGGGCCAGGCAAACTGGGGACGCATGCTGATGCAAGGGCTTGGAGTCAAACCAAACCCGGCAGAAGGTGAGTCGTGGCTCCGCAGGGCGGCACTGGCCGGCGATCCGGATGCGGCGGCGTTTGTCGGCGACCTCTACGCCAAGAGAGGGGCGTTGCCGCCCAATCATGCAGAAGCGGCCATCTGGTTTCGCCGTGCGGCAGAAGCCGGCCACCAGACGGCGGCGCGGGCGCTCGGACTGCTTTATTTGACTGGCGCCGGGGTGGCGTGCGACCCGAAAGAGGCGGCGAGCTGGTTGCGCATCGCCGCCGATGGCGGCGATGCGCAGGCTCGGGTGGATCTCGCCAATCTTCTCTTGCGAGGTTTCGGCGATGGGCGCGCCGAAGACCTGACCGATGCGCGCCATTGGCTTGAGCAGGCGGCTTCGGCCGGTAATCTGGTGGCGGCGCTCAACTACGGCCTCTGTCTGGCGGAAGGGGCCGGCGTTGAGCGCGATGATCGGCAAGCGGTCCGATATCTCCGCCGTGCCGCCGATGGGGTAGCGAACGCGCAATATTGGTATGGCCGCATGCTTGTCGACGGGCGTGGTACCGAGGCCAATGCCGAGGCAGGTCGTGCCTGGATCGCGCGCGCTGCCGCGGTCGGCATTGCGGATGCCGAGGCGGCTCTGGCGGAAATGATGGTGAATGGCCGCGGCGGACCGCGCGATCATCTCGCGGCAGCCGCGTTGTTCGAGAAGGCGGCCGGCAAAGGGCACGTTGGCGCGATGTACGCGCTGGGCGTGTTGAGCGGCGGTGGACATGACGTGCCGACGGATTCGCCGGTGGCGCAGCATTGGTTCCGAGCAGCAGCTGAGCGGGGCCATTCCGAAGCTCAGAAGATGCTGGATCGATATTTGGCGCAAGGGTTGGCGGGCGAGCGGGATCTGGAAGCAGCACGTCTGTGGCTGGGGCGTGCGTCAGCTCAAGTCCTGGCGGACGCTGGGCTTGATCTCGCTTCGAAACAGTTCGTGCCGCCGACGCAATCGTCTGAACGAATGCGCCGTCCTATCCATCTAGCAAAGCTCTGAAGCTGCTATGAGCAGTCTGCGACCTGGATCGCGAAGCCAAAACCCTGCGATGGAGTTGATGTCATGCCGAACTGCATGCGTCGTGTTCTCGTCATCGAGGACGATTCGCAGACCGCCAATGAGCTTGGTCGTTGCTTGGGTTCCGCCGGCTATGATGTTACGATCGCGACTGACGGCGAGAACGGCCTGCGCTTTGGTCGCTCCGCCGAATATGTTGTGATGACCGTTGATCGTGCCTTGCCGGGCATCGATGGGATCGAAGTGATCCGGCGCCTCAGACAATACGGGATCGGGACACCTGCGTTGATCATCAGCGCGCTTGGCCAAGTCGCCGATCGCGTGGACGGCCTGCGTGCAGGCGCCGACGACTACCTGGTGAAGCCGTTCGCCTTCGTGGAAATGCTGGCTCGTGTTGATGCGCTCTCCCGGCGGAGCACTTCGGTCTGGCAGGAAACAACGCTGCGGGTGGGGGATCTGGAAATGGACCTCGTGGCTCGAACCGCGTACCGGGCCGGCCGACAGATCGGGTTAAGGCCCCGCGAATTCAGGCTCCTCGAGTACCTTGCCCGCCACGCTGGCGAGGTCATCACACGAAACCTGCTGCTGCAGCACGTCTGGGGTCTGGATTTCGATCCTGCGACGAATCTGATTGATGTTTACGTCGGACGTCTGCGAAGAAAGATCGACAGCGAACAGGCCTATCCGCTCATTAACACGGTGCGGGGTGTCGGGTTCTGTATCCGGTCCGCGGCGTGAAGCATGGCAGTTGGATATCGGGATTCGTGGTCTAAGCATCGAGTTCCTCCGGCCGCTTTGTGCGATGAGCCCGCCGAATACGCGATTGAAGTGCGGAAGTCGCGGTGGATCTGAAAGTGCAACGCTGGTTCGACGATCCGTCGAGCATATGGCGATGGGTGATCAAGCTGGGTTTCTGGCGCGGTGATCTGAACGGAGCGGGTGCGCCGCGTAGCCCCGACGGTGAGCTGGCTTGCCGAGCCGTAGCTCGCTAGCCCGTTGGGCTCGGCGCGGCATCCTTCACTCACTTCGCGAGCGAAGGCTGGTGCCCGGCAAGACTCGAACCTGCAACCAAACCGTTATGAGCGGCAGGGTATCGATCGCCGTCGTTGAGTTTCCTTCGTTTTCATTCGGGTTCGATCGCGTTCGTCACGGTTAGTTCGCGCTGTTTCTGGAGCGAAACTAGTGCGGTTATTCGCGCTGGAAAGGAGTTGCATGGTGCGCTCGAACGCAGGCCTCGCTTCCTTTGTGCCAAAGGCAAGCCGAACCAACCGGCGATTAAAGATGTCGTAACCGGAAAGGAGTTTCCGCTTCAAACTCGCGCGCGGGACGTAGGTTGCTGTTTACGCTGGCTAGGTGGCTTCGCAGCGCGGACATCGGCCGTCCGCTGCGGCGACGAGCTGCCGCCCGATCTCACGCCGCAGCGCTTCCCTGTCCCATGTCGATCCGTCGCTCTTGGTGATCCTCTTGGCGAGTTCGAGCGCGTGGCTCTCGGCGGCATCGTCTCCCACCCGGATGAGGACCTCCTCGTGGAACGGGCACACGGTCGTCGCGCGGGTCGTCTCGAGCGCGTAGCGTACAACGGCCGCGAGGTCGTCACGGTGAAGGTCCACGGACATCATGGCTCTCCTGAGCACCACGATGAAGCTTTCGGATCGAGGGTCGAACGCAAATCAGCCCCGGCTTCCGCAGAAGGAGCGCCGAGGCTGATTGTTCGCTGCGTCCATTTTCCGGTTCTTTTTTCCAGTTCTTTGGCAGTGAAACCCGCGGTGCCAAGTTTGGTTCCAGCGAACCTGCCGGGCGGCCGCTCTCCGAGCCGGCCCTCTTGTTGCGGTTCTTGGCGCAGTCGACAGGCGAAGACTCGGAGTGTCTAAGAGTCCGGGCTCGCCTCCTCGCGCAATCGGCGTCGTAGCGCCCTGATGCAGTTCATTTGCTAGGCCCGCCCCTGCGGTTCGCCTTGACCCACCTCAACTTCCGGAGAGAGCGCTAAGTAATGATCCGTAACTTCGCCGATGGGCGGTGAGGGCGCATGTTCGCGGCATGCGGCGGCAGATCCTGTTCAAGTGCCCGCGCACGGGAATAAGCGTTCAGCTCCGGCTGGACGAGGAAGCCCTGGAAGCGCGCAAACCCGAAGACACCCACGTCCCGGTGTGGTGCCCGGCGTGCACATCGCTGCACTTCGTCAACAGCACGACGGGCCAGCTTCTCGGCGAAGCGCGGGGGCAGCCCGGGTCGCGTCGTCAGGAGCCGACCTGATCCGTCGCGTCGGCGGTCGCATCCACTTGGCGCGGGTCCGGTCGGACGACGCGCGCGCGATCGTGCTGCACACTTTAATCCCGGCGGCCGCTTTCGGCGCAGGCTCGGTTGGCGCCGGCCTTCATCAGCGCGGCGCCTTCGGCCATAGTCTCCAGCGCGCCAATGCGCTGGACCCGCGCCGACAACCGCGAGGTCGGCCTGGCGCCAACGGGTCAGTCGAAAATGCGTCCGCGACCAAGGATTGCTTTCGGGTCGAAAACGGACTTCAGCAGACGCATCGTCCTGAGTTCCGCGGGGCTTCGAGAAAGGTGCAGCCAAGCTTTCTTGTCGATGCCGATGCCGTGCTCGGCCGAGATCGAGCCGTTGTGTCGGGCGACCAGGTGATAGATCTTCTCCGCGGCTTCGTGGTGTCTGGGGGTTCGAATGACATAGTGCAGGTTGCCGTCGCCGACGTGGCCGAACACGATCAGTTCGGTTGAGGGATCGATGGCCCTCAGCTCGGCTTGGCCGTCCCGAAGAAAGTCCACGATCCGATACGTTGGAACGCTGATATCGAGGCCGACGACATGTTGAAGACTACGGACATAGTCGGCACAGGAATCGCGCATATCCCACAACGATCGGAATTCCCGAGAGGATTGTGAAACGACCCCATCGAGTGCGAGACCGTCTTCGATTTCCTGCATCAAGCAGGAAGCAAACGTCTCGACGATGGACGCCTCGCTGACGGACTGGACTTCGGTGAGCACGTAGGCGGGGGCGGTTGTCCGGATCGGTCGCGGAATGCCGAGAAACCTGACGACACCATCAACCGCTTCTGGAAGCATGAGTTCGAAGGCCGACAGAGAAGGACCAAGAGCTCGTCGCAGCCGGCCAAGGAGGCCCAACGCCGCCTCGACGGACGGCACCGCTAGGAAGGCGTTGGCTTCGGCGACGGGCTTGGGATGCAAACGCAGCCTCGCACGAGTAACAACGCCCAGCGTGCCCTCGCTGCCGATGAACAGCTGGTTCAGATCGTAGCCGGTGTTGTCCTTGTCCAGACCCCGCAGTGAGGAAAGTATCGTGCCGTCGGCCAGGACCGTTTCCAGGCCTGCGACCTGAGCCCGGAACATGCCATAGCGCAACACACGAATGCCGCCGGCGTTGGTTGCGATATTGCCGCCGATGGTCGCCGTCCCCCTGGATCCGATATCGACCCCGAAAACATGCCCGGCCGCGTCAGCCGCCTCCTGCACAGCTTGGAGCGGTGCTCCCGCTTCCACGAGGATTGTGGCGCCGTCCTCAGAAATCTCTTCTACGGCGGTCATGCGCTCCAACGACAGAACTGCCTCGCCTCCGACGACACGATGCGCGCCCGAAAGGCCGGTGCGACCGCCTTGGACGACAAGTGGCTGCTCAAGCTCGTTGCATGCGGCGAGGCATTCTGAAACCTCCGCAGTTGACCTTGGTCGAAGGACAAATCGCGGCGGCGCAGAGTGCTTTCCCCTGCGGTCTTCCCGATAGCGCGCGTCGACCGGATCGCCGACCAGAAGCGCACCTCGCGCCAACTTGTTGGACAAGCGCTCGAGCAGGACCTGAAGGGCCGGTTCAGGAGCGGCCGGGTTGGCGCCAGACTTGATCGGGTTCACGGCACCGTTGCTCCAAGAAAACGCAAGGTCCAGGTTAGTGTCACCCGCCTGTTTGTCAAACCTATCACTGCCGCAGCTCGCCGCGGACATCGTGGCCGGCAAGATCAAGGGGCGCGTCGTGATTGATGTGAAGGCGTAGGGTCGCCTCTCAAGGCAGGATATGCCGCCGGTCGGCTCGAATAACCAAGGGCAGCGCCGATGGCTCGGGCTGCCTCCATGACGTGAACCGAATACTCCTTGATCTGCTTGCGCTTGATGCGCGTATCAGGCCCGGACATGCCGATTGCTCCAACGAGCTCACCGGAGCGCCCGAGGATCGCGCAAGCACAGGCCGCGATGCCCTCGCGCCACTCGCCATGCAACACGGAGGAGTAACCCTGCGCGCGTGCCAGCTCGATGTCCTCACGCAGCTCCTTGATCGTCGTTCGTGTCGTTTCGGTGTAGCGCCTGAGATGCGGCCGGAATCGTTCCAGGTAATCATCAGGCATATGCGCGAGCATCGCCTTGCCCGTCGCCATGGTGAACGCGGGGGCGCGCATGCCTACGCTCGTATGCGCGCGGATGTGGTGAGCGCTTTCGATCTTGTCGACATAGACGACGTCCGTATCCTCGAGCACGGAGAGATGAATGGTTTCGCCGGTGATCTCGGCAAGCTTCGCCATCGCCGGCCGCGCGACGTTGATGAGGTCCATTCGGTGGATCACGTGGCTGCCCAGGGCCCAGATCTTGGTCGTGAGCTCGTATGTGCTGTGCGGGGGTATCTGGCGCACATAGCCGTGTGACTGCAACGTCATCAGCAGCCGATGCACGTTGCTCTTGGTGAGCTTCAGCTCGCCCGCAAGGTCCGTGACCCCACGGGGCTGCTCGCTCAGAGCAAGTGCTTCCAGGAGGCGCAGTCCTTTGGTAAAAGCCTTATCCATCCACCAGCCAAATTAGAATGATCTTTCGCTTGATCTAGCATGGCCGCGCAATCGGCCATAGCCCGCGGGTGGGACCAACCCCAATCATTTCGGATCGGGGCTGGTCAGCCGGCCTATTGGGCCAGCAGGGCGTTAAGCTTCTCCTGCCCGTACTCTTCGTTGGTGGAATTTCCTGCCGGCGAAGCTGCGCCCCAATAATCCGGGCTCCATTCGATTGCTTTCGACACGTTGTCCGGATTGTTGGCCCAGTAGCGGGCAAGCTTCTTGTCGGTCGCCGCCTCGAACACGATGGGGGAGGGAAGGGCGACCGGGAAGGTCGAAGTGAGCTGCGCCGCGCGCTTGGCCTCGAGCCGCCAGGACAGCAGCTTCAGCGCGTTGTCGTAGTTCGGAGCTCCCTTGGGTATCGAGAAGAAGTCGTAGTAGACGAAGCCCTGATTGAAGGTCAGGTCGATCGGCGCGCCCTCCAGGGCGAGCTTGCTCATGGAGCCGGTGTAGGCCATGCACATGTCGGCTTCGCCATCGAGCAGGAGCTGGGGCGGCTGCGCGGCCGTGGTCCACCATTTCGCAATATAGGGTTTGATCTCCTTGACCTTCTTCAGCGCCCGCTCCATGTCGATCGGGTAAAGCTTGCTCTTCTCCACGCCGTCGGCCATCAGCGCCGCCTCGAATACGAACCTCGGCCAAGCGGGCATGCAGCGTCGTCCGGGAAACTTCTTCACGTCCCAGAAGTCGGCCCAGCTCGTCGGTACATTGTCCCCCTTGTACTTGTCTTTGTTATAGACAAGGCCGACGCCGATCACCTGCAATGCCACGCCCTTCTTGCGCTTCAAATTCTCCGGCATCGCCGCCAGGGTCTGTTTAGCCGCGTCTGACAGCTTGGAGTAGTCGATGTCGGCCAGGCAGCAGTCGCCGAGCAGCTTCGTTTCCTGGTCGAAGATGAACGTCAGGTCCCATTGCGCCTTGCCGGCTTCGGCTTGCGCCTTGATGCGCGGGCCGCTACGGGCCTCCTGTACGGTGACGACCTTGATGCCGGTCTCCTTCTCGAACGGGTCGTACATGACCTTGCGCAATGCATCGCCGTATCCGCCACCTGGGTCCTGCATGATCACGACGTTGCTCTGCGCATGACACGGGGCCGTTCCCATCGTGACAAACACGGCAGAGGTCAGAGCGAAAGCCGATAGTCGCAAGCGTCTCATTCCCAGCATTTATCTTTCCTCCATTTGACATCGATCTGTATCACGCCGCCTTCCGCGACGTGGCGAGAACGGGCCGTACAAGGACGAGTCCTGCGATTACCAGCAGCACCTCCAGCGTCGAGACCACGGCCAGCACCGGATTGAGGCGATAGTTGATGTCGCCCCACAGCATGAGCGGAAGCGTCTTCAATTGCACGCTCGAGAGGAACAGCGTCAGCACCAATTCGTCGAACGAGTGCAGGAAGGCGAAGAACGTCGCTGCAGCGAGGCCCGGCATGATGGCCGGCATCGTCACGAGGCGGAACACCGTCAGAGCCGACGCGCCATGGACAGAGGCCGCCTGTTCGAGCCTCGCATCGACGCCTTGAAGCGAGGCGGACAGGATCACCACGACGATGGGAAGGCCGCCGATCGCATGGGCGGCGGCGAGGCCAAAGACGGAGCCGACGAGATCGAAACGCAGAAACAGGCTGTAGAGCGACAGGCCGAGAACGACCGGAGGAACGATGATCGGGCTCACCAGAAACAGCATGATGGCGGATTTGCCGCGAATGCTGCTCCTGACGATGCCGAGTGCTGCCGACGCGCCCAGCATGATCGCAATGCCGGCCGACATCGCCGCGACGATAAGGGATGTCCAGAACGCCCGCATCCAATTGGAATCGGAAAAGAACTGCTCATACCAGCGCAGCGAGAAGCCCGGCGGCGGGAAGGTCAGATAGCTTGCGTTGCTGAAGGAAATGATCATCACCACGATGATCGGCAGGATGAGAATGGCAATGACTATGCCCCCCATGACGCGCACGCTCCAGGTCCCGCAACTCGCTGGCAGGCGCCCGAACAACCTCAGAATAGGCCAACCGATCAGGTCGGCAGCTGAAGCGCCGAGACCGTGATGTCTGGCCTTGGCGTAGCGGTCTGTCGGAATTGGCGCGTTCTCCGTCAGCTTGCGGCCACCCCAGATGAACTCGAAGCCGAGAAAGCGCCCGGCCACTGCGACAACCGCCAGCGTGATGGTCAGGAGCACCACGCCCAAGGCCTGCAAAAATCCTTCTGATGTGACCGAGTCTGCCTGCTGCGTGATATGCATGGCGAACATCTGGTCGCCGGGGCCTCCGAGCAGGGTCGGCGTGATGAAGAAGCCGATCGCGGCGACGAAGACCAGCAGGAAGCCTGCGCCCATGCCGGGCAAGGTCAGCGGGAACGATACGCGCCAGAATGCCGCGATCGGCCCGGCGCCGCTCGCCAGCGCCGCTCGGGGCAGGCTTTGATCAAGGCGCGCTACGCTGGAATAGATCGTCAGCACCATTAGCGGCAGGAGCACCGCGGTCATGCCGAGCAGCACGGTGCCGCGATTGAAGAGAAGCTGCACAGGCTCGCTCAATATGCCGAGCGAGACCAGCAGCTTGTTGACCGGCCCGTTGCGGCCGAGCAGGACCATCCAGGCATAGGTCCGGATCAGGATGGCAATGAAGTAGGGCAGTACGATCGCGGTCGCGATCAAGACCTGGGCCATGCCGCGACTGCGGTGAATGAGGAGCGCAGTCGGATATCCGAACAGCAAGCACAGACCTGCGACCGTCACCGAGATCTGCATCGTGCGGACGAGCGAATCCCAATAGAGCGGTATCGCGAAGACCCGCTCGAAATACGACGACCATGATGGCCCACTCACGCTGATCCGGATGAGATCGATCAGCGGGAGGACATAGATGAAGGAGAGAAAGGCAAGCGCGGGCAGGAGCAGCAGCGCCGGATCCTTCAATCTCCTTACAAGATCGAGGTTCGCAGGACGGTCCGCATGGATGCCGATCGATGCGGAGGTCATGCAAGCACCCAGCAGTCCGCGGCGTCCCAGCTCACGTGGAGGCGATCCCCGACGGCGGGCTGGGGCCGGTTGGCCATGTCGGTACACCTGATCAGGAGTGGCTCTCCGCTCTCCATTCGCGCCTCGATCCGCAAGATCTCGCCGAGGAAGATCGCGGATGTGACGCTGACCGGCACGGAATTCGCAGTCGGTTCGTTCGACACGGCAATGCGTTCCGGACGCACCAGCACGGTCGCACGCCCAACATCGATCGTGTCGCGGCTTTCGGCGCAGAACACGTATCCCGCGCGGTTCTTCATCGTCAGCGTTGATCCGCGCTTCTGGAGAATATCCGCCTCGATCAGGTTGCTCTCGCCGACGAACGAGGCGACGAAGCGGTCGGTCGGATGCCGATAGATGTCCAGCGGCCGGCCGATCTGAACGATCCTGCCGGCGTTGAGCACTGCAATGCGGTCGCTCATCGTCAGCGCTTCTCCCTGGTCATGGGTGACGAACAGGATCGTGCTGCCGATGGTCTGGTGGAGGTCGCGGATCTCGATCTGGATCGACTCCCGCAGCCGCCTGTCCAGGGCGCTGAGGGGTTCGTCCATCAGCACGACCTTGGGCCTCTTGACGATGGCGCGGGCGATCGCGACGCGCTGCTGCTGCCCACCCGACATCTGGGAAGGAGATTTCGTCGCATGCTCGGTCAGCCGCATGATTTCGAGCGTCTCCGCGACGCGTCGCTCGGTCGTCGCCCGGTCGACGCCGGCCATGCGAAGCGGAAACGCGACGTTCTGGCTGACCGTCATGTTCGGAAAGAGCGCGTAGCTCTGGAAGACCATGCCGAAGCCGCGCTTGTGCGTAGGTACGTTGTGGACAGGCTTGCCGTCGACGAGGATTTCGCCGCTGTCGAGGCTTTGGAATCCGGCCACGAGGTTGAGCAGCGTCGTCTTTCCGCTGCCGGAAGGGCCAAGAAGCGTGATGAACTCGCCCGGCTCAATATCGATGCTGATCCGGTCGACGGCATGAAAGCTGCCGTATCGCTTCACCGCTTCGCGGACGGCGATGCTCGATCCGATGGCGTCACCTTCGCGGAGGCGGCCGGTCCGCGACGTCCGAACGTTTGCATCGCCGGAGCGCATTGCGCGCAGAGCCGCGGGCTCACCCATTCTCTCCCTCCAGGTGTTCTATATTGTAGAACGTTATTCCAATTATTCTTGGCGCTGCGTCATGTCTTGTCAAGTCGAGCTGCCCGACGCAACGCAATGGCGCGCCCGGTGATTGGTTAGGGGAGGGCGGTGCTGCAAACGAAGGCGTCGCCGGCCAACCCAGATTGACAGTGTCGTCCAAATTCGCCTAACTTAATTTGAAATAGCGTTCTATAATATAGAACAAGCCTCGGGGAGGATGATGGTGTTGAGCGAGCCTCGCGCAATGGCGAAGCACATCGAGCCGGGCATGCGCATGGCGCTGCCGGTCGACTACGCCGGCGTCTCCATGGCCATGACGCGACCGATCATCGAGCATGGCGCGGGCAATCTCCATCTGGTCTGCGTTCCAACCGGCGGATTGCAGGTCGACCAGCTCGTCGGCGCAGGTCTGGTCCGGACGGTGGAGACCAGCGCCGTCTCGCTGGGTGAGGCCGGTGGAGCGCCCCGGTTCAACGCTGCTGTCAAGGAAGGCGCCGTTCGATTGAAGGACGCAACGTGTCCTGCCATCTATGCCGGCTTGATGGCGGCGCAGAAGGGCAGTCCCTTCATGCCGCTTCGAGGGCTGATCGGAACCGACCTGCTCCGCCATCGCGACGATTGGCGGGTCGTCGACAATCCGCTGGCGGACGGAGGCGATCCGATCGTGCTGATCCCAGCCATCGAGCTCGATGTCGCGATCTTCCACGTGCCGATGGCTGATCGCTTCGGCAATGTCTGGATCGGCCGGCGCCGCGAGCTTGCCGCAATGGCCTATGCCTCGCGGATTGTCCTCGTCACGGTGGAGCGAATCGTCGAGGAGAATCTGCTTGCGGATGAGATGAGCGCCGCCGGCGTACTGCCTGCGCTCTACGTCACGGAGGTGGCGCGCGCTCCGAAGGGGGCTTGGCCCTACGGCCTGTGGGGTGAATATCCGGCCGATAGCGCAGAGATCGCACGGTACGCGAAAGCCGCGCGAACCGCTGACGGCTTCTCGGCCTACATGGCCCAGGCGCTGATGGAGTCGGCGTCATGACCGAGGTCCTTCCTCGCGAAGTGCTGATCTGCACGATCGCGCGGCTGCTAGATGGGGTGAGGCATGTCGCGGTCGGAGCCTCGTCTCCTATTCCTGCGGCCGGCGCGATGCTTCTGCGCGCGCTCAAGGAAACGGGGGGCGTCATCGGCCCGCGCATTTCCATCCTCGGGTCCGTCGAGCACAATTTCTTCACCAACGGTTCGGCGGAACTGTTCGATTGCGCGGGTCAAGGTCGGATCGATGCGTTCTTCCTCGGCGGCGGTCAGATTGACGGCTTCGGCAACGTGAACCTCGTCGGCGCCGGGAGCTATCCGCGCTCGAGCGTGCGGTGGCCGGGCTCGTTCGGATCGGCCTATCTCTATTTCGTCGTGCCGCGCGTCATCCTGTTCCGTGAGGAGCATACGCCGCGCGTCTTCGTGGAGAAGGTGGACTTCATCAGCGCCCCGGGCGTCAGCGAGGACGGAATTTACCGACGCGGCGGCCCCGTCGCCTTGCTGACCAGCAAGGGTCTCTTCCGCTTCGACAAAAGCAGACCGGGCTTCGAGCTCGAAAGTGTTCATCCCGGGCATGATCTTGCGGATATCAAGCAGGCAACCGGCTTTCGGTTCGCCCATGACGCCGAGCCGCGGCAGACCGCGCTGCCCGATCGATCGACGCTCGACCTGCTCCGCGGCCGCGTCTTCGGCGAACTCGCCGAGACCTATCCCGAATTCGCTGCGCAGATGCGACAAGATCTTGCGGCGGTCGACGCATGACCAGGGTCAAGCGGGTCCCGCATTGCAGCCATTGGGGTGCGTACACGATCCTCGTCGAGAATGATCGCATTGTGGGCGTCGAGCCCTTCGAGCACGATCCGGCGCCGTCCCCCATCATCCATTCCATTGCCGAATGGGCCAATCCGGAGCGGCGCGTGCTGAGACCAATGGTCCGGTCCGGCTGGCTGGACAAACGTGAGAAAAGCGATCGCCGGGGCCGGGGCCGGGAGAAATTCGTGCCGGTGAGCTGGGACGAATTGACGACGCTGGTCGCAGGCGAAGTGCGACGCGTGGCCGGTACGTTCGGCAATGCGTCGATCTTCGCTGGCTCCTATGGTTGGACCAACTCCGGCCGTCTGCATCATGCTTCTTCGCTTCTGAAGCGCATGCTCAATCTGGTCGGCGGCTTCACCAGACACGTCGACACCTATTCCATCGCGGCAGGACCTGTGATCTTGCGTCACACGCTGGGCAGTGACGATGCATGCGGCGGCCGCGCCAACACGCTCGACAGCATCGCGCAGCACACCGAGACCCTGGTGGTGTTCGGCGCCCTGTCGCCGCGAACCGCGCAAAACGAGGCCGGTGGAATCGGCAGCCACCGGCTTGAAACCTATCTCAGGGAAATCGTCGAACGCGGCGTCAAGATCATTCACGTCTCGCCGCTCAAGGACGATCTGCCCGACTGGGTCAACGCCGAATGGTGGCCGATCCGGCCGAACACGGACACTGCGTTGATGCTCGGCCTTGCCGGTGAGATCGTGGAGGCGGGCCGGCACGACACGGATTTCCTCGCGCGTTGCACCAGCGGTGCGGATCGCCTGCTCGGCTATCTCGAAGGCAAGACGGATGGCGTGCGCAAGGAAGCCGCGTGGGCCGCGGAGGTCTGCGGCCTCGATGCGGACAGGATCGCCTTGCTGGCAAAGCGCCTGGTCGACACGCGCAGCATGCTGACCGTGAGCTGGAGCCTGCAGCGTGCCCATCACGGCGAACAGCCGTTCTGGGCGGCGCTCGGACTTGCATCGGTTGTCGGCCAGATCGGATTACCGGGCGGCGGCGTCGGCTACGGCTACGCTTCCTTGGGAGGTGTGGGGGCCCCGCTCAACCTCGGCAGGTCTCCAGCTATTTCACAGCTGACCAGGCCCATTGACAGCTTCATCCCGGTGGCGCGGATCAGCGACATGCTGCTCAATCCCGGCAAGCCATTCAGCTATGAAGGCGAGATCCGCACCTATCCGGATACGAGGCTGGTTTATTGGGCGGGCGGCAATCCCTACCACCATCATCAGGACCTCAATCGATTGTCGGAAGCCTGGACGAGGCCCGAAACAATCATCGTGCAGGACCCGATGTTCACGGCGACAGCCCAGCGGGCCGACATCGTGCTGCCGGCAACCACGTCGATCGAGCGCAATGATCTTGCCGGCAACCTGCGTTGCGACTTCATCCTGGCGATGAAAAAGGCCATCGAACCGCTGGGTGAAGCGCGTTCCGATTTCGAGATATTCAACGCGCTTGCCGGCAAGCTCGGAGTGGCCGATCGCTTTAACGAAGGCCGCGACGAGATGGGCTGGGTGCGGCATCTCTATGACGTCTGCCGCCAAGACGCCGCGGAGCGCTTTGGCTTCGCGATGTGGGATTTCGACACGTTTTGGGAAGCCGGCTATGCTCGCTGCCCGGTTAAGGCAGAACACACGTTCCTGGCCGACTTCCGCAATCAACCGGAGGCGCACGCGCTCAGGACCGCGACCGGGAAGATCGTGCTCGGCAGCGAGACGCTGGCTGCGCTGGACTATGCTGACTGCCGCTCGCATCCCGCCTGGATCGAGCCCGCTGAATGGCTCGGCAACGCCGCCGATGCGGGCCAGATGCACCTTATCTCGCACCAGCCGGTTGGTCGTCTTCACAGCCAGCTCGAAACCGGCGCATCGAGCCGGGCCATGAAGCGCAACGGCCGTGAACGGGCTCGCCTTCATCCTGACGACGCGGCTGCTCTCGGCATCGCCGATGGCGGGACGATCCGTATCTGGAACGGCCGCGGGGAGTGCCTTGCGACGGCAGAGGTCACCGACAAGATCCGTCAGGGCGTGCTGGTGCTTCCGACCGGTGCCTGGTTCACACCGACAGGAAATAGCGGCCTCGAGGTCGCCGGCAATCCGAACGTGCTCACGCTTGACATCGGCACGTCTCAATTCGGACAGGGCTGTTCGGCCCACACCTGCCTCGCGAGAGTCGAGCCGTACGCCGCCGATCGGCGCGATGCGTTCGAGGCCTATCAGGAATCGCTCGTCGCGCTCGCGGCGGTCTAACAGGAGATTTGAACGTGTCTGCGCCCGCCATCAGCCGCTTTCCCGTCCCCGATATCGCGACGCTCCCCGAGGATATCCGCTCGCGGATTGAGGCGGTTCAGGAGAAGTCCGGCTTCGTCCCCAACGTCTTCCTGACGCTCGCGCATCGCCCGGACGAGTTTCGGGCGTTCTTCGCCTATCACGACGCACTGATGGACAAGCCCGGCCCGATCACCAAGGCCGAGCGCGAGATGATCGTCGTCGCGACCAGCAGCGCCAATCAATGCCAGTATTGCGTCGTCGCCCACGGCGCCATCCTGCGCGTGCGGGCGAAGAATCCGCGGATCGCGGACCAGATCGCCGCCAACTATCGCAAGGCCGATATCACCGCGCGGCAAAGGGCGATGCTCGATTTCGCGATGAAGGTCTCAGCGCGAGCCTACGAGGTGGACGACTCCGACGTTCAGGATCTCAAGGAGCACGGATTCGCGGAGGAGGACGTCTGGGACATTGCGGCCATCGCTGCATTCTTCGGCATGTCGAACCGTCTCGCCAACGTCACCAGCATGCGTCCGAACGACGAGTTCTTTGCAATGGGACGCTGAACGCCTCGGACGAAGACCGCGATGGTATCGCTTGTCATCGACAGACGATTCTGGGGGCCCGCCGAACTCCGGCAATGGAGATGTCTCGCCAAGCACGTCGCCGCAGGCGCCAAAGTGACATTGTGCGCCCTACCACCGCCGGAGCGGCCGCTTTCTGAGTTCGCACCAGGAGGTGTTGGCCAAAGCAAGAACCACTCGGCTACTGATCGACCTGCAGGTTCAGTTCGGAGCAATGGCATCAACGAGAGTGGGAGCAGCGTATGACCAGCCGGGAAGCAGAGCGCGAACTTCGTCAGTCCATCATCGACGCCTGTCGCGAGATGGCAGCGCAAGGTATCAACCAGGGAACCTCTGGAAATATCAGCGTCCGAACCGATGATGGCATCCTGCTCACGCCGTCCGGTCTTCCATACGACCGCATGAAGCCCGAGGACGTCGTGGCCATGAAGTGGGATGGTTCATGGACCGCGTCGGCCGGCAACGTTCCATCGACGGAGTGGCGTTTTCACCTCGACATCCTGAAATCGAAGCAGGAGGTCGGCGCCGTCGTTCACGCGCATCCAATCTTCTGCACCATCATCGCGATCATGAATCGATCGATCCCCGCGATCCATTACATGATCGCCGCGGCCGGCGGTAACGACATCCCCTGCGCGCCGTACGCGCAATACGGCACGGCCGAGCTGTCGCAGGCGGCCTTGGACGCGCTTCGCTATCGCCGCGCCTGCCTGCTCGCACATCACGGTCTGATCGCCATCGGTCCCAACCTGCGCAAGGCCATGTGGCTCGCGGTGGAGGTCGAGGTGCTCGCCAAGCAGTATCACGGTTGCCTTCAACTTGGCTCTCCTCCGCTGCTGCCGGACGAGGAGATCGACAGCATCCTGAAGCGGTGGGGGCAGTACGGCTTGCGCGATAGCGACGACACGCCCAAGGCTCCCCAGGACTCGAACTAGATCACGATCAAACCACTGTCCCGCGAGAATTCATGGCCCACACTCACGACGTCAGCGTCTGCGGCACTTATATCATGGATATTCTGGGCGTCCCGGTGACCGAGATTCCGCCCGGTGGCGGCCGCTTGCTGATCGAAGAAATTCGGCTCGCGGTCGCCGGCACTGCCGGCGGAACGGTCGTCCCTTGCGCGCGTCTGGGACTGAAGGCGCTCGCGGTTGGCGCCGTCGGCTCCGACGAGAAGGCAGACTGGGTGTTGAACGCGCTGGAGCGTGAAGGGATCGACATCTCTCTCATGGAGCGAATGGCCGATAGTCCGACTTCGGCCACGATCCTGCCGATTCGACCCGACGGCTCGCGTCCAGTCATGCACGCAAGAGGCGCTTCCGCTCGCTGGCGGATCGCACCCGAAACACAAAAGGCTGCTTGTCGGAGCAAGATTCTGCATCTTGGTGGGGTGGGCTCACTGCTTGCGATGGACGGAGCGCCTTCTGTCGCGTTGCTGCGGGACGCGAAGGCGGCCGGTTGCACGACGACCCTGGATCTCATCCAGGCGCGCCGCGAAACCCTGGCGCTGGTCGAGCCGTTGCTGCCCTATGTCGACTTCTTCATGCCGAGCATCGACGAGACCAATGCCATGGTCGGAACCGACGATCCCGCCGCGTGTGCGCGGTTCTTCATCGACAAGGGGGCGGGGGCCTGCGCGATCTCTCTCGGTGGCGACGGCTCATTCGTGATGACGAGCGACGGACGTCAGTTCACGGTGCCGGCGTTCGAGGTCGCGGTCCGCGATACTTCGGGATGCGGCGATTCCTACACCGGTGGCTTCATCGCCGGGCTGGTTCGCGACTGGGACCTGCTCGACTGCGCCAAACTCGCGACTGCGACGGCCGCGATCGTCGCGACGGGGCTGGGTTCGGGCGCCAATCTCGTATCGTTCGAGGAGACCGTGCGGGCCATGAACACGCTCCCGGTCCGCAAGCCTGCTCGCGCCTGATCTTTTCAGACCATCAAAGAGTTCATCCGAACAACAGGGGAGAACGCAACATGGCCCGACATGCGATCGTGACTGGAGCAAGTCGCGGAATTGGGCGCGCGATAGCCATTGGTCTTGCGGGGCGCGGCTACGATCTGGCGCTGACCGACCTGGCGGCCCAGGAGAGGTTTCTTCTTGATACTGTTGCTGAGGTCAGAGAGCTTGGCGGCCGCTGCATTCCAGTGCTGGGCGATGTCAGCGACATCGACGATTGCAGGCGGGCCGTGGCTGATGCCGTGCAGGGTCTCGGGCACATCGATGTCCTCGTCAACAATGCGGGGATCCTCAGGCTGGCGACCATCGAGGAACTGACGGCCGATACTTGGGACCAGACGTTCGCCGTGAACACGCGCGGCGTCTTCCAGATGACCCAGGCCGTAGTGCCGCATATGAAGGCGCGCAAATACGGACGGATCGTCAACATCGCCTCGCTTGCCGCCCGAACGGGCGGTCCGGGACAGTCGCACTACGCGGCGTCCAAGTCGGCGGTGGTCGGCTTCACGCGAGTTTCATCCATGGAGTTCGGGGGATACGGCATCACTGTTAATGCCGTATGTCCGGGCATCATCGCGACGGAGATGGGACTGAACAATCTCCGCGATCCGGAGCGGGTCGCCTATTTCGAGAAGGTCACGGACCTGCACCGGCTCGGGCAACCGGAGGATGTCGTCGGTCCCGTGGCGTTCTTTGCGTCAGACGATTCTGCCTTTGTGACCGGCCAGGCCTTGAACGTGGATGGAGGTATCTTCTACAGCTGACAACCGGGGGTGACTGTAACCTGTTGCGATCTCGAGGGTCGCTTTCTCGCGGCTTCTCGGAGTTCGTGTTGATCCGTGTAGCGGACTGCGCAGCTTTTGATCCCGCTGTTCGGAGGTTTGTTTAAGGCAAAGTTCCTTCCCAATCCAAGTCCTTGCAGTTGGCCTCGGTTCTTCATTTTGGAAGTCAGCATTTGGAAGCACCGCCCGGTCGGGGACCACGGCCAATGTACGGTTGGATGTTTGCTGTAGCCATTGATCTGCAATGATCGGCTCTTGCTGCAGTTGGGAAAATCTCTTGTAAAATCAACAGCGGCCGCGCGTCTCTTAATCAGCGGGTCCCAGGTTCGAGCCATGGTGCGCCCACCAAACCTTTCAAGGACTTACACGAAGCCACCGTTTGAGAGTGCCGAAGTCACGCCGCCCCCTGCACTTGGCGAGAGCCGTCTGCAACACATAGGCCGGCTGGATGTTTGGGCGCTCTCGTTCGCAACACGGTTCCCATTGCCTTCGTCATCGAGGTTCTCTCCGACGCTGGGAGTGAATCAGGACTACGATATTTGCGAGCGTTCGACAATCAGCAGTTGGATCGGGAAATTACTCGGCTCCGCGACATAAGACCATTCCGACTTCTCCTCCCTCCTACTGTATGCCAAAGTCTTCTCTAACCGCACAACGGGACAAGGGGAAATCCGAATCATGATCATGGATCGTGGAATTGCCGATCCCGACGCGATGGGCGAGGGGGCTGTGGCTGGGCTTCCGTCGCGGCTTCTCAATCGCCGGGCGTTTCTGTTCGGCTCCGCGGCTGGTCTCGCCGCATTGGGCCTGGCCGGTTGCGCATCCGACTACATGAGTCTGGCCGAGGCGGGGAAAGTGTACGGACCTGTGCCCGACGAGAAATTCCCGATCCCTGCGGTCGATGTTAGCAAGATCAATCCGAAATATTTTCGCAAGACAGTGCGCTACGACAGCAATGAGGCGCCCGGTACGATTATCGTCGATCCCGGCAAATACTATGTTTACCGCATCGAAGGCGAGGGAAACGCTACCCGCTATGGCGCCAATGTCGGCCGCGATGGGTTTCGATGGAGCGGGGAGGCTTATGTCGGGCGCAAGGCCGAATGGCCTACCTGGACGCCACCGAAGGAGATGATCGCGCGCCAGCCGGAGGCGGGAAAATATGCTCGCGGCATGCCGGGAGGTCTCGACAATCCCCTTGGTGCCCGCGTGCTCTACCTCTATCAAAATGGGGTGTACACGCTTTACACGATCTATAGCACCAGCGACCCCGAAACGATCGGGAACGGCATTACGAGCGGCTGCACCGGCCTCCTCAGTCAGGACATGATCGATCTCTATTCGCGAACGCCCGTCAAAACGAAGGTGATCGTGCTGCCGGCATAGGCAACCGTCGGCCGCCGGTCCACGTGCCACCTGCTAGTCCCCGGCACCGCCAGCATGGCAGGGCAAAGACCGGGGACTCCGTTAGGGTCGTGCGGACAAGTTATTCATTGTTTTCCGAGCGAATTCGCACCGACGGACTTGCACGCTCGCGCCGCATGCGCACGGGGGTCGTTGCTTGAGTATGCTTGCCACTCTGATGTCCCGAGCGGTGGCATCCCAATGTGGCGAGCCAAATACTTCGGTCCGAGCCCCTCGCCTCTGGCGGACAGGCCTGCATCCTAAAGCTGGATAAGTAAGCCGAATAAGATCGTAGGCTCCTTCTAGAAAAAAGAGATCACGTGCACGGTACGGCTGCAGGGTAGCCATAGCGTACAAATAGGACGGATCTGGTTGTCCCGGTGACGTGGCCAGAGAGCGCATTTTTGGTTCGTGCGTGTTTCGGCTACGCTGGCGAATGATACGAACAGAAAGAAGTGGGATCGTCACGATTCAAAACGGCGATCCCAGAACTCAAACCTGACTTGCCAATCGATCGATCAGCCATTGAGTCGCGGGACCCGGTGGCGTTTGCACGCGCCAAATTGCCTGTAATGGATACAGCGCATCACTGGAGCCCGGTATGTCCAATTCGACCAGCCGTCCTGCCTCCAGATCGCCGCGGACCACGAATTCAGGCATCAAGCCCCAGCCGACAGCGGCCAGCAGCAACGCATGCTTCACGCCGAGATCCGCCAGTCGCCATGTCTTCTTGCTGAAGACACCGAAATCCTGGCCTCGCGTGAGTGGCGAGCGATCGCTCAGAACGAGCTGGATATGTTCTCGCAGATCACTTGGCGAATGCCGCCGCGCGCGCGCCAGCGGATGCGCAGGCGACCCCACCGGGATCAGCCTGACATGCCCGATCAGCTGCCTCTCCATGTCATCCGGAAGCGGATGCATCGCGCAGTTGATCCCCAACCGCGCGATACCGTCGGCGACGAGCTGGGTCACCGCGCCAAGCGCCTCGACGTGCAATCGCAACTGAACTGTCGCGTATGCAACTTGGAATCCTTGCAAAGCGTCGACGAGGCGGGCCGTCGGAAGCATCACGTCAGTTACCAGCGAGACCTCGGCTTCCTCGCCCTCGCGCAGGCTCGCAGCCTTCGCGCGCATCTTCTCCACGCCCTGAAGGACTGAGCGTGCGTGGGCGAACAGCGCGCGCCCCGCGTCGGTCAATTCAGGCTTCTTCGTTCCGGAGCGATCGAACACAGCGACGCCGAGTTGCTCCTCGAGATTGTCGATCCCGTAAGCGATCGCCGAGGTGGCCCGGTTCAATCGCCTACCGGCCGCTGCGAAGCTGCCGCACTCGACCACTGTGGCCAGGATCTGCAGCTGATCCACTGTGGGAGTGCCAACTCTCATTTCTAATATCCTGAATAGCCTATTCTATATTATCCGCATTTCCTGAAATGTGGAAGGTGGGTATCGCTGGGTCGCTGTTCAAACGGGACCGCCCATGAATACCCTCACACCCGCCCGCGAGCGCAAAATCGCGACACTCCATGCCGCCTTCCACACTATCGAGGGGGATGGCTTCGAGGTTCGCCGCGCGATCCCGTCATCTGCCTTTGAAGCCATCGGGCCCTTTATCTTCCTTGATCATTTCGGTCCGATCGAGGTGCGCCCGGATGAGGCCAAAGGCGCCTCGGCCCATCCTCACGCCGGCATCGAAACGCTGAGCCTGCTGCTTGAAGGGCGGATGGTCCACCAGGACAGCCTCGGTAACATCAGCGCGATGGGGCCGGGCGAGGTGCAGTGGATGCGCGCTGGACGTGGCGTCATCCACGATGAATTGCCCGACGAGATCCTGCGTCGCGAAGGCGGCCATCTGCACGGCGTGCAGTTGTGGATCAACATGCCGAAGGGCGCCAAGCATATCGAGCCCGCCTATAGACATGTGAGGGCGCAGGAAATTCCGCGACTGCCGCAGGGCTCAGGAACGGTTCGCCTGGTTGCAGGGCGGATCGGCGATGTCGCCGGTCCCGTCCGGACCTCTGGCAATGCTTTCCTCGTCCACGCCAGCTTGAACGGCGGCGATAACTTGCAAATCGATGTCTCGAATCCCCGTGAGCTGGCCCTTTATGTCATGACGGGCGGGGTCGCGATCGACGAACAGGCCATAGAGCCGGGGCAGCTTGCCCGCCTTACACCGGGCAACACGCTTCAGGTCACAGTGAAGGACGAGAGTGAGCTGCTGCTGGTTGGCGGCGATCCGCTCGACGCTCCCGTCCTACGCCACGGTCCTTTCGTCATGAACACCATTGCTGAGCTCGAACGAGCGGTCCGTGACTATCACGCGGGCCGGATGGGAAAGATCTGACGTGCCCCATCGCGTCCATCTTCATCGTCGGAAACCTCCATCAACCGAACTGTCTCACAACAGAAAGGATTCATCCATGTCCACGCCTGCGTACGTTCCTGCACTCGGTCGGCTGCTCATCGCACTGATCTTCGTCATGTCCGGTCTGTCAAAGATTGCTGCACCAGCCAGCACAGTGGCCTACATCCAGTCCGCCGGTGCGCCATTTGCTCCGGCCGCTTTTGCGATCGCTGTGATCGTGGAGGTGGGATGCGGGCTCGCTCTTCTGCTTGGTTTTCAAACCCGCCTTGCGGCCGCGATACTGGCAATCTTCACACTGGCGACCGCTGTGTTGTTCCATAACAACATGGCCGACCAAAACCAGATGATTCATTTCCTGAAGAACATCGCGATCACGGGTGGCCTTCTGCAAGTTGTCGCCTTCGGCCCAGGCGCATTCAGTCTGGACAACCGTCGCAAGTCCATTTCCGTCCCGGCTTGAAGCTGTCCAGTCGTTATTTTTGTGAGGAGGATTTCTCATGTCCAGTGCATCTGTCCAAAACAGAGGTTCGGCCGCGGTGACCGGAGCCGGCAGCGGCCTAGGTCGCGACATTGCGCTGGGTCTTGCCGCGATGAACTACCGCGTATTTGGAACGGCCCTTTCGGCGGACGAAGTCGCCGATCTCGAGCAGGCTTCCAACGGCACCGTCAGTCTGACCGTCTGCGATATGACTGACCAAGCCGCGGTCAACAGCTGGGCTCGTGAGGTCGATAGCCGGACAGAAGGGCTCGATCTGCTGATCAACAACGCCGGTATCTTGACGCCAGGGCCGGTGGAGGTGCTGTCGCTTGGCGCTATCCGTCGCGAATTTGAGGTCAACGTCTTCGGAGCTCTCTCGGTTATCAATGCGTTTCTGCCGGCCTTACGCAAGGCGCGCGGCCGCATCGTCCAGGTTAGCACCTGGACGGCCAGCTTGCCGCTGCCGTTCAACGGACCGTCCGGAGCATCGAAGGCTGCCATGGAGGCGTTTGCGGCCGTGTACCGCGCAGAGCTCAAGCCGTTTGGCATCGATGTCGTGGTAGCCGCGGCCGGCAACATGAAGACCGGCGGGCCGGTCAAGACCGCCGCTGCGCTCAAGCGCATCGCCGACGGCATGACTCCTGAGCAGCAGCGCTTGTACGGACCGACTTTCGGGATGTTTGCGGACAAACTGAACAGCATGCAGGAGAGCGGGCTGGAGTCGGCTGCGGCGGCGATGCGCGTCATTGAGATTGCCGAGCAAGTCCCTGCGCCTAGCAAGGCTGGCGTCGGTCAGGATGCCGAAGAAATACTGCGCTTCGTCCGCGAACGTTCCGACGCCGAGCAGGACGCCCGTCGCCTTCAAATCGTCGGCCTGTAGCAAATTGATCCGCTCGTCGGATCGCTATCACAGCCGCCATGACAGAAACCCGAGGAGCTAACCCATGCTCGTTATTGTCGATCTCAAAGATGACCGCGCTATCAGGAACAAGGATAACATCCTCGGAATGTATGATCTGATGATCAACAAAGGGAAACCGGAGGAGGGGGCAGCAAGGTTCATGGCGCCTGCTTACATCCAGCATAATCCGCTCATTCCAGATGGTGCAGACTCCCTTGGAAAGTTCTTCGCTCAAATCATCAACGAGCGTATGCGAGCCAGGGTCGATGTCCACAAGATCATCGCTGTTGGTGATTACGTCTGGTCGCACGTGAATTTCCGCAATTTGTTCAATGACGACCCGCAAGATACCGGCATCGCCGGGGTCGACATGTTCAGAATGGACGCCGATGGAAAGGCCATCGAGCACTGGGACGTGTTGCAGGTCGTGGGCACTCCAAAAAGCGCCGCCAATTGGTATGCGCCGAACGTACCCGCTGCAAACCCGAACGGCATGTTCTAAAGCGACAACTAACCCTCAACATTCGCTTTTCGCGGCGTAGCATCTCAGCCCCGCTCCCACTGCTGCGAACTGCGTCATGCGGAAGATTGGATAAGATATCGTGCTTCTGATGATCGCGGTCGAGACTCCGGGCATGAATTGCATTCTCCGTCCGGATCTCTAAAGAGCTGCGTCTATCAATCGCTCGCGCATGCGCGGGACAACGAAATCGACGAAAGCGCGCAGCTTTAAGGGCAGCCGGTTCTGTGTGTCGTAGACGAGATGCACGGGGCGTGGCGCAGGCTCGAAGGATTCGAGGACGAGTTTGAGCCGGCCGCTGCGGACGTAGTCGACGATCTGGTAGGACACCGCGCGGACCAGGCCTGCCCCAGACAGCCCAGCGTCGATCGCCGCATCAATCGTGTTCACGCTGAGACGCGAGCGGAATGAGGCCGTGATCTCGGCGCCTTCGGACACGAAATCCCAGGAACTCAACACCGACACGCTCTGAAACGAAATCACGCTGTGCCGTGCGAGGTCGTCGGGCGTGGATGGGATGCCGTTCGCAGCGAGATAGTCGGGACTTGCGCAAATCACGTGTCGCACCGTGCCCAAACGCGTCGCGATCAGGCTCGAATCCGGTAGAGGGCCGATCCGCAGCGCGACATCGACCTGATCATCCAGGAAGTGCGCGACCCGATCGGTCATGACCAGCCCAACGGAAACGTCGGGGTACGCAGCCAGGAAGCGTGTCACCACCGGCAGCACATGCAACCGTCCGAACATGATCGGCGCGGTGACCACCAAGTCCCCCTTCGGCTCGGTGTATTCGCCCGCGGCTGCGCGCTCGGCTTCGGTCACCTGCTCGAGGATCGCCTTAGCGGCGCTGACATAGGACCGGCCCGCCGGCGTCAGCTCCAGCCCCTTTGCGGATCGGATCAGCAAGGTTGCATTCAGGTATGCCTCAAGCTCCGCGACTTTGCGACTGACCGTCGCCAGCGGAAGCCGGAGATCGCGGCTCGCTTTCGAGAGGCTGCCGCTCTCCGCCGCCGCAAGCAGCACCGACATGGCGTCCAGGCGATCCAATGGGCTTCCATAAAGCGAGAGGTTTCCTCCCAAACTTAGCGACTGCCGCAAATTTTTGGAAGGCATAAACGACAGGGCGGCGCCACACAGACTGCCCGCGGCGTCCGAACCGTCGAGGAGAGACCGATGACCACGACCCGCGCCCACCACCGCAGCGCAACCGTAAAAGGCCACAAGATCTTCTACCGAGAGGCCGGCGACCCTTCCGCGCCCACCATTCTGCTGCTTCATGGCCTGCCGACCAGCAGCCAGATGTTCCGCGACCTGATGCCGCTGCTCTCCGACCGCTTCCATCTGATCGCGCCTGATTACGTCGGCTTCGGTCATTCGGACGCGCCGTCGCGGGATGCGTTCACCTACAGCTTCGACAACCTGGCGTCTCATGTCGCCGGCCTGATCGAGGTGTTGAAGCTCGATTCGTACATTCTCTACATGCAGGACTATGGCGGGCCGATCGGCTTCCGCCTGTTCACGCGAGCCCCCGAGCGGGTGAGGGGCTTCATCATCCAGAATGCCAACGCCTACATCGAAGGCGTCGGTGATGCGCCCAAAAAGGTGCTGCTGCCGCTCTGGGAGAACCGTACGCCGGAAACGGAAAAGGCTGCGCGCGAGTTCGTCAGCCTGGAAGGCACTAAATTTCAGTGGCTGGTCGGGGCCAGCGATCCCGAAGCGATCAACCCGGACAACTGGATTCTCGACCAGGCGCTGCTCGATCGTCCGGGCACGCAGGACTACCAGATCGATCTGCTCGAGAACTACAAGACCAACGTCGCGCTTTATCCCGAATGGCAGGCGTCTTTCCGCGCGCACCGACCGAAGACGCTGATCGTCTGGGGCAAGCACGACCCGTTTTTCATCCCGCCGGGGGCGCGCGCCTACCTGAATGATCTGCCCGACGCGAAGCTGGTCTGGCTCGATGCCGGCCACTTTGTGCTCGACGAAAACGCCCCGCAGGTCGCCGCCGAGATCAAGACGGTCTTCGTTCCCGAAGCCAATTCCGCCGCCGGCTGAGCGAGCCCGTCGTCGACGTCCGTCGCCCATCTGCGATCAAACCCCCTCCAACCAAGAACCTCGACCATGACCAAATTGCTATACATCAAAGCTTCGCCGCGCGGCGCCGCCTCCAAGAGCAGCGCTATCGCCGATGTTTATGCAGCTGCGCTGCGCGAGCGGTTTCCCGATCTTGTCGTCGACACACTTGACCTTGCGCAGGAAAAGCTTCCCGACTTCGACGGTGACAAGGTCGCCGCGAAGATGGCGGTCATCGCTGGTCAGGCCCAGGAAGGCCGCCAGAAGACCGCCTGGGACGAGATCACGGCGGTTGCGGAGCGCTTCATCTCCGCGGACCGCTATCTGATCGCAGTCCCGATGTGGAACGGCGGGATTCCCTACCGCCTGAAACAGTACATCGACGTGATTCATCAGCCAGGCCTGCTATGGAGCCTTGATCCTCAGACGGGTTACGTCGGACTGCTGAAGCACAAGAAAGCGGTGCTGGCGCTGACGAGCGGTGCGTTCGGCCCATCGATGCCATCTCCGGCCTTCGGTGTCGACCATCACTCGACCTATCTGCGGGACTGGCTGAACCAAGCCGGCGTCACCGACATCGAAGAGATCCGCTTCCAGCCAACCATTCTCAACCCAGATCCCGAGGGCAGCTTCGAGGCCGCCGCAGCGATAGCTCGGTTCCTCGCGGCTCGCGCCTGACACAGCGAAAATCGAGGAGAATAACCATGGACCGCCGCCTCCTGGTATTGGCGATCGGCATGTTTGCGCTTGGCACGGACAGCTATGTCGTTGCCGGCGTGCTGCCGGAAATCTCGCGCGCTTTCGATGTGAGCATCGGAGCCGCTGGCCAAATGACAACCGTGTATTCGGTCACCTTCGCCTTGCTCTCGCCGACCATTGCCGCGATCGCAGCGGCGATACCGCGCAAGCGCCTCCTTCTTTCGGGGGCCGCTATCTTCGTGCTCGCCAACCTGGCAACTGCAGTGGCTCCGAGTTTCGGGATCGCACTGTTGGCACGGGCTTTCGCTGGTCTGGGCGCGGCGATGTTCTCGCCGACGGCCACGGGATCGGCCGCTATGCTCGTTCCCGCTGAGCGGCGAGGCTTTGCTCTTTCCGTCGTCGTCGCCGGGCTCACCCTGTCCACCGCGCTCGGCTCTCCGACCGGCGCCGTCATCGGCGGCCTCGGCGACTGGCGTTGGACCATGGCCTTCGTGGCCGCTCTCGGCACCGTTGCCGGCCTCGGCGTCTGGGTCTTCCTGACCGACGTGCCGCTGCCCCCGGCGGTCTCCTTGAGCCAGCGCCTCGCGCCGCTCGCCGATGTGCGTGTCGGATTGACGCTCGCGACGACCTTTCTTGGTCTGACCGGAATATTCACGGTCTACACCTACTTCGCCGTCGCTTTCGACCGTGCGATCGGCGGAAACGCCGTGGTGCTGGGAGCGCTGCTTGTGTTGTGGGGGGCGGCCGGCACCTTCGCGAACCTCGCCTCCGGACGGCTGATCGATCGGATCGGCTCGCGCAAGGTGATCCTGACGATGTTGATCGTGCTCGCGATCGACAGCGCGCTGATGCCGTGGACCGGCAGGGAGCTTTGGACCGCTGTGCCCGCGATCGTGATCTGGGGCGCCGCCGGTTGGGGGCTGCTGGTGCCGCAGCAGCATCGGCTGGTTGGTCTCGCGCCGTCGATCGCGCCGGTGCTGTTGGGCCTCAACACGGCAGGCTCCTTCTTCGGCATCTCCGCCGCCGGCGTTGTCGGTGCTGCGGGAATCCAAGTCCTCGGCGCGCATAACCTCGGAATCATAGGGGCTGGATTGGCTGTCATCGCACTCATCGTAGCCGAGCTCGCAACAAGCCGCATCGCAGCCGCAAATGTCTCACGCTCGATAAGGCTCTCTGCCTCGATCTGACATTCATGTCGTCAGCCAAAAGGAACAACAATCCATGAGCAAAGCAGTTCAAACCGTCCGAGCCTTTTACGACGCCGTATCACGGGCCGACGCAACTGCGGTTGTAAGCTTGTTACATGCCGATCTGCACTGGACCGAGGCCGAGGGCTTTCCCTATTACAGCGGCACCTGGCGCCACCCGCAAGACGTCCTCAATAAGCTGCTGGTCCCGCTGGCGCGCGACTGGGACAATTTCTCCGCCGTTGCTGACGATTTCATCGTTGAAGGGGATCGCGTCGTCAGCCTCGGTGCCTATTCCGGGGTCAACAAGGCGACGGGCAGGGCTATGCGCGCACCCTTCGCGCATGTCTGGCGCGTTGCCGACGGCAAGCTCGCTCGTTTCGACATGTATACGGATACGCTGTTGATTGATCGGGCCATGCAGCAGCGGCACGCCAGTGGCAGCGACGGCGCGCAGCTCAGCTCATAGCTCGCATGCAGCAATCCAATGAAAGCGAGTTGACGAGGAAGGAATACAATGATGAAAATTCTCGCTGTTGTGGCAGCTGCGGTCGCCTCGATCGTTGCCCATGCTGTGGAGGCCGCACCCATGGAGTCCACCTCTGCAACCACGACCTATCACCGCGCGACGGTCGATGGCGTCGGCATCTTCTACCGCGAAGCCGGTCCGAAGGATGCGCCAACGATCGTGTTGTTGCACGGATTTCCGTCCTCCTCGCGCGAGTTCGATACGCTCATTCCCTTGCTTGCCACCCGTTATCATCTGGTGGCACCGGACTTTCCGGGGTTCGGTCAGAGCGAGGCTCCGCCGCCATCATCCTATGCGTACACCTTCGATCATTTGGCGGCGACGACGAATGGCCTGCTCGATCAGCTCAAGATCAGCAAATGCGCCTTCTACCTCCATGACTATGGCGGGCCGATCGGTTTCCGCATGCTCCTGACGCATCCGGGGCGGGTGCAGGCTCTCATCATCCAGAATGCAAACGCCTACAAAGAGGGCCTCGGCGCGAAGTGGACCGCCATCGCGCAGTATTGGGCCGATCCAAAGGCGCATCCTGAAGTGTTCGACACGTTCGTATCACAGGCCGCGACCGGACAGCGTCATACGCTTGGCACCTCGCATCCTGACCGTTACAACCCGGATACCTGGACCGATGAGTACGCCTACCTGTCGCGCGTTGGCCAACGCGAGATCCAGGCAGATTTGCTCTACGACTACCGGACGAATGTCGCCTCATATCCTGCATGGCAAGCGTGGCTGCGGGAGCACAAGCCGCCGACCCTGGTGGTCTGGGGACGGAACGATCCCTCGTTCATCGCCGCTGGGGCAGAGGCGTACAAGCGCGACCTGCCAGACGCTGAAATACATTTGGTCGAAGCCGGCCATTTCGCGCTCGACGAGAAGAACGATGAAATCGCGGGTCTCATTCTCGCATTCCTGGCCAGTCACCCCATTTAACGGAGCGCTACGCCGTGCCGCGCCTCAAATCTCGTCCCCGATGGCCGGAAGGCTCGCAGCTTTGGGAAGACCCGATATTACTCGCTTTCGTGCGATCCGATCTTCGTGCTCGAACCCGTCTTGCATGTTGATTGGTCTCTTGGATTCGCACACGTTGAGCGGAACCGTGGATATGGGCTACCTTGCGCACGCTTATTTTTGAAACTTTTCCCAGGAATGTACGCCGATCCTGGTCTCGAACTGCCGATCGAGCTTATCGAGAAGTTGTCGCAACATTGCAGTTTCGGCCTGGTCAAACTCGGCGGTCAGCTCTTGCTCAAGACGCATGGTAAACTTCTCGACGTCCTTGTAGACCGTGCGTCCCTCGGACGTGAGGCTGAGGCTTGCGCGACGTCTATCGTCTTTGTCGACGTCGCGCCGGATGAGCTTGCGGCGCACCAATAGTTCGATGGCGCGGGTGACCTTGAAGGCATCGGTCGACGTCAGCGTCGCGAGCTCCTTCGCCGTCAACGGCTGATACCGGGCGATGACGGCAAGGCAGCGCCACGCCGGCATCGTCAGGTCGTGGCGGGCCACATACATCTGAGCAACGTAGTTGCCCACGCGAGCTGCGATACGACTGAACCGATAGCCAATCCAATGTTCGAGCGGAATGATGGGGGCTTTGCTCTTCATGGGTTGGCAGCATTCCTTTGGCTTCGTGGACAGCGATCGCGGGAAACTATAACGACGCCCGGTTTGCGTCTCAATGAGCGCGCCGCGCGCCCGAGAGCAGCGATGTCATTGACGTGGATCAAAATAATTGCATAATGCAATTAATTTGAAATCGTGCAGCGCACGCAAAAAAAATCGGGAGGAAAGCATGTCCAAGGCGACGGATGGCCATGATTTGACGCGCGTCGGGCCGGGCACGGTCATGGGCGAGATGATGCGGCAGTACTGGATTCCGGCCGCGCTTTCCTCGGAGTTGAAAGCCGATGGCGACCCGATGCGGCTGATGCTGCTCGGGGAGGCGCTGATCGCGTTCCGTGACAGCGCAGGCCGGGTCGGCGTGCTCGATCATCAATGTCCGCACCGCCGCACCTCGTTGTTCCTTGGCCGTAACGAGGAAAATGGAATCCGTTGCGTCTATCATGGCTGGAAGTTTGACGTCGATGGCCACTGCCTGGAGATGCCGAACGTTCCGCCGCCGCAGGATTTCAAGGAGAAGGTGCGCGCCAAGAGCTACCGGGTCAGGGAGCAGGCAGGGCTGATCTGGGTCTATATGGGCTCGCGCGCCGAAGCACCTCCGCTGCCGATGCATGAAGCCCTGTTTGTCCCCGAGCAGGACCTGACCATCACGATGCTGCAGCGCGAGGCCAACTGGCTGCAGGGCCTGGAGGGCGATATCGACACCTCGCATTTTGGTTTTCTCCATGCTGGCCATATCAAGGCGGAGGACTTCGAGGAGGGGCATCCGGCTCGCCATACCGTGGCCAATCGCGCCCCGGAGTACAAGATTGCCGACACTGAATGGGGCACGATGTACGGCGCTTACCGGCCCGACCCCGACGGCAGAATGCACTGGCGCATGGCGCACTTTTCTCTCCCGTTCTGGACGCAGACGCCGAACGCGGACTTCTCCGATCACGTTGTGGCGAAGGCATGGGTGCCCATGGACGACACCCATACGATGCTGATCTCGATCTATGGCGGCCGAGCCAAGGGCGCGACCTATTCGACGTCGAAACTGAAGTCGGGCGGCGGTATCGGTGGTGCGGACCCTCTGGAGTATCTTCCCAATAGCACTGATTGGTTCGGGCGCTGGCGGCCGGTGCAGAACGCCGGCAACGACTGGCAGATCGACCGCGAGGCGATGCGCAGCAACCTGATCTATTCCGGCATCCGCAACATCGTGATGCAGGATCAGGCCGTCACCGAGAGCATGGGGCCGATCGTCGATCACACCAAAGAGCATCTTGCGCCAAGCGATATCATGATCTCGCGCACGCGCCGCCGGCTGCTCAATGTGGCACGCGCCTTCGCCGAGAATGGCACTGTGCCGCCCGGGGTCGACGACACCGAGGTGTTCTGGAAGGCGCGCGCCGGTTCGTTCTATGCCGATGCGGAAATCGATTGGCTGGAGGCGTATCAGGAGCAGTTGAAATCGGCCATTCGCTGGCCGGCGCCCGCTCAGCAAGCCGCGGAGTAAGACGATGTCATTGGGCGATCGGGCGTACCCCTTGATCACCCGGCGCGCGGCTCTGCTCGGCATCGCCGCCGGGTCCGCCATGCTCTCATTGCCGCAATCGGCACGCGCGGAGGATGAGTGGGGCAAGCTGGTTGATGCTGCGAAGAAGGAAGGTCACGTGGTGCTGTACAGCGCCTTTGTTGGCCTTGCTGCGCATCAGCAGCTGAAGAAGGATTTCGAGGCGAACTACGGCATCACCGTAGACATCCTCGAAGCGCGCGCCAGCGAGGTGCGCGAGCGGATTCGTATTGAGCAGGCAGCCGGCCGATTTGTCGCCGACGTATCGGAAAACGGGCGGACGACGACCACGTTGCAGATCGCGCAGGACCACGTGTTCGATCCGTATGGCTCGCTTCCAAGCCTCGGTCATCTGAAGCCGGAGTTCAAGAACGACGAGATCCGCCTGCCGGTGTTCGCGATTATCTATGGAATCCTTGTCAACACCAGGCTCGTAAAGGCCGACGACGAGCCCAAGAGCTGGCTCGATCTCGCCGATCCGCGCTGGAAAGGCAAAATCCTCAGTGACGATTTCCGCGCCCTCGGCGGCGGCGGGGTGCTGTTCTATGTTCTTCACGAGCATTTCGGTCGTGAATTTCTCGAGAAGCTCGCAAAGCAGGACATCAAGTTCAGTCGCGAAATTCCGGCCAATGAGCGTCGGATCGCTCGCGGTGAACTCCCGATCTATGTGCCGGACAGCCTGACCTCGATGCCGGAGCTCAAGGGATTGCCGGTCAAGCTCCTCGCGCCAAAAGAGGGCATGCCCTATATCGGCTACGATCTGGCGCTGCTCAGGAACGCACCCCATCCAAATGCCGCCCGGCTGCTGATGGAATATTATCTCGGCCAGAAGATGCAGCAGGGCTTCGCCAATCTCGGTCTGCTTCCGGTCACGACGGACACGTTATCCGACGTCAATCCTGCGATGACCGAACTCGAGAAGAGCAAGCTGCTCGGCACCACCGACGCGACAAAGATGGACAAGATGTTGGCGCTTGCACGGGAGATCTTCCCGTAACGGCTGGACCGACTCGCTCGGTGGACGCTGGAAGATCAAAGAGGTGGACAGCCATGACAGGAAATGCAGCCAGCGCTGATCGCGTCAGCCGATATGCCGGTGCCATCGATTGCGATCTGCATCCCGCCGTTCCCGGGATGAACGTTCTCTTGCCCTATCTCGACGACTACTGGCGCGAGATGATTACTGTCCGCGCGCTCGACCGCCTGAACCTCAGCCTCACCAGCTATCCGCAGAATGCACCTCTGTCCTGTCGTCCCGATTGGACACTCGGCGAAGCAAACAAGCCGGGTTCGTCCCTCAGGGCCATGCAGGATCATGTCCTCGATCGTTATCAGGCACGATACGGCATTCTCAACTGCCTGTACGGCGCCCAGGTTTTTCACAGCGAGGACATGGCGGCGGCATTCTGCCGGGCGACCAACGACTGGATCAGAGATGAGTGGCTCAACCGTGATCCGCGGCTTCGCGCCTCGATCGTCATTCCCGCGCATAATACCGAGCTTGCGGTTGCGGAGGTCGAGCGCCGGGCCGACGATTTCCGCTTCGTTCAGATCATGATGTTGGTGTCGGGCGAACTCACGCTCGGTCGCCGTCAGCATTGGCCGATCTACCGGTTGGCGGAACGGCTGGGGCTTCCGATCGGCGTCCACGCCGGCAGCGCCTATCGTTATGCGCCGACCCCGGTGGGATGGCCGTCGCATTTTGTCGAGGACTACATCGCGCAGTCGGCCGCCTTCGAAAACCAGCTGCAAAGTATGATTGCCGAAGGTGTGTTCGCGAAGTTTCCTGATCTGAAAGTGGTCGCCATCGAGTCGGGCCTGACCTGGCTCAGCGGGTTCATCTGGCGCGCGGACAAGACCTGGAAGGGCGTGCGCGCGGAGGTGCCATGGGTGACGCGCGCGCCGTCCGAAATCGTTCGCGATCACGTCCGCTTCACGGTCCAGCCGATCGATGCTGCCGACGAACGCGAGGCGATTGCCCGCCTTGTCGATCACGTGAAGTCCGACAGCCTGTTCCTATTCTCGACCGACTATCCGCATTGGCAGTTTGATGGCGATTCGGCACTTCCGCAGGATCTGCCGGCTGACCTGTTCCGCAAGATCCTGAGCGAAAACGCGCTTGCCACCTATCCACGTTTAGCAAAGGCCAATCAGACCATGGAGATTGCGCTATGACCATGATGGACGTGGAACGGAGCCAATCAGCTAAATACAGGCTCCAGGTCATCGATTGCGACATTCATCCGGCGATGACCTCGTGGAAGGAGATCCATCCTTATCTGGAGAAGCGCTGGATCGACCATCTGGCAGTCTACGGCAGCCATCTTCGCCACGCCTTTTCCGAGGCACTGTCGCATCCGCGGATGTCGCCGGATGCCGCCCGCGTCGATGCCTATCCGGAGGAGGGCGGGCCTCCGGGATCAAGCCTCGACTTGTTGCGGAAGCAGCATCTCGATCCCAACGGAGTCGAGATCGGGATGCTGATTCCGTTGCGCTGGAATCCCGGTAGTCAGCGCAATCTGGACCTCGGCGTGGCGCTGACGCGCGCGATGAACACGTGGCAGGTCGAGCGCTGGATCCGGCAGGAGCCGCGCCTGCGTGCATCGGTCTTGGTTGCGCAGGAAGACACGGAAGGTGCCGTTGCCGAAATCGATGCGCGCGGCGGTGATCCCAACTTCACGCAAATCCTGCTCTTGCCGCGGACCGACGAGCCACTCGGGCGCCGTCGATACTGGCCAATCTTCGAAGCCGCCGTTCGCAACAACCTGCCGATCACGATCCACGTCGGAGGAACGGGCGGCCATCCCTCTACCGCCGGCGGCTGGTCGTCCTATTACATGGAAGAGCATCATATGGTCGCACAGGCCATGCAGGCGGTGCTGGCGAGCCTGGTGTTCGAAGGTGTGTTCGAGCGTTTTCCGACGCTGCGTATCGTCATCATGGAGGGAGGCCTGGGCTGGATCCCGTCGTTCACCGCGCGCATGGACAAGCACTGGAACAGGCTGCGCAGCGAAGTTCCCCAAGTGAAGCGGCCGCCGTCCGAATATGTCCGCGAGCAGGTGTGGTTCACCACGCAGCCGATGGAGGAGCCGGGGAGCTCTGCCGCCCTGATCGACCTGTTTGACCGGATCGGCTGGGATCGGCTGCTCTTTGCGACCGACTATCCGCACTGGGATTTCGACGATCCGCGCACCGCGTTCAAGGCAAACCTGACCGAAGCGCAGCGACACCAGTTGCTCTATGGCAATGCTCGGACCTTCTATGGATTCGACCAATGACGCGGCACGTCGTTGCAACCGTCGACCAGATTCCGCCGGGGCAGCGGCTCTTGGTGACCCTGGCGGGTCGGGAGATCGGCATCTTCAATATCGCAGGCGAGTATTTCGCAGTTGGAAATCGCTGTCCTCACAATGGCGCGTCTTTGTGCAAGGGACGCGTCGTCGGTCTCGTGGAGGCCAGTGAGCCCGGCTCTTATCAGTTTAGCCGGCGTGGCGAATTCGTGCGCTGCCCATGGCACGGCTGGGAGTTCGATCTGCGGACCGGCAAGTCGCGCTGCGAGCCTGACCGGACCAAGGTGCGAAGCTACGATCTGAAGGTCGAACCGGGCGGAGCGCTCACCGATGACACGCTGCGAGCCGAGACCTTTTCGGTATCGGTCGAGCAGCAATATGTCGTGGTCGAGATTTAGCGATCAGCGCCGCAAAAAAGATAGGGGAGGGGTGGAGAGGTGATGATGAACATGCTCCGGGTCGCGATTGTCGCGTGTTTCGCGAGCCTTGCTGTGCCGGCGTGTGCGCAAGACGACTGGCAGGGCGTCGTCGACGCGGCGAAGAAAGAGGGCAAGCTCGTCATCTACGACATGGCGCTTGGCGCGCCTTATTTCACCGCAGTTCTGAAATCCTTCGAGGCCAAATATGGAATTCCCGTCGAGAGCCTCGATCTGCGGGCCAGCGAACTGGCGGAGCGGATCCGGACGGAGCAATCCGCTGGCCGCTATCTCGGCGACCTGGAGATTATCACCACGACCATGATCGAGGAGCAGCGTCAGAACGGCGATTTCATCGAGAAGCTGCCGCAGATTCCGAATGCCGCCAATCTGCGTCCGCCATTTCGCGCGGACGAATACAGCGTCCCTGCCTACGTTCAGCCGATGGGTATCCTGATCAACACGCGACTGGTGAAGGATCAGGACATCCCGACAAGCTGGGACGATCTGATCAATCCAAAGTGGAAAGGAAAGATACTGTCCGATGACATGCGGCCGCTCGGCAGCGGCAACACCATGTTCGCCATCCTGCAGCATCGGATGGACGCCGGCTTCAACGAGAAGCTGGCCGATCAGAAGCCGGTGTTCAGCCGGGACATGCGCAATGACGCCCGCCGCGTCGCGCGAGGTGAATACCCGATCTACGTCCCACAGATCTTTGCCTTTACCTCGGACCTCAAGGGCCTCCCCGTCAAGGTCGTCATACCCAAGGAGGGCGCTCCCTATGCGGAAATGGATCTGGCGGTCCTCAAGAACGCGCCGCATCCGAACGCCGCGCGCCTGTTCATCCAGCATTTTCTGTCGCTGGAATCGCAGCTCATCTATGCGAACGCCTGGATGCCTCCTGTCGTCGCGGGGGTGGCCGAGCGCGCCAATCCTGACGCTCAACCCTTCGCCAATGCCAAATTGATCGGTCCGGCGAAGCTGTCGGAGCGGCCGTCGATGATGGCCTTGGCCAAGAAGCTCTATCCATAGAGTTCCGGCACATGGCGATCTCGACGGATGACCGGGTGAGGGAGGTAAGCGGGACAGCAGGTGGGAGCCTGCTCTCCCAGCCCCGTTGGCTGCAGTCGAATTCGGCGAGCCGGACGGCGGCCCTGCTCGTGCTCGGGTTGGTGCTCGCCTTTCTGTCCGTCTACCCACTGTCGATGCTGCTCTATGGGAGTCTCCATTCGACGCCACCGGGCATGGCCGGGACATTCAATCTGGACGGCTATCAGGACGTCCTGACCCGGCAAAGCCTGGTCACGCTCGCAAACACCATCGGCATCTCGCTCGCGAAGACGGTGCCGTCGGTCGTGCTTGCGGTGCTCCTGGCCTGGATCCTGGCGAGGACCGACACACCGTTCCGCGGCACACTTGAAGTTCTGGTCACGCTACCGTTCTTCATCCCGCCAATCCTAACTGCCATGGCCTGGGGCATGCTAGGCAATCCTCAGGTCGGGCTTCTCAATCAGCTCTATCAATGGATCACGGGATCGAGCGACTCACCGATCAACGTCTATTCGTATGGAGGCGTGGTCTGGCACATGATGCAATATTCAGTGCCATTTTTGTTTCTTCTGATTGTCGACGCGTTCCGGGCCATGGATCCGGGCCTCGAGGAGGCGGCACGGATGTGCGGAGCATCGCGGTGGCGCACATTCCGTACGGTGACGCTCCAGTTGATGCTACCCGCCCTCACCAGCGGGGCGATCTTGAGCTTCATTCGCGGCATCGAGAATTTCGAGTCGCCGCTGTTTTTCGGGACGCCGGCCGGCATCCACGTCATCACGACCGAGATCTACGATTCGATCAACCAGCGCTCGCCGCCGCAATATCAATACGCAACCGCGGCCAGCTTCGTCATCATGGCGCTGATGTTTCTGATCGTGCTGCTGCAATGGCGCCTGCTGCGCGGCCGCAGCTTTGTGGCCGTCAGCGGGAAGGGTTATTCTCCAGGCGTGATCAAGCTGGGGCGGTGGCGGTGGGTCACGTTCGGCTTCTGCGTCCTGTTCTTCGTTGCGACGGTCCTGCTGCCCGTCGGTCAGCTCCTGATCGGATCCTTCTTCAAGTTCTTCGGGTTCTATGAATGGGAGATGCTGACCCTCGACCATTACCGGGAAGTGTTTGGCAGCAGCGAGTTCTGGCGCGGATTTGGCAACACGATGCTGCTTGGCTTGACCGGGGCCACGCTGACGATGGTGCTCGGCGGCGCGGTGGCCTACGTATCCGTTCGCACCAAATGGCGCGGCCGCGCGCTGATCGACGCCATGGCCTGGCTGCCGTGGATGATGCCGGGAATTGTACTTGGCGTCGGATTCCTCTGGGGCTTTGCCCTGCTGCCGCACGCAATTCCGATCTACGGGACGATCTGGGCGCTGCTGCTGGCCTACCTCTCGTTAGGGACGCCTCTCTCCGTACGCGTGATGTCGAGCGCCTACGCGCAGCTTTCCTACGATCTGGAGGAGTGCTCACGCGTGCACGGCGCGAGCTGGCTGCAGACCATGTGGCGCATCATGCTCGCGTTGGCCTGGCCGTCCTTTGCGGTCGGGTGGGTCTTGGTCTTCTTTGGAATCATGCGTGAGCTCAGCGCCTCCGTGCTGCTTTATTCGGTCGGATCGGAGGTCCTGTCGGTCGTGCTTTTGAAGCTCTGGGCCAATGGCAATGCGGAGCAGGTCAGTGTCATCGGGCTTCTGATGATGCTGCTGGTCGTCTTGTTTCGATGGCTGCAGCTCAAGATGCTGAAGCGCGTTGTGAGGTAGGAAGTTCCACCATGTCCAACGTCGTTCTTGAAAAGGTCAGTCGGAATTTCGGGGATTTCGCTGCTGTCAGCAACGTGGATCTCCGGGTGAACGAGGGAGAGTTCGTGACCTTGCTGGGTCCGTCCGGCTGCGGCAAGACGACGACGCTCCGCATGGTCGCAGGCCTCGAGCAGAACAGCGGCGGTCGCATCAGCATCGGCAATGACATCGTCAGTGATGCCGCACGCGGCATCTTCGTGCCGTCGGAACGGCGACGTCTCGGCATGGTCTTTCAGTCCTACGCGATCTGGCCGCACATGACCGTTTTCGAGAATGTCGCCTATCCTCTGCGTGTTCGGCGGCGGCCCAATGCCGAAATACAGCAGGCTGTCGCAAAGACCTTGCGCCTTGTCGAGATGGAAGGATTTGCGCAAAGGCCGGCACCGGCATTGTCGGGCGGACAACAGCAGCGGGTCGCAATCGCACGAGCGCTCGTCTTTGAGCCGAAAGTTCTCTTGCTCGATGAGCCCTTGAGCAATCTCGACACGAAGCTTCGTCTGCAGATGGGTGACGAGTTTCGAGCGATTCAAAAGCGGCTCGGCATGACAACGCTCTACGTGACGCACGATCAGTCAGAAGCCATGTCCCTGTCGGACAGGGTCGTTGTGATGGATCGCGGTCGTATCCAACAGATCGGTGCACCGGAGGAGATCTATCGGTTTCCCGCAAACCGCACCGTCGCGGCGTTCTTCGGGACACCAAACCTGCTGGACGCCCAAGTCACTGGCTGCTCGCGGATCAATGGCCGTCGCGTGCGGCTCGAGGTCGTGGGACGGGGCTGGCGCGGTCCATGTGAAGCCGCAAACGAGGTGCAGCCTGGACAATCCGTCACGGTCATGGTCCGTCCGGAAGACGCGCGCATTGCGTCAGCCAATGTGACCAACGCAGAGCAGGGGTTGAGATGGTTCGGCCGGGTGACGCATACGACGTTTCGCGGAGCGACCCGCTCGATCATCGTGCAGACCGAAACGGGAGAGTTCAATGTCGATGCGTCGGCCATCAACAATTACGCGATTGGTGACGATGTCACCGTTGTGGTTCCGCGGCAGGTAGCGTGGGCCGTCCCCAATCCGAACGAGCTGAAAAGTTGAACGACAAGGGACATCATAAGCGCCTCTCCTTGCGGCATGCGCGGATGGGGAGCGCTCGCGAGGTACCAAATTCGGCGTTTGCCGCAAGCTAATCCATGCCGGCGCCACTTGTCGCCGGAGCCCTCGAAGTTCGACGACACCAGCACTAGTTTGATCGAAGACGACCCGACGGGCGAATATCTCGACACTGAGCCGGGTCCTACAACGGCCTTCCGGCGCAGACTACTTCGGCGAATTCACCGGGCGATCGGCGCTGCGCGAACGCAGCCACTCGACCCCAGCCATCAAGGCGAGCGAAACGACGACCATGACTGTCGAGGCGGCAGCGATCACCGGCGTTAGGTTGTAGTCGATATCCTCGAACAGCTTTCGGGTGATGGTCTTGCCCTCGACACCGGAAATGAAGAAGGCGACGGTGGCCTCGTCGAATGACGCCAGGAAGGCGAAGACGGCGCCGGCCGCAACGCCGGGAGCGATGTTCGGCAGCACCACGTGCCAGAAGGCCTGCGTACGACTGGCTCCGCAGCTCAGGGCGGCAAGTTCGAGCGCCGGATCGAAGCGCTGCAGGGCCGCGGATATCGTCAGCACCACAAAAGGCACGGACAGCATCGTATTCGCGATCGCAAATCCCGCGAAATTGCCGGTCAGGCCGATCGGAGCGAAGACGAGATAGAGCGCCACCGCCAGGACGATGTGTGGAACGATGAGCGGAGCAAGTGTCAGCGCCTGCAGCGCGCGCGCCCCTGGAAGATTGCCTCGCACCAGAGCGAAGGAGGCCAGTGTTCCGATCACCGTCGCCCCGATTGCGGTCGCGAACGCGGTCTTCAGGCTGAACCAGGTCGCGCCCATCCAGTCCGGGTCCGAGAAATAAGCGTGGTACCATTTCAGCGTGAGGCCCTTCGGGGGAAACTGGATGTAGGAGGCTTCCCCCAGCGACATGGGCACAACGATAAGCGTCGGCAATAACAGGAAGGCCAGCACAAGACCGACGAAGCCGTTCAGCAACCACCGGCCGAGGTCCGGTGAAAGATGTCCACGACTGGGGGCCGGGACGGAGCGCAGCGCGCCAGCAGTGCCGGTTTCGGATATGGTCGACATCATCCGGCCTTTCCAAAGCTCAGCACGCGCCTGAACACGGCGACGAGGCCGAGCGTCACCGCGAGGAGCAGGCCCGCCAGCGCCCCAGCGAACGGCCAGTTCAACAGCTCGGTCGTCTGCTGGCCAATCAGCGTCGCGATCGTCAGGTTCTGCGGCCCGCCGACGAGCGCCGGCGTGACGTAGAAGCCCAGCGACAGGATGAACACCATGATCGCGCCTGCATAGACGCCGGGCAGGCTGAGCGGCAACGTGACCATCCTGAAGCTGGTCCACGGGCCGGCGCCGAGATTGCGCGCCGCCCGATCGAGCTCCGGCGGAATTGAGCGCAACGAGGAGAAGATCGGCAGGATCATGTAGGGCAGCAGCACATGCGTCATCGCAACGATGACCGCGCCTTCGGTGTAGATGAGCCGCAACGGCTGATCGATCAATCCCCAGTTCAGCAGTGCGCTGTTGATGATGCCCGTTCGCTGGAGCAGCACGATCCACGCGTAGGAACGCACCAGCACGCTTGTCCACAGTGGAATAAGGACGCAGGCTGCGATCAGCATCGCGCCGCGGCCTTGCTGCCTCGACATCACCAGCGCCACCGGATAGCCGAGGAGGAATGCCAGAACGGTAACGATGGCCGCGGTCTGCACAGTGCGCAGCAGGATGCGCAGGAAGATCGGTTCCTGAACGATGCGCAACCAATGTTCCGCCGTTAGGTTCGGAGCGAAGACGCTGCCTGCCAGCAGCTTCGCGACCGGCACCACGAAGGCGAAGCCGAGCAGCAGAACCAGGGGCAGCGCGAGAGCAAGCGAAGCGGGCCGGGAGAGCTGGCCTACAAGGGATCGGTCCGTCGCGGCAGTGGCATCGGCCATCGGTCAGCCCTCGGCCCCGAACACGCGAAGCGCGCCGGGCTCGAGTCGGAGGAATGCCATGCCGCGCGGCTCGTCCGCCGCAGCCAGCCTCGCGAACGGAAGCTGGACCTGAAGCTGCGTTCCGTCCGTCGTCCGCGCGACCAGAGTGCGGTGAGAGCCGAGAAATATCGAGGTCTCGACTTCGACAGGGATCGCGTCATCGCTCGCCTGCACCAGGGCGATGCTCTCTGGCCTTGCGGCGACGCGGACAGCCTGCCCACGGCCGAGCTCGCGACGCCCGCCGAGCTGGGAACGCGCGACGGAGACCCGCTGGCCGGAGACATCGATCTCGATCCGGCCATCGTTCAGGCCGGCGACGGTGCCCGAGAGGAAGTTCATCTTGCCGATGAAATCGGCCACGAAGCTGCTTTCCGGCTCGTGATAGAGCGCGACGGGACTGCCAAGCTGCTGGATGCGCCCCTTGTCCATGACTGCGATCCGGTCCGACATCGTCAGTGCCTCTTCCTGATCGTGCGTCACGTAGACGATCGTGACACCGAGGCTGGCGTGGAGGGTCTTGATCTCGATCTGCAGCTCTTCGCGGAGCTTCTTGTCGAGAGCGCCGAGCGGTTCGTCCATCAATAGGACCGGCGGCTGGAAGACCAGAGCGCGGGCGACCGCGACGCGCTGCTGCTGGCCGCCCGAGAGCTGGCTGGGCATGCGGCCGCCATAACCCTCCAGCCGTACGCGGGCGAGCGACTGCTCGACCAGCGGCTCGGATTCGGCCCTGCTCATGCCGCGCATCTTCAGAGGAAACGCCACGTTCTGCGCGACACTCATATGCGGGAAGAGGGCGTAGCGTTGGAATACCATGCCGATTCCGCGCTTGTCGGGTGGGACACGGGTGAGATCGCGCGCACCCAGCGAGACGGTGCCCGAGCTTGGCGTCTCGAAGCCCGCGAGCATCATCAGCAGGGTCGTCTTGCCGGAGCCCGAGGGGCCAAGCAAGGAAAGGAACTCACCCGCTTCGACCCGAAGGTCAACGTGATCGACACCGACGACCGAGCCGAACCGTTTGGACAGGCCGCTGATGGTGATCGCCTCGCCTTTCAGGGCCGCAGCGGACGGAGGCGGGTCCCAGTCTGCGCGACCGATGATCGATGTCTCGCTCATGTTTCTCCTTCGAACGCCTCATCCCGCTCTCGCGGGTCGCACCAGCCGTCAGGGTCGAATTTGATGTTTGGTGCATCATTTGTCAACTCCCTCGACGGCTGGTGCTCCGGCCGACTCAACGCTAATTGGTGCATCACGCAACAAGGAAAACCCCATGTCGGAGCACCTGCTCGCCAATGTTGTCACGCCGATCGCCCGGCAGTCGAACCTCGGTGAAATCACCTATGAGCGGCTCAAGGAGATCATCGTCGCGGGCTCCTTTCCGCCGAACGAGAAGCTCACGGTGAGGTCGGTCGCCGCCGCGCTGGGTGTCAGCACCACGCCGGCTCGCGACGCGATCAACCGGCTCCTGTCGGAAGGAGCTCTCGTCAACGAGGGTCCTAAGACGGTCGTGGTGCCCTCGTTGACGCTCGATGCTCTCGACGAGATTACCGCGACCCGGCTGGCGCTTGAAGGACTCGCTGCGGAGCGCTCGGTCCTCGCCGTTTCGGCTGCCGACATTGCCACTCTCCAGCGACTGCAGTCCGCGATCAATGCCGGCCTCGACGCCGCAGATTACCGCGAGGTTCTCCGAGCCAATCGCGAATTCCACTTCCTGATCTATCGGCTTTCGGGATGGCCCCGGCTCGTCGCGATGATCGAATCGCTGTGGCTGCGCGTCGGCCCCTCGCTGAACGAACTCTACCCGGATTTCGCACAGAACCGGCGGGGCGTCTCCAACCACATGGCGGCCATAAAAGGATTGCGAGCAAGGGATGGTGGGAAGGTTCGCTCCGCGATGGAGCAGGACATCCGCGACGGCTATTCCCGGCTCAAAGCCATGATCGAAGCCCGACGCTAGGTAGCCGTTGCAAGGGCCAAGTCTGGGCTTTCCTCAAAATTTTGTTGCATCAAACACCATAATAGGCTTTATGGTTGCGGAGGTTTGGCGATTTTTGCGAACTGAGATGGGTGCGGATGACGGGGACAGAAGGTCACAACTCCATTGGGCGGGCGTCCCGCGAAGCGTTCGAGCGTTCCCGGCGAGTCTTTGTCGACGGCACAACTCGGGTCACGATCGAGCGCGATCCAATTCCCCGCTACGCTGCGCGCGGTGCAGGCGCCTATCTCTTCGACCTCGATGGTCGCCGCTTCCTGGATCTCAATGGCAACTTCACCACCCTGATCCACGGCCACGGCTTCGCGCCCGTCATTAGTGCCGTGACGAGCCAGCTCCGTTCCGGAACCTGCTTCGCCAACCCGACCCTTGCTGAAATCGACCTCGCCGAGCTGATCTGCGGGCGCGTTCCGGGCGTCGAGACGATCCGCTTCGTGAACACCGGCTCCGAAGCGGTCATGTTCGCGATCAAGGCCGCGCGCGCCTTCACCGGCCGCGCGTCGATCGCCAAGATCGAAGGCGCCTATCACGGTGCTTATGACTGGGTGGAGGTCAGCCAGGCGAGCACTCCGGACGACTGGGGACCGGAGAGCGATCCGGCTAGCGTGCCCTACTATCGGGGCATGCCGGCTTCCGTGCTGGATGAGGTCGTGCCGCTGCGCTTTAACGACGCTGCGCGGGTCGAACAGCGGATCGCCGAGCACGCCGACCGGCTGGCGGCGATCGTAGTCGATCCGATGCCGAGCCGCGCCGGCCTGATCGCGCCGACGCCGGAGTTCGTCGCCGCGATCCAACGAGCGGCGGCGCGCCACGGAATCGTGCTCATCGCCGACGAGGTGCTGAGCTTTCGACAGGGGTTCGAGGGCGCGTCGGCCCGTTACGGCCTGAAACCCGACCTCTTCACCTTCGGCAAGATCATCGGCGGTGGGCTGCCGATCGGCGCGATCGCCGGCCATCGCGAGGTGATGAAGGTGTTCGACGCTTCCGGCGGCAGGCCTCTGCTTCCGCAGGGTGGCACCTTCTCGGCCAACCCGCTCTCCATGGTCGCCGGCCTCGCCTCGATGACGGCACTCGATCAAGCGGCGTTCGACCATCTGGAAACGCTCGGCGATCGGCTGCGGACTCAACTCGGAAGCGTGATCGCTCGGCATCGGGCTCCATTCTCCGTTTCCGGAGTGGCATCGCTCTTTCGGATTCATCCCAAGGCGACCCTCCCGCGTGACTTCCGCGAAGCGACCCCGAGCGCCGCCGAGGCCCACGTCATGAAGGAGCTCACCCGTTCATTTGCCGAGGCCGGCATCGTCCTTCCTGTTGGGGCAGCGGCATGTCTCTCGACTCCTATGACGACCGGCGACATCGACCTGGTCGCGTCCGCGTTCAACGATTTCCTCGCCACCCGAACCGACCTGATCGAAAGCCTCGCAGCATGAAGCCCAGCCAAACCGTCGCGCAGGCGATCGCCCGCGCTTTGCAACGCCACGGGGTGGAGGTGATCTTCGGCCAGAGCCTGCCGTCTGCCGTCATCCTTGCCGCCGAGGCCATCGGCATCCGCCAGATCGCTTATCGCCAGGAGAACATGGGCGGTGCCATGGCCGACGGTTATGCTCGTGTCTCCGGCCGCGTCTCGGTTGTGGCGGCCCAGAACGGGACGGCCGCGACGCTGCTCGTGCCGCCTCTCGCCGAGGCGCTGAAGGCGAGTATCCCGATCGTCGCGCTTGTTCAGGAGGTCGAACGCCACCAGGTCGACAAGAACGCTTTCCAGGAACTCGATCACATTGCCCTGTTCGCCTCCTGCGCGAAATGGACTCGCAGGCTACCCGGCGCAGACCGCGTTGACGACTACGTGGATGCAGCCTTCGTCGCCGCCGCGAGCGGCCGGCCCGGCCCCGCAGTGCTGCTGCTGCCCGCCGACCTACTGCGCGAGCTGGCGACCGCGCCGGCGGTCGCGCGCAAAGCTAGCTATGGCGTCTTCCCACTCGATCGGACCCGTCCCGCACAGGCTGATATCGAGGTTGTCGCCGGGATGATCGCCGGAGCTTCCAATCCCGTGGTCATGGCAGGCGGAGGCGCGCTGTCGCGGGATGCTCCGGCAGCGCTGGCCCGTCTCCAGGATGTCGCCGCACTGCCTGTCTTCACCACCAACATGGGCAAGGGAGCCGTCGACGAGCATCATCCGCTGTCCTGCGGTGTTCTCGGCGCGCTGGTCGGCCCAACTTCGCTCGGCCGCCATAGTCGCACTCTGCTCGCCCAATCAGACCTGATCCTGCAGGTCGGCACACGCAACAACCAGAACGGCACGGATAGCTGGCGGCTCATTCCCCCGAGCGCGCGTGTAGTCCAGATCGACCTCGATCCGCAGGAGATCGGGCGCAACTACGAGGCCATGCGTCTCGTGGGGGAAGCCGTTGAGACGCTGAATGCGCTGGTTGATGCGCTGGGGAAACAAGATTTGACCAAGCGCATCATGGCGCGAAGCGGCCTTGAAGCACGAATCGCCGATGCCTGGCGGCGCTTTGACGCCGCGCGCACTCCGCTGGTTCAGCACAATACGAGCCCGATCCGGCCCGAGCGCGTCATGGCGGAATTGCAAACCCTGCTGACGCCCGACACCATCGTCGTTGCTGACGCAAGTTATTCCTCGATGTGGATCGTCGGCCAGTTGCGCGGGCTCGCCCCAGGCATGCGTTTCTTGACGCCGCGAGGCTTGGCGGGGCTTGGCTGGGGACTGCCGCTCGCAATCGGCGCCAAGGTGGCGCAACCTACGGCCCCGGTCGTTGCGCTCGTCGGCGATGGCGGTTTCGCCCACGCCTGGGCTGAGCTTGAGACCATGGTCCGCATGGGCATCCCGATCACCGTCATCGTTCTGAACAACGGTGTCCTGGGCCACCAGAGGGACGCCGAAACCGTGAAGTTCGGCGCCTTCACCACTGCCTGCCATTTCGCCGTCGTCGACCATGCTGCGATTGCCCGCGCCTGCGGCTGCGGCGGAATCCGTGTGGAGACGCCTGCCGAGATCCTGCCGAGCCTGCGCGAGGCGCTGCGGGGCGATCGTCCGACCCTGATCGAGGTGGTGACTGATCCCGGTGCCCATCCGGCGATCTCCCTTTACGACGGCACGCTCGACAAGCCAGCGCCAGCCGAGGCGGAGCTCGTCTGATGGCTGTCTTGCGGCCCGTTGCGGTCATTTCGGGCGACAGCTCCGGCCGGGCTCTTCGCTATCGGCGGCGGCATCGCGGGCCGGTTACCGATCGTCCTTCAACCAACGCAGAAGAGGGAAACTTCAGGATGACTGGGATCCAGAAGCGCCGTTGCGCGCGACATTTCATCGGCCTGGGCATCGTCGCAAGCATCGCCCGACAGATGGGGCTCGCGCTTGTGCTCGTGTCGGCTGCCGCCGCGCAATCGGGTGAGGTGGTGGTTGCCACAACCGGCGGCGCCTACGATCGCGCCTTGAAGGAGATCTGGTTCGCGCCCTTCACCGAGGCAACCGGGATCAAGGTCGGCACGGTGACTGCGACGGACGCCGAGCAACGCACGCGCGCTCAGGCCATGGCAAGCGCCGGGCGGGTGACTTGGGACGTCATCAACAACGTCGACATCATCGCGGAGTCCGCGCAAAATCGTGCCTTCACACGCGACCTCACCGCTTTCTGCAGGCAGTTCGAAGCCCGCAAGGATCTGGTCGAGAAAAGCTGTAATCCCGCTGGCGTGCGCATCTCGTTCAATGCCACCCTGCTGGGCTTCAACACTCAGCGCTTCACGAATGGCGGGCCGAAGACCTGGGCCGATTTCTGGGATACTGCTCGTTTTCCCGGGCCCCGCGCACTCCCGAGCTTCAATGACCCGTGGCGCGTCTTCGCCGCGGCGCTGCTGGCCGATGGCGTGCCGGCGGACAAGTTGTTTCCTCTCGACATCGACCGCGCACTCAAGAAGCTCGACGCCATCAAGCCGCAGATCCAGCTCTGGTGGCGCACCGGCGACCAGAGCCAGCAGGGCTTCCGCAACGCCGAGTACGTGATGGGCATGATCTGGGGCACGCGTGCGTCCGCGCTTCGAGCGGAAGGGCAGCCCGTCGGCACCTCCTATGACGGCGCTTTCTTGCTGGCCGACACCATGCAGATCCTGCGCGACGGTCCTAACTCGGCCGGAGCCGAAGCTCTGTTGAAATTCTATCTGGATCAACCGGAGGTGCAGGCGAAGCTAGCCGAGCGGCTCAACGTCACGCCGCCCAGCCTGGAAGCCATCGCTAAGATGAGTGAGGCGGCGCGCGCGAATATCCCGAACTCGCCGGAAGCCTTCAAGGGCATCGTCAAGCATGACTCTGCCTGGATCGCTGCGAACCAGGCCAGAATGCTCGAAGCCTGGAACGCCTGGATCCAGCAGTGACGCTGGCGTCGGGTCGGGCTTCCCGACCCGGCTTCGGCTTTCGTCAGATACGCCCAGCAGGCATATCAGAGTTCGATCGCCCGAGCCCTCGCCAACGCGCGCGACACGGCTTGCTGTTCCAACAACCGGACAGCTCATCGTGAAAGGGCATCGCTCATGGTAGGCCACGCGCGTCGAGCTGGCCGATGAGCTGACGCAGTCGTCCATGGAGATCGACACTCGTTCCGTCCAAATCAAAGACTGACGCCGGATTTCCCGGCTGTCCGATTACGGCAGCGCGCGGGCAATGCCCCGCTTCGCAGAGAAGTGCTCTGAACCTTTCGCTTGTGGATCTGAGATCCGGCGCATCGCTCGATGACCAGGCGAGCACGATCGGGATTTTGATATTGGATAGCCCGCGCTCGATCGAACGGTCGGACTCGCGGAAGGCCGGCGACACCAATATTAGACCCGCAATGTCCGCGCCCTTTAGTTGAAATTCCTTATCGATCACGATGCTCAATAAACGGGACGCGCTGGGCCCGCAACCGACCGGGACGATCTCCGAGACATTGGCCGCGAATAAATCGGCATTCTCGGTCAACCAAGATATGGCGGCAGCGATATCCTTTGTGCCCTCGGACCATTCCTTTTCGTTCTCGCGGTAATAAACTTGAACGGCAACTAGACCGTGCGCAGCGGCGAAGCACATAGCCGAGCGGATAACGTCGGTTGACAGCGACAATTGTTCCTCCGCTGCGGCGCGAAAGAACACAACCACCGGCCGTCTGGCGTCCGGCGGGGCCGGCGCGGTCGCGACGTCAAGGACAGTCGAAGCGTCGTCCTTATATCTTAGCGCCCGCGTGAACGTAATCTCGGTCGGGCAGGAACGATCAATCTGTCCGCCGCCTGTCCCCCGCGGGGCGACGCCATCTGGTGTGGTCTCCGACGACGTTGGGTTGTAAGACAGACCAGCCGAAAGGAAGCTCAGTCCGTCCGGGACAGGAAGATGCGTAACATTGGAAATCAATGTCGTCAGCATGATAACGGCCGAGCTTTTCATCATGGTCGACCTTTCAGAGTGGTTGAGCCGAGAATCTCGACAGCAGAGAAAAATATAGGAGCATCTGCCGACTAAGACAGAGAGCCGGCAATGCAAGCCGATCGTTCTGAGGGGAACTCCGGCAGAGCTTTATCTAGCGGAGCCGCGTCCGTTATGTTCAGTAGTGACAGTTCCTCGTTAGCAACTGCGGCAATTGATCCGACGTCGCGGCTTTAGCGAACGAAAGAACATAAAGAGCTGCTAAGTGGTGTGATTCACCGGCATGAAAAGCTTGAACTGCGAGGCAGGTGGTGCACTGATTAGGCGATGTCATCACGGTCCGCGAGGTCAAGCTGCTCATCAAGGCTGCGCGAGCTGATAAGCAGCGACAAATCAAAGGCAGCACAGGCTCCAATGACTCCTTATTGTCGCGAGCGCGGCTCAGCCGCGATATCGATGTTCCTTTCCGGCCTGCATCGCCGCCGACCCTAGTCCTTACCGATTCTAGTCCTTGGTGACCGACAAGAAGATGCTGGGATCGAAATATTGTGCCGCTGGTACGGGATTGGCGATCTTGGTCACCCGTGCGTAGAAATCGGTGACTTGCTGCAGCCATTCGACAATGGTGCCGTTGCTGTAGAGCCGGCGCCAGACCGCGGTCGGAAATACGCGCATTGCGCCAAACTGCTCCTTGATGTCGCGCAGCGGAACCTGCGGATAGTATTTGTCGTGCAGGATGCCGAGCGCCTCGTTGGTGCGTGCCATCAGCATATCATTGGCTTCGATCCAGGCCCGGACGACGCGCGCGAGCACGGGCTTGTTGGCCGCGTAGTACGTGTTCGAGGCCGCCCAGCCGTCGACCACTGCGGCGCTCGGATAGAACACGCCCGCATCGAGCAGCATTTTGGCCTGCGGCACCTTCTCGCGCACGGCGATGTTGAAAGGTACCCATAGCGCGACGGCGGGCACATTGCCCGTGATGAACGCGTCCACCGCCTGGGGCATCGGCATGCCCGCGAGATCGATGTCGGCCGCCGTCATCTTGTTCTCGCGTAGCGCGTTGTCGAGGAACACATGGGCAGTCGTGCCGGCTGTGGTGGCGACCCGCTTGCCGCGTAAATCTGCGAACTGCCGCACGCCCATGTCTTCGCGCACCCAGAGCTGGGCTGTGGCGTATTCGATTGAGTTGGCCAAAAACATCTTGCCCTGTCCACGTGCAGGAAAATTCGAGACCACCGCACCGGTCGCAAGCATGTCGATGTCGCCAGCCCCCATCGCGTTGAACAACTCGATGCCGGTCTTGTACTCCTTGAACTGCGGATCGAGCCCGTTGCGCGCCCAGGCGCCGAGATGGTCGGCGAGCCAGATCTGCTCATCCACGGCGACCGTATGAAGATAGCCGATGCGCAACTTCGTCTTCGCCATTGGAGCCGCGACCGCCGGTGCGGCGATTGCAGACGTCGCCGCTGCGGCAGATGCAGACACAATGAATTCGCGCCGGTCCATCATCACTTTCCTCCCCAGCGCCCATGATGGGGCGCAGCAATCACAGTGATCTTTTCGGCGCGCAACCAAGATCCTCTCATCGTGCAGAGCGATGCACGCATGCGTGCATTTTACCTGGAGCGGCCGCGCCACATCAAAGCAGCGAGAGTTTGGCAAAAAAGCGAGTTTCGACCGCACGCATCAAATGACGAACTACGATTTCTGAAAAACAGCATTTGTGCGATTCTTCATTGTTCGACCAGAGGGCGAGCGAAAAAAAGCCTTAAACCGAACACAGGGTTGCAACCAGAGTTCAGCCTGCGCGGGATGTTCGCCAATTCCCGCCATCGGGAACATAATGATGATGCTCCAATGGGACAGGCATGCTCTTCCGCCTTGCAGGGAGCTCACCATAAAACAATCCAAGATTGTGTGGCTGGCGCGAATGCTCGCGCTCGTCCTGGTAGTTGCGGCTGGGCCGCTTGTTCTTGCTCAGAAGGTTGCCGAGCGCACGCCCATGGTGCTGACGCCGGACCGTCCGGCCGCCTTGCCAGGCCGGTTGGAAGATCAGTGGAAGGCAAAGCTGAACGCCAACACCGTGACCATCATCGCAGGCAGCCCCGAAGAGACCTCGCTCGATGTCGCGCATGATCTTGCGGTGGTCCTCAACGGCGACGACCTCAGGGTGTTGCCGATCGTAGGTCTGGGCGGCGCTCAGAACATCCGGGACGTACTCTATCTGCGCGGTGTCGACGTCGGCATTACCTCGACCCAGATGCTGCGATATTTTGCCTCGACCGGCGAACTCACGGCGGACCTCGATCAGCGGTTGAACTACATCACTCGGCTTTATCCCGAAGAAATGCACGTGATTGCCAGTCGCAACATCAAGTCGCTTCAGGACCTCGCCGGCAAGAAGGTCAATTTTTCCGAGGCGGGATCAAGCACTCAGATCACGTCGCGGGACGTCTTCGGGCTGCTGTCGGTCGACGTGCAGGAAGTGAACATGAATCAGTCGGATGCGATCGTCGCCGTGAAGAACGGAGAGATCGCGGCGACGGTCTTCTTCTCCGGCAAGCCGTCAGGGGCGCTCTCGCACGTGGCTGCGAGCGACAACCTGCATCTGCTGGAGATCCCCTATACCCGGACGCTGGAGAACGTCTATCTGCCGGCTCAGCTTGAACACGCGCTGTATCCGAACCTGGTCGATGACGGGCAGTCGATTCAGACGATTGCGATCGATTCGGTGCTGATCACCAATAACTGGCAGCCGTCGAGCGAGCGCTATCGTCGGGTAGCCAAATTCGTCGAAAACCTGTTCGCGCATTTCGCCGACCTCCAGAAGCAGCCCCGACATCCGAAGTGGAAGGAGGTCGACTTCTCCAGAGAACTGCCGGGCTGGCAGCGTTTCCCGGCTGCACGGGAGTTGCTGCAGCAGGCCAAATTCGATCAGTTCCTCGCAATGCGGCAGGGAGGGCCTCAGGCCACACCGGCGGACAAGCAGCGCCTGTTCAAGGAGTTTCTCGAATGGTCTCAGACCGAGGCCAAGAAACATTAGGCGCTGTGTTGTGACCTCCGTGAAAACCGCCCTCGCCAGCTTCGATCGGGTCTCGCTCGATTTCGATACGCCCAACGGTCCTATGACCGTCGTGGAAGATGTCAGCTATGACATCCACGGCGGGGACTTTGTCGCGGTGATCGGCCCATCCGGCTGCGGGAAGACGACGATGATGAGCATGCTGGCTGGATTCCAGAAGCCTACCAGCGGTGCCCTCACCTTTGAGGGCCGGCCGATCACAGGGCCAGGCTCTGAACGCGGCGTCATCTTCCAGGAATATGGGGTCTATCCGTGGCTGACAGTCCGAGACAATATTGCCTTCGGGTTGGGGCTGAAGGCCAACCGCGTCCCGGGCAAAGAGTGCGACGAGATCTGCGAACATTATCTCTCGCTGATGGGCCTTTCGGATTTCGCCAATTCGTACCCCAAGCATCTCTCTGGTGGCATGCGCCAGCGGCTCGCAATCGCGAGAGCCTATGCGGTCAAGCCGAAATTCCTTCTCATGGACGAGCCGTTCGGGGCGCTTGACGCGCAGACCCGTGCGAACATGCAGAACATGTTGCTGGGTGTCCTCGCCGCGGAGGAGAAGACGGTGATGCTCATCACGCACTCCGTCGAGGAGGCGATCTACCTGGCTTCGCGTATCGTCGTCGTGACGGCGCGGCCGGCAAGGATCAGGGAGATCATCGACGTCAAGATCCCCTATCCGCGTAGCGAGGCGATCCAGGAATACCCGGAATTCGGCGAATTGCGCAAATATGTGCGCGGTTTGGTGATGAGAGAATATCGGGCGCAGCAGGTCCAGAACCGGCCGGCGTCGTTCTCCGAATAAGCAGAAAGTGCGTCGCCAAGATGAGTCATCGTCAAGAGTATAAATCCGGTCATGATGCTCCGATTGCATCGGTACGGATGAACGGACATGGGGTTGCGCCTCGGCGAGGAAACGCGACCGGAGGGCCGTCGACGGCATGAGCAAGTTCGCCGGGAAAAGGTGCCCGGCGTAACCAAATGATGGCCGACGTCGCTACAGAATCGAGAGCGAGTAGGGGGTTCAGCGTGAATGACATCAAGCAGAATCACGATCCCAACAGCCTTGCCTACTATGCGCCACCGGGATCGGACGCCAGAGGCGCATCGATAGCGCCTCGTCAAGACGATGGCGTGTCACCGCTGCGCCGGGCGGATGAGCCGGCGCCGCACCTGCGCGTCGTGGAGACCAAGGAAACGCGCGCTGGCGACACGTCCGATGCCTTTAGCGCCGCCGTTGCCGCGGCGATGCGGCAGCAGATGGAAGCCGAAGAGCTGAACGCATCCATGCTGCAGCGAGGTAAATCGGGCTCCAGCCTGGCGACATTTGCGATCGCGATCATCGGCGCAGCCGCGACCGCGCTGACCTATGTCGTTCTGTTTCCGCAGGCGCAGTCGACGTTCGAAGAGCACGGTTGGGCCCCAGCGCGGCTTTTCACGGCTGCGCCGCGCCGCCCGGCGCCGACATTGGTCGTTCGCAATCAAAGCGGAGCGATCAACGAGCCGCTCGAGCTCGGGGTCGCCATCGACAAGGCCGAGCCGGGGTCGACCGTCACCGTCAAAGGTCTGCCGATCGGCACGCGGCTTACATCCGGCACACAGACGAGCCTGGGCGAGTGGCGCGTCCCGGCGGAGGCCGCCACAGATGTCGTCGTGACGCCGCCGGCCGACTTTGCAGGCGAGGTCAAGCTCCTGGCCGAGTTGCGGGGCGCAGACGGGACCGTCTTGGTCTCGGCCGTGGTCCAATTGGGTTGGAAAGCGCCTCCTCCTCCCCCTGCGCCGATTGTCGCCGCCTCGGCGCCTGAGCCCGCCGCGCCTTCGGCCGCTGCGCCGCCGGAGCCCGCCGCAGCAGCGCCAGCGCCCGTGGAAGTCGCGAGAGATCTCACCGCCAATGAGGTTGGCAGCCTGATCCGGCGCGCACAGGAAATGCTCGCGACCGGTGACGTAAAGGGCGCGCGTGTTCTCCTGCTTCGGGCCGCCGATGCGCATGATCCACGCGCTGCTTATGTCCTGGCGAAGACCTACGACCCGATCCTATCGCGGCAATCCGGCGCCGCCGACGCTGGCCCCGACTTGGCACAGTCCCGGACGTGGTATCAGCGGGCACGGGAGTGGGGGGCGCCGGAAGCGCAGCGCCAGCTCGATGCGCTTGCGACCACCTATGGACGCTGAGACGAGTGATCTTCGAGGCGTCCGCTCTCAAGCTCGAATCGCAAGCTTCGGGTGGATTTAGGCTGGCGCCCGGTGGTCCTGCATCAATGCAGCGCCCCGCTCGCCGATCATCAGACTGGCTGCGTTGGTGTTGGCCGATGTGATCAGTGGCATCACCGAAGCATCCACCACACGGAGGCGGTCGGCACCGCGGACGCGCAATTGCGGGTCGAGGACGGCGCGCTCGTCGCTACCCATGCGGCAGGTGCCGCAGCAATGGAACACGGTGCCCCCGGTGGTTCGCGCGAACTCCCACAGCGCTTCCGGACTGGTCGCGGCATCACCCGGCGCGATTTCGACATCCCAGAGCTGACGAAACGAGGTCTGCCGGAAGATGTCGCGCAGCATCCGCATGCCGCTGCCGATGGTCTTGCGGTCGAGTTCGGCGGCGAAATAGTTCGGCTCGATGCGCGGTTGGTCGAGAGGATCGGTCGACCTGATCGCAAGCCGGCCGCGTGACTGCGCGTGGCATTGCCAGACCGAAGCCGTGAAGCCTGAGAAGCGGTGCAGCGGATCTCCGGGCTTGTCGACCGACAGCGGCATCACGTTGAACTGCACGTCGGGCCGGCCGCCCACCGCATGTTCAGTGCAAGCGGCGCCGCCGACCTGTCCTGCTCCGACGGTCAGCGGGCCGCTGCCGCTGATCGCCCATTGCAGGCCCATGCGTGCAAGGTGGAATGGGTTGCGGACCTGGTCGTTGAGCGAGACCGGCCGCTTCAGCCGCACGATAATGCGCGCTTGATAGTGATCCTGCAGGTTCGCACCCACCTCGGGGGAATCCGCGATCACGGGAATTCCCATGCTGCGCAATAACTCGGCTGGCCCGACGCCTGACAGCTGCAATATCTGCGGCGATTGCAGCGCTCCGCCCGACAGCACCACCTCGCGATCCGCCGTTGCGCTCAGGCGCTGACCTCCCTCGATCCATTCGACGCCGACCGCGACCTGGCCAGCAAACAGCACGCGGGTAACATGGGCTCCCGTGATGATGGTGAGGTTCTTGCGACCGGCGATCGGACGCAGGAAGGCTGATGCTGCGCTGGTGCGCCAACGGGAGCCGATCCCGAGTTGATAGGTACCGACTCCGAAGGTTGTCTCGCCATTGAAGTCCGGATTGTGCGGCAGGCCGAACTCCACGCCGGCCTTCACCCAGGCCGAGGAGGCCGGATTATTGTTGCGCAGATCGGAGACGTCGAAGTCGCCCAGCCCACCATGATACTGGCTTTCGCCGCCGCGGTAGCGCTCGTAACGACGGAAGTACGGCAGCAGTTCACGATAGTTCCAACCTTTCGCACCCAGGCGCTCCCAGTCGTCGAAGCCATCCTTCTGGCCACGAATGAAGATCAGGCCGTTGATTGACGAGGAGCCGCCGATCACGCGGCCTCGCGGCCACACGATCGCGCGGTTGCCAGTGGTCTCGTCCGGCTCGGTCACGAACAGGCGGGAGAATCTCTGATTGTAGATGGTGCGATAGTAGCCGACGGGAAGCCTGAGCCAGAGATTGCGATCCGATCCTCCGGCCTCGAGCAGCAGCACCCGGCACGCCGGATCAGCCGACAGGCGGTTCGCAACAAGACAGCCAGCCGAGCCCGCGCCGACGATGATGTAGTCATAGCCTTGAGCCATCATGGGCCTTCCGTCGTGCATAAGATCTATCGGACATCATGGCCGGCCTCACGCATCTCACAACGATCGAGCTGCAACGAGGCTCATGGATGCACGGTTTGGCCAGCATCGAACAGCTTTTTCTGCCGAGCGACGGCGATTTTGAATACGAGGGTTGCAGGGTCGTTTCGCTCTGGTACGCCAATGCGCGATCGTTGAATGATCGAACCATCTCGACTATCACGTCGAGCAGAGCAACCGTGCGGCGGGAAAGATGGCATGGCAAAGCGCGGACAGGTTCTGAGGCAATTGTCGCTTCGGGCGGCACCCTGGATCGGCGCGGTTGTGCTGTGGTACGGGATACACGCGAGCGGTCTCGTAAGTGCCTCGCTGGTCCCGGCTCCGCATCAGGTCGGCGCAAAATTTGTCGAACTGTTGCGCAAAGAGGGGCTGTTGTTCGACATCTACGTATCAACGCGGCGCGTTTTTATTGGCGTTGCGCTCGGTATTCTCGCCGCTGTTCCCGCCGGATTTCTGCTCGGCTGGTACAAGTCGGCTCACGCGCTCGCAAATCCCATGATCAACTTCTTTCGTGCGCTGCCGCCAATCGCCTTGATTCCGCTGGTGATCGTCTATTTCGGCGTCGATGAAGTCGCCAAGCTGGTGATCCTATTCTACGCTGCCTTCTTCTCAGGCGTGATCGTGATGTACGAAGGCGTGTCCCAGATCACGCCACTCTACATTCGGGTCGCACAAACCCTGGGTGCGAGCGAATGGGAAATCTTCCGCAAGGTCATCATCCCGTTGACCTTGCCGCATATCCTGACCGCGCTCCGGGTTGCCCTCGGGGTTGCGTGGGCCACCCTGGTCGCCGCGGAGCTGATCGCGGCGCAACGCGGCCTCGGCGCCCTGATCCAAAATGCCGCAGCCTATTTCCTTCTCGACGTGATCTACGTCGGCATCATCTGCATCGGAGTGGTAGCGCTGATCATGGATACGATCTTGCGGCGGATCACTGCGCGGCTTCTGGCTTGGCAGGAGCGCGCGAGTCCATTGCGATAGCCGATGGGGCGGTCCACCGGACCGCACCTGACGGGAAGTTCAGTTCACTGGCGATCAACGGACCGATCGGAAAACGGGAGAGCAGACCATGCATCGGCGAAAATTCCTGAAGACGACACTGACGGCGGCAGTCGCAGGCCTCGCCGCTCCAGCGCTCGCGCAAAGCAAGACGAAACTTCGCGTCGGCTACCTGCATACGGTCGCGGTCGACGGCCAGATCTGGACGGGCGTCGACCGGGGCTTTTTCGACAAGCAGGGCCTCGAGCTCGACTTGCGTCAGTTCAACACCGGCCTCGAAGTCTTCCAGGCGATGGTCGGCGGCAGTCTCGATGTCCTTGCAACCGGCGCGGTGCTCTCGAACTTTCCTGCGCGCGGACAAGGCAAGGTGTTCCTGATCAACGACATCGAGGTCGCGACCGCGCAACTCTGGGTGCACTCGGACGCAGGCATCAAATCGTATGCCGATCTCAAGGGCAAGCGCATCGCGACGTCGACCGGTACTACGGCCCACGTCTTCCTCGACCGCGCCCTGCGCGCCAACGGCGTCGATCCCAAGGAAGTCGAGCTCGTCAACCAGCCGATGCCGGCGGCGGTAACGGCATTCATATCCGGCGCTGTGCCGGCGGTCGCGCTATGGGTGCCGTTCAACGTCGCGGTGCGGGACAAGGTGCCGGATGCCGTGAAACTCACGGACGCATCGGCCTATTACCCGCAAGCTGCCATCATCGATGGCTGGGCCGCGGCCAACGGCTTCTATGACACGAACAAGGAAACGCTCGCCAAGCTGATCAGGGGCTGGAGCGAAGCCAACGACTATATGATCTCGCAAAGCGACGCGGCTCTCGAAGCACTGCAGAAAGGTCATTATAGCCAGACCCCGATCGCGGATATCAAGGAGCAGTTCAAAGCTCAGAAGATGTTCACGTCGCAGGAGTGGAAGAAATACTATACCGACGGTACGGTCACCAAATGGCTGCAACAGACAACTGATTTCTTCATGGCCAATGCGGGAGTCAAGGACTTCACTCCGGCCAGCACCTATTTCGATCCGAGCCTCTACCTCAAGACGTTGGCTTGAAGTGCGGAGCGCGGCGGTACGCCCCCGGGGGGTGCCGCCCGTGGCCTTCGTCGCGCGGGCCTTGCAGGCTGCGTGCCCTCGGGCGCGGTCTTCAACGGGCGTGAATATGCATGAGAGTGGGAGTAGACCTTCTACTCGCGCCGGCGCCCGGCGGCAGCGACCTAGGCAATCTTGATTTCGACTTCGGCTGCGCGCCGTCGTCACCTCGAATTCCGAGCAGGCGCGCTGGCCGAGGCGCGTATCATTTGTCGCGATCAAGCGAACGCGACAGCAAAGACTAGAGCCGCTTGAAAAATTGCGATCTCACGACGTCTTTGTTCCAGCTGAGATGCAGATTGAGCATCGGGCTGTTCTCTATGCGGACGACCGATATCGGCAGCTCCCAAGTGTCGACGACCGAGAACTCGTCGACCAGAGCTATTCCGACGCCGTTCGCAACGAGACCGACCGCTGTCTCGACATGCCTGATGAGAAAATCCACCTGCGCAGGGAGCCGTTCCTTCTCGAACAATTGCGAGACCATAGCTCCGTGTGGCGTCTCGGGTTCGAAACAGATCAGAGGCTCGCGAGCCAAATCATGCAGCGGGATTTCATTTTTTTCTTTGCCAGCCCATGCGGAACCCCATGCTGAGTGCGCAACGTCAATTCCATTTCAGTCCCCGTGCCTGGTCGCTCTGGCGCAGCGCGGTCGTTCCAAATGATTCTCGAAGCTTTCAACGCATCTGAGTAACGCTCGAAGTATACGGCTTGGCGGGTTGCACATGCGGTCGGTGATCACGATCGCAATACTCTCGCACGGGCGGCGATCCGCTGCCGGATATCACAAACCGAAATTGGCTTGGTCGTCGTCATTTTCGAAAGCGCCAAGCGTTGCAACGATCTCTTGATCACGCGGCACCGTGATCAGGATTCAACAAAGAGCTGAAGAACTTTCAGCGTTGACAGTCGTGTCGCTTCTGCACGAAACGTCGGCCAGCGACGTTCTCCTTGCGTCAGACAGATGGAAGCGTCGGTCGGAGCTTGAGCGACAGGGCGTTCACGACATCGCGCTCCGTTCGATCACTGCCAATCAGCCTATTACGATCGCCTTCTCACGAAAACGACGAGAGACATTCGATGTACCTGACGGCGTTACTGCTATCCCGTTTGCAGTTTGCATTTACGGTGTCGTTTCACATCATCTTCCCGTCGTTCACCATCGGGCTCGGTGCTTGGCTGGTCGTGCTAGAGGCAGCGCATCTGATGAGCGGCCGGGCCGTCTATCGCAGGCTGTTCGACTTCTGGCTCAAGATATTCGGCATCACCTTCGGACTCGGTGTCGTTTCCGGTGTCGTGATGGCATTCGAGTTCGGCACCAACTGGAGTCGGTTGTCGGAGGCCACCGGACCGATCCAGGGGCCGCTCCTGGTCTACGAAAGCTTCACGGCCTTTGCCCTGGAGGCGTCGTTCTTCGGCGTTCTGATCTTCGGCAGAAATCGCGTGCCTCCGCTCGTTTATCTGTTCTCCACCTTGATGGTCGCGCTCGGAACCACGTTCAGTGCATTCTGGATCATGGTCAACAACAGCTGGATGCAGGCACCGGTCGGCTACGTTTTGCGCGACGGTCTCTACGTTCCCACCGACTGGAGCGCCATCATTTTCAGCCCAGTCGTCTGGGTTCGTTTCCCGCACATGCTGATCGGCGCTTATCTCACCGGTGCCTTTTGCGTCGCCGCCACGGGAGCCTGGTACGCGCTTCGGGCTACCTTCGTTGATGAAGCACGGATCATGCTGCGGATGGGTCTTGTGCTTGCTTCGCTTCTGATGCCGATCCAGTTGCTCTATGGGCACCTCAATGGTGAATACGTCCACGAGCTGCAACCGGCGAAATTCGCCGCCATCGAGGCGCGATGGCACGATGAGCAACCTGCGGGCGAAGTCGTACTTGCCGTTCCCGACGATGCCGCGGAGACGAACCGCTACGAAATGAAGATTCCCTGGCTCGGCAGCTTGGTCGCGGTCGGCAATTTCAGTTCGAAGGAGATCGGCATTGCGGATTTTCCGGTCGCCAAGCGGCCGCCCGTCCTGATCCCGTTCTTCGCGTTCCGCATCATGGTGGGCTGCGGTCTGATCATGCTGGCGCTCGCCTGGGCAGGCTCTTTTCGGCTGATCAAGGGAACGCTCGAGCAGCGGCGCCTGCTGCTATGGGGCATCTTTCTGAGTTTTCCGCTGCCGTTCGCAGCCATTCTCACCGGCTGGTTCACCGCCGAGGTTGGCCGGCAACCCTGGGCCGTCTACGGCCTTCTGAAAACCGCAGATGCCGTTTCGCCGGAGCTGACCGTCGGCGCGACGGTCGCGTCGCTCATCTTCTTCGTCTCGATCTATCTCCTCATCTTCAGCTTCGGAACGCTCTACATCTATCGTCTGCTCAAGACAGGGCCCGCGCCGCGATCTGGCGAGCTCGTGACCAATCCGAGGCGCCCATTGGCAATTGCCGAGGGCACGCCCGCGTCCGCGGCGAGCTCGGGGGTGGGGCTGTGAGCATGCTGTTCTGGGTCGCGGCCCTGGCCGTGAGCACCTTGCTTTATGTCGTGCTCGACGGATTCGATCTCGGCGTGGGCATCCTGTTCGCCATTGCCGGCGACGAGACCGATCGCCGCCGCATGCTGTCGGCGATTTCCCCGGTCTGGGACGGCAACGAGACCTGGCTCGTGGTGTCCGGCACCGTGTTGTTTGGTGCGTTCCCCAGGGTCTATGCGACGCTGCTATCGGCGTTCTATCTCCCGATCGTCCTGATGCTCGGTGCGCTGATCCTGCGCGGGGTCGCATTCGAATTCCGCCACAACACGATCAGGTTTCGGTGGATATGGAATTGCAGCTTTGTTGCCGGCTCTCTCGTCGCGACCTTCGTGCAAGGCATGATGATCGGTGCGCTGGTTCGAGGCCTGCCGATGACGGCCGGCCGCTATTCCGGCGGAATGTTTGGCTGGCTCGGCGGGTTTGCATGTCTGTGCGGCGTCGGTCTTTGCTTTGGCTACGCGCTGCTCGGGGCTGCATGGCTCGTCGGCAAATCGCAGGGCATGCTGCGCAAGCGCATTTATGATCTCCTGCCGCCGCTGACGTTCGGTGTCGGGTGTTTTCTCGTCGTCGCATTCGTCTACGCGCTAACACTCGATCTTCGCATTATGGGGCGTTGGCTGGAACGGCCGTACCTGCTGCTGTTTCCCCTGATCGGCGCTGTCGCGGCATACTACCTGATCAAGGGGATCGCGGATCGCAGCGATTTCCAGCCGTTCCGCATGGTTGCGTTCATCTTCCTGGCCGCGTTCGCGACCCTTGCCATCTCGTTCTGGCCCTACATGATCCCGTTTTCGATCACGGTCGAGCAGGCGCTGGCGCCGGAAAGCAGCCTGCACTTCATGTTCTGGGGCGCTGGACTCCTCGTGCTGCCGCTGACGCTCGGCTACACCGCGGTCGTCTATTGGATGTTCCGCGGCAAGATTGCGGAGGAGACGGAGCCGGCCCCGGCGCACGTCACCTTCGATTACAGCTCCACCTATCCCGAGAACGACTAGCGGGCCGCGGTCGCATCGGCATCCCTTTGACCCAGCAATCCGAAGCCTCCGAGAAGGAAAACGCCTATGGCTAAGAAAGTCGCAGACGCGATCATCGAGACACTGCAATCCGCTGGCGTTGAGCGCTGTTACGGCATCGTCGGCGATACGCTCAATGATATCGCGCATAGCATCGACAAGAGCGACATCCAGTGGGTTCACGTTCGCCACGAGGAGGCGGGTGCATTCGCGGCCGGTGCCGAAGCGCAGTTGACCGGCAAGCTGACGGCCGTGGCCGGAAGCTGCGGTCCCGGCAGTCTTCATTTCGTCAACGGCGTCTACGAGTGCAATCGAAATCGGGCCCCGGTCATCCTGATCGCGAGCCAGGTGCTGCGCAGCGAGCTTGGTTTCGATTTCATCCAGGAAGTCGATTTCAAGGAAGTCTATCGCGGTTGCAGCGTCTATTGCGATATGATCTACACGCCCGAACAGGCTCGGCGGAAGACCGTGATTGCGTGCCAGGCTGCGATCGCCAAGCGCGGTGTGGCGGTGCTGATCGTTCCGGTCGACGTCTCCAAGGCGGATATCCCTGACGATGTTCCCTATGGCGTGCACGTCAGCAAGCCCGTCATTGTACCGTGCGACGAAGAACTTGATCGCATGGCCGATATCCTCAACGGCGGAAAGAAGATAACTATCTACGCCGGATCAGGCTGTCAGGGCGCGCATGCGGAGGTCATTGAGACCGCCAGACGACTGATGGCCCCGGTGGCGCACACCACGCGCGCGAAGGATTTCCTCGAATACGACAATCCGCACAATGTCGGCATGACGGGCCTCATCGGCGGCGAGTCCGGCTACCACGCGGTGCGCGACTGCGACACGCTGCTCTTGCTCGGTGCCGACTTCGCCTGGCGTCAGTTCTATCCGGACCAAGCCAAGATCGTTCAGGTGGATATCGAGCCGACCCATCTCGGCCGGCGCCATCCGGTGACGATGGCTTCGATCGGCAGGATCAAGCCCACACTGGCGGCGTTGCTGCCGCGTCTCGCCCAACGTCACGATTCCTCTCATCACGACAAATACGTCGAGCGCTACAAGCACATGATGCAGGAAAGATATGCCAAGGCCACGCCGGTCCACAGTGACGTCATCACTGGGACCTATCTCACGACCCTAATCGATCGCTACGCCGCTGAAGACGCCTTGTTTTCTGCCGATGACGGAACGCCGGTGGTCTGGTTGCACCAATATTTGAAAGTCAATGGCAAGCGGCGCACGTTCGGCAGCCTGCTTCACGGAACCATGGCCACGGCGCTGCCGTCGGCGCTCGGTCTGCAGGCGTGTCAGCCAGGCCGTCAGGTCATTTCGCTGTGCGGCGATGGAGGACTCTCCATGCTGTTCGGGGAACTGATGACGGTGATCCAGGAGAATCTCCCGGTGAAGATCGCCGTATACGACAATGGAAAACTCGGTTTCGTGGAGATCGAGCAGAAGACCGAAGGTTTGCTGCCGACGTTCACCAGCCTGAAGAACCCGAATTTCGGCAAGGTCGCCGAAGCGATGGGTCTCTGGGGCCGCACCGTCACGAAGGGCGCCGAGCTCGAGCACGCCGTTCAGGAGTGGCTCGCTCAGCCCGGGCCGGCGCTTCTTCATGTCAAGGTCGCACCGATGCAGCTCGTGATGCCTCCGACCATTGAATTTGAGCCGGCCGTCGGCATGGCGCTCTATGCGGCGCGGGCCGTGCTCCACGGCCGGGGAGGGGAGATCTGGGAGATGGCAAAGGAAAACTTTATCTGACTTGGTCTGAAATCACGTGCGAGGGACCGGTTCGGCCGGTCCCTCGGCGTGGTCGGCGGTCGCCATTTTCAGATCCGCCGCGGCCGCCGGCAGGATTTCGTCGAAGAACCATTGCAATCCAGGATCCTGGTTGGCGCGCTCATGCCAGACGGTTTCGACCATCACCTGCAGCGGATCATAGGGCAGCTCGAGAATCACAAGCGATTCGCGGGCCGCTTCTCGGATTGCGATACTGCGGGGCAGGGTTGCTACCATGTCGCTGCGGCCCACCAGATTCGCGACCGCGGAGTAATGCGGCAACGAAATGGCGACCCGTCCGACCAATCCGTTCCTGTCGTTCTCCTGTTCCAGCAGCAGACGCTCGATCCACACGCGCCGTTCGACGCCTTGTTCTTCGATAAAGCCGTCCGCGGGGCGTGCCTCGCTGCCGGTCAACTCAACCACGACATGTGGAAAGGCGAACAGCCGCTCCATCGTGATCTCCGATGCCGTCAATGGATGGCCAACGCGGACCACCAAGGCCTCGGATTCGGCAAGCACGGGCATGCGCCGCATCCGTCTTGGGAGATTTCCGAACCAGCCGACAGCCATCTCCACTTGACCGCTGTCAAGGTTGGCGACCAGATCGAGGCGGCTCAGCGGAAAGATCCGCAGGTTGATGTTCGGCCCCATTTTTCCAACCTTGTCCGCGATCAATGGCAGCAACGTCATGCCGGCGTAGTCCGACATTGCGATACGGAAGGTTCGCGCGGACCGGAGCGGATCGAAGCTCCTTGACGTGACTGCCTCTGCGAAACGTCGCAAGCCCTCATTGATATCAGGCGCAAGTTCGAGCGCCCGAGCGGTCGGCGTCATGCCGGTCTCAGCCAGGATAAACAATTGATCGTCAAGCAACTGGCGGAGACGGGCCAGGGCGTGGCTGACCGCCGAAGGGGTAATGTTCAGCTCACGGGCTGCCCCGGCAACGCTGCGGTGGCGCATGATCGCTTCGAATACACGAAAGAGGTTGAGGTCCACCCGACGGATCGCCAATCCAAATTCTCCACCTGTACTGTCTCACCCCATACCATGAAAGCATCGAGCGGGCATCGCCGTTGAAGGCGGTTCATCTCACTTCTGAATGATCTTCATCGAATTGACAATGACAGGACGGCATGCGCCGAGAACTGGCTCGGATCACCGGCGCGGCGCCCCAACCTCCCGGGCAGTGTTGATCCGCCGCCTGTCGGCCCTGAGCCTTCACTCCGTAGCAGGTAGGTGTAGTTGGATTGGCACGATAAAGAAAACAGGGCTTCCGAAATAGTCGGTTTCGCGATGTCGCGGACTCCCGCTACTGTCTTCCGCACACTCCGTTGACGCAGTTTTGGATAAGTGTCCTCTCCCAGCAGTGATGAAACTACCGAAGACCTTCGGGCGGCAAATGCCAGAAAGTTGTCGAATGCTCCAAGGACTGGCGCTACGAGATGCTCAGATAGGAGAGGGGAGCAATGGAGCGCAGCGCCACGCTCCCTACTGCTGACACCAACAGATGCGTCAGCTCATCCACTTCGACGAACTATCCGTCCAGGCGGTCTCGCCAAGGACCACTGCTCACTACGCGGCTCAATGCAGACTTGCACCAAGGCGGGACAATTGACCAGCATCTCCTGACCAGCATCGAGCGATCGCGATCGTGAGAACCCGCATCAAGCCCACGTCCTGCTACGCGCGGCTTTGTTGGCGGGGCCGGGAAGCACGCCTATTGGACGCTTTCCATGCCGGCGAGGATAAGATCGATGCCAGCAACAAATTGCTCGCGATCATCGTGCTCGGGCAGCACTGTTGCCAGCTGCCGCACGAAGGGATGCTCCGTCGGATCGAGCTGCGCCCATTTCGCGGCAACGGTCTCAAGGAATGCTTTGCGGAACGCTGACCGATCCGTGTGACGCGGGAAGACGCGGGCGCCTGCAGCGTACTGGCCGGCAAGGCCAAGGATGAAGCTCATGAGCGCGGTGGTGGCGTTGAATTGCGCGCGTTCGGGAACGCCGAGCGCCTGGACCTGACTGCCAATGCGTTCCAACATTCTCAGGACTGCATCCTGCCAGGGGTTACGGGAGAGTTGTCCTCCGACCCAAGGGTGAGCGTGGATGGCGTCGAAGACGCCCAGCGCGAGTGTGCGGATCACCTCCTGCGGCCTTAATCCCCTCACCGCATCAGCCGTGACGCCGGCGATGACGTGGTCTGTGGCCGCGGCAAGGAGATCGTTCTTGTCGGCGACGTGCCAGTAGATCGCTCCGCTCCCGGTCGAAAGCCGGGCAGCGAGCGCGCGGAAGGTCAGGGCGTCCTCGCCTTCGCTGTCGAGGATTTCGATCGCGGCCTCGACGATCCTCGCCTTCGAGAGAGCGTCCGTGCGCCGTTCAGTCCGAATCTTGGTTGCCATAACACTCAACTTGACACGGTTGGAACGATGTTCCAATAGATCAGTTACAATGGAACGGCATTCCAGGCCGCTCTGAAGGGAACGATTATGACCCCCGTGACGATTGTCGGGGCAGGTCTCGGCGGCCTGGTCCTAGCGCGCGTCTTATTTCTTCGCGGCATCCCCGCGACGATCTACGAGGCAGAGCCTTCGGCGGAAGCCCGGGCGCAAGGTGGCCAGCTCGACATTCACGAGCACGGCGGGCAGGCCGCGCTTGCTGCGGCCGGTCTCATGAATGAATTCCGCGCCATCATCCACGAGGGCGGCCAAGCTTCGCGGGTGCTCGACCGCTATGGCAGAGTGTTGTTCGAGCAGCGCGACGACGGTACCGGCGGCCCGAGGTCCTTCGAGGGGACCTGAGGCGTATCCTCATCGACTCCTTGCCGCCGCGGACGATCTGTTGGGGAAAGAAGGTCAGCAGTATCGCAGCGATCGGCGGTACCCGGCACGAACTAACATTCGCCGACGGGTCGGCCACCACCAGTGACCTCCTCGTGGGAGCCGACGGTGCCTGGTCGAACGTCAGGGGGCTGCTCTCCAAGAGCAAGCCTGAATACGTCGGAACGTCGTTTGTCGAGACCTACCTGTATGATGCCGACATGCGGCACCCCGCGGCGGCTGAAGCGGTCGGCGGTGGCGCGTTGTTCGCGCTGGCCCCCGGACAGGGAATTTTCGCGCACCGCGAGGCTGGCAACGTTATTCATGCGTACATCGCGCTGAACCGTCCCGCCGCGTGGTTCGCCGGCCTTGATTTCAGCGCCGCGACCGCGGCAGCAAAAATTGCGGCCGAGTTCGATGGATGGGCGCCGGCGCTCACCGCGCTCATCACAAACAGCGAGACCACGCCGGTCCTGCGCATGCTCCACGCTCTTCCGACCGGACATCGATGGAAGCGCGTACCTGGGGTGACGCTTGTCGGGGACGCCGCGCACCTCGCGCCGCCGGCCGGAGAGGGCGCAAACCTCGCGATGCTCGATGGCGCCGAGCTCGCCTCCGCGATCGCGACGCATCCTGACGCGACAGAGGCGGCGCTCGCCGCCTACGAAGCGGCGATGTTTCCGCGCAGCGAGTCGGCTGCCGCAGACGCGCACCAGACCCTGGCGCTCTGTCTCGACGACGGCACTCCCTTCCGCCTCATCGAGTTCTTCACGAACGCGCTTGCGAGCGACCGCCCCGCGCAACCCTGACGCACCCGCCGACCTCTCCTACGCGTTCCACGCTTGGCGTCCCGACTGCTTGAGGATTTTGTCGATGATCTATGATGTCGTTATTGCCGGAGCTGGGCCGGTCGGCCTGTTTCTCGCGTGCGAACTGCGCCTTGCTGGCCGGTCGGTCCTGGTGCTGGAGCAAGCTGAACACCCCGAGACCCATTTGAAGGGAGCACCATTCGGCCTGCGGGGCCTTTCGGCGCCCAGCCTCGAAGCCTTCTATCGTCGCGGGTTGCTGGACGACATTCAGAAGATAGCGGCTACCAGCCCGATCATCGAAGCCTTTCGTCGCGAACAGCGGGACGGGAGTGGTGGGGCGCGTCGCACCGACGATCGTACTTCGGCCGCCGCCCCGCATTGGATGCAACAGCCGCGCCGAGCAGCCGGCCATTTCGCCGGCATCCAGTTCTTCCACGAAGATATCGACACATCGAAATGGACGTATCGCTTGCCGAGCCCTGCGGGCACCCGTATGGCGGTCTACATGGACGCTCTCGAATCTGTCCTCGCCGCCCGGGCCGACGCAATGGGAGTCGAGATCAGGCGCGGCCACGGCGTTGACGACTTTGATCAATCAGACCAAGGCGTGACCGTTCGCGCCGGCGACGAGACCTTTCGCGGAGGCTGGCTCGTCGGCTGCGATGGCGGGCGCAGTATCGTTCGCAAGCTCGGCGGCTTCGATTTCGCCGGCACCGATCCCGAATTCACTGGCTATTCGGTGGACGTCGAACTGGCCGATCCGGACAAGCTCCAAACCGGCCAGCACTATACGCCCGCGGGCACGTACACCTTTGCCCGGCCGGGGACGATCGCCATGGCTCACTTCGACGGCGGCGCCTTCCACCGAACCCAGCCGATCACGCGCGAGCACGTGCAGGCAGTCCTGCGCCAGGTCTCTGGTGCCGATGTCACCGTGAGGGCGCTCAAGCTTGCGACCACCTGGACGGATCGCGCCAATCAGGCGACCGCTTACCGGAACGGACGAGTGCTGCTTGCCGGCGACGCTGCGCATATCCATTCTCCCCTTGGGGGCCAAGGCCTCAACCTCGGGCTTGGCGATGCGATGAATCTCGGCTGGAAGCTGGCTGCCGTCATCCGTGGCGACGCGCCGAACGATCTGCTCGACAGCTATTTCAGCGAACGCCACCCGGTGGGCGCGGCCGTCCTCGACTGGTCGCGTGCCCAGGTCGCGGTGATGCGGCCAAGCCGAAGCTCGCGCGCGCTTGAAGCCATCATCCGCGATCTGATTGGTACGCGCGACGGCGCGACCTATTTCGCCGAGCGCGTCTGGGCTGTCTCCCTCCGCTATGATCTCGGTGGCGGCCATCCGCTCATAGGCCGCAGCGTTCCTGACTTCGAATTGGCTGACGGGCGAAAAATCGGCGGGTTCTTCAGGACGGGCAAAGGGCTGTTCCTTGACTTCGAAGCGCACGCGCCGCTTGAAACGCTCGCGGGGCGTTGGGGTGACCGGATCACCTATGTCGGCAGTGACGCCAAGGAACGGCTGGGCTTGAGCGCTCTGCTCCTGCGTCCCGATGGAATCGTGGCCTGGGTCGGCGAGGGCACTCCCAACCTCCAGGAGGCGGCTCAGGCCGCATCGCGATGGTTCGGTGAACCGAGCAGAAGCTGATCGCGAACATAATGGCGGGCACGCACGATTCGTCTTGAGTGGACAAGGCGCTGCGCCAGCTGAACTGCGAAGGTCTCGATTGAAAGCCGGGATGATCGGCGGTGATCTCCCGTCAGCCATCTCGGGCAACAAGTTAACAACATCGGCCAGCGCTGGTCCTCTGCGTGTACGTTTCGGCAAGGAGAGGCCTTATTCGACCGATCTAGCGCTTCGACTTGCTGGATTTCTGCGACTTGGCCGCGCCGCGGAGCTGAGGTTTTGTTTTCACCGCCTTCTTGGCTTTAGTCACGAGTGGATAGGACATTCCGCCCACCAATATCCCATCGGCGCGTGCTTCGATCCGAATCACGGGCTCCTCTTCCTTGTGGAAGTCGTCAGGATTGAAATCCTTGCCAGGCAGAATCCGCATCTTGATCTCTCGGGCATTGCCTGGTTCGAGGGTAAACGCATCCGAGCCAGCATTAGCGAATGCGATCCGCCAGTCACGTTTCACGAGAGTCAAAGGCAGCGAGGCCGTAAGGGTCATACGAGCTCGTTTGCGGAGCGGGTTCTTCACATGGAAGCTCATTCGATCAAATCCCGCCACCAGCAACTTGCGAGTGGCGCTGACCGGCGCGACATTGCGCTGGCCGATATTGTTGTCGTTCGGGACTAACCGCCACTCGGCTATCGAGTCAGTCGCGGTAAAGTTGTCGATATTGCTCGGGTCGTTGAACGCCGATACAATCATGAACATGCACTCGTGACCAATCTGGGAAGGAACCCATTCGAATGGCCCAACCAGAATTTCCGCGGACGAGTTGGGCGGCACATTTGCGCACGGGAGCTGTGCCGTCGTCATCGGCTGCCAATCGTCGGGATAGGTGAGCCCAGCGGATGGTTGGCAATGAAAAGCCCGCACGGTCACGTTGACGGCGGTCTGTGTTCCTCGGTTCTTGACCTTCACATAAGCGTAGTTTGTGACCCCAACGACGGGCTCTTCATGAACGGCGCCGCCGTCATTCAGGCGGCGATTCCAAATCGCCTGGCAGCTCCAGTGGTTGGGTTGAAACTGATATTCGCCGCCTCGGCCATCTTCGATATAGACATCGACGTCCGGCGGCGTACCCACATTGTTGTTGGGTTTCGAGACGCCGTTAGGCTGGTACATGCCCTGTTTTTCGAATCCCCAGCGGATTACCTTTCCGTAGGCCCCGCCTGACAATCCCTCGGACAACCAGTCGGCCGCGTCTGCCTTTCTCAGCGCGTCCGCAAAATATTCAGCTGCTGGTGGATTGGTGGCAGCGTCCAGGCCGCCGATCGCCGTAAGCATCAGGTAGCATACGACGCGCGCAGCGAACTGCTTCATGGCGATATCGGTGGAATCGCCTCCGATCGACTGGTAAATGCGAAACATCGTCGTCGAAAGGATCTGTTCGTTACCATAGCCCTTGTAGTCCAGCGTCGGATCGAACGGGTGCAGTGCGATGTTGCCGCTCCAGCCGAAGCCGGCGGCAACGGCACGGTCGTGTCGACGGCCGGCAGCCGTGATCCATGGAAATGACAGATAACGATCCTGCGCCTGGCTTCCCGGATCGTTCAGAACGGTGGCAAAGCTGTCGCCTGCGCTGTGCGAGAAGCGGAAATTCGCCTTGCCCACGTGATTGAAAAGGACGCCATGGCCAAACAGCTCGTGCATTGCCACGCGCAAATCGCAGGCGAGACCAATCGGAGCGTTAAGATCTCCGAGATCGGCCAGGGCGAAGCTCGTATAGCCAATTCCCACTCCTCCCGCATTGCCGACACAATGCGCGTTGATCTCAATGCCTTGTGGGTCATTGGGATCGGCGTGGCCGCGGTGGTCTACCGGACTCGGGAAGATGGTTCCCGGCAGATAGCTGGGAGGATCAAAACCCAGATCCTCCAGCAAACGGTAGAACCGATCGCAATTGTGGTAGGCGTTGACGGCAGCAAAATCGTTGCTGCGGGCGTCGAAGTCGAAGCTCATTCCATTCGAGATCTGAGGGTCCGCTATCGTCGGCGCCTCGATTTCGGTCAGGATGACGTTGCTCCCACTCAGGGACTGGCTGCCGTTTACCGGGGGCGAGAGCCCCGCGAGCGTTACGGAGCTGCGCACCGGGTTAAGTACCAAGCTGGCCGCATTTGGCAACGGGCCCCCCGCCAGGGTAACCGGATCGGTCATGAAAACCATGCCGGTCACACTGTCAGCAAAGGGCAGCAGCAGGAGCACGGAGCCCGTCTCGATTTCGACCAGCGCGACCCAATGCAGCGGTTCCATGCCGGACGTATCAAACCGGAAGTAGACCGCCGTAACGACATAATGCTCTCCCTCCCGAATCGAGCCATGAACAGGTGGAAGCGGAAGACCGGGACCGGCCGCTTGTAGTGCGGGCAGGCGTTTGGCTGCGGGGACCGAGAGGTGGGTACGCTTGGCTCCGTCATACCGGTAAATCATCAACCTCTGATGGTCGATGCTAAACGATGCTTCTCGCGCCGATCGGGCATCAAGTCCCAGACTTCTCGCCAGGCCTGTAAGGTCGATGGCCTTCGACCGGGAGAGGGCGTCCGGTGACGGCCGCTTGACCTTTGGATCGGGATGTTGCGTTGTTTGCGCTCCGACGATGCGCAACGGGTTCTCTTTCATCGTGACTGCGAGACCTGCTTCCCAGACCGGCAGTCCGAAATAGGTCTGGCTAAAGACCATGGTGACGAGATCGAACTGATGCTTTTCACTGCGCAGCCGGAACTCGATTTGATCCGAGGTTGGATCTTGCGCGAGGGGCGCAAACAACTGTTTCAGTTGGCTCGCTTGCAGACCAAGAAGCTCGCCGTATCGATTGAGATAGTCGCCTGCAGCAAGCTGCGCTGTCCGCGCGTCGGTTCTGACATAACGGTCGTGAGAAAGCGCACGGGCAACTCCTGAATCATCCCGCAGGATCCTGGTTTGGGAGTGCGCATCGAATTCCTCGAACATGGCTGCCTCCTGACGGCTCGCAGAAATCTACTCTCTCATCAGACCTTGGTGCTTTCGGTTGCCGCAGCGCAAAATGGCCGCGAATAGTCAGCGTTGATCAAAACGGTACGCCTGCTAAGCTATGATCAATTTTGCGGACCCCCTTGTGGGGTGGTTCACACATCAAGCTGTTCAATTCGGGTTATTCCTCGCCCATCCAGCTATGGAAGACCTCGAAATGGCGGGTGAGCACCTACGGGTCCGACTGCCTCGTTAGGGAAAGTTCTCAGGCTCACCGGTGTCAGACGATCGAACAAACAACAGCAGGAGCATGGAAGCGTATTATCGCGAACGTGCCGCGGTGTATGACGAGTTCTACCAGGTCAGCCGACGCCAGGATGACCTTGTCGCTCTGAGATCCTGGGTTGTCGAACGGGTGCAGAATAGCACAATTCTCGAAGTCGCGGCGGGCACCGGCTACTGGACGGAGGTTGCGGCGCCGGCCGCGAAGACAATCACGGCGACCGATTGCAATCCCGAAACGCTGGCCATAGCAGCGCAGCGAAGTCTTGGTTCGCACGTGAGCCTGATTGTAGCCGATGCCTACCAGCTACCCGAATTTCCAGATACCTTCAGCGCGGGGATGGCAATGCTCTGGTGGTCGCACGTCCACAGGCAGCGGCGCCAGGAATTCTTGAGCCACTTCGCGAGCCGGCTGGCACCAGGCGCGTTGATCCTCATGTTCGACCAATTTTACATCGAGGGCCTCAGCAGCCCCATTTCACGGCGGGACGAATGGAATAACCTCTACACCGAGCGCGTTCTACCCAATGGCAAGACCTTTGAAATCGTCAAAAATTACCCAACCGACGACGAGATCTTCGAGACGTTCTCGGACCTTTGCGAGCACGTAGAGATCGCGCGGCTTCGTGAATTCTGGACTGTCAGCGCGCGCCTGCGTCGCTAATTGATGGGCGCTCGAAAGTGATTTACGGCGGAAGGCCTTTGCTTCCCTCCCGCGCCATGTTGATGGCGGGTATGCCGCACAGCTTCTCGGTTCTCTGTCGAAGCGTAGGTGTGTCCGTGCACAGGCCGGTGATGAGGTCGACTGAGAAGCCCATGTCATACAGCGTCAGCTTGCCGCCCAAGGCTCCTAACGCATCTGATGCCGCCAGGATGATCTTGCCGTCGGAGCGCCTGCTCCGGAGACGTTCAAGAAAGACCGGTACGTTGGCACCCAGAAAGTCGCCACCGCATTCAATCAGAACCGCGTCGGCCGCCATTGAGAAGCAATAGTCGAGCGCCCGGTCAAACACGCTCTCCATGCCGGCGCGACCGGACGGATACGTCGTCGGCAGCCCAAAATCGACGCAATCCAGTACGTGCGTTGCTCCAAAGTCTCGATAGGCGAGCAATTCACTGATGGATGAAGTGCCCGTGGCTTTCAGAACGACCAAGTTTCTCATGCCACTCTGAAGCAGAGAACGAATCGTTGCGATGCCCGCCGTGGTTTTTCCAACCTCCGCTGAGGTGCCGAGCACAACATAAAGCAGCGCCCGGTCCGGTTTGCCGGGATCCGAGTTGAGCGCGAAATCTCGAATGTTAAGGTTTTTGTCGCCGCCCATGCGCAGGGCACCGACGTATCTGACTTCGCCCAGATGGCCCTTGCTTACGGGTGAGTCGCCTACCAGGTTTCCGACGATGCCTGCTTGCGCCAACACCCAATACAGGTTGCCGGGGAGCAGGCCTTCAGTTGGAATGTCACCAACAACCCAGCGCGTCGACTCCCGGTACCCTGGTGTTGCAAGAAAAAGGTCACCAGGAGCCAACATCAATGACCGGCCCGAAACATCCTCAACGATGATGGGCGTGGTGTCCTGTGGCAGCTCAAAGGCGCATACGTCGCCTTCAAATGCAGCCACAGCGACACAGGATGCAGAGTCCAATCGTGGCACCCGCCGCAGGACTGATGTTCGCTTGATGTCCGGGCGAAGCTCCACGTTGTCCAATACACTCATGGGCATCGCGCTCTGCTGCGATTTGCTACTTTTTCTTGGTTGGTGGCTTTCTGCCGCCCTGGTCGTTTACGATCAGGATCTTGCCGGATCCAAACTTTTCAAACTGTTTAGGTGGAATGTTGAGCGCCTGCGCAAGCGCGGCGATCTGCTTTCGGTTTGACGGTATGGTCACGATGAATTTCTTTAACACGTGCCTATAAGTATCTGGCTTGCCGGGAACTGGAACGAAACACATCAACGCCTCCCTGGAAAAAAGGTAGGCACCCACTGGCGCCATTGAGAATCTCAAAAGTTTACTCAAAGCCCGCGAGGCGTCCATCCGAATTTGCAATAATTGCGACGTCGGCGTGCTACGGTCCAGCTAGCTTCGGCCGTCGACCTTGATTTGTTGAAGCGGAGTCAGCAGGATACGGCTTTTCGGCGGCTATCTCGGAAACTCGCATGATTTGCATGCACTGCAGGGCTTCCGTTGAGGAAAACAAGAAATTCTGTGGCGATTGCGGGGCGCCATTGCCATGGCGGTGCCACGTCTGCAGCTCGGAAAACGCGCCGGACAAGCGGTTCTGCGGGGAATGTGGCACCAGCTCGCTGCGCGTACCGTCTGACCTGCCGGTTGCTGCGTTGCCAGAAACCGGTTTGGAACGGCGTCATCTGACCGTCATGTTTGTCGATCTGGTCGGGTCCACGGTCCTTGGTAGGCAACTGGACCCCGAAGATCTGAGACATGTCATTGCCGGTTTCAACGGCGCCGTCATAACAGCAATCAAGCAGTATGAGGGGTTTGTCGCTCGCTATTTAGGCGACGGCATTCTTGCCTATTTCGGCTATCCCCAGGCGCACGAAGCCGACGCAGAGCGTGCAATCAGCGCAGGGCTCGCAGCCGTCAGTGCAGTTGGCGGTCTTGCCAGCAAGGCAGGGCCTCCCGGTACTCTGAGTGCGCGCGTCGGCATCGCCACTGGCCTGGTCGTCGTTGGCGATCTATTGGGCGCATCGCAGGAGGCCGCGGCAATCGGCGATACACCCAATCTCGCTGCTCGCCTGCAGTCCGCTGCCAGGCCCGGCACAGTTTGTATTTCCGAGGCAACCAAACGCCTCGCCGGAGGCCTCTTCGAGTACCAGCAGTTCGATACGGGAATAATGAAAGGACGGCCGCCCGGAGAACCAGCGTGGCTCGTCCTTGGCCAAAGCTCGGTTGACAGCCGCTTCGAGGCACTACACCCGCGACAGCTAAGGTTGGTCAACCGCATCGAAGAAGTCGAACTGCTTCAGAGGCGATGGCAGCAGGTCAACAGTGGCGAAGGACGGGTCGTGCTGCTCTGCGGCGACCCGGGCATCGGAAAATCGCGCCTGGTCGCTACGATCGAGCAAGTGGTCCGCGATGCCAGACACTTTGCTTTCCGTTTTTCTTGCTCGCCGCTACACCGTCACACGCCGCTCTATCCCGTTATCCACCTGGTCCAGCGTATCGCAAGCCTTCACGGCACGGACTCTGCGGATGTGAGGCGCGAGAAACTGAGGCGGTCACTGCCGGCCGATGCCTCTGTGGAAGACGTCGTTCATCTCGCCGACCTGCTCTCGATCCCAAACACCGCCGAGGAACAGGCGAGCAACGTATCCCCGCGCGCGAAGAAGGAGATGACATTTACCGCGATACTTCGCCAATTTGAAAGCTCCGCCTGGCGGTCGCCGATCGCCGTGACCTTTGAAGACATCCATTGGGCTGATGCAACAACGCTCGACTTATTGGCGCGCTTGATCGATCTGGCGGAGCAGATCCCGATACTCGTCATCATCACGTCGCGTCGCGTCGATCCTCACCCCGCATGGTCGTCGCGCCCGCACGTTACCGTTCGCATCTTGAATGCGCTTGATCGGCATTTGGCGGCGGTCCTTGTCCAGGAAGTCGCCGGCAATCTGCATTTGTCCAGTCAGTTTGTCGATCGCATCGTTGCTAATTCCGACGGCGTGCCGCTGTTCATCGAAGAGCTGACCAGGTCAATATTGGAAAGAGACCGACAGCAAAAAGACGGTTCGAACGATTCAACTGAATGGCAGTTCGCCCCCGGCACAATACCGGCGACGCTGCACGCTTCTCTCATGAGCAGGCTTGACCGCCTTCCTCTTGGAAAAGAAATCGCGCAGACCAGCTCAGTTATCGGGCGTGAATTTTCTTTCGACATCCTGCAAGCCATTTCTGATTTATCCCATATCCAGATCGAACGCTCGCTGAGGGAACTGATAGAAGCCCAGCTCATTATCCCTCATGAAGCCGTTTACCTGTTCAAGCATGCCCTTGTGCAAGAAACTGCTTACGCCTCGCTGCCACGTGAGCGGCGCTCCGCCATCCATCGCAAGATCGCTGAGGTGCTTGAGAAGGCTCCGGCCGACGTCGAGGCGACCCTTCCTCAAGTAACAGCCTGGCATTTTGCCGAAGCTGGCATGCCCGACAAGGCGGTGACGTACTATCTGAGGTCGGCGGATCTCGCGACCGGGCGGTTCGCGCTCGCAGAAATGGTGAACCACCTTCGAAATGCTTTGCGCCAGCTCGAGCTCCTGCCGGATTCGCCTGAGAGGAGACGACGTGAACTCCCAATTCAGGTCGCACTCGGTCGCGCCTTGATCGACCACGAGGGATCCGGCAGCGAGGAGGTCCGCACGACGTTCGAGAGAGCTCTCCGGCTGTGTCTGGAGTTCGACGACACTCATCAAATGATTCGCGTGCACGACGGTTTGATCAATTACTATTTCACTCATTCGGCGTATGATAAGATGCTTTTGTCCGCCCACGAGCTTCGTGATGCCGGCCACAAAGCGGGGAATCGGCAGGCCCTGCTGGTCGCTAAGCGCTCGAGCGGTTTCGCGCATCTACTTTCGGGCAGCTTCGCGAAGGCGCACGACGACCTCAGGTCCTTCCTCGATATGTACGAGGCTTCTCGAGATGGACCTGAAGCGGCGCTAACCACACGAGATCCAAAGGTCTCGGCCTGCACTATCCTTGGAATCTGCCTTACTGCTATGGGTAATCCAGACTCGGGTGCTGCCATGAGCACCGAAGGGATCAAGCATGCGGAGACACTGAATCATCAGGTCAGCCTGGTTCTCGGCCTGCGCCGCGCATGCGTGCAACGTATTATGCAGAGGGACGACCAGGGCGTGCGCGACCTTGCCGCCCGAATTTTCAAGATCACCTCGGAATACGAAACATTCAAGGGTGCGCGGGACGGGATGATTTTCCATTGCTGGGGACAATTTCGCGCCACTCGCGACCCGTTCTTTCTCAACGAAATGCAGGTCACGATCCGACATTTCGAAACCACCGAACACTGGGCGTTTCTACCATTTTTCATGGCGTCTGCGGCAGAGTTACGGGGCGAAATAGGCGATCGCGCCGGCGCAATGGATTTGCTTGATCGCGCAACGAAGCTGGTTGAATCGATCGGAGAAAAATGGTGTGCCGCGGAAATCATCCGCCTGCGAGGGTTATACGGCGCGCGCAACAACGAAGAAAAGCGAGCCTTGCTACAGGCGAGTCTTGTAATGGCGACTGATCAGGGAGCGAAGCTCTGGCAATTGCGCGCCGCGATCAACCTGGCCGAGCTACTACAAAGCGAAGGAGATGAAGCCGGCGCACATGCTCTGCTGGCGCCGATCAGCGACTCGTTTACGGAGGGCACCAACACGAGCGATTTGATTTCGGCGCGGACCTTGCTGGCCGGGCTCGGCGAGCGATCGCTCCATCATTGAGGAGAGACCGGCAACGACGATCGTCGGCGCCTCTGGCGTTGCGACTAGCGTCCACGCAATGCGACGGCTCCTGAGGATTCCCGTCGTTCAGGGCGGCAACCCATTGAGGTGCGGGACCTTAGACCGCAACAGCTCGTGCGAGCTCGCTCAGCGCGCGATCAGGTTGATCGCCGTCTGCCAAGCCTCGCGATAGACTTCAAGACCTGGGATCAGAGCCGCGGTCACGGCCGTCGGCATCGCGATGGGATAGGCGGGCGGCCAATCCGCCAGCATTGCGGCGCCGCGGGCCGTGCCTGCGGTGTCTCGCGCTGCAAAGACAGGCTGCTGCGGCCGCAAAGCGCCAAGCGTCTGGCAGAATGCGAGATTGCCGGCGAAGCTTCCTTCGACGATGAGATCGCCATCGTTGGCTCCCATGCGCGTGAGCATCAGGTCTGTGACAAGCGCGCAATACAGCGTCGCCAGTGCGCTTCGATCGCGCGGCTCGACGTCACCACGGATCGCGCCTTTGGTCGCCGCATACGGTCCGCCCTGACCAGAGAAGCAGGGCAGGGCGATGGTGCCCGAGGCGATGACGCGCGCGATGGAAGCAAGATCCGGATTGCCGCTGCTGCCGGCAATAGCGGCATATTCGCGTCCGCCCATGAAGCGGCCGCAGGCAGTCGGCCGGCCGAGCGCGTCGACATTGGCGAGCGTGTCGTCACGCGGATCGAGTTGATCGAGCGAAAGCCCGACGCACATCATGATCACCCAGGTGCCGGTGGATACGACTGTGAACGGCGCTGGACGCGAGACGAGATAGGGCAGCAGCGACGCGTTAGAATCGTGGATGCCGCAAACAACCGGCGTTTCCGGAGCGAGCCCCGTTACTGCGGCGATGTCGGGTCGGATCGGGCCGAGCCGATCGAAGGCATGGCGCAGCGGTGGAAGCAGATGACCGACGCCGAGCGCCTCGACCAGGCTCGAAACACGTCCCTGCCGCGGCATCCAGAGTTCGGTGTGAGCGGCGAGCGAGGTGACTTCCGAGACCGCGACGCCGGTCAGGCGCCAGGCCCAATATTGCGGATAGGGGACGAAATACTTTGCCGTTGCGAACAGATCCGGACAGCGCCATTTCTGGTAGGCGAGCTGTCGCCCGAGATTGAGGCCTCCGGGTACTTTCGGCGACAGGCTCTCCACGAATGGCGGACGGATCGCCGCATAGTCCGGTTCGATTGCATCGACGTCCGGCCATTCGTAGTCCATCACCGGCGCGGCGAGGTCGCTCGTGCCGATCAAGGCGCCGGCCGCACCATGGGCCGTCGGGACCAGCGCATCGATGTCGTGGGCGCGCGCCGCATCGCGGAGCGCGCCCAGGAAGAACGTCCAGGCGCCGTCGACATCTTCATGCGGATAGGGTGGGCCCGGTACGATGCGGTTGGGCGCGGATGTCTCCCAGAGCAGCCGGCCCTGCGCGAACAGCGCCAGCTTCAGGTTGGTCTTGCCGATGTCGAGCACCGCGACCGTTTGGCTCATCGTTCAACACCGTGGTGCACGCACCGATACAGGTGGCCGCAGAGCGTTCCGGCCGCGGTACGCAGCCGGGACGCTGTCAGCGGCGATCAGAAGTCGAAGTCCTTGATGTTCTGCTTGGTGAAGATGAAGGGGGCCCCGAGCAGAATCTCGCTGCCATTGACCACGTTCAGCTTGCCGAGTTTGCCGGCGTCCACCGACGTCGCGCCGGGCTTCAGCTTGCCGTCCACGACGGCGCGCGCGACGTAGGTCGCGGCATAGCCGAGATCGACCGGGTTCCACAGCACCACCGACTTGACGCAGTCGGCGTTGACGTAGGGCTTCATCGCGTTCGGCGTGGCCAGGCCGACGACCGCGACCTTGCCGCACAGCTTGGCTTTGGTCACGGCTTCCGCTGAAGCCGGCGTCGCGACGGAGGTCATGCCGAACAGGCCGGAGAGCCTGTCACCGTATTTGTTGATCAGCGTCGTCGCCTGATTGAAGGAGAGGTTGTTGTCCTCCTGCGCCTCGACCGTCTCGAGCCATTTCAGCTTGGGATGGCACTTCTCGGCGTAGGCCCACATTTCGGCGATCCAGCGCGCCTGGTTGGGGGTCGTAAAGGTGGAGGTGACGATCGCAAAACCCTTGTCCTCGCCGGCCTCCTTCGCCATCGAGTCGATCATCGCCTTGGCGATGCCGTTGAACTCGGCCTGGTTGACGAACCATTCACGCGCATCCGGCGTCGAGTTGGCATCGTAGCCGATGACATGGATGCCCTTCGACAGCGCCTTCTTCAGCACGGGCGCGATCGCCACCGGATCATTGGCGGCGAACAGGATGCCATCGACGCCGCTCGTGATGTAGTTGTCGATGAACTTGATCTGCTCGTCGATTTTGGCTTCGGTCGGGCCGTCGGTCTTCACGGTGACGTTGCCGAGTTCCTTGGCGGCGTCCTGCATGCCTTTCGAGGTGGCGTTGAAATAGCCGATGCCGATCAGCTTCGGCACATCGACCAGCGAGATCGGCTTGCCGGCCTTGTCAGGGGCGTTCGTCGGCTGGCCGCCGTCATACGGCTTGGCCGCGGCAGGAGCGGCGGCTTCGCCGGCCGCGCAGGCCAGCGGATTGACGGGCAGGTCGTCCGCCCCATCCCATCGCTTGTCCGCCGCATTGGCCGTCCCGGCCAGCAGCGTCGCGCCGAGCAGCGCTCCAGCTAATCCGAGTCTCATGCTCTTCCTCCCATTCTTACGCCGCTTTCCGCGGCTTGAAGCCCCGTCAGACGCCGTCGCGGCGCCTCTGGAGCGAACTCGCAACGAGGGTCGAAAGGATCAGCACCGTACCGATCACCACGATGGTCGCATCACCCTTGACGCCAGTCAGGGCGAGCCCGTCCTTGAGGAGCTGGATCATCGCGAGCCCGACGACTGTGCCCCAGATCGAACCGACGCCGCCGAAGATGCTGGTGCCGCCGAGCACCACCGCCGCGATCACGTCGAGCTCGTAACCGCTGCCCATGTCGGAGCGGGTGGTCGTGACCCGCGAGACGAGAACCACCGCAGACAGGCCGGCCATCAGACCCGACAGCGTGTAGATGATCAGCTTGGTGCGATCGACCGGCAGGCCGGAAAAGCGCGCCGCAATCTCGTTGTTGCCGATCGCATACAGCGTCCGGCCGAAGGTGGTGCGATCGAGCGCGATGCCCGCGATCACGATCGCGATCAGCAGCAGCCAGAGCTGCGCCGGAATGCCAAACAGGTTCTCCTGTCCGATGACATAGAACCATTGCGGATAGCCGCGCACCGAACGCGCCTGGCTGATGCCCTCCGCGAGGCCGCGATAGAGCGCGAGCGTCGCGATGGTCATGATCAACGGCGGCACCTTCACGCGGGTGATGACGAGCCCATTGAGGAAGCCGGCCGCTGCGCCGACCAGCAGCGAGAAGCCGATCGCGAGCGGCAGCGGAAAGCCAAAACTCTTCCAGGAATAGCCGAGCAGGATCGCGCAGAGCCCGACGATCGAACCGACCGAGAGATCAATCCCGCCGGTGATGATGATGAAGGTCATCGGCAGGGCGATCAGACCAACCTCGGTCGTCAGGCGACCCTGATTGAGCAGGTTGTCGAGCGTCAGGAAGCGATCATTCAGCGAGCCGAGCACGACCAGTGCGACCAACAGGATCGCCGCGAGCATGGTTTCGTGGCGCAGCAGCCACCAGGGTGCGGCGCGCCTTGCGATGGGTGGCAGCGGGATTTCGCTCATCGCGCTCATGCTCCGGTCATGCGCCGGCGGCGCAGGATATCGGCGATCACGGTTGCGAGGATGAGCATGCCCTGCACGGCGCGGATCCAGTACGGCGACAGGTCGATGAAAACCAGGGCGCTGGCGATCTCGGCGATCAGGATCGCTGCGAGCGTCGAGCCGATCACGGTGCCGACGCCGCCGAGGATGCTGACGCCGCCGACCACGGAGGCGGTGATGACGGTCAGTTCAAGGTTCGGCGGCACCGTCGACTGAATGACCCGAAGCTGCGTCGCATACAACAGCGCCGCAACGCCGGCGAACAGTCCGTGCAGCGCAAAGACCATCACCACCGTGCGCGGCTGCGAGATGCCGCACAGCCGCGCCGCCTCCGCATTGCCGCCGACCGCGTAGATGGCCCGGCCCGGTGCCGAATCATGCATCCACCATGCGGCGAGGATGGTCGCTGCGATCATCAGGAACACGGGCATCGGCACGCTGCCGAGCAGTTCGAGATCGGCGAGATGGAAGCTGTCCGGCAGGTCGGTGATCCATTTGCCCCCGGTCACGCTGATCAGCCCTCCCTTGAGGATCGAGAGCATGCCGAGCGTCACCACGATCGCGGGAATGCGCAGATAGGCAATGACGACGCCCTGCAGGCCCATGATGAGGATACCGGCAACGAGCGGGGCGAGCCACGTCACGATGATCGGCACGCCCTTCACCGCCAGGGTGCCGCTCAAGGTGGCCAAGACGCCGATCAGTGCGCCGACCGAAATGTCGATATTGCCGGAGATGATCACCATCGACATGCCGATCGCAGCGACCGCGATGTAGGCGTTGCCGAGCAGCACGTCGGAGAGGTTGCGGGCGGCGAGAAAGCGCGGGTTATAAAGACCGACCGCGATCGCAAGCCCGATCACCGCGATCGCGAGCAATGCCTCCTGCGAGGCGAGCGCTTTGAAGATCCGCCGCGGATCGGCCCTGGACGAAGGCACGGTCATGACACTCATGCCGCTTGCTCCACGCTCTTGCGGCTGCCCATCATGGCGGTCCCAACCGTCTCCTGGGTCGCCTCCGCCCGCGAGAACTCCGCTACGATGCGGCCCTCGCGCATGACGAGGACGCGATCGCTCATGCCCAGCACTTCCGGCAGCTCGCTTGATATCATCAGCACGGCCAGCCCCTGCGCCGCCAGTTCGCCCATCAGGCGATGGATCTCGGCCTTGGCGCCGACATCGATGCCGCGCGTCGGCTCGTCCAGGATAAGCAGCTTCGGCTGATTGGCGAGCCACTTGCCGAGCACGATCTTCTGCTGGTTGCCGCCGGACAGCTTGCCGGCGACCTGTTCGAGCGAATGGGTCTTGACCGCGAAGCGTGCGACGCCGTCGGCGGCGAGCCTGCGCTCCGAGGTGCGATCGATGAAGCCGGCGAAGGCGACCTTGGCCAAGGCGGCGAGGCTGAAATTCTCGCGTACCGTCATCGGTCGCACCAGCCCTTGCGTGCCGCGGTCCTCGGGGACGTAGGCGATGCCGAGCGACCGTGCCTGGGCCGGCGAGCGGATGTCGACCTTCCGCCCTGCGATCCGGATCTCGCCGCCTTCGGCCGGCGTGACGCCGAAGATGGTCTGTGCCAGTTCGCTGCGGCCCGAGCCGACCAGTCCGGCCAAGCCGACGATCTCGCCGGATCGCACGTTCAGCGAGACTGTCCTCGTCAGCGGCCGGCGTTCGAGATCGGTCACCTCCAGCACCGGCTCGCCGATCGGAGCGGCGATCTTCGGGAACAGGCTCTCGATCCTGCGGCCGACCATCAACTGCACCAGCGCAGCTGAATCGGTCTCGGCAACCGGCTTGGTCGCCACATGGGCGCCGTCGCGCAGCACCGTCACGCGATCGGCGATGGCGAAAATCTCATCGAGCTTGTGGCTGATGTAGATGACGGCAACACCGCGCGCCTTGAGCTTGCGAACGATCTCGAACAGCCGCGTCACGTCATATTCGGTGAGCGCCGCCGTCGGCTCGTCCATGATCAGGATGCGGGCATCCTGCGACAAAGTACGCAGGATCTCGACGCGCTGACGGTTGCCGACGCTGAGCGAGCCGACGATCTGGTCTGCCTGCAGATCGTAGATCTCGAGCGAGGCGAGCAACTCGTTGGTCTTTTCACGCATCGTTCGCCAATCCACGCGGCCGAATCTGGTGCGCGGCGCGTGACCCATGAAGACGTTCTCAGCGACGGTGAGTTCCGGGAACAGCAAGAGCTCCTGGTAGATGGTGGCGATGCCGGCACGCCGGGCGTCGTCCGGCCGCGCGAGATTGACCGGATTGCCGTCGACCATCACCTCGCCGCGATCAGGCGGAAACACGCCGGAGACGATCTTGATCAAGGTCGATTTGCCTGCGCCGTTCTCCCCTAACAGCGCGTGGACCTCGCCGCTCGCGACGTCAAAGGACACGCCGGACAGCGCCCGGACGCCCGGAAACGACTTTTCGATGGCGCGCACCGACAACAGCGGCGTTGCGCGAGTGTCGTCCCGGTGCATCTCCGTCGTCATCGTCATGCGGCCGCGTTGGATTCGGCGGCCGCGTCGACCACGATCACCTCCACGCCGTGTTGGCGCAGCATGTCAATGGCAGTATGCGGCGCCCCAGAATCGGTGACGAGCGTGTGGATGCGCGAGAGCGGGCAGACTACGAGACTGCCACGTGCGGCGAATTTGGAGGAATCGGCGAGCACGATCAGCTTTTCGGCGCGCTTGAGCAGCTTCGATTCGGCGCGGGCGAGCAGGGGATCGCCCTCGATCACGCCGAGCGGACCGATCGAGATCGCACTCATGAACATGCGCGTCGCCGAGTAGTGCTGGATTGCGTCCTCCTCGAAGGGCGAGACGATGACGCCCTGCTCGCGATAGATCTCGCCACCCGGCAGAGCGACGCGGCATTTCGAGTGGTGGATCAGGATCTCGGCGAGCGGATATGAATTGGTCAGCACCTTCAGCCGCCGGTCGCGCAGATAGTCGCCCATCTGGTAGGTCGTGGTGCCGCCATTGATAATGATGGTGTCGCCGTCGGTGCAAAGGGCGACGGCTGCCTTGGCGATCGTGCGCTTGGCGTCGATATTGAGTGTCTGGCTGACGTCGAACGAGCGCGTCGCAAGCGTGACGACATCGCCTGGCGTCGGGTGCGGCGCGGCTAGCGCCTCGAGCCCGCCGCGCACCCTGCTGGCCACGCCCTGTGCGGCGAGGCTCGCGAAGTCGCGCCTCACGGAAGCTTCGGAGGCGCCGGTCGCGCGACACGCATCCACGATGCGCACCAGAGACCGCTCCCGCAACAGCGTCTTGATGACCTGCCAGCGTTCCCGCTCGTGCACGCCGTCATCCTCCCATTTTTCTTTTCAGCAAGTAGGTCATGCGTTCGGCAACCGGTCAACTACAAACTTCCATGATCGATCAATATCGCGCTGCATCAATCAAGTTCCGGTCTCGCGGCTCGCCGGAGTGATTGACCGTGATCGAATGAGTGACATAAGCTGAAAGAAAAGCAGGGAGGTTCCCGATGAGAGAGGCTTCGGTCGCGCCTTTGCCCAATCTGTGGGACGACGTCGTTGCCGCCGCGCTCGATGAGCCCGGCCAGCTGCTGTACCGGTCGAACCTGCTCGGAGCCGATCTGCGCATCACCAATTTCGGCGGCGGCAACACCTCGGCCAAGATCGAGATGGAGGACCCGCTGACGCGCGAGCAGGTCCGCGTGCTCTGGGTCAAGGGTTCCGGCGGCGATCTCGGCTCGATGAAGCGCGACGGCTTTGCAACCCTGTATCTCGATCGGCTGGAGAGTTTGAAACGCCTCTATCGTGGCATCGCGCATGAGGACGAGATGGTGGCGTTGTTCAACCATTGCACCTTCGATCTCAATCCGCGCGCGACCTCGATCGATACGCCGCTGCACGCGTTCGTGCCGCACCGTCATGTCGATCACGTCCATGCCGATGCGGTGATCGCGATCGCGGCCTCAGTCGATGCCGAGCGGCTCACGCGCGAGGTGTTTCGTGGTCAGCTCGGCTTTCTGCCCTGGCAACGGCCGGGATTCGACCTCGGCCTCAAGCTCGGTGAGATGGCCGCGCGCCATCCGGAACTGGTCGGCGTGGTGCTGGGGGGCCACGGGCTTTTCACCTGGGCGGAGACGTCCAAGGCTTGTTACAAGACGACGCTGCGCGTGATTCAGCAGGCGGCCGACTGGCTCGCCGCGCACGAGCAGCGACCGTCCTTCGGCGGCGCCAAGGTCGAGACGGTCTCGCCGGAGAAGCGCCGCGCGGTCGCGGCCCGCATCATGCCGCTGATCCGCGGCAGGATTTCCGCCGACGAGCGCAAGATCGGCCATTTCACCGATGCGCCGGACGTGCTGGAATTCGTCAACTCCAACGCGCTGGCTACGCTTGCGCCGCTTGGGACGTCCTGTCCGGATCACTTCCTGCGCACCAAGATCAGGCCTCTGGTGCTGCCCTATGATCCCGCGCGTGACAATCTCGACGAGGTGATCGCCGGCCTCGACGACAGTCTTGCCGCCTACCGCGCTGACTACGCCGGCTATTACGAGCGTTGCAAGCATCCGGATTCACCGTCGATGCGCGATCCCAACGCGGTCGTGCATCTTATGCCGGGGATCGGCATGTTCACCTTTGCCAGGGACAAGGCGACCGCTCGCATTGCCGCCGAGTTCTATGTGAACGCGATCAATGTGATGCGCGGCGCCTCGGGCGTCAGCAGCTATGTCGGCCTAGCCGAGCAGGAGGCCTTCAACATCGAGTATTGGCTGCTGGAGGAGGCAAAGCTTCAGCGCATGCCCAAGCCGAAGTCGCTCGCGGGGCGTATCGCTTATGTCACCGGTGGAGCCGGTGGCATCGGTGAGGCGACCGTGCGGCGGCTGCTCGGCGAAGGTGCCTGCGCCGTCATCGCCGATATCGATGAGAAGGCGCTGGACGAGCGCGTCGCGGCGATCGTCAAGCGCCATGGCCGCGACGCGGCGATCGGCGTGAAGCTCGATGTGACCGACGAGGCCGCGGTGATCGCCTCGTTCGAGGAGACCATTCGCGCCTTCGGCGGTGTCGACATCGTCGTCTCCAATGCCGGCATCGCCTCGGCCTCGCCGGTCGAGGACACCAGTCTGGCGCTTTGGCAACGGAACATGGATATCCTTGCCACCGGCTATTTCCTGGTCTCGCGCGAGGCGTTCCGGCTGATGCAGCAGCAGAAGATCGGCGGCGCGATCGTTTTCGTCGCCTCGAAGAACGGGCTCGCCGCGTCGGCGGGTGCTTCGGCCTACTGCGCCGCCAAAGCGTCGGAGATTCATCTGGCGCGATGCCTGGCGCTGGAAGGCGCGGCGCATGGCATCCGCGTCAACACGGTCAACCCCGATGCGGTGCTGCGTGGCTCGAAAATCTGGGAAGGCGAGTGGCGCCGGCAGCGCGCGGCTTCCAACAAGGTGTCGGAGGACCAGCTCGAAGAGGTCTATCGCCAGCGTTCGATGCTGAAGCGGTCGGTGTTCCCCGAGGACATTGCCGAAGGTGTCTACTTCTTCGCCTCCGACCTTTCGGCCAAATCGACCGGCAACATCCTGAACATCGATGCCGGCAACGCCCAGGCCTTCACGCGATGAGCGCGCCGTTTTCGATCAGCGCGGATTTCGTCGCGGAGCGCAATGCGCAGCTCGAAAGCGCGACATTGGAGGACTACCACGCGCTTGAACGCAAGTTGGCCCGGCGCGGGATCGACACTGAGGCCATCGTCAACAAGGTCATGGCGTTCGCTGTCGCGATTCCGACCTGGGGCGTCGGCACCGGGGGCACGCGTTTCGCCCGTTTTCCCGGACCGGGTGAACCACGCAACGTGTTCGAGAAGATCGACGATTGCGCCGTGATCCAGCAGCTGGCCCGCGCGACGCCGACCATCTCGCCGCACTTTCCGTGGGACAAGGTCGACGACTACGGGGCCTTGCGCGAGAAGGCCGGAGCCCATGGGCTGGCCTTCGATGCGGTCAATTCCAACACCTTTCAGGATCAGCCGGGACAGCAGCTGTCCTACAAGTTTGGCTCGTTGTCGCATACGGACCGCGCGGTGCGCGACCAGGCTGTTGCTCACAACGTCGACTGCATCGAGATCGGCCGCAAGCTCGGCTCGAGGGCGCTGACTGTCTGGATCGCCGACGGGTCGAACTTTGCCGGCCAGTCGAACCTGACCGGCGCCTTGGACCGCTATCTCGATGCGATGGGTGAGATCGTTGCGGCGCTGCCCGAGGACTGGCGCGTGTTCATCGAGCACAAGCTGTATGAGCCGGCGTTCTATTCGACCGTGATCTCCGATTGGGGGACGAGCTTCGCCGTCGCTCAGGAGCTGGGGCCTAAGGCGCATTGCCTCGTTGATCTCGGCCACCATGCACCCAACGTGAACATCGAACAGATCGTTGCCCGGCTCATCCGCTTTCAGAAGCTCGCCGGCTTTCATTTCAACGATTCGAAATACGGTGATGATGATCTCGACAGCGGCTCGGTCGAGCCGTTCCGGCTGTTCCTGGTTTTCAACGAACTGGTCGATGCCGAGCGCCGCAAGGCGGCGGGCTTCGCACCAGCCTACATGATCGACCAGTCGCACAATGTGACCGATCCGATCGAGAGCCTGATGCAATCGGCGATGGAGCTGCAGCGTGCTTATGCGCAGGCCCTCATGGTCGACCGCATGGCGCTCGAGGCGGCGCAGCTGGCGAACGATGCGCTCGGCGCGCATCTCGAATTGAAGCACGCCTTCACGACCGACGTCTCACCGCTGCTCGCGGTCGCCCGCCTGCGTGCCGGCGGTGCGATCGCGCCGCTCCAGGCCTACCGCGCGTCGGGCTATCGCGCGCAAAAGGCGAGAGAGCGTCCCATCATGGACGGCAGTTCCGCCGGTATCGTCTAGTCTTACGGCGTCATAACGCCTGTGGCATCGACCTCACCGCGTCATTCCGGGGCGATGCGACAGCATCGAACCCGGAATCTCGAGATTCCGGGTTCAGCCCTGACGGGCTGCCCCGGAATGACAGCTTTTATGAAGCGGTAGGACTAGGCCCGCTCTGCGGAGGCAATCCAGTTTCGCAAGCCATCGAGGGTGCGAAACGCATCCGCAGCATAGCACCGAATGGACGGAGCAAAGGCCTGCATCATGTCCGCGAGCGCATGTCCCGGTCCTAGGTCAAGCACCCTGGTTACGCCCAACTCTACGAGGGCTTCCAGAGTCGCGCACCAGTCGACTGGTCGCGCGATCTGGCACGCGAGCTTTGCTGTTTCTTGGCTTGCAGAGAAGATGCGCTCGCCATCGCCCCCCGCCAGCAGAGTTCGTCGACTATCGACGGCTGTGCGTTGGCTGGCATCGAGCGCCTGTTGCAGCGGTTCGCAAGCCCGCTCAAGTCGAGACGTGTGCGACGCCACTCTCACGGCCAGAAGACCAGTGCGCGCGGCGCCCTCCGCTGCGGCCTCATGGCAAAGGTCGATCACATCCTGCTCCGCGCCTCCGACCACGAAGAGCTGATCCGGATTCTTAATCGCGATCTCGCAGCGGTGTTTTTCAAGCAGGCGTTCGAGCCTGCTTCGATCGAGCCCGCGGACATAACCTAGCCGGCTATCGGGTCCTGCAACTCGTTCCATGAGCCGGGCGCGAACATCCGTCAGTCGCAAGGCCTCTTCCGCCGTCCATATTCCGGCAATGCTCCACGCCGCCATTTCGCCGACGCTGTAGCCTGCGACGGCGGTCTGGTCGGCGAGCAGATCGACAATGCAGGCGTGGATTGCCAAAGCTGACGTCACGGTCAGAACCTGGCTCGGTTGGTTCAGGGAGAGTTCGTCCGCGCTTCGCTGGCGGACAAACTCCCGCGGATCTTGTCCGAGATAGCCGGCAGCCGCGGCAAAGACCGGCTCTGCGGCGGGTTGACCTGCGATCAGATCGAAGATCTGTTGCGAAAGGGTCCCTTGTCCGCCGCAGAGCAGTGCAAGCATCAGTGATCCAGCCGGTCGATGAACAGGGTCATGGCAAGCAGATCCGCTGAGCCGCCCGGGCTCAGATTGCGCGCCACGAATCCGCGATGGATGGCGACGGCTCGCTTGTGCCACCCGGGAGATCCGACGCCGCCCGTGGCAAGGAAATCAGATGTGCTGTCTTGCGCAAACCGCAATCCCTCCGTTCCGCCCCGATGCAAAAGGTTGGTGTCGGTAACATTGGCGATGAGCGTCATGCAGGCCTGGACGCGAACGGCTTCCTCGTCACCGGGAGCGAGCTTCCGCCCAAAATGCAGAGCGGGAAGGCCGATGTCATAGATCGACGGAAAGCCGTGGGCTGCTTCCGCTCTGGCGCCGCCGGCGCCGTAGCGTCGCGACGCCACCGCGCCATGGCTGCGAAGCGAGATCGGACCGGAGAGGATGGCCTCGCCCCAATGTTGCGAGACCAAGGCGCCAAGCGGCTTGCGAATTCCGAGAGTGCGCCGACGTCCGGCTGCGGCGCAGAGCAGACCCAATCCGAAGATCGCGCCGCGATGCGTGTTCACGCCGGAGGTCGCGGCCAACATCGTGCGCTCCGCAGCAACCCCGATCGCACGCAACCGGCTCATGCCGGCGCCTTCGGCGCCCGCGACCGCCAAGTCCCGGAAATAGGGTGTCAGGGTGTCGGCGCTACGACACAGCAGTTCGGCATCCATGTCGCGGTGCGAGCCGTTGTCGACATGGCTCACGAGCCCCGGTTTCGGATAGGTCTCGACTTCGAGCTTCAAGCAGAGCGATGCCAGATCGGCGAGCTGCTCCGCATGGAGCTCCGGTCCCGGCAGCGATTGCCATCTCAGCGCAACGGTCATGGGAGCAGGCCGCCGAGAAATGCCGCCTTGGTCATGGTGTGGACGACGGTCGGCCCTTTCACGAGCACCTCATCGTCGTCATCGCCCGCCAGCTCCCGCCATTGCACACCGCCCGCCGCCGCAACGATTTCGCCATCCAGTCGCACCGGCGCCTGTTGAGCGATCTCGGCAATGCGGGAGGGCAGGGTGTTGGCCTGCCTGACTGCCGACACTGGCCAGAGCAGATCGAGGTCCGAGCCTTGCGACAGATACGGCAGGCCGGTGAGATATTCCCAAGCCAGGCTGCCGAAGGTGCGGGTCTCCGGGCAAAGCTCGAGGAGGCGATCGATCGTTGTCCGCCAGGCGGAGGGAGCTGCTGCTGCCGCCTCCGCCAGCAACGGTGGCGGTTTGTGTTCGATGATCTCGCGGGGAGCGAGCACGATCGCGATGCGCCGCTTGCCGTGCGCGGGCGGCAGCGGCAAGCCGAGCGGAATGGTTCCTGCGGTATCGCTGCAACCTGGCCGGCGAACGACCAGCGGATGGCCGGCACGCGCCCAGCCCTCGATGACCGGCTCCTTAGCAAGCTCGTGATGCTGGATCATCACCGCATTCCATGCAGCTATCGACGCCTTCACCATCGTATGGCGTTCGAGAACTTCAACCATGTTGTGACGCCTGCTGTGAGCTCGTTGCGAGTGCGACGACGCGATCAGCGATATCGGCCGCCTTGCGACGTCCGCCCCGCTCGGCCCCGAGCCGGCCGCGATCGTCCTGTGTCGCTGGCCGTTCCAGCACGGCCGCAAGCTGTGACGCCAATGGTGCATCTGCGTCCCACACGACGTGAATGCCGCCGGTCTGCACCATGTTGTCGAGCCCCGGCGCGAACACCGGCGTCGCTTCCGCCTTGGCCTTCAGAACATCGATCGGAAGCTTGGTCACCCGCGCCATCGAGGGCAGATCCATCACCGCGGGATGTGCGCCGGGAAGCGCCACCAGCGTGCCGGTGGCAAGGGCCGTGGCGATGAAGGCGCCGGCCGCGCTGCCGCCGTAGAGCAGGCCGATCGTGCGATGTCCCTCCGCTTCCGCCAGCAGCAGCGCCTTGGCCAAGTGAGACAGGTACTCGCTCAAGCCCAGCAGTTCGTCGCGCCGGCTCATCCGTTGACTGGCGGAATCCACCAGGAACAGGATCGGAGCCCGGTCGCCAGATCCGATGATCTCGATCACACGTCCTGCAAGCGCGATCGCTTCGTCGACGCCGAGGGGCTGACCCTGCGTGATACCGAGCACATGGATTAGCTTTCCATCAGGCAGGATCGCCTGTCCGGCGATCGTCGCACCGGTAGTTTCGATCTCGCTGTCGTTTGTGAAGAGCCCGGCCAGGATGTCATCGAGCGTCATCGGCATTCTCCCGTTTATCGGCCGCGCGCCGCATAAACTCCTTGGTTGGAAGTCCAGGAATCTCTGTCGGCGCCTCGATGCCGAGGGTTTGCCAGACGTCGATGGCATCAGCGGCAGGGGAGAAGCGCGTCAGGCGCCGTTCAAGGCGCTGCTGCTCCGCTGTGAGAAGAGGGAGATCGTAGCGCCCGTTCATCTCAAGTGTGTTGATGGCAGCTTGGCGAAACGCCAGCGCCTCGTCATCGACGAATGTGTCGGCGCCGCCGATCAGGTAGCGGTGCTTGCCGCCCATGGTGCGCCAGACCAGAGCGCGGTCGCGCGAGTCGAATTCCTCGACGCCCTTGTTGGTTTCGATGACCTCGGGGCCGCTGACACTGATGCGGCCTTGCTCCGAGATGATCAGGCGCGAACAGGTGCCGGCGATCAGGCTGCCGCCGCCATAGCATCCGGCGCGGCCGCCGATCAGTCCGACGACCTTGATCCCGGCCCGCCGGGCCTCGATCACCGCGCGCATGATCTCGGCGATCGCGAGCTCGCCGGCATTGGCTTCCTGAAGACGCACGCCGCCGGTGTCGAACAGGACCAGTACGTCCTCCTTGAGCATGCGAGCCGCGCGCAACAGCCCGGTGAGCTTCGCCCCATGCACCTCGCCGAAGGCGCCTCCCATGAAGCGTCCCTCCTGTGCGGCGATCAGCACCGATGATCCTTCGAGGCGGCCGCGGCCGATGACGATGCCGTCGTCAAACTGCTCCGGAAGATCGAAGATCGAAAGATGCGGACTGGCTTCCCGCTGCTCCGGCCCGATGAATTCGCAGAAGCTGCCGCGATCGAGCAGCGCCTCGACGCGCTGCCGGGCGCTCGCTTCATACCAACTCAGTGAAGCCGCATTGCTTTGGGCGGTTGTCATGCTTCGGGCTCCTCGATCATGCGAACGCCTTGCGCAAGCCGCAGCGCCACCGTGTCGGGGCGGGCTCCGCCGTCGTTGATGGAAATGCGCAAGCCCCCGGCAGAGCGGCGGGCAACGAAGTCGCGGACCACGGCTTCCCACACGGCGCCGAAACCATGCGCGGCCGTGGCGATATCGATCGTGCAGAGATCAGGCGGGGAGGCTCGTTCCAGCAAGACCTCCAGGTTGCCCGAGGCAACGACGCCGACGATCGCCTGCTTGCGACTGCCGCCCGCGGATGTCGGCGCGTCCAGTTTGAAGCTGAGCTTCTCCATGCGAAACTCCTCACCAGTTACGGAAGCGGCTGGGCGGCCGATAAAGCCCGCCGGATGTCAGCATGAGATCCTTGATCGAACGCGCCGCCAGCAGGCGGCGATCGGCATCGAGCGGATCGATGCCGAGATCTTCGGGCCGCCGGATCACGCCGCGCTCACGCAAGCGCTCGACCATTTTGGGATCGCGGGCCCGGCCGATATCGGTATATCCCGCAACACCGCGGATCGCCTGCTCGCGCTCGTCGGTGTTGCGGCAAAGGAGCAGATTGGCGATTCCTTCTTCGGTGACGATGTGGGTGACGTCGTCGGCGTAGACCATGACAGGCGCGAGATCGAGATTGAGCTCGCGTGCCAGCGCCAGCGCATCCAGTTGTTCGACGAACAGCGGTACATTGTTGTCACCGAAAGTCTCACCGATCTGCACGACGAGCTTGCGGCCCCGGCGAAGCGCAGCGTTGGCGTCGGGCGCAGCCTCGGCACCCGCCTTGAGCCAGGGTTCGCTTGGGTGACGGCGGCCGCGCGGATCAGAGCCCATATTGGGTGCACCGCCGAAGCCGGCGATACGATTCGTCGTCACCGTCGAGCTGTGGCCTTCGAGGTCGATCTGGAGCGTGGCGCCGATGAACATGTCGCAGGCGTAGAGGCCTGCCGTCTGACAGAAGGCGCGGTTGGAGCGCAGCGATCCGTCCGGCCCGGTGAAGAAGATGTCCGATCGTGCCGCGACGTAGTCCTCCATGCCGACTTCGGATCCGAAGCAGTGGATCTGTTCGACCCAGCCGGATTCGATCGCCGGAATCAGTGTGGGGTGCGGATTGAGCGCGAAATGCGTGCAGACCTTGCCCTTCAGCCCGAGCCGCTCGCCATAGGTCGGCAGCAAGAGTTCGATGGCGGCCGTGTTGAATCCGATGCCGTGGTTGAGCCGGCGAACGCCGTAAGGCGCGTAGATGCCCTTGATCGCGAGCATCGCGGTCAGGATCTGCGTCTCGGTGATGGCGGCAGGGTCGCGTGTGAACAGCGGCTCGACATAGAACGGCTTGCCAGCTTCGACCACGAAATGCACGAGGTCGCCGGGAATATCGACGCGCGGCAGCTTGGCGACGATCTCGGTGACCTGCGCCACGACGAGGCCATTCTTGTAGCTCGTCGCCTCGACGACCGTCGGGGTGTCTTCAGTATTGGGCCCCGTATAGAGGTTGCCATCCTTGTCGGCACTCACCGCCGCGATCAGGGCGACATGCGGTGTGAGATCGATGAAATAGCGGGCGAACAGCTCCAGGTAGGTATGCACGGCCCCGAGCTCGATCTTGCGGCCGAACAGCATACGCGCGATGCGGGCCGACTGCGGGCCTGAGTAGGAGAAATCCAGCCGTCGCGCGATGCCCTTGTCGAAGACGTCGAGATGCGCTGATAGCACCACGCCCGACTGGACCATGTGCAGGTCGTGAACCTCGCGGGGATCGAGCGCCGCGAGCGCCGAGGCGAGGATATCGGCCTGCTTCTGGTTATCGCCCTCGAGGCATACCCGGTCGCCGCTTCGGATCACCGCCTTCAGAAATGCGGGAAGGGCGGGGATCGGAACGATCTTCCCCTTGGCGTGCCGCTGTCCCGCGGCCAGGCGCTCCCTCAACGCCGCCCTTTGCATACCCCAATGGCTCATTTTCGCTCCTTGGCATGCCGGAAGTTCATTTGATGGCCGGCATCGTATGCGTATTGCATTCGATTGTCAATTAGTGTATGCATTGTTCCGTCAATAAGCATAAATCGCATACATAGGAGGAAATTGAAGATGCTGATGCATACAAGGCGTCCGACCCCAGCTGGCGGCCTGCTCGCGGAAAGGGGGCAGCCGTGACCATCTCCGGAGTGGCATTGCTTTCAATCTGCACCTTGCTCGGGGTTTGGTTGGGCGACCTGCTTGGCGTGGTGCTCGGCGTCAAAGCCAATGTCGGCGGCGTCGGCATCGCGATGATATTCTTGATCGCAGCACGGCTCTGGCTGGCGCGACGCGGCCTGCTCAGTCACGGGCTCAAGACCGGCGTCGAGTTCTGGGGCAGCTTCTACATCCCGATCGTGGTCGCGATGGCCGCACAGCAAAACGTCGTGGCCGCAGTCAAGGGCGGGCCGATCGTGATCATCGCGGGAGTAGGCTCTGTCGCGGTGTGTTTTGCGATGGTGGCCCTCATCGGCCGGCTCAGCGGTCCTGTCGAGACGATCGACGAGATTGAAGCGCGCGAGGCCGAGGAACTCGTTCGCCCCGTGCTCGGGCTCAAGTCCGGGAGGATCGGATGAACATGATGTCTCACGTGCTTACCGCTAATACGCTTCTCACCGCGTTCGCCGCAGTGGGAATTCTGATGTGGATCTCCGGAGCGATCTCGAAATACCTTACGCTCGGGCGCATTCACGGATCGGCGATTGCGATCATGTTGGGCCTCGCGCTGGCCTTCTTCGGCGGCATTGCAACCGGCGGCGAGAAGGGTGTGGCCGACCTGCCGGCGCTGGCCGGGGTCGGCCTGATGGGAGGTGCGATGCTGCGAGACTTCGCTATCGTGGCCACGGCCTTCGAGGTCGATGTCGTCCATGCGCGCAAGGCCGGCCTGATCGGTGCGGTCGCGCTCGGGTTGGGAACGGTCGTTCCGTTCATTCTGGGTGTGTTCGTCGCGTTGGCGTTTGGCTACACCGATGCCGTCTCGCTGACGACGATCGGTGCCGGCGCGGTCACCTACATCGTAGGACCGGTCACGGGTGCGGCGATCGGAGCGTCGTCGCCGGTTATTGCGCTGTCGATCGCGACCGGTGTATTCAAGGCGGTGATCGTCATGATCGGCACGCCGTTCGTCGCGAAGATGATCGGCCTCAACAATCCACGCAGCGCGATGGTGTTCGGCGGCTTGATGGGGACGGTCAGTGGCGTATCCGGAGGGCTGGCCGCAACCGATCGACGTCTGGTTCCTTACGGTGCATTGACCGCGACGTTTCATACCGGTTTGGGATGTCTGGTCGCACCGTCCGTCCTCTACTTCACGTTACGCGCAATCACGGGGAGCTGAATGGCAGGTCTGTTCAAAGTCGCAACCGAAGCCGAAGACGATGGAGGGCTGCTCTCCGATCGTATCCGAAACGCGCTCACGGACGAGATCGCGTCAGGCTCACTGGTTGCCGGCTCGGCCCTCGAAGAGCAACAGCTTGCCGATCGTTTTGGCGCCTCCCGCACGCCCGTGCGGGAGGCGCTTCGACAACTCGTGGTCAGCGGGCTGGTCGAAGTCCGAGGACGTCGCGGGGTCGTCGTTGCCCGGATGACACCCGAGCGCATCATGGACATGTTCGAGACCAGTGCCGAAGTGGAGGCCATGTGCGTCAGGCTCGCGACCTATCGCATGACGCCGCTCGAGCGCAGTCATCTGATCGAACTTCATGAGGCTTCGCTGAAGATGGTCGAGGCGAACGATGTCGATGCCTATGACGCGTTCAACCGCGAGTTCCACGAAGCCATTTACCGGGCGACGCACAATTCCTTCCTTGCCGAGCAGGCCCAGGACGTCCGTGCGCGGTTGAGCGCCTTTCGCCGGACCCAACTGCGCCAAGGCGACCGCATCCGTCGGTCGCGGGAGGAGCATGATGCGATCATGCAGGCGATCGCCGAGGGCGATGGCGAGGCGGCCGCACGCCGCATGCGCGCTCACATGTTGAACGCGGCCGCCGCGCTCCGGCGCTACATCGATGATCGCTTCGGCCGCGACGGATAGTGTCTGGTCGCCGCATCAGTCCGTTTTCCGTTCCGCATTACGCCCGCCGTTTTTTCCATCACATTGCTCGCGCGGACTGTGTTCCGGTGGGCTGGTGAGCCGTCCGTCGGCGTACAAAGTTCGGCGCGTCTGTTCGCGCGCGCGAGGAACGTTGCAGCAGGCTTCCTCGCTATAGGTCTGTAGTCTCTTCAGACGAAAGGACATGCAGATGAGAAACGTGCTTGTGACCGCCTGCGCTATTGCGGCCCTTGCGGTCGCCGCCCCGGCATTCGCCCAGGGTACAGGCCAACCCTCCACCCAAGGTACGGGGCAAGCCACGACCGGCGCGCAGAGCTCAGCGCAGCAATCGGGCCAGTCGGCGACGCAGAAGCTCGCGGCGGCGCAACAGATCCAGCAGGATCTGAAGAATGCCGGATTCACCGATGTCAAGGTGGTCGCCGAATCGTTTGTGGTTCAAGCCAAGACGAAGGATGGCAATCCGATCCTCATGACGATTGGACCGCATGGGATGTCGATGTTTGAAGCGGAGCAGACGACGGGCTCGAACTCCGGAAGCGCGTCTCACGCCACGACGGGCAGCAGCTCTGCGGCGCAAACTCCGTCGAAATGAAGTGACGGTTCCGGCTGAAACCGAGGTGCGTTCCTGCTGGTCGCCGCTTCCTTGCGCGAGCTGGATGACCGCATTTGTGGTTGAGCGTGCCTGCTCATCGGCCGATTGAGACGATGAGCATTCTCTTCTCGCCGTTCGGACGAACGGCGTTCCAGCAGCTTTGAGCGATGAGCCGCGCTGCGCATTCCGCGCTCGGAAGATGCCTCTCTCTTCCGGGCGCAGAAGCGTGCCGCGGGAGCGGTGGTCTTTGGCGAGGCTATTAGTTGGCGATGCCAATCTAAACAAACATTAAGGGCGCAACATTTGGCGCGGTCGCACGTTGGCTCGACAGAGTAGCGATGCGGCTATCGAGGATCACGCCTATGAACGTCAGCGAATTCGTTTGGCACCGATTGTCCGAATGGGGATTGAACCGCGTCTATGGATATCCGGGCGACGGTGTGGGCGGACTCGACGTCGCCCTCGAGAAGGCCAAGGAGACCATGACCTATGTCCAGGTGCGGCATGAGGAGATGGCGGCGTTCATGGCCTCGGCACATGCCAAGTTCACCGGCCAGGTCGGATTGTGCTACGCGACATCCGGGCCCGGCGCGATCCATCTGCTTAACGGGCTCTATGATGCCAAGATGGATCACGTGCCGGTGGTCGCGCTGGTCGGCCAGGCAGCCAGAACATCGATCGGCGCCAGCTACCAGCAGGAGGTCGATCTCAAGACCCTATTCAAGGACGTCGCCGAATATGTCGAGCAAGCGAGCGTACCCGAGCAGGTCCGGCATTTGATCGATCGCGCGGTTCGCATCGCGCATAGCAAGCGTGTGGTGACTTGCGTCATCCTGCCGAAGGACGTGCAGGAGCTCGACTATGAGGACCCGCCGCTGGCGCATGGTGCGACCCACACCGGGGTCGGTTATGCGGGTCCGGCGCGTCTTCCCGATCAGGCGCAGCTGCGCGCAGCGGCGGATGTTCTCAACAGCGGCCGCAAGGTCGCTATGCTGGTCGGCGCGGGCACGCTGGAGGCGACCGATGAGGTTATCGCCGTCGCTGAACGGCTGCAGGCCGGTGTGGCTAAGGCGCTGCTCGGCAAGGCGGCGGTGCCGGACGATCTGCCCTTCGTCACCGGCTCGATCGGTCTGCTCGGCACCAAGCCGAGCTGGGACCTGATGAAGAGCTGCGACACCTTCCTGATGGTCGGGTCGGCCTTTCCTTATAGCGAGTTTCTGCCAAAGCCGGGCTCAGCGCGCGGCGTCCAGATCGATATCGACAGTAGCAGGCTCAGCCTGCGCTATCCGATGGAGGTCAACCTCGTGGGCGACAGTGCGACGACATTGCGCGCGCTGCTGCCGCTGCTCGAGCAGAAACAGGACCGGAGCTGGCGCCACGAGATCGAGGGAAACGTGCGCGAATGGTGGAAGACGCTAGAGCGCCGCGCGATGGATTCGGCCGAGCCGCTCAACCCGCAGCGGGTGTTCTGGGAGCTGTCGCCGCGTCTGCCCGACAACGCGATCCTCACGGCCGACTCCGGATCGGTCGCCAACTGGTATGCGCGCGATCTGAAGATGCGACGCGGCATGAAAGCCTCGCTCTCCGGCGGCCTGGCGTCGCTCGGCGCCGGCACGCCTTACGCGCTCGCCGGCAAGATGGCGTATCCGGAGCGGACCGTGATTGCCTGCATGGGCGACGGCGCCATGCAGATGAACGGCCTCAACGTGATGATCACGATTTCCAAATATTGGAAGGAGTGGTCCAACCCGCGCCTGATCGTGCTGGTTCTCAACAACCGCGATCTCAACCAGGTCACCTGGGAAGAGCGCATCCAGCTGGGCTCTGGCAAGACGCTGTCGACGCAGAGCATCCCGGATTTTCCTTACCACCGCTACGCCGAGCTGCTCGGTTTGAAGGGCATCTTTGTCGACAATCCCGACCGTGTGGGCGCGGCGTGGGACCAGGCGCTCGCCGCAGATCGACCGGTGATTCTGGAGGCCTATACGGACCCCAATGTGCCGCCATTGCCGCCGCACATCACGCTGAAGGAGGCCAAGAACTTCATCAGCATGATTCCGTCCGAGCCTGAGCTGACCAGCGTGCTGAAGAACAGCGCCAAGGAACTGGTGACCAGCGTTCTGCCCGGGAAAGACTGATGCCGACGGCTGTTCCAATCGGGAGAGTGCGCGCGCGGGCGTTCGAAATCCCAACCGATGCGCCCGAGGCCGACGGCACCATGCAGTGGAATTCGACCACGTTGGTGCTGGTCGAGATCGCCGGCAGCGGCAAGGTGGGCACCGGCTACACCTATTCGCATCGCTGCATCGTCGGGCTGATCGAAGAGAAGCTCGGGCCATTGATCGAAGGTCGCGATGCGCTCGCTCCAGAGGCAGCTTGGCTGGCCATGCAGCAGGCCGTGCGTAACATCGGACGGGAAGGTCTGGCCGCAACGGCAATTTCGGCGATCGATACCGCGCTTTACGATCTCAAGGCCCGGCTGTTGGATCTGCCCCTGGTTTCGCTGCTGGGGAGCTATCGCACCGAGGTGCCGATCTATGGGAGCGGTGGCTTCACCTGCTATTCGGACGAACAACTGCGCCAGCAACTCTCTGGCTGGGTGACCGAGCAGGGCTGTCGTTACGTCAAGATGAAGGTCGGCTCGGAGCCGGACCGCGATCCGCATCGGGCGGAGGTCGCAAGGCGCGCAATCGGCGATCAGGCTCAGCTATTCGTCGATGCGAACGGTGCTTGCACGGTCAAGCAGGCGCTTCAGCTCGCCGAGGTGTTTGCTGAGCTCGGGGTGAGCTGGTTCGAAGAGCCGGTCTCGTCCGACGATCTCACAGGGTTGCGACGCGTTCGCGAGCGTGCTCCTGACCGCATTGAGATCGCCGCCGGAGAATATGCCTATTCGGCCGATTACGTGCGGACGATGTTGCAGGCCGGCGCGGTCGACGTGCAGCAAGCCGATATCACCCGCTGCGCCGGTGTCACAGGCTTCCTGCAGATCGCGGCGCTGTGCGACGCCTTCCATATCGATCTATCCGGCCATTGCGCGCCGTCGCTGCATCTGCATGCGGCGTGTGCGGCGCCGCGCTTGCGACATCTCGAATGGTTTCATGACCATGTGCGCATCGAGCACATGTTGTTCGACGGGGCTCCTGAGCCGAAGCATGGGGAGATAAGTCCCGACCTGTCTCGCCCGGGCCATGGGCTGACGTTCAAACATGCCGATGCGGCGCGGTACGCGGTGTGAGTAACGAGATGAGCAGAGCAGTCGAACGTGATGTGCTTGCCGGGGCCGGTCTCGCGCTGTCGGTGCTGGCCGCAGCCGCGGTCCTGGCTCCGAAGGCTGGGAGTTCGCGAATTCGCTCACAAAGAATAGCAGCGCTGCCAAGATCCGGTCCGCAGCCGCGCACCGCAGTGCGGGCCGCGCGCCGGCTGAACGGTGCTGCGGGGATGCTGGCCGCTTCGGTGCTCGCCGACAGCAGCGTCGAACATTACCGAGGCTCATTCAAGAACAGGGCGATGTACACGCCGCTTGTCGTCTCGGCCTTGACTTTGGCGACGAGCCTGCACGGCACCTCCGACATGCGGCCGCTTGCGCACAGGCTGCGCGATGGTTGCTATCTGCTAGCAGCTGCCACGGGCCTGCTTGGAACAGGCTTCCATTTCTACAATGTCACCAAAAAGGTCGGCGGCTTCAGCTGGCAGAACCTGTTCTATGGCGCCCCGCTCGGCGCGCCGATGGCGATCCTGTTGTCGGGGCTGCTCGGCTTTTGCTCGGAACGGGTGCGGGAAACCGCTCGATCACCACGACCGGAGATGTTCGGCCTGCCGGCCGCGCGCACCATTGCGGCGGTGACCGGCGCAGGGCTGCTGGGCACGAGCGGCGAGGCAGGGCTGTTGCATTTCCGCGGCGCGTTCCACAATCCGTTCATGGCCGTTCCGGTGACGCTGCCTCCGATCGGCGCCGCGCTGCTGTTCAATGCGGCCGCGCGCGGCCAGGGCCGAGCCCATCCGTTCACCCGCGCCTGGATGTGGCTGCTGACGGCGATGGGCCTCGCCGGCGTCGGCTTCCATGCCTATGGCGTCTCCCGCAACATGGGCGGTTGGCGCAATTGGAGCCAGAACGTGTTGAACGGGCCGCCATTGCCGGCGCCGCCGAGCTTCACCGGGCTTGCTCTGGCAGGGCTCGCAGCGCTCGGCCTGATGAGGGAGCATCGAGATGCATGACCGGTCGCGCAATCGCATCACTCAGGATCGGTATCCGGACTACGACGTGCTCGCCAAGCGCAATGGGCCGTCGTGGAACGACAAGACGCGCGAGGTCATCGCGCGGCGTCTATCAATCGATTCGCAACCGCTGTTCTTCGCCGCGGAGGAGTTCGAAACCTTGACCGCGATCGCGGCGCGGATCGTGCCGCAGCCGGCCTCGCGGCCCCAGATTCCGGTGGCGGCGCTCATCGATCGCAAGCTGCACGAGGGCGTGTCCGACGGCTATCGCCTTGCCGGAATGCCGCGCGAGCGTGAGGCGTGGCGGCGTGGCTTGCACGCACTCGACGCTGAAGCACGCCTCGCCTTCAGTGAACGCTTCGCGGGACTGTCTGGCGCGCAGCAGGACGAACTGCTGCATCGTGCAGAAGCCGGACGATTGAACGCGCCGGAATGGGGCAGCATGCGTTGTAGCGACTTCTTCAAGCGCCGTCTGCTGCATGACATCGTGCTCGCCTACTACTCGCATCCCGTCGCCTGGAACGAAATCGGATGGGGCGGCCCGGCGAGCCCCCGTGGCTATGTGCGGCTCGACTACAATGAGCGCGACCCATGGGAGGCGGCCGAAGCCAGACCGGGGCACGAGAGTGAGGCCGCCAGGACCAATCGCCATGTACGATGATGCGCTACATATGCCGCGCGCGCGGCAAGGCCAGGCCCCCGACGTGTTCCGCCCCGGCGGCTGGGTGCCGATGCGGGAATACCGAAATGACGAGCCGGTCGATTTCGTCATCGTCGGCACCGGTGCCGGCGGCGGCACACTGGCCTGTAAGCTCGCCGAATACGGTTTCTCCGTCGTCGCCTTCGATGCCGGTCCGTACTTCCGCCCGCTTGAAGATTTCGCGTCTGATGAAGCCGAGCAGACCAAACTCTACTGGACCGATGATCGTATCGTGGACGGCGCCAATCCGTTGCAGCTTGGCAGCAACAACAGCGGCAAGGCGGTGGGCGGTTCGACGGTCCATTTCGCCATGGTGTCGCTTCGCTTCCGGCCCGAATGGTTCAAGTCGCGCACCGTGCTCGGCTATGGCGCCGACTGGCCGCTCGATTGGCGCGAGATGTGGGACTACTACACCGAGGTCGAGCAGGCGCTCAAGATCTCGGGTCCCGTGACCTATCCGTGGGGACCGCCGCGACCGCGCTATCCGTATCGCGCGCATCCGCTCAATGCCGCCGCGCGCGCGCTTGCCAAAGGTTGCGAGGCGCTCGGCATCGACTGGACCGAAACGCCGCTCGCCACGATTTCAGCCCCGCGCGGGCTTGCGCATCCCTGCGTCTATCGCGGCTTCTGCGTCACCGGCTGTTCGACCAATGCCAAACAGAGCGCGTTGGTGACGTGGATTCCGCGCGCGCTCGCGGCCGGCGCTGAAATCCGCGATCTCGCCATGGTCGGGCGCATCGAGGTCGATGACAACGGCCTCGTCTCAGGCGTTCACTATCATCGTGACGACGGCTGGCACTTCCAGCGCGCGCGCAACGTCGTGGTTGCAGGCTACGCCATCGAGACGCCGCGGCTGTTGTTGAATTCGGCGACTGACCGATATCGCGACGGCCTCGCCAACAGCTCAGGCCTGGTCGGCAAGAACCTGATGACGCAATCCAATCAGGCGGTCTGGGGCGTCATGGACGACGAGGTCCGGTCCTACAAGGGCCCGCCGTCGCTCGCGATCACCGAGCACTGGAACTACGCCGATAAGGGCAAGGATTTCTTCGGCGGCTACGCCTATATGAGCCAGGGCCCTCTGCCGCAACTCTGGGCCAATACCCAGGCCAGCGCGCACGGATTGTGGGGCGGGCCGTTGGTCGAGGAGATGAAGAACTACAATCACGTCGTCGGCCTGAAGATCGTCGGCGAGATGCTGCCGCAGGAGACGAGCCGCGTCACGTTGGCGGACGAGGTGGACCAATATGGCCTGCGCATCCCGCGCGTCACCTATTCCTGGTGCGACAATGACAAGCGGCTGATCGATCATTCGCTCAAATTCATGAGCCGGGCGCTGCAGGCCGCCGGTGCAAAGGATCTCTGGATCCAGGAGGATGACACCTGTCATCTCAACGGCACCGCCAGGATGGGGGATGATGCCGGAACCAGCGTCGTCAACGCGGACTGCCGCAGCTGGGATATTCCGAACCTGTGGATCTGCGACGGATCGGTGTTTCCGACCGTCGGTGGAGTCAATCCGTCGCTCACGATCCAGGCCATCGCCTGCCGTACCGCGGATCGGATTCGCGCGATGGCGCGCCGAGGCGAGCTCAACCGTTCGGCCCGCAGAAGCTCGGCACCGATATCGGCGACCACGGATGCAACAGCATCAACAGCATAATGAGAGGGCCGGCAGTGGAGGCGTGAGATGGAAGCGGTCGGATGCACAGTGTGGGCGATCCCGGAGGGCTACATTCCAAGCGGCAGCGTCAGCCAGGCGCATGACCTTGTCTCGCACGAGGCGGCCTGCTTCCTGAACGCGAGCGACAGGGACGCCGAGATCAAGATCACGCTGTTCTTTCGCGACCGCGAACCGATCGGCCCCTATCGGCTGACAGTTCCGAGCCGGCGCACCGTCCACATGCGCTTCAACGACCTGACCGATCCGGCGCCAGTGCCGCGCGACACCAGTTATGCCTCTCTGATCGAGGCAAGCGCTCCGGTGGTGGTTCAGCATACGAGGCTGGACTCGCGCCAGCCCGCCATGGCTTTGCTGTCGACCGTCGCATACCCGGTCGCTGCGTCCTGAGACGTTGTTCTCGCGCTGGCCGGCCCTCGCGGCGACACGACAGAAGGAACCGAATCTGAAGCCAGAACTTAGCTTGAGGGGACCTCGGCGTCGCCCCGGTCTGCGCTTGCGACCGCAGATGCGTCAGAGTGGTGATCGTGGGGAGCGTGCTTGAGATGACGAAAGCTCAGTCGGCAACCGTCCATCCGCGTGGCGGCCAGCGGGTCGTACCGGTTTTGGCCGCTGCCGCCGTACGCAACAGATTGCTGCAACTCGTGCCTGCGCGGGAGCTTGCTGTGATCCTGCAGGCCGCTGACAGGGTCGAGCTCAAGCCACGTCAGGTGCTGCATCATTGGCGGCTGCCGATGGACTACGTCTATTTCGTCGAAAGCGGTCTGGTTTCCGTTTCGGCCAAGGTCGATGACGGGCGCTTCATCGAAGCCTGGCTGATCGGCGCCGAGGGGATGGTCGGTGCGCCATACTTGCTGGCCCCGGACGACACCAGCCCACCGCATCGTCGCGTGGTGCAAGTGGGCGGGATGGCGCTGCGAATACGGACCACCGCTTTCACCGCAATCATGGAAAATCTGCCGGCACTTCGCGAAGTGCTGCTGCGCTACATCAACGTCGTCCTGTTGCAGACCTCGCAGGCTGGCGCGTGCAACTCGTTGCATTCGGTGAAGCAGCGGTTGGCCCGCTGGCTGCTTCTAGCCGAACGCGCGTTGGACTCGCCCGAGTTGCCGCTGACGCATGCTGTTCTTGCCCAGCTGCTTGGCGTGCGCCGCGCCAGCGTCAGCGAAGGCCTCGATGCATTCGAGCGGGAAGGCGGCATCGTCAATGCGCGGGCAGCGATCACGATTACGGACCAGGCCATGCTAGAGAAGGCGGTGTGTTCCTGCTTCGGTTTGATCCAGCGCGAATATGATCGGCAGATCGGAGGTTTTTGCTCAAGGCATGCGGGTGAGACACGTTAGGCGAGCGTGCTAGTTCCCCTCTGGAACAGCTGGGTCCAAAGTGCGTTTGGCTCGGGAGTGTCAGGAGAGTGCGGGCCACATGCGAAGCTGGAAATATCGGCTGGTCTGGCTGGTCGGCGCGGGTTGTGTGGCCGTCATCGGGGCCGCCGCGATCGCCTGGTGGATCACAGCTCCGCGGCCCGCCTTCTCATCCGATGCGACGTCCCTCTTCGATCAGGCCGGCGATGCCAGACGCGGTGAGCAGGTGTTTCTAGCAGGCGACTGCTCGTCCTGCCACGCCTCGCCGGGCCAGCCGGATCGGCTCCGGCTCGGCGGCGGGCTCGCGCTCGAATCTGCCTTTGGAACGTTCCGTGCCCCAAACATTTCAAGTGATCCCAAGGACGGCATCGGCGCCTGGACCGTCAAGGATCTCGCCAATGCTTTGTTGAGCGGCGTCTCGCCGGCCGGCAGCCACTATTATCCAGTGTTTCCTTATCCAAGCTTTGCACATCTTACTGTCGAAGACATCGCCGATCTGAGGGCGTATTTGCGGACCCTGCCGCCTGTCGCCGGCCGCGCCCCTCCGCATGATCTGCATCCGCTCTACAGGGTCCGGCGCTTTGTCGGATTCTGGAAGCTGCTCTACTTCCGGCCGGGCGAGATCAAGCCCGATCCGGCGCGAGACGAGCAGTGGAATCGCGGGCGTTATCTGGTCGAAGCGGCAGGCCATTGCGCCGAATGCCACTCCACGCGCGATCTGTTCGGCGGCATCAAGGACAAGACCCGCTTTGCCGGAGGAATGGATCCGGTCGGCACCGGCTTTTATCCGAACATCACGCCGGAGCGGATCGGCAACTGGTCGGAAGCCGACATCGCCGAAATCCTGAGATCAGGCAAAACGCCCGATCATGGCCGGGTCGGTTCTTCTATGGCCGATGTCGTCAATAACACCTCGAAGCTGCCGCAAGAGGACCGGGAGGCGATTGCGACCTACATCAAGTCGCTGCCTCCCCGGCCGACCGAGAAGCCATGAGCCACCTCATTGCGAGTAGAGGTAAGCAGCAACGTCGCGTGCCTCGGCCTCGGTGATGCCGGTGGCCGGCATTGCGGTGCGCGGTGAGAACGTCTGCGGCGACACCATCCACTGTACGAGATTGTCGGGCGAATTGTTGGCGACGCCGCCGATATAGACGCGGCGGCTGAGGCCGGTGAGCGGCGGCCCCACTTCGCCATCGGCGCCAGCCAGGCCCGGAATGGTGTGGCAGCCGCCGCAGCCGTAGCGGCGCATGATCTCAGGCGCGTGTTTCGGATCGCCCCCGGTCATTGCGCGCGCGATCTGCTCGGTCTTCTGCCGGGACGACCAGGCCATGGTGCTGCCGACGACAGTCGCCACGCAGACCACCACGACGACGGCGCCGATCCATATCGATCTAGACAGCATTGAGGACATCGGCTTGCCTCGCTTTCTCGCTGGAGCGTCGGATCCATAATGCGAGCAGGGTCAGCGCCGCTCCGGCGTAGATCGTGCCGGCCGGCACCCACATGATGATCCCGGCGAGCTGCTGGTCCTCGAGCGGCGTAAGACCCCAGTCTGCGGCCGTCGCGGTCTGCACGCCATAGAGCACCCGCGGCGCCAGCGCCATCAGCGCGCCCAGCACGCTGGTGTGAAACATGGTGACGATGACGTGCCAGGCCGCTTGCCCGGTCGGGCTGCGCCAGAGCACGGCCCACCAGAACAGAACGGCGGTGACGAAGAAGCTCACATGCTGCAGCCGGTGCAGCGTGACGTTCTCGACGGCGGCATCGAACAGGATCGGCGCATGCCAGACCCAGATCGCGATGCCGTGGAGCAGGGTGGCCGTGCCGCCGCTGGCAAGCGCGCTCCAGGTAGCACGCACCAGCGCACTGCGCAGCAGCGTGCCGGCCTGCCGCCGCGCGGGCTGCGGGAGCGCCCACAGCATCACGCCGATGGGCCGGGCGGCCACGATCAGCGGCGCCGAGACCGCCATCAGGATCTCATGCTCGATCATGTGGAAGGTGAAGAGATGCTCGCCCAGCCAATGCAGCGGCGAGACCAGTGCAATCGCCAGGCTCACCCAGCCCGACCAGAAGGCGAGCGCGCGCCAGCTTGCGCGGCGGCGCTTGCGCCGCCTGGATAGAACCAGGCTTCCCGCGGCGTAGAATCCCGCGATTGAAAGCAGCGGTGAGAGGATCCAGGGATCGAACGTCCACGAAGCGGTCAGTTCGTCCGTCGCAGCGCCATGCGCGAGCGCTGTGCCGCTCGCGGCGGCAAGGAGAGCGATGGCAATCAGCGTTCGCATCCGCTCAGCACCAGCGAGGCGGCGCCTTGTAACGCAACCGCAAAGGCAAACACAAGCGCGGAGAGCGCGCTCAAGCGCGAGGCAAACGGCAAGCTCCGATCGTCGCCGATCGACGGGCGGCTGTCGAGGCGCCAGGAGATCGTGGCCGAGGCAAGCATGATGAGCATGCCGGCGAAGGAGATGAGGGTCGACGGCCGCGCTGTCGCGATGCAGTCACGCGTCGAAAGGATATCGCCGAGCTGGGTATTGGCAGCCCAGATCACCCCGCCGATCACCAGGCCGGCCCAGGCCATCAATTTCGCCGAGGTGCTTGGTAGCCTCATAGCCGTGCCAACCAATAGATGCAGCCGTAGATGGGAAGCCACGTGGCGACGACAAAGTTCCAATACATTGCGTTGTCCTCGACATCGCCGAAGCGACGCGGATTGTCGGCGTGTCGGCTGAACATCAGCGCCGCCAGTACCAGCGTGTCGACAAGATCGGTCAGGATATGCGTGGTGTGCAGCCCGAGCAGGGTCCAGACGATCGAGCCATAGGCATTGGTGTCCCATTTGACGTTGAGCGCGGGGAACTCGAACGCGCGGACGATCAGCGGCACGATGCCGAACACCGACATCACGACCATGCCGATCTGCACCTTGCGCAGATCCTGCTGCCTGGCCCAGCGCGAGATCAGCACATTTGGAATCACGCTGATGAGCAGGATGACCGTGAGCAGCGTTCCCGGCAGCAGGGCCGGCGGCGGCGCGTTGAGCGGCCAGATCGGCGCCAGGCTCATTAGATAGAGATAGACGGCGATGACGAGGGCGAATCCAGTGCCTTCGATCAGCATGAAGCCGAGCGTGCCCCACCAGGTGACGCTGGCGCTGCCAAGTCCGTGCAACGGCAGCTTGGAGAGATCGAGAACGACGCGCTCCCTCATGCCTCGTCCTCCGGCGTGCCGCTCGGCCAGAACCAGCCGATCAGCGTGATCGCGACCGGGATCGAGCCCCACACGACGGCCCATGGCGAGAAGATCGACCAGATCAGCATGATGGTGGTGGTGATCGCCGTGAGCAGCGGCCAGATCGAGTTTTGCGGCGAAGACTCGCGTGCCTGCGGCTCCGCGATGGTGATGGTCGTGATCACGATCTCGCGCCGGTCGCTATGCAGCCCGCTCGCGACATTGAGCGATCCCGGCTGGTCCCACAGCGGATAGGCGCTGCCGACAACCGGGATATGCGCGAAATTGTAGGCGGGCGGAGGCGAGCTGGTCGCCCATTCCAAGGTCGGCGCATCCCAGGGATTGTCGCCGGCCGGATTGCCGGACCGTGCGCTGATGATCGCGTCGATGAAGAAGATCAGGAAGCCGGCGGCAAGGATCAGCGCGCTTGCGCTGACGAACAGGTTCAGCCCATGCCAGGGTAAATCCGGCTGATAGGTGTAGATGCGCCGCGGCATTCCTTCGAGGCCGAGGATGTGCATCGGGAAGAAGGTAAGATGGAAGCCGATGAAGATCAGCCAGAACGCCCACTTGCCGCGGCGCTCGCTCATCATGCGCCCGGTAAATTTCGGAAACCAGTAGTAGACGGCGCCGAGCAGCGGGAACACGGCGCCGCCGATCAGCACGTAGTGGAAGTGGGCGACAACGAAATAGGTGTCGTGCACCTGGGTGTCGAACGGCACCGAGGCCACCATGACCCCGGTCAGCCCGCCGATCACGAAGGTGACAATGAAGCCAATCACGAACAACAACGGCGTCTTGAACACCGGCCTGCCGTCCCAGAGCGTGGCGATCCAGCAGAAGATCTGAATGCCGGCCGGAATCGCGATCGCCATGCTGGAGGCGGTGAAGAAGCTCTCGCCGAGCCGCGGCAGGCCGGTCACGAACATGTGGTGCACCCACAGGCCGAAGGCGAGAATGCCGGTCGCAATCAGCGCCATGACGAGCGCGAGATAACCGAATATGGGACGCCGGGCGAAGGTCGCGATCAACGTCGACACCATGCCGACCGCCGGCAGGAAGATGATGTAGACTTCCGGATGGCCGAAGAACCAGAACAGATGCTGCCACAGCAGCACGTCGCCGCCCTCGGCCGGATTGAAGAAATGGGTGCCGACCAGGCGATCCAGGATCAGGCTCGTGCTCGCCACCATGATCGCCGGCATCGCCATGATGACCACGAAGGAGGTGACCAGCATCGACCACACGAACAGCGGGATGCGGTCGAGCGACATGCCGGGCGCGCGCTGCTTGAACACGGTGACGACGATTTCGACTGCCACCGCCAGCGCCGCGAGCTCCGTGAAGGTGATCATCTGCGCCCAGATGTCGGCGCGCTTGCCCGGCGCATATTGCGGGCCTGACAACGGTACATAGGCGAACCAGCCGACATCGGGACCCATGTCGAGTGCGAAGGCGATCCACAGCAGCAGGCCGCCGGCGAGGAAGATCCAGTAGGAGAATGCGTTGAGCCGCGGGAAGGCGATGTTGCGGGTGCCGACCATCAGCGGCACCAGATAGACCCCCATCGCTTCCATCACCGGTACCGCGAACAGGAACATCATGTTCGCGCCGTGCATCGTGAACACCTGGTTGAATCGATCAGGCCCCAGCACCCGCGCCTCGGGTTGCGCAAGTTGCAGCCGCATCAGCAGCGCCAGCACGCCGCCGAGCACGAGGAAGACGAACGCGGTGACGATGTAGCGGCGACCGATGATCTTGTGGTCGACCGTCGTCAGCGCGCCCCACAGCCCGCGCTCCGTCTTCCAGGTCTGCGCCAGTGCGGTGGCGAGCCTCGTGCCATCGAGCTCCGTGTCCAGTGTTTCCGCGCGCGCTATTGTCTCTGTCATTTCAGGCTCGCCAGATAGGCCGATATCGCGCGCAGCTCCTCGGGCGCCAGCGGCACCAGCGGCATGTTGTTGCCCGGCTTCAAGGTCTGCGGATCGGCGATCCAGGCCGCGAGCGAGCCGCGCGTGGTCTCGAACAGGCCGGCGCCGATGGTCTTGCGACTGCCGACATGGGTCAGATCCGGGCCGCTCGTGCCCGTTGCCTTTGTGCCGCGGATGCTGTGGCAGGCGGCGCACGGTTTCGACATGAACGCATCGCGGCCGGCAGCGATTTCCTCGTCGGACGCCTGCGTCGCAGGCGCGCGCTGCGCGGCCGCCCAGCGCTCGAAATCCTGCGGCTCATCGGCGATGACGAAGAAAGACATGTGCGCATGCTGCAAGCCGCAGAACTCCGCACATTGGCCGCGATAGATCCCAGGGCGCTCGGCGCGGATCGTGATCTCGTTGATCCTCCCGGGAATGAGATCCTGTTTGCCGGCAAGGCTCGGCACCCAGAAGGAATGGATCACGTCGTCGCCTTCGAGCACCAGGTGCACGTTCCGTCCGGCCGGGATATGGATCTCGTTGGCGGTGTCGAACGCCTGCTTCGGATTGGGTCTGAGATATTGCACGCCCCACCACCATTGCATGCCGCTGATGCGGATGGTGAGGTCGTCGCTGCCGGCGACGCTGAGGGCTCGGGTGGTGAAGAAACTCGCGAGCGTGAAGATCGAGATGATCACCACGGTCAGCCCGACGCAGGCGGTAACGATGCGGCCCATGCGGCGCTCGCGCTCAGGAATGAGCTCCGTCGGTGCTCGCCAAGCCGCACGCCGGCGCGCCAATGCGTAGATCATGGCCACCATCACAAGCGCCCAGACGATCGAGCACACCGCGACGATGAAGATGATCAGGTGCTTCAGACTGATCGCGGACGCGCCATGCGCCTGCAAGGCAGACTGCCAGTTCTCACAGCCGGCGAGCGATATCGCGGCGAGCAGAGCTAGTAGCCGCGCAACGCGCCGGATCACGGCGTCGGCCCCTGATCGGGATGAACGGGGGTCGGACCCTGGTCGAACAGGATCGCAGCCGGCGCGCGGTTTTCGGACGGACGCACCTGCTTGTCGTCGTTCCGTGAGGGCGCCGCGGTCTTGGCCGAGTAGGCGCCGATGGTCTGGACATAGCCGGCGAGCTGCCAGATCTCGTCGGTCGTCATCTTGTTCTTGAACGCCGGCATGCCATGCGGGCGGCCATCGCGGATCGAGGCGAAGATCGAGACCATCTCCGGGCCGTAGTACCACCATCCGTCCAGGAAGGATGGTCCGATGCCGCCTTGGCCATCGCCATGGCAACCCTTGCAGCCGAACCAGGTGTAAAGCCGTTTGCCCTCACTCAGGTTGTAGGCGTTGGTCTCGAACGGCCTGTCGAGCGCGAAGTAAACCTGCGGCGGTGCACCGGCGATGCGGTTCTGCATCAGCGCGATCTTGTCCAACGCAGCCGCGACCGGAGGATCGAGCCGCAGCTCGCGCTTCTCCCGCTCACATCCTCCCAACGTCACGATGCAGATCAACAGCACGACCATCCGCATGGTGAGATCCTGAAACGGAACGTACAATCTTCGAACGGCCGATCGGTTCCTAGTGAGTTCCAGCTTGATCCATTCCGTTCACGTTGTCGGACGTCATGTTGGCGATGGCGGTTCGGACCGCGGCGATGCCTTCAACGCCGTTCATCAGCGCGATCTCGCCCTGCTGCTCGTGGCGGATGGCATGCGCCATGATGCGCAGCCTGAGGTCACCCTGGCCGTGCCATTCCTGATCGGCCATCGCGACCGCGCCCCGGTGATGAACGCTCATCAGTTGAATGAAGACGGCATCGAACTGCTCAGGACTGGCGTCGCGTGCCTCTTGCATCTGCGCTTGCGTCAAATAGCCCGGCATGTCCGCGCGTTCCTGCGCGCTGCAGTCCGGCATTGGCGTGCCGAACCAGCTTTGCCACCAATTGTCGAAGATGCGGTTCTCGCCGGCCTGCCTCGCGACCATCAGACGTGCAAGCGATTGCAGAGAGGGATCGCGTGCGCGCTCAGTGCCGAGCAGTGCCAGCACGATGCCCTGGCGGTGATGCGTCGTCATATGGCGGATGTAGTCCTGGTCCGCGACGCGATCCATTCCTAGCCACGGGAACTCGCGCACCGACGCACCAAAGCCTGCCATCGCACCGAGGATCGCGACCACGGCGGCGCCACCGCGAGCCCAGGCCTTGGCGAAGCGGACCTCAGGCGATCGGGGTGCGGCGCCGAGCGGGAACCGCAACCACGCGAACAGCGGATACATCGCAGCCGATGACATGTGGACCAGCAGGCCGATCCAATAGGGCTGCTGCAAGGTGAAGATCGGCTGGAAGAACGGAAACAGGGGCACCAGCAGCAGCCACTCGGTTGCCGAGGTGAAAACGGCCCAAGGCATCGCGACCGCGAAGATAGTGAGTGGTCGAAGCTCTGCAGTCCAGCGGCCGAACAGGCCGAAGAACACCAGCGCCCAGGAGAAGTCGGCCCATTGATGGAAAGCGATCCCGCCTGCGATCGCGCCCCAGCTCGGCTCTGCTGTGATCACGCCGTCACGCAAGGGAATGGCGGCGACCGTCATCCAGTCGACCGCGGCATCGCGCCCGATTCGCGCCGCGGCGAGCTGACTGACCAGCGTGGAGAAGGTGCTGCTGACCAGCCCCAGCTTGGCGGCCGCGATCCAGTTCGATTGAGCTGACAACATGTCGCCGACAACAGATCAGTTCGGAACCTGAGCTCCAAGCCGACATGCACCAAAACGTTCCGATGCACAGCGACCAGGAACGATCAGGAGCGGCCGCGATTGGACCGATGCTTGCTAACAGCCTGAAAGGAGAATGTCGTGGCATCACAGGGCCAATTCGCAATCGTCACGGGCGCGTCGACCGGTATCGGTCTGGAACTGGCGCGCTGTTGCGCGAAAGACGGTTTCGACCTCCTGATCGTCGCCGACGAGCCGGAGATCGAGCAGGCGGCGGCATCGTTGCGCGCAAACGGAGCAAGGGTCGAGGCGATCCAGGCCGACCTCGCGACCAGCGAAGGTGTCGAGAAGCTCTGTACCGCCACGCAGGGGCGTCCCGTCGATGCTCTGCTCGCAAATGCCGGCCGCGGTCTTGGACGCGCGTTCCTCGACCAGGACCTTGGCGAGATCCGCCGGGTCATCGATACCAATGTCACGGGCACCGTGGAGCTGATCCACAAAATCGGCAACGACATGCGCCGCCGCAATGCAGGTCGCATCCTCATCACCGGCTCGATCGCAGGCTTTACACCCGGCGCCTTCCAGGCGATCTACAACGGCACGAAAGCGTTCCTCAACTCGTTCTCCTTTGCGATCCGTGAGGAGTTGAGGGACACCAAGATCACGGTCACTTGTCTGATGCCCGGCGCCACCGAAACCGAGTTCTTCCGCCGCGCCGACATGATGGACACCAAGATCGGCACCGAGGACAAGGACGATGCTGGCGACGTGGCGCGCCAAGGGTTTGATGCGATGATGGCCGGCGAGGGCGACGTCGTGACCGGCTTGAAGAACAAGGTCCAGTCGTCGGTTGCGAATGTAACGCCGGCCGCTGCGCTCGCCAAGCAGCATCGCAGCCAGGCCGAGCCCGGAACGGCGAAGCACTAGGCCCGCGACAAGGCCCGAAGATGCCCTTCCTTGTCAATGTGCTCGCGAGCCTGTCGCTGGCTGTCGCGATTGGCTGCGCGCTGTGGATCGCCGCTGACGAAATGCGGCATCCGCAGCGCATGCGCATCATGAACGTCGTCTGGCCAATCACAGCCTTATATGCCGGCCCGTTGGCGCTCGCGGCCTATCTTTCGTTCGGGCGAAACATCGGGGGCGGAAAGCATTCGGAACATTCGGAAGGAAAGCATCGGAAATCCGAGCACTGGCCGCCTCCGACCTCAGTCGTCAAAGGCGCAACGCATTGCGGCGCAGGCTGCACGCTGGGCGATGTCATCGCCGAGACGCTCCTGCAATTGGTTCCCGGGCTTGCGGTGATCCTGGGCTGGCACGTGCTCTGGCGGGACAAGATCTTCTCGGCCTGGGTCCTCGACTTCATCCTCGCGTTTGGATTTGGCATCCTGTTCCAGTATTTCTCGATCAAGCCGATGCATCCTGAATTGAGTCGTGAGACAGCCCTGAAGCGCGCGTTGCAGGCGGACACTTTGTCTCTGATTGCCTGGCAGATCGGCATGTACGCTGTCATGGCGTTGGCGCATTTCGTCGTCTTCCCACGCCTTCTCGGGACCGCGTTGCCCGAGGGGAGCCCGGCGTTCTGGTGGGTGATGCAGTTTGCCATGCTTGCAGGTCTCGCAACCTCTTACCCGGTCAACCGCTGGCTGATCGCGTCAAAGCTGAAGGAAGCGATGTGACACAGGAGGCGCTGAGCGATGCAGCGCCCGAGACGACTACTGGACCGTCAGAACAATCTTTCCGACCGTGTGGCCCTTTTCCACCGCTGTCATGGCCGCAGCGGCGGAGTCCAGCGCGAAGCTCTGCTGCAGATGCGGCCGCATCTTGCCCTCGGCTACCAGCGATGCGATCTCGGCGAGCTCAGCGCCGTCGGCCTCGACGGTGTAACGTGTCGCGCGCACACCATGCTGCTTCGCCGTCTCCTGCGAGGGCGGGGTCAGGGTCGAGACCAGGATGCCGCCCCGCTTCAGGAGCAGCCAGGACCGCTCGCGCGTCTCGCCGTCGATCAGGTCGAACACCATGTCGAGATCGGCTGCGTGGTCCTCGAACCGCTGCGTTCTGTAATCGATTGCGACGTCGGCGCCGAGCGATCGGGCGAAATTGACGTTGTCCGCTGACACGGTCGTCAGCACCCTGGCGCCCTTGGCCTTCGCGAACTGGATGGCAAAGTGACCGACGCCACCTGTCCCGCCATGGATGAGCACCGACTGCCCGGCCTGCAGCCGGCCATGGCGGAACAGGCCTTGCCATGCCGTCTGGCCGGCGAGGGGGATCGCTGCGGCATGCACGTGGTCGAGCATAGTAGGCTTCAGTGCCACCGCACGCTCGTCGAGAACGACCTGCTCCGAATAGCCACCGCCATAAATGTTGACGATGCCGAACACCTCGTCGCCGGGCTTGAAGCGGGTCGCCTGCGCGCCGCAGGCGAGCACGGTGCCGGAGAGGTCGCGCCCCGGCGCATATGGCAGGCGGTCGTTCTTGACGGCGGGATATTTGCCGGAGCGGATCTTGAAGTCGACCGGATTGACGCTGGCCGCACGCACGGCAACCAAAATCTGGCCAGCATCCGGCTGCGACGGTTCGACCTGATCCGACTGGATCACATCCGCACCGCCAAATCTGTGAAATCGCATGCGCCGGATCGTGGCCATGGGCATCTCCTTAGCGCGAGATCAATCGCTGGCGATGCCAGGCGTTCCTTGCACCTGGGGGCGAGCTTGAACCACAGCGCCGCGTCGCGCGGTCCGCAGCGCCCGCGCTTCGGCTTCATCGAGCCAGCTCAGGAACACCAGCGCGGCAGCAAGCACATAGGCACCACCGGCTGGGATCCACATGATCAGGCCCGCCAGCTGCTGGTCCTCCATCAAGGTCAGGCCCCATTTCATCACGCCCGCCGCGTGACCTGGATACAGCGGGCGTGGCGCGAAGATCATCAATGCCCCCGGCAGGCCGCTCAGCACCGCGGTTGACACGATCAGCAGCAGGGTCGACCCGTGCGCCAGGCGACGCGCGTGCTGATGGGGCGGCAGCACGATCGACCAGAACATCAGCGATGTCACGAAGAAGCTCAGGTGCTCGACGATGTGTACGGCATTGTCATCAAGCGCCCATTGGTACGGTCCTGGCGCGTGCCAGAACACGAATGCGCCTGTGAACAGCACCCAGACCAGGAGCGGATGCATCAGCATATGGTAGGCGCGGCCGAAGCCGAGCGTGATCCACAGCCGCACGATCCGCTTCCGCGCCGGGCGCGGGAACGCGCGCAGAAAAATGGCGGGGCAGTCGCTCCAGACCAGCAGCGGGGGCGCCCCCAGCATCAGCAGGAGATGCTGGATCATGTGCACCGAGAACAGGTCCTCGCTGATCGTATCGATGGGCGAATTCAGTGCCAGCAACAGGATCACGATGCCGCCGGCAAATGCGATGGTGCGCGCAGGTGAGAGCAGCTCGGTTTTGTTCTCGCGCATTGCGCTGATAATGCCGAAGGCATACCAGCCGGTGGCCAGCGCAAGGGGAATCATCGTCGACGCATCCAGGCTCCAGCCGGCCGCCGACAGCCGCTCCGGAAAGCCTGGCGCAGAGCCTGCACTATGCGCCATGGCTCGTAGCGGCAGCGCCATCGCGACCAGCAGCAGACCTGCGCGGATGTTCAGCTGCATGTCTTCAATATCCAGAGCGCCGCGCTGTCCGATGCGACGGTCAGAAAGAACAGGCTGCCAATCAGCAGCGCCCAGACCGCCAGAAAACGCGTGCGGCCTTCGCCGGTTTCGACCATGGGCGATTCATGTTGGGCCATTTCCCGGATACTGGCCTGCCAGGCGCGGTAGGCGAACACGATCGCGGCCAGCGATATTGCGAGGCTGACGACGTCGATTGCAATCAGAAGCGCCCAAAGCCCTGCCGGCGATGTCGGGGACTTGGGCACGCTGCCGGGATAGCAGCTGTGACTTGCCAGCGCATAGTTTGCGATCAGGTGCAGCGACCAGCCGATCGGTGGTGCAAACAGCGCCGCGAGCAGCCAGCCGATGCTGACGCGGTTGCGGTGCGGGGCGGGATGTCCGGCGCGCCGGAGCGAGGCTTCGTCAGCCATGGCGCAGCCCCAGATATGGCGTGATGTAGAGGCTGAAGAACACCACCAGCCAAACCGCGTCGACGAAGTGCCAGTAGATGGCGCCGATCGAGATCGGCGCGTCGCGCCCGGGGCCGAAATATCCGAGCGCCGACCAGAGCGTGAGCGGCAGCAGCATGATCAGGCCGAGCACGACGTGGCCCATGTGGAAGCCGGTCACGACGAAGAAGATCGAGCCGTAAGGGCCCGAATTGAGGCTGAACGACTTCGCCTTCCACTCGAACACCTGGATGGTGACGAAGATCACGCCGAGGACGAAGCCGATGCCCATGCCGGCCGTCTGCTTCCAGCGTACGCCCTCGTGCCCGCCGCGCTCGCCGAACCACACGGCGACGCTTGAGACCAGCAGGATGACCGTATTCGGGGCTGCGAGCTTGAAGGTCGGCATTTCCGCCGGCCACATCTCGCCGCGCCGCTGCACGGCGAAATAGTAATAGGCAAACAGCAGATAGGCAAACAGCGACGCTTCGGTGATGATAGCCGCGATCATGCTCCACCAGCCGACCGTCCGAGAGGTGACGCTGCCGATCGGCAGATCATCACGGGATATCGTGACGATCGTCATCAGGGCCTCCGTTCGGCAAGCTTGGCCCGCGGCCAGAGCCAGATCAGCTGAAAGATGAGGCCGACGACGAGGGAGGCGATCACCAACCACCACAGCTTGACGATCAGCCCGGCGAACAGGGCCGTGAGTGCGAGCGCCAGCAGCAGCGGCATCAGCGAATCCTCCGGCATTCTCAGGATTGCTTCCGGCTGGGCATCCAGCGTTGTCGTTGCCAGCGCCTCCTTGCCGTGATCGAGTGGAAAGCCCTTGCCGAGATCGGAATGATAAGGCGATTCCCTGAGCCGTGTTTCCCACAGCGGGGTCCGCGTCGCCAGCGTCGGCAGGACGACAAAATTGTAGGGTGGGGGCGGTGACGGCGTGGTCCATTCGAGCGTGGCGGCGTCCCAGGGATTTGGGCCGGCGTCCTGGCCATGCCTGAGGCTGAGTACGACGTTGATGATGAAGAGCAGGAAGCCGACCGCGAAGACATAGCTGCCGATCGTCGTGATCAGATTGATGGTGTCGAGGCCCATGCCCTCGGGAAAAGTGTAGATGCGGCGCGGCATGCCCAGCAGGCCGCTGATATGCATCGGGAAGAAGCCGACGTTGAAGCCGACGAACATGAACCAGAAATTCCAGCGGCCGAGCCGCTCGTCGAGCAGCTTGCCGAACATTTTCGGAAACCAGAAATAGCTCGCGCCCATCACCGGAAACAGGTTCCAGCCGATCAGCACATAATGGATATGGGCGACGACGAAATAGGTATCGGTGAGCTGCCAATCGACCGGGACCGAGCCGGTCATGAAGCCCGATACGCCGCCGATCACGAACACGACGATGAAGCCGGCGAAGAACAGGAAAGCGGTGTTGAAGACCGGGCGTCCGGTCCAGATCGTACCGAGCCAGGCGAAGGCCGACACCGCGCTCGGAATCACGATGAGGATCGACACGGCGCTGAAGAACGACAGCGCCAGTCCCGGCAATCCCGTCGCGAACATGTGGTGCAGCCAGACGCCGAAACCGAGCACCATGGTCAGCACCGTCGCCAGCGCCACGGCAGTGTAGCCGACCAGAGGGCGGCGGCACAAAATCGGCAGCGCTTCCGACACCATGCTGATGGCCGGTAGCACGATCACGTAGACCCAGGGATGCCCCCACATCCAGAACAGGTGCTGCCACAGCAGCGGCTGTCCCGTCGGGGGCCGATAGAAATGGGTTGCGAACTGACGGTCCATCCACAACAGGAAAAAGGCCAGCGTGACGCTCGGCATCGCGAACAGGTTGCCGACCGAGATGGTCAGCGTGCCCCAGCTCAAGATCGGCAGCCGGTTGATCGACATGCCCGGCGCACGCATGTGCAGGAGGGTGACGACGAAATTCAACGAGCCAAGCGTGGTCGAAATCCCCAGCAGGATGTTCGATAGGGCATAGAAATCGATGTTGAGGCCCGGATTGAACGGGCGCGAGGCGTAAGGCACGTAGTTGAACCAGCCGTCATTCGGCGCCTCGCCGATCGCAAATCCCACATAGAGATAGATGCCGGAAAAGAGAAACAGCCAGTAAGTAAAGGCGTTCAGCCGCGGCATCGCCATGTCGCGAGTGCCGATGACGAGCGGTTGCAGGAACACGCTGAAGCCGGTCAGGATCGGAAAGGCGTACCATAGGATCATGGTCGCGCCGTGCATCGTGAACAGTTCGTTGTACTGCTCGGGCGTCAGCAGGGTCTCATTGGGTTGCGTGATCTGGAGGCGGAAGATCAGCGCTTCAATTCCACCCACGATCAGGAAGATGAACGATGTGACGATGTAACGGAGCCCGATCTCCTTGTGGTCGACCGAGGACAGCCAGCCGATCACGCCCGGCTTGGTTTCCCATAAAGCGTTGAGCTTCTCCGCGAGCGGAGACGCATAGTCGCGTACGGCGACCCGGGGAGCGCGATCATATTCCGTCGCGGTCATGCGTGCTCCTACTTAAGTGTCTCGACATATTGCCGGATCAGCGTCAATTGCGGCCCGGAGAGATCGAGGCGCGGCATCAGATTGCCAGGCTTGGTGTGCTGGGGATCGGCGATCCAGGCGGCGAGATTGCCGCGATTGTTCGGCAAGGTCGCCGCACCGATCGCGCGCCGGCTCATGATGTGGGTGAGGTCAGGCCCGACGATGCCGCCCGCTGTGGTCCCGCGGACGCGGTGGCAGATGCCGCAGCGGCTATCGAACAGCATTTCGCCCTGCTGGAGCGCGGCACCGGAGAGGGGTGGCGCCGATTGGAGCTGTTGCTGGCGCCATTGCTCGAAGTCGTCTGCCGAGGACGCCACTACCTCGAAGGCCATGTGCGCATGCTGCTGTCCGCAGTACTCGCCGCATTGGCCGCGATAGACGCCTTCTCGATCGGCCTGCAGCCAGGTCTGGTTTTCCTGTCCGGGGATCATATCCGTCTTTCCGGCGAGCTTCGGCACCCAGAACGAATGAATGACGTCGTCGCCGCGCAGCTTGACCTCGACCACCTTGCCGACCGGGATATGGATTTCATTCGCGGTGGTGAATTCATCGGAAGGCGTGTCGGCGAGATAGCGCACTTCCCACCACCATTGGTGACCGGTGATCAGGAGCCGCACGGCCGCAGGGCCGGGTTGCGGTCCGGTCCTGGCGAGGGTGGCGAAGGTCCAGAAGGTGGTGATCAGCAGCACGACGGTGGTGATGCCGACGCCGACATAGATCCACGATATGCCGTCTTGCGGTCGTGCAATCGCAGCCAGGCCGGGAAGCGCAGGCGGCGGCAGGTCGCGGCGGCGAAACATGCCAACCAGCAGCAGGGCTGTCACGATGAGGATCACCAGCACGGAGACCGCAGTCGAGAACCAGGCCAGGTGAGCAATGGAATCGGCGCGGGCACCGTGGGTGATCAGATAGTCCAAAGGCGTTTCGGCGGAAGCGACTTTGGTCGACAGCAGGAGGCAAGGCAGCGCAAGCGCAAGGATCGACCGAGTGGCCGGACTACCGCGACCTTGGGCCGTCCTCGGGCTCGGCAGTATTTGCTCTCCATTCGACACTGCGCGCTCCAATCGTCTGCGCATCTGCTATGGCTTCTGGCCCTGCTTAAAGGTCGTTGTTGCCGCCCATGGATCAGGTGTGGCGGCCTTTTCCGCAGGGATTTGTTCGACGGCCGGCGACAACGGCGACGCCGAGAAGGTGCGTCCCCACTCAGGCGTGGGCTCGTTGCTGATCTTGCCGATGTAGGTGACGAGATCCCAGATCACCGTGTCCGGCAGTGTGGCCCCCCAGGCCGGCATGCCGTTCGGACGGCCCTGATAAATCGAAAGATAGATGTTGGCGGGCTGCGACCCGTAGATGAAGAAGTTGTTGCTGAGCGCGGGACCCATGCCGCCGCCGCCGGCTGGTGCATGGCAACCGACGCAGTTGAACTGGATGAAATAGCGCATGCCGCGCTCGGCCGACTTCGGATCGCCCTGCGCCGGGTTCTTGATGTCTGGCGCGCTGCGGATGCCGTTCGGGGAAAGATGGCTGACCGGCACCTGTATGAATCGCCCCGGCTGGCCACCGCCGATCGACGCACCCACATCCGGCTGCGGCTGCATAGAAGGCAATTGCGCTTCCTCGGATGATGGGAGTGCCTGCTGCGCCAGCGCGGCGCAACCGCCCGTCGCCGCGAGTGTGAGGACAATCAGCGCAGTTCGACCGCTCGCATGCATCTCAGTGTCCTCCGGATGCGGCCTGTGCCTCGTCGACGAGCGGAACGCCGAATTCGCGCAGCAGTGCTGCAATAGCGTTGCGATTCCCGTCGATGAATGCCTGCAACTGGTCGCGTAGCGCGTCATCGCCCTTGCGTACGCCCATCGCGATCGCAAATTGGAAGCGTTGTGGCGCAAAGTGGCCGGCATCCTCAATTGGCGTGATCGTCAGTGGAACGGCGGATCGCTTGGCGAAGTAGCCGGCCAGCGGTCCCCAGGCTGCGGCAACATCAATATCGCCATTGGCGACCGCTTCGATCAGGCGCGCCGGCGGGTTGGGCTCGCGATAGTCGCCATAGATCGGAAAGCCCCTGACATTGTCGATAATTCCTTCTTGCCCCAGCGCATGCGCTGGAGGCGGGTTGTTGCCGTCGTCGCCGATCAAATGCACGCCGATTGTGAGCGAGCGCAATCTCGGATCGTCGAGTCCGATGAGATCGAGGTGGCGGTCGGCGCGGCTGACGAGGACATAGGTCGAGCGGTAATAGGGCGTGGTGGTCTCAACCAGGTCGTAATGTGCAGGCACGCCGATCACGACGTCGCAAAGGCCGGCTTTGAGCGTGTGCCGGATGAAGCCGCGACGCTGTGCAAACCAAGTGTAGCTGACGGTCTTGCCGATGCGCTGCGCGATCATTTCGGCGAGCCTGTTTTCGAAGCCTTGCTGCGCCCGATTGGAAAACGGCAGGTTGTTCGGATCGGCGCAGACCCGGAGCTCGTGGGAGGTCGTCTGCGCACGCACAGCGCCTGGCACGCCGATCGCAAGGGCCGGGGCAAACGCGAACAAGAAGGCCCATGATTCAGTGCGACGGCGCATTGGTCGTGCCTTGCGGATTCGCGCCGGCTGTGCCGGGCCCAAGCCTGAACACCAGAAGCTCGCTGCCCCCGGTGGTATAGAACGGCAGGTCCTGGGTGGCGCCGGTGAAGCCGAGTGCACTGTTGCGAACCCTCGGATCGACCTCGGCGTTGGCGACCACGCCCGGCCAGCCGCCGACCCCGGAGAGGATCGCGATATATTGCTGCCCATCCGTGCCGCGATAGGAGACCGGCTGGCCGATGAAGCCGGAGCCGGCGCGGAATTGCCAGAGCACCTCGCCTGTTTTCGCGTTCACCGCTTTGAAGAGGCGGTCCATCGTGCCGTAGAAGGCGACGTCGCCGGCGGTCACCAGCGCACCCGACCACACCGGAAGCTTCTCATGGATTTCCCAGACCTTCTTGCGGGCGACCGGATCCCAGGCCATGAACTCGCCGCGATAGCCGCCGGGGCCGGCATACATGTCGACATCGGCGCCGACGAACGGTGTGCCAGCGATGTAGCCGACTTCGGATGCCTTAAAATCCATACAGAGATGCTGGTGCGGAACGTAGAGCAATTTCGTGCGCGGCGACCACGCCGTCGGCTGCCAATCCTTGGCGCCCGGCGCGGACGGGCAGATGTTCTCGATCGTCTTGCCGAGAACCGGAGTCTTCTCCTCATTCGGGATGATCTTGCCGCTTTTGAGGTCGACGCCCTTGTAGGCGTTGACGAACTCATAAGCATCGGCGGACAGCACTTCGCCGCTGGTGCGATCGATCACATACATATAGCCGTTGCGGCCGGGATGGATCAGAACCTTGCGCGGCGCGCCGTTGATGTCGAGATCGACCAGCACGTTCTCGTTGATTTCGTCATGGTCGAACAGATCGTGCGGGTTGACCTGGTAGGCCCATTTGGCGTGGCCCGTGTCGATGTCACGGGCGAAGATCGTGGTGCTCCAGAGATTGTCGCCGCTGCGCTGATTGGCATTCCACGGGCTTGGATTGGCCGTGCCGTAGTAGATCATGTTCAACGCCGGATCATAGGAAATCCAACCCCACATCGTGCCGCCGCCGTTCTGCCAGCGATCTGCGGGCCACGTCTTCACGCCGAGATCCTTGCCTTTGAGACTGGCGTAGAACGGCTTGAAATCATCGCCGATCAGGACATCCTTGTCGGGGCCGGTGGCATAGGCGCGCCAGGCGACCGCTCCGGTGTTCTCGTCGAGCGCGGTCACCCAGCCGCGAACGCCGAGCTCGCCGCCGCTGTTGCCGACCAGAACCTTTCCCTTGGCGACCACCGGCGCCATGGTGATGGTCTCGCCCCTGTTGATCTCGCCGAGCTTCGTATGCCACAGCTCCTTGCCGGTCTTGGCATCGATCGCGACGGTGTGGTCGTCGAGGGTGTTGAGGAAGACCTTGCCGCTGTCGAAGGCGAGCCCGCGGTTGACGACGTCACAACAGGCCACCCCTGCCGCCGCTGGCTCTGGCTTCGGCGCATAGGACCATTTCAACTCGCCGCTGGTGGCATCGAGCGCGAACACGCGGTTCGGATAGGGCCCGGCATAGGGCCCTACGACATACATGGTGCCGTCGACGATGATCGGCGCCGCTTCCTGGCCGCGGTCGGCCCCGACCGAAAACGTCCAGGCGAGCTGCAACTGTGAGGCGTTGGAGATGTTGATCTGATCGAGATCGCTGAAACGGGTGTTCGCGTAATCGCGCGCCGGCATCGGCCATTGCGCAGGGTCCTTCATGCGCTCGGCCAGATCACTGGTACCGGCCGCGGACGATTGCTGTGCATCACATGGATGAAGCGGCGAGATCGCACTGGCGATTGCGACGAGACTGATGGCCAGGGACGTGCGACGCGCCAGTGCTAACATGGATGAATCGTTCCGCGACAATTGGCACGCGGGCGTGACGAGACTTAGGCCCGGCGACCTGCGACGTACAAACGTCGGTGCGAAGGTTGGTTCCTAATAGCCTGGCAGCGCCATCTGTCCGGGACCGTACGTCGCAGACAGCCTTGAAACCAAGCCCTCGCAAACGGGTTCTCTGCGGAAACATCCAGCGGCAGCGGACGGGACCATGCATAGCAAACAAGAGCAGGTGAAGCCGGTGGCGGAGGGTGTCTGGGTTGTCGATGCCGGGCGCATTCATGCGGCCGGCCTGCCGCTTCCGGTCCGGATGACGGTGATCCGACTGAAGAGCAGCGACCTGCTGCTGCACTCGCCAACCCAATATTCCGATGACTTGCGGCGAGAACTCGAGCGGCTTGGCCCGATCAAATATCTGGTGGCTCCCAACATCGCCCATTGGATGTTCCTGCCGGAGTGGCAGGCCGCCCTCCCGATTGCGAAACTGTTCGCCGCGCCCGGGCTCGCGGAGCGCGCCCAAGTGCGTCGCTCCGGACTGCGGATCGATCATGAGCTCGGCGAGAGGAGCCCTGATGAATGGGCCGAGGATATCGAGCTCGTTCTGGTCAGCACGTTGTTGTTTTCGGAGGTCGAGCTCTTTCACAAGCCGAGCCGGACCCTGGTCCTGACCGACCTGGTGCAGAATCTTGCGCCGGAGGGGCTGTCGCCATTGTCCCGTGCAGCGGCAAGTCTGCTCGGGATCACGGCGCCCAATGGCAAGGCGCCGGCCTATTTGCGGCTGCTATTGCGTTTGGGAGGCCGTCCGGTCGAAACCGCGGTGTCGCGGCTGATCGAGCTCGCGCCAGAGCGCGTGATCTTCGCACATGGCCGGTGGTTCGAAAGTGGCGGCACCGAACAGCTCCGTCGCTCATTGTCCTGGCTGAGGCGTTCCGCGGGCGCGCGCGTTGCTCTGCCCGCTACGCGGGAGCTGAGCGCGGTGCGCGTGGTGGTGACGGGCGCCTCCAGCGGTATCGGTCGTGCGACCGCGCTGGCGCTCGCGCGGAGAGGCGCAAGCGTTGCGCTCGCCGCCCGGCGCGCGGATGTGCTCAACGATGTCGCGGCCGAATGCGATGCGTTGGGTGGGCATGCGCTTGCCGTGCCGACCGATGTCACGGATGCGCAAGCCGTACAGCGGCTCGCGGATGCCGCGGAGAAGGCGTTCGGCGGCATCGACGTCTGGATCAATAATGCCGGGACGGGCGTATTCGGCGCTTTTGGCGAGGCCGACATCGCCTTGCACCGACGGACGATCGAGGTGAATCTGCTGGGAACGATGAACGGCGCCTATGCCGTGCTTCCGATCTTCCAGCGCCAGCGGCGCGGCATCCTGATCAACAATATTTCGCTCGGCGGCTGGGCGCCGACCCCGTTCGCAGCCGCCTATACGGCAAGCAAGTTCGGCCTGCGTGGCTTCTCGGCGAGCCTGCGCCAGGAGCTGACTGCACATCCTGACATTCACGTCTGCAGCGTGTTTCCGGCAATGGTCGACACTCCCGGCTTCGTCCATGGCGCCAACATGTCCGGCCGAAACCTCGATCCGGGGCCGCTGTTGTATCGCCCCGACGACGTGGCCGAGACCTTCCTGCAACTGATCCGGTCCCCACGCGACGAGGTCGCGGTGGGATGGCCGGCGCGTCTGGGCCAAGTCTCATATGCGCTGGCGCGAGGACCGACCGAGCGTCTGATGGGAGCCGGCTTCCGCTTCCTGCTCGCGCGTGCGAGACCTGCACCGCGCAGCGAGGGCGCATTGCTTGCGCCGGTGCCGGCAGGCAAATCCGCAAGCGGCGGATGGCTGGCACGCAAGCGGTTGCCTCCGGCCGACCAGTTGAGCAAGATCGGACTCGCTCTTGGCATCCTCGTTATTGCATTTACCGGATTGGCCATGGCGCGCGGGCCGAGCAGCCGCTCGCACCGTCGACACCGGCGCGCCTGAGCAGCGTTCCCCTTCGCTCTTGATGCGTCATTCTCGTCGACCTCGACGCTGCGCGGCTTCATCAAAAAAAATGCCGGCGAGAACGCCGGCATTTTGACCCGATCGTTCGGGGCTTTATTTGTTAGACTGGCCCACGCTCGGCGCCTTGTTCAATTCTTGCGCCATGTCGAGGTGGTGCCGCAGCGTCGGCAGCGTCTTGCCGGCCCAGTCCTTCAGCTCGGCGTCGTCGCCGCCTTTGGCATAGCGCTCGAACAGCGAGACCGCATCCTTGTGCGCACTGACCTGGTCGGAGGCGAAAGTCGAGCTGAAATCCTTGCCCGTCTCGCCCTTGAGCTTGTCGAGCTTGCTCTGGTGGGAGCTGTCGAGCGCAGTCGGCAGCTCGGCCTTGACCTTGCCGGACGTGACCATGCCCTTCAGTTCGGTGCTGGTCTTGGTGTGGTCGGTGACCATCTGCCTCGCGAAGGTTTTGTCCTGCGCAGTTCCTTTCTCTTCGCCCAGCTTGTTTGACTCGATCTCGAACATATCGCTGATTGCGACCTCCTTGACGAAATCGGCGGTCGATGGTGCCACTCCGAGTGCGGAATTGACGCCGGTCTTTTCTCCTACCGATTGAGCAAGAGCCGGACCTGCAAGGAGAATGCAGCCCGCAACAATCATCAGGCGTTTCATGATGTCGTCCCTCCGGGGGTTCACTGCCGGCCCGCTGAAATCGCCGGCCGTAATCCGCTCTCCAACCCTTGGTGGAGAGCGTTTGTTCCTACAGCGTAGGTTCCAACCTCCGGGGACGGCGTCGGCGACCGGAACTAGCTGCGGGACCCGCAACGTGGTCCGCGCGCTCGACGCCGCAATGACGTCATCGCACCTCCGCTGCGGCGGTGCTGATCGGACGCTGGACCTGCTTCCTGCGCGCCGGCGTGGCGCTCGGTTTGGAGGCCTCCGTTGCCAGCGACAATGTGAAATAGGCGATGGTTGCCTCGATGCCCTTTTCGATCGGGATCGAAGGTTGCCAGCCCAGCACCCGGCGCGCCGCCTCGATGGTGGGCTTGCGACGCTTGGGATCGTCTGCCGGCAGAGGTTTGAACTGCAAGGGGGACTTCGACTTGGTCCGTGCGAGCACTTCGCGCGCGATGGCTTCGATGGTCATCTCCTGCGGATTGCCGAGATTGAAGGGGCCGGTGACCGCGGCAGGGCTCTCCATCAACATTTCAAGGCCGCGGATCAGATCATCGACGAAGCAGAAGCTGCGCGTCTGCTGCCCGGAGCCATAGACGGTGATCGGCTCGCCGCGCAGCGCCTGCACGATAAAATTCGAGACGACGCGCCCGTCGTTTTCGAGCATCCGCGGCCCGTAGGTGTTGAAGATCCGCGCGACCTTGACCTCGACCCCATGGAGCCGATGGTAGTCGAAGATCACGGCTTCGGCCGCGCGCTTGCCTTCATCATAGCAGGCGCGAGGTCCGATCGGATTGACGTGGCCGACATAGGATTCCGGCTGCGGATGCACTTCGGGATCGCCATAGACTTCGCTGGTCGACGCCTGCAGGAAGCGGGCGCTCTTTTGCCGGGCCAGCTCCAGCATGTTGATGGTTCCGACCACGCAGGTGCGCATCGTTCCCACTGGGTCGGCCTGGTAGTGCGGAGGCGAGGCGGGGCAGGCGAGATTGTAGATCCGATCGACTGAGCCTTGAAGTCGCAGCGGAACGCGGATGTCATGCTCGATGAAGAAAAAATTGCGGTGATTCAACAGTGGACGGACGTTACGGACCGAACCGGTATAGAGATTGTCGACGCAGATCACCTCGTCACCACGCTGCAGCAGCGAATCGCACAGATGTGAGCCGATGAACCCGGCGCCGCCGGTGACAATGACGCGGCGAGACCGCCGATTGAAGGAGAGGGTCGGTTTTTGCACGTTCATGGGTTGACCTGCATCTCTGCAATTTGAAGAGGGCGACTTGCGACGCGCGGATCGGACGGGCGCCGCCTGTTCTTGGCTTCAAGGACGCAGGCTTCGAGCTGACGGGCGCGATGGTCGGGCGTGTGCTCCCGCAGGATCCGTTTTCGCGCCCGCTCCGCGATATTGCGCCGCGTGTCCTCGGGCATGTCGCGCAGGATCTCGATGACGTCCTCCGGCTTGGAGACCAAAAGGACCTCGCTGCACGGTGTGAAGATGGTTTCGATCCCCGGCCAGCGGTCGGAGATGATCGGCGTTCCGCAGGCGGCGGCTTCGAACAGCCGGACGCTCGGCGAAAATCCGAGCGTGCGCATGTCGCTGCGGGTGAGGTTCAGCGTAAATCGCTGCGCTGCGTAGAAGGCGGCATGGTCCTGCGGCGGCACGTGATCGATCCGCTGCACATTGGCTGGCCAGCTGATCTCGGCAGGATACTGCGCACCGGCGACGACGAATTCGTCGGAGGCACGCGTCCGGGCCGGTCTGAGCAGAAGCGTCTCCAACGCCGGCTGCCGGTCGGAACTATACGTTCCGAGATAGCCGAGCGCCCAGCGCGGCTCGACCGGATGGGGCCGATACTGATCGATATCGGCGCTGCAGTAGAGCGCGCGCGCGAGCGGACTTCCATAAATCTCTTGAATCATGCCGGGCACCGGCCCGCCCGAAAAGGACAAATACAGGTCGAAGCGCGGAATCATCTTCGCTGAGAGATAGTCCAAGCCCTTGTCGAGGCCGGCGAGCGTCACGGGCGTGTCGATGTCATAGAAGGCGGTGATTCCGCGGGCTTGCGAGGTGACCCATTCGGCGATCGCGATCCCGTCAGGGACGTAGGAGCCGATCATCACGAGATCGGCGTCGCAGATGTCGGAGCCGAACCGGCGCGGGATATCCTGCAGCGAATTGTAAAGCTTCACGTTCCAGGTCTTCGGCGGCTTCAGATCGCGATGCGCGCGATACCAGGGCACGTCGCGTTCGAGGAAGGTGACCCGATGCCCGCGCCTGGCGAGGGCTTCGATCAGCGCTCGATAGGTGGTGGCATGTCCATTCCCCCATGAGGAGGTCACCGACAGTCCGATAACGACGACGTCAAGTTTCATTCCGCGGCCTCTGTCTTCGTGCTGATGCCTTCGATCAAACGGCTGAACTGGAGCGCGCGATGGCGGTAAGTGTGATGTGCCAGGATGCGCTTTCGCGCACGCTCGGCGATTGCGCGGGCCCGGTCGGGCCCGAGCGCGGCGAGATGCTCGGCCACCTCGTCGCCGCTGGCGGCGACAAGGACTTCCTGGCCTGGTTCGAGAAATGAATCGATGCCGACCCAGGCATCGGTGATCAGGCAGGCGCCCGCACCGGCTGCTTCGAAGACGCGGGTCGGCGGCGAGAAGCCGTAGCGCGCCATGCTGTCCCGGTTGACGTTCAAGGCCGCGAGACCGGAGGCGAAGAACGCATTGTGGTCACCGGTACCGACGTGACCGACCTTGCGCACATTCGACGGTGTTCCCTTCGACTCCCAGCCCGATCCGCCCAACACGAATTGCCGTTCGGGCATGCGTGCGGCAACGTCGAGAAAGAACTGCTCGATGCGGGCTTCGCGATCCGGCAGCCGGTTGGCCAGTAAGCCGAGATCGCAGCCGAACTTGTCGATCGGCGTGACCGGGAAGTGTGTCTGCGGATCAAGCGCGTTGTAGATGGGCACGCAGTCGCGCGCGCCGACGCCCTTGTAGGCCGTGACGACGGGATCACCGCCGCCATAGGTCAGCACC
>NZ_CAFK01000300.1 GCF_000239815.1 Bradyrhizobium sp. STM 3843 | reverse complement strand
CGGCCTTGGCGATCCCAACATCATGAGCTGGGGCCTCATGCTGGGCCAGAACCGCAACTACATGCTGGATGCGTGGTGGGCCGTCACCTTTCCGGGCGCGGCGATCTTCCTCGCCGTGCTCGCGATCAGCCTGGTCGGCGACGGCATCAATGATGCGATCAACCCGCGTCTGCGGCGGAGAACCTGACAGTGACGCTGCTCGAAGTGGACAGTCTCAACGTCTCGATGCGCAATGCCGAAGGCCACCTGGTATCAGTGATCGAGAACCTGTCATTCAGCGTCGCACACGGCCAGACCACTGCGCTGGTCGGTGAGTCCGGCTGCGGCAAGAGCATGACGGCGCTGGCCCTGATGCGGCTGCTGCCGGAAGATTTCGTCATCACCTCGGGGCGAATCCTGCTGGAGGGCAGGGACCTGCTGTCGCTGTCCGCGAAGGAGATGCGCAGCCTACGCGGCAGGGCGATGTCGATGATCTTTCAGGAGCCAATGACGGCCCTCAATCCGCTGTTTACGGTTGGCGATCAGATCGCCGAGGTGTTGCGCTGGCATCAGGGACTCGGCGGCAGCGCGGCGCGCGAGCGGGCCATTGCGCTCTTGCGCGTCGTGCAGATCCCTGCTGCCGAGCAGCGGGTCGATGCCTATCCACATCAACTGTCCGGGGGCATGCGCCAGCGCGTGATGATCGCCATGGCGCTTGCCGGCCGGCCGAAGCTCCTGATCGCCGACGAGCCGACCACCGCGCTCGACGTCACGGTGCAGGCGCAGATCTTCGATCTCCTGGCGGAATTGCAACAGGAGACCGGCGCCGCGGTCTTGCTCATCACCCACGATCTCGGAGCGGTGGCGGAACTGGCTGACGAAATCCTCGTGCTCTATGCCGGACGTTGCATCGAGGCCGGTGTCTCGGCTGATATCGTCGAGGCGCCTCGCCATCCCTATACGCGCGGCCTCTTGAACTGCGTACCGCATTTTACGCTCGGCCGGGCGCCGAAGCCGTGGGTCGATCTCGGGGAAATTCCCGGCATGGTGCCACCGCTCGGTGCGCGCGGCGCGGACTGCGCGTTCCTGGCGCGATGTGCGCTGGCCGCCGACATCTGCCGCTCCCGGCCGCAGCCTGCGCTCGATCCGATCGGGCCCGGCCATGCGGTGTCCTGCTGGCGCGAGGCGGGGGGTACGACATGAGCGTGCTGGACACCGCTGCATCGCCGGCCGCGCCGGACCATCTGCTCGACGTCAACGACCTGGTCGTGCACTTTCCTGCTGGGCGTCAAGGTCCGTTCGGCAAGACATCCTTCGTGCATGCTGTCGACGGCGTCAGCTTCCGCGTCCGCCGCGGGACCACCTTTGGCATCGTCGGCGAAAGCGGCTCCGGCAAGTCGACCACCGCGCTGGCGGTGCTGCGGCTGGCGCCGATCACATCAGGGCAGGTGGTGTTTGCGGGCCGGGATATTGCCGATCTCTCGGGATCACCTTTGCGCGAGATGCGCAAGCACCTGCAGATCGTGTTCCAGGATCCGTTCTCCGCGCTCAATCCGCGCCGCCGCGCCGGCGACCAGATCCGTGAGCCACTCGACCTGCTAGGCATCGGCTCGGGCAGCGAACGCGATGACCGCGTGCGCAAGCTGCTCGCGGAAGTCGGGCTGCCGCCGCAGGCCGCCGATCTGTTTCCGCATCAATTCTCCGGCGGCCAGCGCCAGCGGCTGTGCATCGCGCGTGCGCTGGCGCCGGAGCCGGACCTGATCGTCTGTGACGAAGCAGTGTCCGCGCTCGACGTCGCCATCCAGGCCCAGATCCTCAATCTGCTGAAGCGGCTGCAGCGCGAGCGCCGTCTCACCTATATGTTCATTTCGCATGATCTCGGCGTGGTCCAGCAGTTCTGCGACGAGGTCGCGGTGATGTATCTCGGCAAGATCGTCGAGCAGGGTTCGGCGGCCAAACTCTTCACCGCGCCATGTCACCCGTACACCTGGTCGCTCATTGCGGCCGCTGCGCCGCCAGGGCCGGTACGCGACGCACTGAAGCAGCGCCATCTGGTGAAGGGGGATCCGCCGAGCCCGGTCGATCCACCGCCAGGTTGTCGGTTCGTGCAGCGCTGCCCTGCTGCGGTCGACCGTTGTCGCCAGCAGCTTCCATCCCTCGATGCCATCGACCCTTCCCATTACGTCGCCTGTCATCGCGCGAGCGATCTAGCGGAGACGTTCATTCAAATCCGGTCTTGAACTAGTCGTCGCCGGATGTGCTCGGACAGGCTGTCCGGCAAATCCAACGGGCGCTTCGGCGTGTCGGGAGATCAGCCCGCCTTGCGGGCCCGGCGAACGTCTTTCGGACTGAATATCCCACTTGCAGTCAGGCATGGACGTTCGCGGAGACGAACGCACGTGCCGGTCGTGCCTGCACGATCTCGAATGGTTGCAAACCTCGTTATCACGACCAACAGGACAACAACCGAGGCCGCGGCGATGTCGCCACTGTTCCGCATATCTATGGACGAAACCGGAAGTCGAGGCCGGGTGCCGCGCTGTGGGCGGGAAGACTCCGTTGTGCTTTGATCGGTTGATTCTGATGTGAAACTGGTGCGATCTTCCGTGCCAACCTTGCTGATCACGCCTGCTCAGGTGAGCATGCCGCGAAGTGATCAATTCCGATGCGAGGGCAGCCTTCGAGGAGCCTCATTGACCTGTTGAGCCGCCGCCTAAGTTTAACCGTAGGATCCGAGGAAGCAGCCCTCCTGCGCGCAGTATCTCGCATTCGAGGTTGGTCTCTGTCGCAGCGATTGTGACAAACCGGTCGATCTCGACCCTATCGCGCAGTATGCGAACGTTGATTGCTGCACGCGGCTTGAGGGCTTCGACGGGGGCGTCGACTTCCACTCTATCGTCCGGGCTCAACCCCAGTGCTTGCGGCGGCCGGTCGGGCGGCAGGCGGAGCGGCAGGACGCCCATGCCGATCAGGTTGGAGCGGTGGATGCGCTCGAAGCTCAGCGCCAGCACGGCTCGCGCGCCGAGTAGCGCGACGCCCTTCGCTGCCCAGTCCCGGGAAGAGCCCATGCCGTAGCGCTCCCCGGCCACAATGACGACCGGGCGCTGCTGCCTTTCATATTGCTCGGCAGCGAGCCGGAGCGAGAGCCGTTCACCGGAACCTGCGACGATCGTTTGGCCCGGCGGCAGGCCGGAGCCGAGCAGGTTGCGCACGCTCTTGTTGGTGAAGAGCCCACGCAGCATCACCTCCCAGTTGCCGCGGCGGGAGGCGAAGACGTTGAGATCGTGCGGGTCCTCACCGCGCGCGATGAGGTACTCCGCAGCATCGCTCCTAGCCGGGATCGCGCCCGCAGGCGAGATGTGATCCGTCGTGATGTCGTCGCCAAGCACTAATATCGGTGTCGCTGAATAATGTCCGAGGCGAGTGCCGCCGCCAAAGCCTGCAAACGGCGGACGACGGATATAGGTGGAGTTGTCATCCCAAGGGAAGAGCGTCGTGCCGGGCGCATCGAATGCAGCCCAATCAGCGCTGGCTTCCGCAGCGTCAAAAGCGGCGGAATAGTCGTCGGCATCGCGCGCGAGCGCCAGCGCCATTTCGATCTCGTCGTCGGTCGGCCAGATGTCGCCGAGGCGCACCTCGGCCCCGGCGGCATTGCGCGCGATCGGATCACGCAAGATGTCGCGTGCGACGTCGCCGGCGAGTGCGAAGGCGACGACGAGCGGCGGCGAGGCAAGAAACCCAAGTTCGATCTGCGCATGTACGCGGCCAGGGAAGTTGCGATTGCCCGAAAGCACCGCAACCGGCGCCATCTGCTTTTCGGCCATTGCGCCTGCCATGCGGGGCGCCAGCGGCCCGGAATTGCCGATGCAGGTCGTGCAGCCATAGCCGACGACGCCAAAGCCGAGCGCCTCGAGGTCGCCGAGCAGGCCCGCACGTCGCAGATAGCGCTCGGCGGTCGGCGAGCCCGGCGCGAGCGACGTCTTCACCCAGGCTGGCGGTTTGAGCCCGAATTGTCGCGCCTTGCGGGCGACAAGACCCGCCGCGATGAGGAGCCGCGGGTCTGATGTGTTGGTGCAACTCGTGATCGCTGCGATCGCGACCGCGCCATTGGTCGGCGGATTGCGATCCGCATCGGTCGCCGCGGCGCGTCCTACGGACAGCGTTTCTGCGGTCTTGCTGGCGGGGATGCGGTCCTGCGGGCGCCGAGGGCCGGCTAGGCTGACGTCGACCTCGTCGAGATCGATTTCGATCATCTCGCTATAGTGCGGCGCGGCTTCCGGATCGAACCAGAGCTTTTGGCGCCGGGCATAGGCCTCGACCAGCGCGACATGTTCGCGCGAGCGGCCGGTCTGTGCGAGATAATCGAGGGTTCGGTCATCGATCGGGAAGTAACCGGAGTTGGCGCCGAACTCCGGAGTCATGTTCGCGACGACAGCCCGGTCGCCGGCCGAGAGCGCGGAAACGCCAGGCCCGAAAAATTCGACGAAGCGATCAGCGAGATCGATCCGCCGTAAGCATTGGGTTACTGTCAATGCGAGATCTGTCGCGAGCACGCCCTCGCGCAGTCGGCCTGTCAGGCGGACACCGACCACGTCGGGCACCCGCATCGTGACGGGCATGCCGAACATCACGCTTTCGGCTTCAAGCCCGCCGACGCCCCAACCGAGCACGCCGATGCCGTTGATCATGGGAGTGTGGCTGTCCGTGCCGATCAGCGTGTCGGGAATCGCCCACGTCTCGCCATCCAAACGCGACGTCGTCACCACGGTGGCGAGCCGCTCGAGGTTCAGCGTGTGCATGATACCGGTGCCGGGTGGATGGACGCGAACGCCGTCGAGCGCCTGGCTGGCCCACTTCATGAAGCGATAACGCTCGCCGTTGCGCGCGAGCTCATGGGCCATGTTTCGGGCCATTGCGTCGGGCTGCGCAAACACGTCGACACCGAGCGAGTGGTCGGTCGAGACGTCGACCGGGAGAACCGGATTGAGGCGGTTGGGATCGCCGCCGGCCTCCGCCAGCGAAGCGCGCAGGCCTGCAATGTCGACCAGGGCAGGGCCGCAGGTGGTGTCGTGCATGAGAACCCGGGAGGGCTGGAACGCAATTTCACGTTCGCTGCGTCCGTCCCAACCGAGAATGGCCGCAACCGACGCATCGCGGTCCGCACCGCCGATGCGCAATACGTTCTCAAGCAGGATACGGTGGATCACGGGCAGGCGAGGGAGGTCCTCACCCGCCAGGGCCGCGATGTCGGCAATACGATAAGTCTGCGATCCGCAGCGAAGCGTTCCGAACCCAGTCATCTTTGTATCCTGCCTATCCATCAGGCGTGTTGCCCGGCAGCTTGCGCTTGCCGTTCGTCCGCGTTCTCCATTCGGGCAAACCAGGTCATCAGGAACGACACGAACAGCAATCCGCTGAGGAACAGGAGTCCGCCATAGGTACTGCCGGTCCAGTCCTTGATGACGCCGATGGCGTAGGGGCCGGCGAAACCGCCGAGATTGCCGATGGAGTTGATGGCGGCGATCGACACCGCCGCTGTCGAGCGCGTCAGGAACAGACCCGGCAGCGACCAGAACGGCGACTTGAAGGCGTAGATGCCGGCAAGCGACAAAGAGATAAGCCCCATGGCCACAGCGGGCTGTGCCACGAGCCCGGTGAGCGCCAAGGCGACAGCACCCCACAACAGCGGTATCGCCGAATGCCTCTGCCGCTCGCCGGTGCGGTCGGAGTTGCGCGACCACAGCACCATCACGACCGTGGCAAAGGCGTAGGGCAGCATGGCGATGAGCCCGACCTCGAAATTGGTCAGCGACGTCGACAAGTCCTTGATGATCTGGGGCATCCACATTCCGATGCCGAGATTGCCGACCTGGTAGATGAAATAGATCACCGACAGGAACAGCACTCTCGGATTGGTGATCGCGGCGACGACGCCGAGATGCTGAACGTTGCGTCGGCCGGCCTGATCCTTGCGTAGCTCCTCGGTGAGCCAGTCTCGCTCCTGGGGCGTGAGCCATTTGGCCTGCTCGGGGCGATCGGTCATGATAAAGTAGTTCGCGATACCGGCGATGATGGCGGGGCCGCCTTCGAACAGCAGCATCCAGCGCCAGCCGCTGAGGCCAAAGCCCGCGACGTGATCCATGATCCAGGTGCTCAGCGGTGCGCCGATCAGATAGGACACCGGGATGGCCGCGGTGAACAGCGCGACGGTCGTTGCCTGCTCCTTGGCGCGGAACCAGTAGGTTAGATAGATGATGACGCCGGGGAAGAAGCCTGCTTCAGCCACGCCGAGCAGGAAGCGCAGGACATAGAGCTGCATCGCGCTCTGCACGAAGGCGCTCGCAGTGGCGACGATGCCCCAGCTGATCAGGATCCGCGAGATCCAGATCCGCGCGCCGTATTTGTTGAGGGCGATGTTGCTCGGCACTTCGAACAGGAAATAACCGACAAAGAAGATGCCGGCGGCAAAGCCGAAGGCCTCGCTCGACAACGCGAGTTCCTTGTTCATCTGAAGCGCGGCGTAGCCGATATTGGCGCGGTCGAGATATGAGATGACGTAGAGGCCGAAGCAATAAGGCACGATGCGCCAAAGCACCTTGCGCATGGTGGATTGCTCGATGGTCGCTGCGGTGGCGGACATGGACGGCGTTCCCTTGCTGCGTTTCCTCGGGGCTTGTCGGCAACGCCAACCCCCCTGCAGGCGGGCGCCTTACAGGCATGTATGCATTTTATATTATAAAATGCAATATCCTTGGATCAGACCTCGGATCTTGATCAAACCGGCGCCCTCGATGTGCACGCGGAGGAAGTCCGACGCCTCCTGCCGCAGGCCTTTTTCCAGCAATGTCAGGATGTTGATGTGCTCCCGGCACTGAATAGGAAGACGGCTGCGATCCACCGTGATGCGGTATTCCACCAGCCGGCGCAGCCGGTTTACGCGCTTCACTGCATCGAGGAAGAACGGGTTGCGCGCGCAGCCGACCAGCATTTCGTGGAACTCGGCGTTGGCGTCGAAGATCTCCGAGCGCGACGCGCGCTTATAGCCGCCGTCCAGCAGCCATTGCTGCTGCTCGCGCGCCGCGGCAAACGCGGGCCGATCGATCTCGAAACTCGGCAGCAGCAGAGCCTGCGGCTCCAGCGCGACGCGCAGTTGATAGCCCTGTTGATAGCTCTCGCGCGAGGTCAGGAGCGGACCGAACGCCCAGCCATTGCCGGGCAGGCGTTCAATCCAGCCTTCCTCGGCTATTTTGGTGAGGATCTTCAGGAGGCGCGTGCGCGAGAGGCCATAGCGGCGCATCAACTCGTTCTCGCTGATCCTGTCCGGGAGCTTTCCGGACAGCCGGTCCTCGGCAATCGCGAAGTACCATTCGTCCTCGCGTTCTGGCTCGGTATCTAAAGCATCCGGCAGGTCCGGAAGCTCCGCGACGCTCTTAACCAAGAAGAAGCCTCGATTGGGCTCGGAGCGCACGACTTTCATGTCCTCGAGGATCTGCAGCGCTGCGTTGATCGGTGCCCGCGAGACCCGCAGCGCATCCGCCAGCGTCTGGCTCGGCAGATGCTGATCAGGCTGCAAACTATTGGCGCGGATGTAGTCGAGGATCCGCGCGGTCATCTGGGTCGCGAGATTGGGGCGGGGCATGGGCGACTCGGGTTGATCCTCTCTCAAGGAGATGTCGCTTAACGGCGCGGACTGCACAAGCGGGGCGCTGGAAGGGTGGTTCTTGCGTCTTGTACATTATTGTGTTTTAAAAAATAAAAAGCAATTGGGGGGGGAGCCAAGATGCCCGAAAATTCTGCTGTATGTCCCACGCCGGACCGGCCTCGCGGCGCCACTCTGTCGCGGCGCACATTCGCGGGCCTCGCCGCTGCCGGTGCAATGAGCGCTGCATGGCCCGGCACATCCGCGTTATCTCAGGCACAGACGTCCCATTCGGAGGACAATATGCTCGAAGGCTCTCGCTCATTCGTCTATGTCGGTGCGCGTACCACGAAGGAGCGCAATGCCCGTGGCAACGGGCTTAACGTCTATGCGATGGACAATGCGACCGGCGCCTGGACCCACGTCCAGCTCCTTGCCGATCTCGTCAACCCGTCGTTTCTGGCTTTCGACCGTAGCCGACGCTTTCTCTACACAGTGCATGGCGATCTCAGCGACATAACCGCGATGGCGATCGACCCTGTCAGCGGCAAGCTTGCCGTGATCAACCGGCAGAGCACGGAAGGAAAGAACCCCGTCCATCTCGCGGTCGATCCGACCAACCGGTTCGTGGTGGTTGCCAACCACATCACGTCCACGCTTGCGCTGCTGTCGCGTCAGGAGGATGGTTCGCTCGGCGCGGTGATCGATCTCGTCAAGCTGGAGGGCAAGATCGGGCCTCATCGGGTGGAGCAGCCCTTTGCCAAGCCGCACCAGGTCGAATTTGATCCGTCAGGCGCCTTCATCGTCGTGCCGGACAAGGGGCTCGATCTGGTCTTCACCTACAGGATCGATGCCGAGAAGGGAAAGCTGATGCTCGCCGGCAAACCGGTGCAAGCGCGCGAAGGAGCGGGGCCACGCCACGTCGCGTTCCATCCGAGTGGGCGGCTTGCCTACGTGGTCAACGAACTTGACTCGACCGTCACGGCCTATCACTTCGATCTCGCGACCGGCGCGCTTAGTCCTTTCCAGATTGTTTCTGCGGTGCCTGACGCGTATACGGCCAACAGCCGTGCGGCCGAGATTGCCGTGTCGGCCGACGGACGCTTCGTGTATGCCTCGAATCGCGGCGACGACAGCATCGCGATTCTCGCTGTCGATCAGGCGAGCGGCCGGCTGTCACCAGTCGGCTGGACGGCGAGCGGCGGCAAGACACCGAGATTCTTTGCGCTCGCATTGTCGGACAAATTCGTGTTCGCTGCGAACGAGGACACCGATACGATCAACTCGTTCAAGCGCGATGCGGTCACCGGTCGCCTTGTCACGACCGGCGAGGCTATCAATGTCGGGAGTCCGGTTTGTATTCTCTTCAGACAGGGTTGACCAATCTTGAGCGAAGCGCAACCAGCGACGCGGCTATGAAAGTGTGTGTTCTTGGTTCTGAAGAGCCGGCTAGTCGGAAGAATGACCACTGCGAAGCAAGTCGCCATTCTTCCTGCGATCCGGGGGAGAAGACCCTGAAGCCGTTGAGCGATCCTGTTCAGATCGGCACCAATGTGCAGGCCGCGCTTGTGGTCCTCGTCGTCTCGTGAACTCAGTAGCTCGCCGCCGGTTCGCACGGAGGCTGGCGCCAGGGGGCCGTTGCGTACGCGCCGATGTCGGGAGCCCGCACGCAGCCGCGCTTGGAGGCGACCGGCGCGCGGTGAAGCGCTGCATAAGCGTGGGCGGTCCGTCTTGCCTTTGCGTGGCTCTCGCGAGCGATCGTGGGAGATGCGAACATGGCTGCAACGATCAGGCCGGCCGACACGAGCTTCAGTTTAGTCATTGAACGTCTCCTTGACAAAGCGAAGCCAAGAATGCCTCGGCCCGCTCGACAAAGATGTTCGTATATGCGCGGGATGGATAGTATTAATTGAACGAAGGTTTTCGTCTTTGCACGATGTCGCAGATGCGAGCTCCGGGAAATGGCTGTAAACGCCAATGAGCCAATTCATGGACCTGCATCCAGTGGAAAATAGCAAGCGTACCGCAAGGTGTCCATGCAACTAACAAGAGTGAAATGGTGAGCGAAATCGTTGCTATTGGCCATCGGCACTAATGTTGGAAAATTTGCTAACAATTGTAAGAGGCGCACCTCTCTGAATGAGCTCAGCCGGTGATCGCCGGTCTTCTTTTCCCGCTAGTGGCTTGCTTTTATTGAAGCGGTTGATGGTAAGCTGGGAGCGTTCAACGCTTGGGGCTATCCCAATGATGGCTGAACCAGGCCAAAGCCCCATCTTCGCATATGGCGGATGGGAGATTGATCTTGCCAAACGAGAACTGCGCTCAATGGGAGATCCGGTTCCATTGGGCGGGCGGGCATTCGATATCCTCGCGGAATTGGTTCGCGCGGGGGGCGAACTGGTCTCCAAGACCGAGCTGACAGAACGGGTGTGGCAGGGCCTCTCCGTTGAGGAGAGTGCGCTGCGGGTGCATATCGGGGCGATCCGCAAGGCCCTCGGCCCTGATCGGGAACTTTTGGGGACGACTGTCGGCCGTGGCTATCGCCTGCTGGGGACGTGGCGCATCCAGCCTACGGACAGACGACTCCGGTCGGCCGCATCCGACTCGATGCCGACAACCAACATACCCCCGGCGACGTTCGATCTCGTCGGCCGCGGCGCTGCGATTTCCCATCTGTGGGATCTCCTGTCGGCCTATCGGGTGGTGAGCCTCGTCGGGCCAGGCGGGATCGGCAAGACCGCGCTTGCGCTGCAGGCGGCGCGGTCGCCGCCGGCAGGCTTTGCAGCCGATCGATTGCTGATCGAATTCGCCTCACTGTCCAATCCCGAGCTCGTTCCTTCCGCCGTCGCGGGCGTGCTTGGCACCAAACTGGAAGGCGAGGCGATTTCGCCGGAATCCGTTGCGCGAGTCATCGGCGCCCGGCCGCTGCTGCTCGTTTTCGACAACTGCGAGCACGTCGTTGATGCGGTCGCCCGACTGGCCGAGACGATCGTCAGCCGTTGCCCCGAGACCACCGTGATAGCAACGAGCCGCGAGGCGCTGCGTATCGACGGTGAACACGTTTATCGTGTGCCGCCGCTGGGCGTACCGTCCGAACCTCTGATTGCGCCTGAGGCCGCCTTCGAACACACCGCGGTGAAATTGTTCATGATCAGGGCAAAGGCGCTCGGCTCCCACTTTGCGTTCGACCAGGAAAATCTCAGCGCCGTCGTCGCCATTTGCCGGCGACTGGATGGTATTCCGCTCGCGATCGAGTTTGCAGCGGCGCGTTCGGTCATGCTGAGCCCGCCGAAAATCGCAGCACTTCTTGACGATAGATTCAAATTCCTGACGACCGGCCGGCGAACGGCACTGCCCAGGCAGCAAACGCTTCGTGCGACGCTCGATTGGAGTTACGATCTCCTCTCGCAAGGCGAGGCGCAGGTGCTGCGGAAACTCGGCATATTCGCCGGAGAATTTTTGGCCGACGCAGCGATTGCGGTTGCCGGCGAACACATGGGCGAGGTCATCGGCGAGCTGGCCAATCTAGTGGCCAAGTCGCTCGTCGTCGCCGACGTTCGCGGCGACCGCCCTTACTATCACCTGCTCGACACGACGCGTGCTTATGTGTTGGAGAAGCTACACGCGAGCGGCGAGTATCCCAATGCGGCCCGTCGCCAAGCAGAATATTATTGCGGGTTCTTTGCCTGTGCAGAAGCCGACAGAGAACTGCTACCGCAGACCGAATGGCTTGCCATCTATGGCCGGCACATCGACAACGTGCGCAGCAGCCTCGATTGGGCATTCTCGGCTGGCGGAGACGCGCAAATCGGGGCGGCGCTGACCGCGGCTGCGGTCCCGCTATGGGTCCAGCTGTCGCTGCTCGCCGAATGCTGCGAGCGCACTGAGCGCGCGCGGGCAAGACTTGACGACACTGCCGCGAACGCGCCGCGGCTGCGCATGCAATTGTCCGCCGCGCGTGGCTGGTCGCTCATGTACGGCGTTGGCAGGGCTCGGGAGGCTGGTCCCGTATGGGCCATGACCCTGCAGCTCGCCGAGCAGCTCGGAGACAGCGACTACCTGTTGCGTGCGCTCTGGGGGCTGTGCATCGATCAGTTCAACAATGGTGACATCCGCAAGGCGCTGGAATTCGCACGACGCTTCGCAGAGGTCGTGGCAGAGTCCGACAATTCAGTCGACCGTATGATGGCGGACCGGCTTCTCGCCACCACGATGCACTTTCTCGGCGACCAGAGGTCGGCGTATCGTTACATCACGCGGACATTGTCGCGTTTGTCGGATTTTCCGCCAAAATCCCAGGTCATTCGTTTCCGGTTCGATCCACGTGCCGCCGCACACTATTTCTATGCGCGCATCCTGTGGCTGCTCGGGTTCGCCGATCAGGCATTGAGCGTCGTCAAGGAGAATGTCGAGGAAGGCCGTATCATGGGTCACGCTCTGACATTCTGCAGCGTGCTGGGCCAGGGTGCCTGCCCGATCACGCTTTTCGCGGGTGATCTCGATGCGGCGGAACGGCATTGCGCATCGCTGATCGCGCACACGGAACGTCACCCGATCCACCTGTGGAACGTGTGGGCGCATGCGTTCAGCGGGGTTGTGATGATACGGCGCGGCGCTTTCGTTGCCGGATTGTCCACGCTCCGTGATGCGCTGGAGCTGGCCGGCGAGGCCCGGTTCTTGCCGCGCTTCCTGCTTCCTCTGGGCGAACTAGCGGCAGGCCTCGGCGAGGCCGGCGATGTGTCGCAGGGGCTTGATACGATCAACGCGACGCTGGCCCGTTGCGAGGCGAGGGACGAACGTTGGTACGAGGCCGAGCTCCTGCGCATCAAAGGAGAGTTGCTTCTCCATCCTGGTAAGGATCGCTCCGCTCCTGCGGCCGAACAGGCCTTCAGCAGAGCGCTGGAGCTGGCGCGCAGCCAGGGGGCGCTATCTTGGGAGCTGAGGACGGCGATCAGTCTTGCGCGACTGAGGATCAGCCTGGGCCGTCCCGCCGAGGCGCACGGCATTCTCGGGACCGTGTACGAGAAGTTTACCGAAGGCTTCGAGACCTCGGACCTAAGGCTTGCAGAAGCGATGATAACGCAGCTATCGAACGGGTGAGGTTAGCCAGCGGTGTCAGGCGAGGCACATGGGGCGCATCCGTTTGATGCCTGCGCCCATAGACTTCCGGAACATTCGCAATTTGCTCGCCGTACCGGTCGGTTGCCGCCTACGCGTCTGCCGTGCAACCGGCTCAACTGGCCGCGAGTGAACCCGAACGGGGAGGGCTCAAGTGGCCGAGCAATTCGCCCACGGCCTTCAGGCTGCTTGTCTGGAAGCCCTCAGTAAAACGCCCATGGATTGGCGCAAGCAGGTCGTGCGCATCTTTGTGCCGGCCTTGCCGCGACCATAGCCTCGCAAGGCTGATCGCGGTCCGCAGCTCATAACCCAGCGCTCCCTGATTTCGGGCAAGCTCCAGTGACTGCTCGAGGTTCCGTTCCGCCTGCAAGCTGTTCGCGTTGCCCTTGCGCATCAGCACTTCCGCCCTGACGCGCAACATGTCGGGCATATCCATCAGGAAGCTGCAACGCCGGGCCTGGGCAATCGCCTGATCGATGGTGTCCAACGCTTCGTCACCACGCCCTGCAACCGCCAGCGCGGCCGCGAGCGGCGCGCGAAGCCCCGCGACGGCACCGAAACGATGGCCCTGGAGCGTTCCGACGGCGCCTTTCAGCATTCCGAGCCCGGGATCGGTCGCTCCTCGCGCTAAAAGTGCGATTGCCTTCATGGCTTCGCCTACGGCCTGCAGAATGGCCAGGCCATGTCTGCGGGATTCCAGGACGACCCCGTCGATGTGCTCTTCGTAGGCCTCAAGATCCTCATTCCAGTAGAAGATATCAAACGCCCAGACCAGCGCTCTGCAGAGCGTGATCGGATGGTTGACGGCCATGACGTCGGAGATGGCCTGGCGTGCGAGGTCCGTCGCCTGATCGGGATATCCCTGAAGCCAGAGCAGGCGAGCCAGCGTGATGTGAGCACGCCTGGGGTAATCGATCGTCAAGCCGCCGCGGATATTGGCCTCGAGGTCAGGATGGAGCAGCGCGGACTCGATATGCGAACGGGCGGCGGTGACGTCGCCAAGGTAGTGGCAGGAGATGCCGAGCAGCACGCGCGTGCGCGCCAGTGCGGCGGAATCCTCACTGGCGAGAGCAATGGCTTCGCCGCGCCTGGCGGTCGTCAAGGCGTCGTCAAAATGACCGGCGAACAATTGAAGCAGATGCAGCCGGTCAATGAGGCGGATCTGGCCGGCGACATCGCCGACCTTGCCGGCCAGCTGGAATGCCCGGTCAACGCAATGAATGCCAAAATCGTCGATTTGTCCCGTGAGCATCCGGGCGGATCCCAGTGCGGCATGAAGCGCGAGGTCGTGCCTGACGCCTTGATCTGTTCCGTCGAGCGCAGCGATGGCGCGAGTGGCCCAGTGCTGGCATTCAGCCAGGAGCGACAGCTTGAAGAACAGAGGGATCGCGGCAGCCGTGAGGGCCACGCCGGTCCCGCGGTCGCCGGGATCCGAGAAACACCATGTCAGCGCACCGCGTATATTGCCAAACTGATCGGTGATCGCCGACAGATCTTCCGGATCGTCCTCCATGTGTTCGAGCAGCTCGAGAAAGTAGCAGGCGTGGCGTCGGGCCATCATCGCGGCCTCCGCCCTGGCGGCCAGCTTCTCCTGGGCATAGGCACGCGTTGCGTCGAGCAGCCTGTAACGGCTCGATTGAGGGCCTGTGGTCAGCACAAGCATCGACTTGGCGACGAGGCTCGCGAGAGATGCCATGATGTTGTTGTCATCGGTCTCGTCGAAGCCGACGATCGACCGGGCGGCCTCAAGGGAAAACGGGCCAACGAACACGGACAGCCGGCTGAGTGTCACGCGCTCCGGCCCGGATAGAAGATCATGACTCCATTCGATGGTCGCGCGCAGCGTCCGGTGGCGGGGCAGTGCGGTTCGCCGTCCCTCCCATAGCAGGTTGAATTGCTTCTCGAGCAGTTGGACCATCGACTTGACCCCGTATGCGCCCACGTGGCCGGCGATCAATTCGATAGCAAACGGGATTCCGTCGAGCCGGCGACAGAGGTTGCCGACGTCCGATGCATTCGCATTGGTTAGTTCGAATTCGCCGCTTCCTGCAGCTGCGCGTTCCACGAAGAGCTCGACGGCCGAATAAGCGCGCGCGCTCGCCGCCGTCAGAACGAGGTTGTCCGGCGGAACGGCGAGAGGCAGCAGGCGATGGATGTGCTCCCCTTCCACACGCAACGCCTCCCGGCTGGTAGCAAGGATGTGGAGCTCCGGCGCCTCCTTGTAGAGCCTTTCGCCAAGGGCGGCGGCTGTTTCGATGACATGCTCGCAGCAGTCGAGAATCAGCAGCACTCGCCGGTTGCGCAGGAATGCCGCCAGGCTATCCGAAGCATCGCTCGAATGCGCCGGCAGCCCAAGTGCCGATGCGGCAACGCCGGGCACGAGCGCGGCGTCGCCGACCTCGTCGAGACTCAGAAAATAGACCTGACCGGCGAATTCCGCGAGCAGGGCGTGGCCAACAGAAACGGCGACCGTGGTCTTGCCAATGCCGCCGGAGCCGACCACGGTAACAAAGCGATGGGTCCTTAGCTGATCGGATATGTCGTCGATAATTTGCTTGCGTCCGACCGTATGCCGGGGTCGCGGTGGCAGGTTGGAGACGTCGATGGGCGCGACCGGTGCGAGTTGCGTACGCTCCAGGCGCGACACCGAACCGACAAAGCAGTAACCCCGCCCGGAGACCGTGCTCAGATATCTGGTGCCGGCACTGTCTTCGCCAAGTGCTTTGCGAAGGGCCGCGACGTGGACACGCAAGCTGCCCTCGTCCACGTTGGAGTCGGGCCATACCCGGGTGATCAGATCGCTCTTGCTGACGACAGTACCAGCCTGCGCGATCAGCATCAGCAGGATATCGAATGCGCGATCCGGCAATTGGACCGGCGTGCCATATCTCTCGATTCGTCTCTGCGCGGCGTCCAGGCGGAACGGCCCAAAGACGAAGATGGTTTGAGCGGGACGTCCAACAGCGGTTGCCCCGCTATTGCTTGTCCAGCGGGACTCCATTTCAGGGATCTCCACCCGACAACCGACGCGTGACATGGGATGACTTGTGACGCATGCGACAAACAGCGACTACACGGAGCGTAACATCCGACAGCATCGCGGTAAAGAATTGCCTGCGCATGACACATGCGTCGCCTTAGCCGCGCAAGGGACGCGGCTCACATATGTTGTGCCGATTTTCAGAAAAGAGCTGCGAATTGCAGAAAACGACCAGCCGTGGCTATTCAAATTCGCGGCATCAGCTCTCGGCGTCATCGGACGAGGACGCAAATGTACGACGCCAGCGTCCGGGGCTCAGGCCGGCGTATTGCTTGAACGCAGCAGTGAGATGGCTCTGGCTCGAGAAGCCACAAAGCGCGGCGACGTCCGCCAAAGTGAGATTCGATCGTTCGAGCAGCGTCTTCGCCTTGCTCACACGCTGGCCAAGCAGCCATTGGTGCGCCGACACGCCGGTCGTACGACGAAACGCGCGCGCGAAATGAGTAACGGACAGGCCGCACTCCTGCGCCAGCTCGGCGAGCGACACATCCGTGCGCTCGATCATCATTTCCTTCGCGCGATGCTCCTGCCATTGCGCAAGGCCGGCAGCATGCGTGCCGGGAGAACGAGCCGTTCCGTAACGTCCCAGCGCGTGCGCGCACGCCGCATTCAGGAGCTCATCGAGCACCAGTCCGGTCATCGCGTGCGGGTCCCGGAATGCTTCGAGCGCAGCTCGCGCAAGATGCCTCATCACGACATCGTCGCTGCCGACGCCGGGCTTGTGGATCAGGTCCGAAACTGCGCCGCCGTCGTGCTGCTCGGCGAATGCATTGAGGGCGCCAAGGGGCAGATAGAAATGAACCACGTGTGAAGGGCCGCGCACGAGCGCCCTCGGATCCTGCCTCAGATCGAAAATGTAGGTGTTGCCGGCGTTCCAGGTCCCGACGGGAAGAGCGCGTCCGTTGTACCAGCATTCGTGATCTACGATGTTTTTGAGAAACACCGATACGAGGAACGCGTCATCATATCCCAGCGATGTGCTCTGCTCGATCGGCGTGTCGAACTTCAGCTCGGTGACCGCAAGATGCCCGCGCCGCAGCGTTCGATGGACATGTGTCGGCGGCTCGGGCATTCCGAAGCAGCCGGCGAAGTCCGCGCCATACGCACGAGTTCCACGCGATCTTGCTGTTCCAGCTGCGTCGCTCATTCAAGCCCCACGCCAGATGTTTGAGACGGCACCAATCTATCTGATCATGGCCGGTTTGAGAATATCCGCCAGTCCGATCCGACGGAGCAGTTCCGCGCGGGCGCGGTCGGCCGCGGCATCGACGGCAGCAGCCCCGTCATGGTCCGGACCGCAATACACCCGCAGCGGTCGCTGTCCGAACGGCATGTTCACGACGTCAGCGATTGCGGTTGCGACCTCGTTCGGGGCCGGATCCCGCGGGGACAGCTCGGCGAGCGCCGAAAGCGCGGTTTCGCTCATATCGGCGGTTGGACCATCCGCGTAGTCTTCCGCCCGAATGGTGTCGAACGGCCTGCCGGAGCCTACATAATGGCCAGGCCCGAGCGCGCTCGGAACAACAATCGTGGTCTCGATGCCCCAGCGCGCGAGCTCGCCGGCATAGCTCAAGGCCAGCGCGTCCAGCGCGGCTTTCGACGCCGCATAGGCCCCCAGGAAAGGAACCGAGCCACCTCGCGCGCAGCTGGAGGTGACCCAGACCAGCAGACCCTGGCCCTGCTTGCGCAGTTGCGGCAACGCCGCGCGATTGAGGCGCTGCGTGCCCAGCACGTTCCTATTGTAGAGTTCGGCGAGCTGCTCCGGCGTAAAGGCCTCTGCCGGGCCATAGACGACCTGCCCAGCATTGTGCACGATGACGTCGAGCCTGTTATTATCGGCGATAATGGTTTCAACGGCCGAATTCACCGAGGCATCCGAGGACGTATCAAGCTCGATCGTGCGCAGATCGGCGCCATGTCCGTCGGAATCTGTCTTGATATCCTCAGCCTTCTGCCCGCTGCTTCTCGCTTCTCGCGCCGAAACGTAGACCGTGTGTCCCGCCTGAGCCAGTACTTTGCATGTCTTTGTTCCGAAGCCGTTCGAGGCCCCAGTGACAATGATCACCTTGCCCATTCGCGCCCCAATCGCATTTCCATTTCTCCGCGCCAATCGCGGCTCAAACGCGGTAAAACTCCGCAGTCCGGCAATCCGCTTCACCGTTTTGCGCGAAGAGTCTGAGCAATACGCGGCCGGCACCGGACTGGTCTTTCGATCACGGCGAGCGATTTCGAAAAAGCACGAAATGTTTCGAAAACGCCGGGCTTCCATCACAGGACAGCATCCGGGAGACCGCGGACGGCAATTTGTAGAACCTTCTCGCGGGAGGGGCCGCATCGTGCAGATGGGCAATATCGACCGTTGATGCGAAAGATTGGGCAGGGACAGGTTTCGTAGGCTTCTCTCCATTCGCGATCGGAACAGAGCCGGTCGTGCGAACAAGGGTTAAGCCATGGCGGACATGTTGAATATGAGGGCATCGCTCGGTAGGGCGATCCACGCGATCGCTGGAAAATGGGGTTGGTTCGTTGCGCTGGGCGTCGGCGAGTTGATCCTGGGCGGCATTGCGTCCGCCAACCTGATGGCGGCTAGTCTTGCTTCGGTGCTGGTGATCGGAGCCAGCATGGCGGTTGCCGGGATTTTCCAGATCATGCATGCCGTTTCAGTGCGCAGCCTGCGCGGCTTTCTGTTCTGGCTGTTCGCTGGTATCGTCTATGCGGCTGCCGGTGCGATCATAGTCTATGATCCGATCCTGGCCTCGTACACCTTGTCGCTCGTTGTCTGCGCCTTCCTTGTTACCGCCGGCGTGATCCGGATCTCGGTGGGTTTCCATATGAGACCGGCCGCGGGCTGGGGCTGGATCGTGGCTGCTGGCGTTCTGACGCTCTCCGTCGGCATCACGCTGCTTGCGGCATGGCCGGCCATCGGCCTGTCGTTGCTTGGCGCGATGCTGGTCGTCGATCTGATCTTCCAGGGATGGGGACTGATTGCGTTCGGGCTGGCGCTCAGGACGCGTGCCTCGCGGCATTCCGGCCAGCCGGCGTCGGTGTAAGCCACGATGACGGGCTCGACATTCGCGCGCTACCAGGAGATTGCGTGGCGCCGCGGTCACGCCACGCCGACGTCGCGGCTGATCGCCGAGGAGATCGCCATTGCGCTCAGCTACAACGGATCGACCCATGCCGTGATGATGGCGACTCCGGCCGACCTTGAGGACTTCGGGATCGGCTTTACGCTCACTGAAGGCATCGTGGCGCGGGCAGGTGAGATCGGGAGCATCGAGGTCATCCCAGGCGAGTCGGCATCGAGGTGCGAATGTGGCTCGACGGCGACCGCGCAGGGGCGCTGGCTGCGCGGCGGCGGGCCATGAGCGGTCCGGTCGGGTGCGGGCTGTGCGGCATCGAGAGCCTCGAACAGGCGCGCCTGCCGCCCCCGCGGGTGGCGCACGGGGAAACCGCTTTTCATGCGCGAGAGCTGCTGACGGCCATACATGCGCTCGCTCCGCTTCAGAGGCTGAATCAGCAGACGCATTCGGTGCACGCTGCGGCTTTCTGGGATCCTACGACCGGCATCGACCTGATCAGGGAAGATGTCGGACGGCACAATGCGCTCGACAAGCTCGTGGGTGCGATCGTTCGCGACGGCAGATCGGCTCGCGACGGGGCTGTACTCCTGACGAGCCGTGTTTCGGTTGAGATGGTGCAGAAAGCGGCGATGATCGGCGTGCCGGTGATGATCGCCGTTTCCGCGCCGACGGCGCTTGCCATCCGAACCGCGGATGCCGCGGGAATGACCCTGCTGGCGGTTGCCCGCGATGACGGATATGGCGTCTTCACCCATCCGCATCGGATTCTCCTGCCCGACAATGTCGCGCCGCGCGTGGATCGCTGACGGTGTGAGCGCGTGCAAATGGTCATGCAAGCCCTGAGGCCAGAGCCGCGGGTCGAGCGCAGCGATCCGGCTCCTGAGCAGTCGCTTCTCGTCGCATCCCTCCTGAGCCTGTCGGGCGGCTCTCTTGACGCCTTTGCCTGGCTCGCGTTGGGCGGCGTCTTTGCAAGCTCCCAGACCGGCAATGTCGTCTTCCTCGGCATCTATGCCGTGTCGGGGCAATGGCAACAGGCTGCTCGCCACGTCCTTCCGATTCTCGCCTTTCTCGCAGGCGCAGCGGTGGCTGTTCGGATCCGGGCGCCGCCGCTCTGTCTTGCAGGAGAGGCGATTTGCCTGGCGGTCGTGATGCTGTTACTGCATCGCGTCCCCGAGCCGGTTGCGATCATCGGATTATCATTCGCCGGCGCCCTCCAATCGGCCAGCTTCAGGCAGGTCGAGCGGCGGAAATATCTCTCGGTCACCATGACCGGCAACATGCTGAGCGCCGTCGAGCAGTTCGTGGCAACATCGGATCGCGACGCCGTGCATGGCGGCAAAGTCATGCTCACGCTCTGCATGATGTTTCTGTTGGGCGCCGCGGCCGGCGGCTGGGTGACGACGCGGCTGCATGCCGGCAGTCTTGCCCTTCCGATCGCATCATCGATATGCGCGCTCTGGCTCTGCTGCCGGCCATCTCACCATCGCCGTCCAAGCTGAGCTCCTCCGCGAAAGCATGCGTATCCGCAACGGCGCGGGCGTTTGCGGAAGCCTCAACGGTCCGACGCCGTTAGCGTCGATCAGAGCTCTGTAAAATTCGAGGCGAGGTAAGAGTCTCATGGACGCCACGGCTCTGCTTCTTTCGCGGCTGCAATTCGCTTTCACCATCTCCTTTCACATCATCTTTCCGGCGTTCACCATCGGCCTTGCCGCCTGGCTCACCTTGCTCGAGGCGTTGCATCTGAGCACGGGCCGGCAGGTGTATCAGGTGCTGTTCGAATTCTGGCTCAAGATATTCGGAATCGCGTTCGGCCTCGGCGTCGTCTCGGGCGTCGTGATGGGCTTTCAGTTCGGAACGAACTGGAGCGAATTGTCGAAGATGTCGGGCCCGATCCAGGGGCCGCTCCTGTCCTATGAGACGTTCACGGCCTTCATGCTGGAGGCGAGCTTCTTCGGCATCCTGGTTTTCGGCAGGCCCCGGGTGCATCCCTGTTTCTATCTTTTCTCCGCGGCGATGGTCGCGCTGGGCACCACGCTCTCCGCCTTCTGGATCATGATCAACAACAGCTGGATGCAGGTTCCCGCCGGCTATGTGCAGCAAAATGGCATGTTCGTTCCGGACGACTGGCTGAAGATCATCTTCAACCCGGTGGCAATGGTCCGCTTCGTCCACATGCTGCTTGCGGCGTATCTGTCCGGCGCGTTCTGCGTGGCCGCGACCGGGGCGTGGTACATGCTGCGCAAGACCTACCAGGCCGAAGCACAGATCATGCTTCGCATGGGACTGTTCCTCGCAGCCGTCCTGGTCCCGGCACAACTCGTGTTCGGACATCTGGTCGGGGACTACGTGCATCAGCATCAGCCCGCCAAGTTTGCGGCGATCGAGGCGCGCTGGCACGACGAGCAGCCTGCTGGTGAGGTGATCGTCGCAATTCCCGACGCGACAACCGAGTCGAACCGCTACGAGATCAAGATCCCGGTGCTCGGCAGCATCATCGCGAGCATGACCACCACCTCCAGGGAGGTCGGGTTGACGTCCTTCCCGGCTGAGGACCGGCCGCCGGTCCTCATTCCGTTCCTGACCTTCCGCCTCATGGTCGGCTGCGGCTTGATCATGCTGGTGCTGGCGTGGCTCGGGTCCTGGCGGATCATGCATCATCAAATCGAACGCAGCCGCTGGCTCCTAGGGTCAACCTTCCTGAGCTTCCCGCTGCCCTTCGTCGCGACGCTGGCGGGCTGGTACACGGCCGAGGTCGGTCGGCAGCCCTGGGTCGTCTACGGCATGCTGCGCACGGCAAGAGCCATGACGCCATTCCTGACCGCGGATGCGGCGCTGACCACGCTCGTGCTATTCGGCGCTGTCTACGCCTTCATCTTCTCATTCGGCATCGCTTTCATCTACAGGCTTTTGCGAGCAGGTCCCGGCGGCACCCTGGCCGAAGTCGCATCCGGGGCCATGCCCAACCGGCCGATGTCGGTCGCCGATCCCGAGCCCCTCTCGCCCCACGGCTACCCGCAAGCAGGAGAATAAGACATGGTCACGTTCTGGGTCGCCTTGCTGGCGATCAGCATCCTCGTCTATCTCCTGCTCGACGGCTTCGATCTGGGCGTCGGGATCCTGTTCCTGCTGCCGAACAGTGAGCCGCGGCGGCGCGCCATGCTGGGTGCAATCGCGCCGTTCTGGGACGGCAACGAGACCTGGCTCGTGGTGACCGGCGTGATCCTGTGGGGCGCGTTTCCGGTCGTTTATGCAACGGTACTCTCCGCGTTCTACCTCCCGGTGATCTTTATGCTGCTGGGATTGATCCTGCGCGGGGTTGCATTTGAATTCCGCAACAAATCGCAGCGATCGCGCTGGATTTGGGACTTGAGTTTCGGCGGCGGTTCTCTGGTCGCAAGCTTCATGCAGGGAGCGATGGTCGGGGCTCTCGTGCAGGGACTGCCCATTGCAAACGGCCAATATACGGGAGGCACGTTCGGCTGGTTCAGCACGTTTTCCGTGCTGTGCGGTGTCGGCCTTTGCCTGGGCTATGCGCTGCTTGGAGCTTGCTGGCTCGTTAGAAAGCGCGGTGGGATCGTTCGCGATGTCGCCCGTGCGCAGGTGCCCGTGCTTGCGACCGGAGTGCTGGCGTTTCTGATCCTCGTTTTCAGTCACGCGTTGCTGCAGCATCTTCCAATTCTACATCGATGGATCGAGCGGCCCTATCTGTTCGTCTTTCCGGCGATCGGCGTCGGGGCAGCGTGCGTGCTCGCATCCAGCATCCTGCGTCACGACGACTATTGGCCATTCCACATGGTCTCCCTGATCTTCGTGATGGCGTTTGGAACGCTGGCGGTTTCGTTCTGGCCCTCTATGGTGCCGTTTGCCATCACGATCGACGAGGCGGCTGCGCCGCATGCGAGTCTGGCCTTCATGTTCTGGGGAGAGGGCCTCTTCATCTTCCCGCTGATGCTCGTCTATGTCGTTACCGGCTTCCATGTCTTCAGGGGCAAGTTCGACTCCGCTCCAGGCCACTACTGAGAGCGGAGTTCCACAAAGGCGGCGGCGACGTTTGATCCCACCTGCCTGATGTGCGTGACAGACTGCGGCAATCGAACGAGCGAAATCGTGCTTGCACGATTTGTGATCGTTTCGCAGAGGCACGCGCCCTTATCAAAAACTTATTGAGGTTCTTTCGCCGGCAGACTTTTCGCTGCCGTAACTGGCGGCACCGGCAGAATGATTTCGGATGCTATCTTCCACTCGTTTGAGACCTTGATCCAAGTGAACATCATCAGAAAAGGCTCTGGCTTGCCATCTTGTCCGGCATACGACACCGTTATGGTGACGGGCGCGTACGATTCCGCAACATCAGGAGTCAAACCGACGACCTTCAGCTTGGAGCGGTTAGGTGTGAGCACGACCGGCCCTGACGCGGCGATATCATGCAGCTTCTGGTCGATGGCATTGTTGCCCCAAAAGCCAGCCCAATTGCCCTCGGATGGATCGGCGCTCTTGGCGACCAGTAGCGTTGACGGAGACTGCCAGAACATCTCGTGCAGCGCTTTGATGTCGTGCCGGTTGGCGAGCTCCATGACCTCGTCGAAATGCGATTTGATGCTGTTCAGTGTCTGCATGTCGAGCGGCTCTTTGTAAGGTCCCGGCGCGGCGACAGCTGAAGACGCCGAGAGAACGGCAAGCTTAAAGGCGAGAACGAAAAAGCCCTTTTGCATATTCAATCTCCTTCGCATGTCATGTTGATCGGCGCCTAATCCGGCGCCGCTTCCTGATTCAAGACTTTGGCATGGTGCCCGGACTATTGTCCGGCCACTGGGCGATCAGCTTCTCATCGATGTTGAGATGCTGGGCGACCAGTTTCGGCGGTGTGTGGGCGAGCCAGTTCGAAAGTGAGATTTCCTCGTAGCGTGGTGCGCGAAAGACGCCGATGAATTGCAGCTCGGTGTCGCCGACATTCTCGACGTAATGTCCAAGATTGCGCGGGACATAGCCGATGTCGCCGGCGGAAAAATCGGTTGTGCGCGCATTGGGGCCGGTATCGAACACCGTCATTCGCGCCTTGCCTTTGATGTAGTACTGCCACTCGTCCGCGTTCGGATGCCAGTGCATCTCCCTGATCGCGCCCGGAGGCATCGACACCAGCGCCGATGCGACGGTCGTCGCGACCTTGAAATTGGTGCTGTCGGCGATCCGAATGCTGCCGCTGGAATTTTGCTTCAGGGGAGCCGAGCTGCCGAGCGGATAGACGAACGGGTAGGGCGGCGCCTCGGCATGCCTGGCGATGGCGGCACGAGCTGCGGTGAGGTCACCCGGCACCGTGCCCTGGAAGATCCAGAGATTGTGCAACGGAATATTCGCGAAGGCTTCGACCGGGACCCCGAAATTCCTGGCCAGCACCTCGGGAGGCGTATGGGCGAACCAGTCCGTCACCAGCAGCGTATTGAATTCGTTGGCGTGGCCGTCGTCGAAGCAGATCACGAATTCGCAGCCGTCGGGCCCGAGCCCTTGCAGGGAATGCGGCGCGCCCGACGGAAAGTACCAGAGGTCGCCGGACTTGACGTCCGCGACATAGGGACGGCCCTGCGCATCGAGCACCGCGATGCGGCAATTGCCGTAGGTCATGATTGCCCATTCGGCCGCCTGATGCCAATGCAGTTCGCGGATGCCGCCGGCCGACAGCCGCATATTCACACCCGAGATTTCCTTCGAGATCGCGAAATCGTCGACCGTGACCTGGCGGGCCCAGCCGCCGTTCTGGATGCGCCTCGGGGCGTTGTTGAACGACGCCCAGTCCATCTGCAGACCGCCGACGTCAGTCGCCGGCGGCGTTTGCGCGGACGGAAACTGCCTGCCGAGAGCTGGATCTTGCGGGCCGGGATCGGTCAGGCTCCCAACGCTCTTGGCGTTCACGGCGCCTTGCGGCGGCTCGTCAGGATTGCCGAAGGTTGCTGCTTGTGCGCTGGAGCCGACGATGGCGGCGCCCGCCGCCGATACAGCCAGCAAATCGCGTCGTGAAAACATGTTGGTCGCTCCTATGAAGCCGTCGGGAGCCTCTCAGTCACCAGAAGGCCCGGGGGCTCCAAGCTAATTTCGGCTTGCCCACTCAGCTTCCGCGAACGGCGACACTTTTTCTCGAACGCACTATCAGCTCCCGCCTATGAGGCCGGCCGCTCTCGCGTGGAGTTGTGCGATTGAGAAATCCGAACTCCGATTTGAAAAGACGACCCACCGCAGCGGACCTTAACTGGCGCGTGAATTGTCACATCGAGATATCTCAGATGACCAGGAAATCGGTTCATCCCTATCGTGAGCCCGCCGGCGGATGGGGAGCGCTCAAGGCGCTCAGCGAGGCCCTGTTGGTGCAGCGGGTGCCGGTGAAGGGCGCGGCAACGCTGAGCCGCATGAACCAGCCGCAAGGCTTTGATTGCCCCGGTTGTGCCTGGCCCGATCCGAAGCATACGTCGTCATTCGAGTTCTGTGAAAATGGCGGCAAGGCGATCGCCTGGGAAGCGACCGCCAAGCGCTGCACGCCGGAGTTCTTCGCCGGGCATACCGTCACAGAGCTTGCGACGTGGAGTGACTATGATCTCGAAATGGTTGGACGGCTCACGCATCCGATGGCCTATGACGCGACATCCGATCGCTATCTTCCGGTAGAGTGGAGCGATGCCTTCGACATGATCGGCCGGCACCTGCGGGAGTTGCCCGACCCGAATATGGCAGATTTCTATACGTCCGGGCGGACCTCGAACGAAGCCGCCTTTCTCTACCAGCTGTTCGTGCGCGAATACGGCACCAACAATTTTCCTGACTGCTCCAACATGTGCCACGAGGCGACCAGCGTCGGCCTGCCGCATTCGCTCGGCGTCGGCAAAGGCACCGTGCTGCTGGAGGACTTCGACAAGACCGACTGCATCTTCATCTTCGGCCAGAATCCGGGAACTAACAGCCCGCGGATGATGACGAGCCTGCGCAATGCGGCCCGCCGCGGCGCGTCGATCATCTCGTTCAATCCGTTCCGCGAGCGCGCGCTGGAACGCTTCCAGGCGCCACAGAGCCCCGTCGAGATGATCACGCTGACGTCGACCGCGATCAGCTCGAAGCTGTTCCAGGTCAGGGTCGGCGGTGACGTCGCTGCACTCAAGGGGATCATGAAGATCCTGGTCGAAGCGGACGAGGCCGCGCGCGCCGCCGAGCAACCAGAGATCCTGGACTGGGATTTCATCCACGGGCACACGATCGGGATCGAAGCGCTGGTCGACGACCTCAAGCGCACGCAATGGCCCGATATCGAACGTCAGTCCGGCTTGACGCGTGAAGACCTGGAATATGCAGCCGACGCCTATGGGAAGGCGCAGCGCGCCATTCTCGTTTTTGGCATGGGTATCACCCAGCACCGGCATGGTGCGCACAACGTGCAGCAAATCGCCAATCTCGCTTTGTTACGGGGCAATGTGGGACGGGAAGGTGCGGGCGTCTGTCCGGTTCGCGGCCATTCCAATGTGCAGGGAGATCGCACCGTCGGCATCACGGAGGCGCCCAGCGCTGAGTTTCTCGACCGTTTGGAGCGACGGTTCGGTTTCAAGCCGCCGACGGCGCCGGGACACAATGTCGTCACCGCATTGGAGGCGATGATCAGCGGCGAGGTGAAGGTCTTCTTCGCGATGGGCGGCAATTTTGCGGCGGCTATCCCGGATTGGCAGGCAACGCGGGCTGCACTGCGGAAGCTCGATCTCACTGTCCACGTCTCCACCAAGCTCAACCGGAGCCATCTGATCCACGGCCACGCTGCGCTGATCCTGCCCTGCCTCGGTCGCACCGAAATCGACATCCAGGCGGCAGGGCCGCAGTCGATCACGGTGGAGGACTCGATGTCCATGGTTCATGCCTCGGGCGGGCGCAACAAACCGGCCTCGGAACACCTTCTGAGCGAAGTGGCGATCATCGCCGGCGTCGCGAAAGCAACGCTCGGCCAGCGCACGGTGGTCGATTGGGACGATTTCGTGGCCGATTATGATCGTATCCGCGATGCGATCGAGACCGTCTTTCCGATCTTCCAGGGCTACAACGCGCGGATCCGTGTGCCGGGCGGCTTCCATCTGACCTCGACTGCGCGTGAGCGCATATGGGCGACGCCGTCCGGCAAGGCCAACTTCCTGGTGTTCGAAGGCTGCGGTGAAGATCCGCCGCAGAGCGAGCCCGATAGCCTTTGGCTCACCTCTATACGCAGCCATGACCAGTATAACACCACGCTTTATTCGATGTCCGACCGCTATCGCGGCGTTTATGGTCAGCGAGACGTTGTGTTCCTCAATGAATACGAGTTGAAGAAGCGGGGCCTCATCGACGGAGACCGCGTCGACCTGATCACGGAATCGACGGATGGCAGCGTGCGGATCGTGCGCAACTTCCGCGTGGTCGCCTATTCGTTCCCGGCCGGCTGCTGCGCAGCCTATTATCCGGAGACCAATCCGCTGGTGCCGCTCTATGCTCGCGATCCCATGAGCTTCACGCCATCCTACAAGGGCATTCCGATCCGCCTGGTACGCTCGACTTCGATCAACACAGACGGCGAGTTCGGGCAATAGACGTGCAACGCGACCGGCCGCTGCCCCGATGCAGCCTCGGCGCATTGCGACCCGCAGCCGCGCTGCGGTTATTCGCACACCGTTGACGCGGGGACCGGCAGCGCAAACCAGAACCGGGCGCCACCCTCGGCGCCATGAGCGTCCGCGCCGATCTCGCCGCCATGCGCTTCGACGATGGACCGGCAGATCGGCAGCCCCATTCCCATGCCGCTGTCCTTGGTCGTGAAAAAGCTCTCGAACAGCCGGTCGATATGCTCGGCGCCGAGGCCCGGACCGCTGTCCTCCACAGAGCAGCATATCGCGCTTGAATCGTGCCTGACTGTGCTGATGACGATCTTCCGACACTCGCTGCCTGCCTGCATCATCGCCTGCATGGCGTTGATCGCCAGATTCACAATGACCTGCTGGAGCTGGGTGCGGTCACCGAGCACCTGCGGTGCGGTCGGGTCAGGGCGGTGCAGGATCGTTACGCTGCGGGATTCCATCTCCTGTCGAACGAAGAGAAGCGATTCGCGGATGACGTCGTCAAGCAACAGAAAGGTTCGCTCCGGCGCCTTACGCGATGCCATCGCGTGAATGCGTGCCACGATGTTCGCGGCTCGTCGGGCATTGGCAATCATGTTTTCAATTCCCTCGTGCACCTCGGCCAGGTTAGGATTGGGCCTGGCAAGCCACCGCAGGCCGGCCGCGCCATTGGTCGCGATGGCAGCCAGTGGCTGATTGACCTCGTGGGCGATGGAGGCGGTAAGCTCGCCGAGCATCGAGACTCGCGCAGCATGCGCGAACTCTGCTTGGACCTGCCGAAGCCTTTCCTGGACACGAAGCCGTTGTGAGATGTCGATCGTACCGACGAGGCTCACTTCGGAATCGTTGATCGGCCCGACGCGCGCCGTGATGAAGAGAACGTCGATCACGCGGCCGTCCCAGGTGACCATTCTGGTCTCTTCCTCAAAATTCGCCTCGCCACGGAAGCGGGACTCCATAGCGCGCCGGAACGTATCGGGGCGTTCCTTCCAGGAATGGGTGACGGGGCGTACAACATAGGCGCCAGGTCCTCCGAACATCTGAATGAACCGCTGATTGGACTCTTGATAGGAGAGCGCCTCCATGCAGGTGTACAAGAACTCGGGATGGCTGTCGAAATAGCTGCCGAGATCGGTGACGCCCTCCGCGCGCAATCGTTTGAACAGCCCTGCCAGCTTGCTTGCATCAAGTTGCCGAAGAGCGATCGGCATGCGGCTGAACAGGTGGCGGTAGCGCTGCTCGCTGCGCTCCAGCTCGCTATGAGCCTTCTTCTGGGCGGTAACGTCCATGACCGCGCCGATGAACTGGAATTGCCCTTTGTCATCCGACGTTCCGCGTGCGACCACGCGTATGTGCCTGATCTCGCCGTTCTTCAGAAGCAGGCGGTGTTCGTGGGAAAAATCATGCCGCTCGCGGGCTGCGCGACCGATGGCCTGGCGTACCGCGGTGACATCATCGGGATGTGTGCGCTCGAGGACGAGATTTAGCGATGGGAACATTGTCCGCTCGACATCGAAAATCCGGAACGTCTCGTCGGACCAGAAGAGTTCGCCGCTGGAGACATTCCAGCCGAAGCTTCCGGTGTGGCTGAGCCTCTGTGCTTCGGTGAGATAGGCTGCCTGGATTCGCCGCAGTGCATCTTCGGCACGCCTGCACTCCGTGACATCGGTATTGCTCTCGAGTGTGCCGATGGTCAGTCCGAGGTCGTTGTAATGCGTTGACCAACGGCTGGCGACGATGACCTTCTTGCCGCATCTGGTCGTGTGAATCAGCTCGCCTTGCCACCGGCCTGTCTGCAGCAGCCTGCTGTCGATCTCCGGACGAGGAACAGGAAATACGGTCTGCAGAAGCTCGTCGACGACTGTCCCGACGGCTTCCTCCCGCGTCCACCCATAGAGTTCCTCGGCGCCTCGGTTCCAGTAGACGATGACATGATCTGTATTACGGAGGAAGATGGCGTTCGTCGTGAGATTGAGCAGATTGGCCTGTTCGCCATGCGCACGTTCCAGCATGTGGAGCCGCCTGATCAGGCTGACGATCACGAGCGACGTGGACAGAAAGGCGGCCAAGGGGACCAAGCCCCAGAACTCATCCACGGCAGACGAGTAGATCGGTTCGACGAACAGGAAGACGAGGCAAGCGGTCGCGACGGCAGTGAAGGTCACGGAGGAAACAAGGCCGTCGCGCAGGGCGAGCAGCACAATGACGATCAAAAGCACGAAAGCGGTCGTGGCAAAATTCAAGCTGAGCAGGAAACAGATGGACGACAGCAGCGCCAGCGCCGTACTGCCGAACATCGAATAGACGGCGTGAGGCAGAACGCGGACCTTCCAGCCCTTTGTTCGGATCGGCCGCAGGTGAAGCCACGACCGCTCGGACCATGTTCGGCGAGAACCAGTCGCGTGCTTATTCCTGTTCGACATCCGGCGGTCCGCCGTCATCGAGCGCACCGTGGATGACCACCCGCACGCGCATCGTCCGATTGAAAGATCGGATCATTGCTCAAAGCATATATTCCACAAACTCGTCCGGCGTCACGGGCCCCTGTTGGCCAGTGCGGTCCGGAAGCGAGCGTGGGATGGGGCAACGGGTTCGATAAGGGCTCGCCGAACATGAATTCGAATGCCGAGACCAGATGCTCGGATGAATGCGCATGATGCGGCCGGTCTACTGCAATGCCGAAAACGAGTCTTTTGGCTTTTTCGGATTTTTTTCCGAAACGCACGACCTCGCGCATGCAGCGCGATTCCAGGTGTCGCGGCTTCCCATCAAGCGACTCAGGCCACGGTTACGGTAAGGTTTCTCACGCCGAACCGCCTCTCGAACTCGGCGAGATCAACAATGCCACGCCGATGGGTGCCGTCGCCGATCTTACGATGGCCCTCCCATGCCTCGACCTCGAATACGACGCTCTTGGAGTCGGTCTGAATTACGCGCGCAATCGCGCGCACGTGGCGGCCGACCGGCGTTGCCGCGAGATGACGGATGCTGACCATCATCCCAACGCTGACATAGCCCGCCGGCAGGGACGGCTGGATCGCTGCTCCCGCGGCCATTTCCATATGCAGTATCATCATCGGGATGCCGTAGACGGCCGGCATGCCGGGTACCACATGACCGACCGTCATGTCAGGCGTGATGGTCACGAGTTTTTCGGCGGCCATGCCGACCGCGATCCCATCAAGCGGATTCATGGCTTAACCTCGCAGGTGTCTGGGCCGGAGACGTTGGAGCCGTTTCTTTCGCCTGCGGCTTACGTCCGGCGATCCACGCGCCGAGCCTGTCGAGATAGAGGTAGACCACGGGCGTCGTGTAAAGCGTCAGAATTTGCGAGAGCATCAGTCCGCCGACGATCGTGTAGCCGAGCGGTTGACGAAGCTCCGCACCGGTGCCGGTGCCGACCATCAGGGGCACGCCTCCGAGCAGAGCGGCCATTGTCGTCATCAAGATCGGGCGGAAGCGGAGCGTGCAGGCCTGGTAGATTGCCTCCTCCGGGCCAAGGCCGTGCTGGCGCTGCACCTCGAGGGCGAAGTCGACCAGCATGATGCCGTTCTTCTTCACGATGCCGATCAGAAGAATGATGCCGATGATGGCGATGACGCTGAGGTCCATGTGGACGGCAAGCAACAGCAGTAATGCGCCGATGCCGGCGGACGGCAGTGTCGATAGGATCGTGATTGGGTGGATGAGGCTCTCGTAGAGAACGCCGAGAATGATATAGATCACGATCAGTGCCGCGCCGATCAGCAGCGGCGTGCCGGCCAGAGAGGATTGGAATGCCTGCGCATTGCCTTGGAACGAGGTCGACAGCGAGGCGGGCTTGCCGGTCTCCTTCTCGATCTTCTGAATCGCCGCCACCGCGTCGCCGAGCGCCGCGCCGGGCTTGAGGTTGAATGAGATCGTGACGGACGGAAACATGCTCTGGTGATTGATGAGGATCGGCGCCGGCTTGATGTCGGCGTTGACCAGTGTGCTCAACGGAACCTGCTGGCCGGAGGCCGAGTTCAGATAGATGTCCTTGAGCGCCTCGGGGCCGTACTGGAAGCTCGGGTCGACTTCCATGACGACATGATACTGGTTCAGCGAGGTGAACATGGTGGAGACGATGCGCTGGCCGAAGGCATCGTCGAGCGTGTTGTCGATGGTCGAGGGCAGGATGCCGAAGCTGGAGGCGACTTCGCGATTGACGGTGACATCCAATCTCGGGCCGGCATTGGCCTGATCGCTTGCGACGTCGGCAATGATGTCGAGTGCGCGCAGCCTGTCCAGGAAGATGGCCGACCAGTGGGTCAGCTCATCGGAATCTGCATCGGTCAACGTATATTGATACTGCGTCTTCGACAGGCGCGCGCCGATCGTAATATCCTGGGCCGCCTGCATGTAGAGCGTGATGCCCTGGATGTGAGCGAGCGCGGGCCTGAGCCGATTGATGATCTGATCGGCGCTGGCCTTCCGTCCCGGCTTCGGCTTCAGGACGATGAAGATACGCCCTTGGTTGAGCGTCGCCGTCGGTCCGCCCGGACCGATATAGCTCGCGACCGACGCGATGTCTGGATCCTTGAGCAGAACCCCGACGAGCGCCTGCTGGCGTTCGGACATGGCGGGGAAGGAGATGTCCTGCGACGCCTCGGTGATGCCGACGATCTGTCCAGTGTCCTGCTGCGGGAAAAAGCCCTTCGGAATGATCATATAAAGGTAGCCAGTCAGGACAATGGTGGAGAGCATCACGAGCAGCGTCGCGAAACGGTGGCGCAGCACGACGCGCAGGCCTCGCGCATAGAGCGCAAGCAGGCCATCGAAACCGTGCTCGAACAGGAGATAGAGCCTGCCGTGCGTCTTCCGCGAGTCATCCTTCAACAGGCGCGCGCACATCATCGGCGTCAAGGTGAGCGAAATGATGAGCGACAGTACCAGCGAGGCGGTGATGGTGATGGCAAATTCCTGGAACAGCTTTCCGACATAGCCGCCCATCAGGAACAGCGGGATGAACACCGCGATCAGCGACAGGGTGATCGAGACGATGGTGAAGCCGATCTCGCTGGAGCCTTTGAGTGCCGCTTGCATCGGCGTCAGGCCCTCCTCGAGGTGGCGCACAATATTCTCGATCACGACCACGGCATCGTCCACCACGAAGCCGACCGCGATGGAGAGCGCCATCAGCGACAGATTGTCGAGGCTGTAGCCCAGTACATAGAGGATTGCGAAGGTGCCGATCAGCGACAGCGGAACTGTGACTGCCGGGATGATGGTGGCCCAGAAATTTCGCAGGAAGAGGAATATCACCATCACCACCAGTGCGACCGTCAGCAGCAGCGTGAATTGCACGTCGGAGACGGCGGCGCGAATGGTGGCGGTGCGGTCCGCTGCGATCGTCACCTTGATTGCCGGAGGAACGGAGGCCTGCAATTGCGGCAGCAGCTTCCTGATGCGGTCGACAGTCTGGATGACATTGGCGCCGGGAACGCGCTGGACTGCGAGGATGATCGCAGGCTGCTTGCCGTACCAGCCGGCCAGAAGATCATTCTCGGGCGCTTCGACCGCCGAACCGATATCGCGGATCCGAACCGGCGAGCCGTTCCGATAGGCGATGATCAGGTCGTCATAGGCCGAGGGTTTCAAGAGCTGATCGTTGGTGTTCAGCGTGTAGGTGACGCGTGGGCTGTTGAGCGTGCCCTTCGGCAGATCGACATTGGCGCCAGCGATCACGCTGCGCACATCCTCAAGGCCGATGCCCCGCGCGGCGAGCGCCTGCGGGTTGACGCGGACGCGGATCGCGGGCTTCTGTTGGCCGCCGATACCGACGAGGCCCACGCCCGGGATCTGCGAGATCTTGGGCAGCAGGATATTTTCCGCATACGCATCGACCGTGGTCAGCGGAAGCGAGTCGGAGGACAGCGCGATCAGCATGATCGGCGTCTCGGCGGGGTTCACCTTCCGGATCGTCGGCGGGTAGGGGATGTTGGGCGGCAGAAAAGGACTGGCTGCGTTGATCGCAGCCAGCACGTCGACAGCAGCGCTGTCGACCGTCCGCGAGAGCTCGAACTGGACGGTCAACTGGGCCACGCCGAGTGCGCTGGACGAGGTGAGCTGGGTGACGCCCGGAATCTGGCTCAGCTGCTGCTCGAGCGGTGTGGCAACCGAGGAAGCGATCGTCTGCGGATCGGCGCCGGGCAGCTGCGCCGAAATCTGGATGGTCGGGTAGTTGACATTCGGCAGCGCGCCGACCGGCAACAACGGGTAGGTCGCGAGGCCGCACAGGAGCAGCCCAGCCATCAGCAGGGCGGTTGCAATCGGCCGCAGGATGAAGGGCGCTGAGAGATTCATGGAATGGCATCCTGGACGGAGCTCTGCAGGTCGGCCTCGCGCGCCGCCTTGCCGCGCAGCTGCCGGACGCTGCTGCCGTCCTTCAGGCGGTACTGGCCGTCGACGACCACGACATCGCCCGGCTTCAGGCCCTGATCGATCAACGCTTGGCCATCGCTGATCTGCGCCACGTGAACCGAGCGGAGGCTGGCGGTCTGGTCGGGAGCTACGACGTAGACATAGCTGCCGTTCTGACCTTGCTGCACGGCCGACCCGGCAACCGTCAGGGCATCCTTCCGTGTTTCCAGCAGCAGGCGAGCATTCACCAGCTGTCCCGGCCATAGCCGGTGATCGCGGTTCGGAAATTCTGCCTTCAGCTGGACGGTGCCCGTCGTCTGCGCGATCTCGTTGTTGACCAGCAGCAGCCTGCCTTCGTCGAGCTTCATCTTGTCGTCCTGGCTGTAGGCGATGACCTTCATCGGGCCCTTCGCCATCTGATCCTGGATTGCCGGCAGATCGGTCTGCGGAAGGGTGAAGAGCAGCGAGATCGGCTCGATCTGCGTGACGACGACGAGCCCGTTCGGATCGGTCGGATGAATCACGTTACCGACGTCGATCTGCCGGACGCCGGTGATGCCGGGAATGGCCGACGTCAGCCGCGTGTAGCTGAGCTGGACATTGGCCTCGTCGATCTGGGCCTGGTCCGCCTTGACGGCGGCCCGCAGCTGCGCCACCTGCGCGGTCTGCGTCTCGATCAGTTGCGGGGTCGCGTAGCCCTTGTCGCCGAGCTGGTTGTAGCGGGAGAGATTGGCCTCGGCATTCACGAGCTGAGCCTGGTCGCGGTCGCGATTGGCCGTCAGCTGTTCGATCTGGGCTTGATAGGGACGTGGATCGATCTGCGCCAGGAGGTCACCGGCCTTGACGGTCTGCCCCTCGGTGAAGGCGATCTGGACGATCTGCCCCTGGATCTGGCTGTGCACGACGTCCGTGTTATAGGCGATCACGGTGCCGATGCCGCGCAGGTAGATCGGGACCTCCTTGCTGGTCACGGTGGACGCGACCACCGGGATCGCGGCAGGGACGGGCATTGCAGCGACAGCTGATGGCTTGTCTTTGGCAAACAACCAGAAGCCGGCCGCGGTCGAGACTGCCGCAAGAGCAACCAGCGTGATGAGGAGATTCCGTTTCACGGTGCCGTTCCTCGTCATCTCAGGGAGTGCCGAAGTTGTTGGAAGGTCCCGCAGTGCCTGAAATCGCTGGTCCGGGCACGGGCAGGGTCGGGCTCACGCCGACGCCGCCAAGCTCGGTGGCGCCCAACGGAATGCCGACGCGTCCTGCCGAGGATGGCGAGGGCAGCGCAGACGCAGGAATTCGGCTGTCAGCGCAGGAGAGCGATGCACCGCCGGAAACGCCGCCGCCGTCGAACAGCGCGCCGGGCGATCCGGCATTGCCAGACCCGGCACACACGCCGGTGCCCTGCGGTGGACTGACCGGAGCCAGGCCGGGCGTGGCGATCTCGGTCGAGCCCAGTGGAATGCCCGCGGGGCGCGCTGCGCCAAGTGGCGACGTTACGCCCATGCCGGTCGACGGCTGCAGTCCCGACGATGCCGTTTGAGCGAGTGCAGGGGCCGACCACCGAAGGCCGACCACCAGCGCTGCGCCGAGGATAATGAATCCGAGCTGGCGCCATCTATTTCGTCGCGTGCTTCGGCTCGTTGATGAGAGATGTTCCGACATCTTCCTTATCCCGGATGATAATTCACTCGGCGGGGACGATAGGGAGGGGCGGAAGCAGCGGTATTTCGAGAACGAACGTCCCGCTGTCTCACCGCACGATGAAGCGCCTAACGCCGTCCGAGCTACTGTCGTTGCTGCACAAGGATCAGCTTCGCCTGGGAAAGCTCTCGGTGGCACGCGGCGATCTGACCAGAGCGGTCGGCGGCGCGCGCACGCTCGAGCGCATCGAGAGCGAGCTGAAGGTCCGCTCCGTTGCGACCCTCGGTCTGCGCCAGCGAGCGCGGAGTCGGTTGATGCCCGCGCAGCGCGTCGAGGCTTTCCGGCTTCCATTGGTCGGAGCCGGCGCTCTGTTCGATCGCGGCGTCGACCTGTGCCTGAACGCTTGCGATCGACGGTTCGCAGGCGCCTGCTTGAGCGGGTGAGGCAGCAAATAGCAGGGCACCGAAAGTAGCACAGTATGTCGTCGTCCTTGCGGTCATTGTCATGGCTCATCCCTTCGAAACGAGATATGCAGCGGATATCAGCGTGCGGCGGCTGCATGACATGTGCGCGCGTGGCTTGTCTTTCATGAAGGAATGGTCAGGCAGGTCCACGTTCGAATTCGACCTGCCGATGGAAACCGGCCGAAGACGTGCGAAGTGAAAACTATCCTGGCTTGAAGAAATACGAGGAGCAGCCACCTCGCTAGTGTCGGATCATTGCAACCCGGAGTGATCTGACATGAACCGCCTCAATGCTTGTCTTGCTCTTACGACCGCTTTTTCGCTGTTCTCGGCTGTGGTCCCGGCAAGCGCGGAACCGGTGAAGAATATCGTCCTGGTGCACGGCGCCTGGGTCGATGCATCCGGCTGGAAGCCGGTCTACGACATCCTGACCAAGGAAGGTTTCCGCGTCACCATGGTGCAGGAGCCGGAGACGTCGTTTGCCGATGATGTCACGGCGGCAAAGCGGGTGCTCGATCTTCAGGATGGTCCTACGCTTCTTGTCGGCCATAGCTATGGCGGATCCATCATCACCGAAGCCGGCGTGCATCCGAGCGTCGTGGGCCTTGTCTATGTCGCCGCCCACGCGCCCGATGTCGGTGAGGATGAAGCGGCGCTGGGCAAGAAGACACCGAGCGTGCTCGGAAAGACCGAAGGCGTTGTCAAGACGACGCCCGACAAGTTCACCTATCTCGATCCGGTGCAGTTCCCCAAACTCTTCGCACCCGATCTGCCACTGGAGCGGGCCGAATTTGTCGCGCGCTCCCAGGTCCTGGCCGCCACACAGGTGTTCAGCACGCCGCTGACGGCGGCGGCGTGGAAGACCAAGCCGAGCTGGGGCATCGTTGCCGGTGGCGACCAGATCATCAATCCGGACCTCGAGCGTTGGTACTACGAGCGCGCCAAGAGTCATACGACCGTAATCCCCGGCGCCAGCCACTCCGTCTATGAGTCTCATCCCAAGGAAGTGGCCGCTATCATCACGCAGGCCGCCCGCAACGTTTCGCAAACGGCTGCACGTTGAGGTCGGCCGCTGGCCGCGATGCGTGGCACACCCCATAAAGGGAAGGCTGGCGGTGCGAGGAGCGCTTCCGCCAGCCCGACTGCCCGAGCTGGAGACGTCTGTGACTGTGATCGAAAACATGAACGCGCCGCTGAATTGGAGCGTACTTACCGCAAAGCGTGCCGGATTGAGCCGCGAGTTGCCGTCGGGCAATCCGGACCTGATGTGGGTCGCGAATTCCTCGACGCTCATCTACGGCGAGTGCGACGCGGTGCTCGTCGATACGTTTCTGACCGCCGAGCAATCGAAAACGCTGCTGGACTGGGTGGTGGCAAGCGGCAAGAATCTGACTGCGATCTACGTCACCCATGGTCACGGTGATCACTTCTTTGGTCTCGCGCCGCTGCTCGACCGCTTTCCAAACGCCAGGGCGCTTGCGGTTCCCGAGGTCGTCGAGGCGATGAAGGTGCAACTGGCGCCGGCATCGATTGATGGCTTCTGGCGCAAGCGATTCCCAGGGGTGATCGCGGAGCGACTCGTGACGGCAGAGCCTCTGCAGGGGCGCGAACTGATGCTCGAGGGGCACAAGCTCGTCGTCATCGACATGGGTCGGACCGACACGGAGCGTTCGACGGCGCTCCATGTGCCGGGGCTTGACCTTATTATTGGTGGCGACACCGTCTACAACGGAATCCATCCCTATCTCGCTGAAACCAATAGGCAGAGCCGGCTTGAATGGATCGCCGCGTTGGAACGGCTCGAGACATTGAGGCCACGCTTCGTGATCGCGGGACATAAGAAGCCAGACAATGACGACAATCCGCGCAATATCGCAAAGACGCGGCAGTACCTGCTCGACTTCAATCTCCTCGATCAGGCGACAACATCTGCGCTTGAGCTCTACGAGGCGATGCTGCGGCTCTATCCCGACTACGCCAATCCGGGATCGCTTTGGAGCGGGGCCAATGCGGCCAAGGAACAAAGCCCATGACGAATTGGCAGAACGACCGGGTCGCGCGCGATGCGCGCATCGCGGCGGGCGCTCAATTTGCGTCCGGTAAGGTCGTGGACGGCCGCGACGCGACCCGGCTGCTGGAAGCCGCGATTCGGCCGGGTGACCGCGTCTGCCTGGAGGGCGACAATCAAAAGCAGGCGGATCTGCTTAGTCGCGCACTGCTAGCGGTCGATCGTTCCAGAGTGAACGACCTCCACATGGTGCAGTCGGGTATCGTTCTTCCCGAGCATCTGGATCTGTTCGACCAGGGCGTGGCGAAGAAGCTCGACTATGCCTATTCCGGACCGCAATCGGCGCGCATCGCGCGCATGTTGTTCGGCGGCAAGATCGAGCTTGGCGCCGTCCACACTTATCTCGAGCTGTTCGCCCGCTATTTCATCGACCTGACCCCGCACGTGGCGCTGATTGCGGCCGTGAGTGCCGACCGCGAGGGGAATCTCTATACCGGTCCGAATACCGAGGACACGCCGACCGTGGTGGAGGCGACCGCGTTCAAGGACGGCGTCGTGATCGCGCAGGTCAACGATATTGTGGATGAGGTGCCGCGCGTCGACATCCCGGCAGACCGCGTGCATTTCATCGTCAAGTCCGACAAGCCCTTCTTCGTTGAGCCGCTGTTCACGCGCGATCCCGCCGCGATCACCGAAGGGCAGATCCTCACTGCGATGCTCGCAATCAAAGGCATTTATGCACCCTACGGTGTGCAGCGGCTCAACCACGGCATTGGCTTCAGCACGGCGGCGATCGAGCTTCTGCTGCCGACCTTCGGTAAGCGGCTGGGCCTGAAGAGCAAGATCGCCACCCATTTCGCCTTGAATCCGCATCCCGCGCTCATTCCGGCGATCGAATCCGGCTGGGTTCGCCAAATTCACTCCTTCGGCTCGGAAGTCGGCATGGATGAGTACATCCGCGCCCGGTCCGATATCTATTTCACCGGCCCGGACGGCTCGCTACGCTCCAATCGCGCGTTCTGCCAGACGGCTGGGCTTTATGCCTGCGACATGTTCATTGGCTCCACGCTGCAGATCGATCTGCACGGAAATTCGTCGACTGTCACGAGCTCGCGTATCGCCGGGTTCGGCGGCGCGCCGAATATGGGTGCGGATGCCCGCGGGCGGCGTCATCCGAGCGAGCCTTGGCTGAAGGCGGGAGCAGAAGCTGACCCCGACGGTTCGGCGTTGTTGCGCCGTGGGCGCAAGCTGGTCGTTCAGATCGGTGAGACCTTCGGTGACAACAACGTGCCGCTGTTCGTCGAGAAGCTCGATGCGCTCGAGCTCGCGGAGAAACTGAAGCTCGAGCTCGCCCCGATCATGATCTATGGCGACGACGTCACGCACATCGTCACCGAAGAAGGCGTGGCAAACCTTCTGCTTTGTCGCACCGCACTGGAGCGCGAGCAGGCGATCCGTGGCATTGCCGGCTACACCGCGGTCGGCCGCGGGCGAGATCGCAACTTGGTCGAGCACCTCCGCCTGCGCGGCGTGATCCGCCGGCCGGAAGACCTCGGCATCAATCCACTCGATGCGGATCGCAGCATGCTGGCGGCGCGCTCGATCAAGGATCTCGTGCGCTGGTCAGGCGGCCTCTACGCGCCGCCCTCGAAATTCAGGAACTGGTGAGAACCGCCATGGAAGATCTCAGTTTTCAACATCAGGCCCGCGCGCGCGCAGGAGGCACCAGACTGAGCGCGATCGTCGGCGTGGTCGCCTCTGGCAATCTGGAGGTGCTGGCGGAGCGGACACTTCCGGATACGCAGTGCCGGCTTGAGATCAGGACTGCGGCGATGGGCTTCGGCGAGGTCTGGAACGCGGTCATCGTAGATTTCGTCGAGCGCTATTCGCCGGGCGGACTTCAGTTTTCTATCAACGATGGCGGCGCGCGTCCGGATACCGTCTCGCTTCGTCTGGCTCAGGCGGTTCGCCTGATCGAGGAGGGCGGCCAATGACGGCGTCGTCGAAGCACCTTGCTCCTGCGGAACGGGCGCGCGCGGTCAGCTTCAACGAGGCGTCGGCGCGGAGAAGGCTCGAACTGCTGCTCGATGCCGGCAGCTTCGTCGAGTTCGTCGGCCCCGAGCAGCGCGAGGTCAGTCCGCACCTGAAGATCTTCGATCTTCCCGAGCAGTTCGATGACGGCGTCATTGTCGGGCATGGGCGCCTCGATAGCGCGCCGGTGCTCGTGGCCGCACAGGAAGGCCGCTTCATGGGCGGCGCCTTCGGCGAGGTTCATGGTGCCAAGCTGACCGGGCTCTTGCGCGCCGCGTGCCAGATCAGGTCGGCGCCGGTCGTGATCCTCTTCGATTCCGGCGGTGTGCGGTTGCAGGAGGCCAATGCCGGCGAGCTCGCCATCGCCGAGATCATGCGTGCGGTCATGGAAGCGCGCACCGCGGGCGTGAAGGTGATCGGCCTGATCGGCGGGCGTTCTGGATGCTACGGCGGCGGCGGTTTGATCGCGGGCTGCTGCTCCGCGCTCGCGATCTCCGAGCCCGGACGCATCGCAGTGTCGGGTCCGGAGGTCATCGAGACCAATCGCGGCGTCGAGGAATTCGACTCTCGGGATCGTGCCTTGGTCTGGCGCACCATGGGAGGCAAGCACCGCCGGTTGCTCGGCGCAGCCGACGTCTTCACCGAGGATACGGTGCAGGGTTTTCGCGATGCTGCGTGCGAGCTGCTTGGCGTAGTCGGGACCTTCGGTCTCGACCGGCTGAAGGCCGAGCAGCTGCGCCTCGCCGACCGATTACGACAGTTCGGAGCCTGCCGGGATGCCGTCGAAATCTGGGCGGCCGAAGGCATTGCGGATGCAGAAACGGTTCCTGATCTGCCGGACGACCAGTTCATCGCGCTTGCCAACAGGATCGGGAGGACCAGCCGTGACGCTCGATGACATCCTCGCCTCGCTCTTTCCCGATGGCCACGACGTCAGAAACGATAAGGGCATCCTGTTCGGCTCGGCGAGGCTGCGGTCCGGCGCCAAGACGCTCATCATCGGTATAGCCGATCGGACCGCGCTTGGCGTGGACGAGGCGATCAGGCTTGCCGGCTACGTCCTGGATGCTCTCGATCAGGGAAGCGGGCCGATCCTGGTCCTCGTCGACAGCGACAGCCAGCGCATGAGCAGGCGTGACGAGCTGCTCGGTCTGAACGAATTCCTGTCGCATCTCGCCAAGGCGCTGATCTACGCGGACATGAATGGCCGGCCGACCATCGGCCTTCTGTACGGTCACTCGGCCGCAGGGGCTCTGCTCGCAACCGGGCTCGCGACCCGCGTGCTGGTGGGATTGCCCGGCGCCGACCCGGCGGTGATGGATTTGCCGTCCATGGCAAAGGTGACCAAGCTGTCGACGGCTGCATTGCAGGACAAGGCGAAGTCCACGCCGGTCTTTGCGCCGGGCCTGTCAAATCTGGCTCGGATGGGGGCGGTTCACGTCACGTGGAATGACGCGGCCACGCTTGCGGATCAACTGGACGCGCTGTTCACCAACATGCCCGATGCACATGATCGGCGCGACGCGCTGGGCAAGGAGCGTGGCGGCCGGATGAAAGCAGCCGATATTGCGGAGCGTGTTCGTGATCTTGTCCTGCACACCCGGTGAACGCCCGATCAGCCGGCACGATCTGGTCTTTGTCAGTGCCGAGAGCTGGCGCGCAATGCTCGCCGCGCGCGGCGATCTCGCTGCTCATCCGCTCGTGGCGGACTGGGCCGAGAGGGGATGGCCGACGGTCAGGCGCCGCGCCACACCAACTGAGGCCTTCGGCGTGGCATTGGGACTGCCGCTGCCGCCCGCTGCCGGCAAGCAGCGGCTCTCGTTCGTCCTGCGCTTCGATGACATCGTCTCCGTCGCGAGGCCTCCGGCGCTGAATGACGCGCGCGCCTCGGCGCCGCGGGCCTGGCAGCCGACGCTTGATCGTCTCGACGAATTCGCCGTCCGCCATGCGGTGAAGGTCCGGGTTTTCGGGAGCTTGGCCTGGCAGGCGCTGACCGGGCTCGACTACGTCACTGAACGTTCCGATCTCGATCTTCTGCTCGATCTCCGCAGCGGGGCCGATGTCGATTGTCTGGTCGCCGATATCGCCGCGATCGAGACCGACGCCCCCATGCGGCTTGACGGTGAGCTGATGCGCCAAGACGGCGCTGCGGTGAACTGGCGCGAGTTCCACGGCGGTCCGGAAGAGATTCTGGTCAAGCGTGTTGATCGCGTTGGTCTGCTGGGCAGGGACCGATTTGTGTTGGGAGCGATGTCATGACCGCCGCGCTCGCGCGCAGTCCGGAGCGGGCGCTTTCGCGCCCTCCGCAAAGACCTGACGATGTCTCTGCCATCGGCGACAGCGCCGCCGACTGCCTTGTCATGGAGCTGGAGACCTGGCCGAAGCCGGGGCTCGTGAGCCACGTCGACAATGGCAGCCACCACGACATGGATGCCGGCATGTTTCGCCGGAGCGCCGCGGCGATAAAACCTTATTTTCGGCAGCTCGCCGATGCGGCTGCGCGTGGCTGCGGAATGGGGCGGCTCAGGATCATCGGCCTCGAAGCGGAAAGCGCAATGCTTGCTGCGACCTCCGGGGTCAACACCCATCGCGGTGCGATCTTCGGGCTTGGTTTGTTGTGCGCTGCGGCTGGGGCGAGGGCTGGCGGCATGATTAATCCCGAGCTGTCGCTGGGCGATATCGTCGCGCGGCTCTGGGGCGACGGCATACTCAATGGTCCGGTGCTGCTGCACAGCCATGGCAACGCTGCTCACCGCCGCTTCCGCGCCGGCGGTGCGCGCCTTGAGGCGGCGAGCGGATTTCCCAGCGTCTACCGGATCGGCTTGCCGGCTCTGCGGAAAGCGGAGTGGGCCGTCCCGCACGAGGCGGAGGCTGCGCGGGTGGAAGCGTGCTTCGCCCTGATCGCCTCGGTCGAAGACACCAATCTGCTGCATCGTGGCGGGCTCGACGGCCTCCGCTTTGCCCGCTCGACTGCCCGTGACTTTATCGACAGCGGCGGCGTGCGACGGCCCGGCTGGCGCGCCCGAGCGCAGTCTATCCACGACAGCTTCGTTGCCCGGCGTCTTAGCCCCGGTGGATCGGCCGATCTCCTTGCCATGACGCTTTTCGTCGATGCTCATGAAAGGCCGAGCCCATGACGTCCAATGTGATCGTGATGGCGCTGGCGCCGGTCTTCTTCGTCCTGCTGCTCGGCTATGCCGCCGGCAGATTCAAGATCGTCGATAATCATCATGTCGACGGTCTCAACGCACTCGTGATGGATTTTGCGCTGCCGGCCTCACTGTTCGCCGCGACCGCCTCGGCGTCGCGCAGCCAGATGATCGCGCAGACTCCTCTGTTCCTGGTGCTCGGCCTGACGATGCTGCTGCTTTATGCCGCCTGGTACTGGGCCGTGCGCAGCTTCGTCAAAGTGTCAGGGCCGGACGCATCGCTGCAGGCCCTGACGATCGGCTTTCCAAATCTCGCCGGTGTCGGGCTTCCGATCTTGTCGTCCGTGCTGGGACCGGCCGGCACCGTCCCGGTGGCCGTGGCATTGGCAACGGGCTCGATCCTTATCAGTCCGCTCACGCTCATCATGGTGGAAATGAGCGCCAGCAAGTCTCACGGTGGCGAACTCTCGGGCTGGCAGATTCTATCGGCCGTCCGGCGCGCGGTAACCAAGCCGGTCGTGCTGGCGCCCGCGCTCGGGATCATCCTTTCGTTGTCGGATCTGAATCCCGATGCACTGGCCCATGCCTGCCTCGCATTGATCGGGAGTGCGGCTGCCGGCGTTGCCCTCTTCCTGACCGGGCTGATCCTGTCGGCGCAGTCGTTTCGGCTTGACTGGAAGGTCGTTGCCGCCACGGCGGCCTCCGACGTCATTCGGCCGCTGCTCGCCATCGCGGCCGTCGTCGTCATTCCGATCGCTCCAGACACGGCGAAGACGGCCATTCTGCTCGCAGCCGTTCCCTCAGGCTTCTTCGGTATCCTGTTTGCCGTCAACTACCGGCTGGATTCCGCTACGGCCGGCTCCATGGTCATTGCGAGCACAGGATTCAGCATCATCACCATGGCGATTGCGATCGCGGTGCTCTTCCCCCATTAGGCCATGCCGATGACGCTTGCATGCACATATGTTCGCCCTGACGGGCGGTTGTTCCGCGGCCGCCGACGTTCCGGGCACGGTCTCTCGACGAGTTCAGGAGCCTTGGCGTCGGAACCTGGCTCGCGCAGCATCTCTGCAGCAAAGCAGAAAGCAGCGGTAGATCTGGTCCGATCTTGACGCTTGCCGATCGGGTTCGGCCCGCAAAAAGGGGGCCGTCCTTGGGGGAGGACGGCCCCGAGAGGCTCGTGTGCCCGGGAGGAAGGCGCGAGCCGCGACTAGGGGTCTCAGTCGCTACACCTCCAGCTTCGCCGATCTGGCGGGACAAGTATTTCACGAACCCAGGTTGTTTCTCATTTCGCAGGATTCGCGGCGGTTCGCCGGCACGACACCGGGCAACGTCTTGCAGGCTGGAGCCCGACCGTTGTCCAGCAGCATGAGTGGCGGGAGCTCGTTCCTGCAGGTACATCGCCAGCGCGCCGGAGTGTCGCCCGTGATCCGCTTGAACACAGTCGAAAAATGCGCTTGCGTGCAGAAACCGACCGCCAGCGCGATCTCGGCCAGGCTCGTCTCTGAATTCGACAACAGAGTCTTCGCGTATTCGATACGCTGGTGAAGCAGATACTCGCGCGGACGATATCCAGTCGCAGCGCGGAACTGCGCCGCAAAGTGCATGCGTGACAGCCCTGCGACCTTGGCGAGATCGGAGAGCCTTATGCAGCTGTCATAGTGTGTCTTGACATACGCCTCGACCCGCCGAAGCCGCCATTTTGGCAAGGCATTGACTTTCGTGCGCGGCGGTTCGTGCCGGGAAATATGCATCGCGAGCGTCCGGCCGACACATTGCGCAAATTCCTGGTCAACCGAGCTGCCGGGCTCGGTGAGCGCCTTTGCAAGTTGCTCGGCGAATGGATCGCGCAGCAGGATGAGGTCGTTCAGATCGTCGCCACTCCAGAGTCGCGATCCGATTTGCGGCGGTGAAAAGCGGTCGATCGGCAAGGAGAAGTGCAGGAAATCACACGGTGCGAGGAACTGCACACTGAGCTGCCTTGACGGCGCGCCGACATACAGCGACCCTGCCGGCATGATACCGTCGAAGATTGTTCGGTTTCCTCTGCTCAGTTTGAGACGCGTTGTCTTCAAGGCGATGGAGATGAAATATCGATCGGGAGGCGTCACCGCTTCTTCGTGCCGGACGGCAGCCTGCGCGTAGATCCAACGCGAAATTGTGATGTCCTCTGGTGCTGCATCGAAGCCTTGCTCGGGTTGTCGCCATTTCCTTTCGCAGGGAAGCGCACGCGCTTCTTGGAAGGAACCCGGATCACACTGGATTGCCTGGTAGCTGGACCAACGGCCGGCCGCTTGCATGTCGGTGAGCATCGTTCATCCCTTCGTCTAAGCCTGCTGCCCACGGCAGCCGGCTGCAACAAGTCGACGCCCAGACGATACGTCCGGCCAGGTCATAAGACCCGTTAGCGATGCTTAAGGGCTGTGAAATTTTGCAAATGCACAGGAATTGGCAGCTTGTCGCACATGCGAGCTGGATCAAATCGATCGCCGATCGCGGTGCGTCATCCGACACCGTCCGCCCTGGAAGAGTTTGGGGCCGGGCGCGTTAGCGGCCAGGATACCGTACCGGCCATCTTGGTCACGCCGGCCAGAGAGGAATTAAGGAATGCGCGGTGGAGCGTCGACGCCGGGGGCGAGGCCGGGCTCGACCTTGGCCGCCGCTGGAACCGGAGTCTCGTGCGAATAGGGGAGCACCTCCGCTTCAGGGCGCAGCTGAGATGGCCCGCGGAGGCAATCCGGACGCGGCGGGCGCCCGCTTCCGAAGAGATCCGAGATTGGATCTGCGACGGTTGCGCGAAGCTGGCTCAGCCAAGTGGCCTGATCGTCTGCGGCGGCGGACCGGATCGTCACTGTCGCCGTCAGTCCAGAGACCAGCGGCACGTCAGGCGGCACCGTATCGATGGCGATGCGCACTGGCACGCGCTGCGCGAGCCGGACCCAGGTGTAGATGGGATCGACATTGGGCAATCCTTGCGTGCCCGTGGCCGCGTTCGACACGCTGATGCCGCGCGTCACCGTCTTCACATGACCCAATATTGGTCTGGAATAACCAATCAATTGCGCTTCTGCGCGGTCGCCCACGCAGACATGCGCCATCTTGGTTTCTTCGAAATAGCCGTCGACCCAGAAACTGTTGGAATCGATGATTGAGATGTTGCTGACCCCGGTTGTCGCATAGTCTCCGACGCGGAGCAGCAGGTTGGTCACGTAGCCGTCGACCGGACTGACGACATTGGTCCGCTTCAGATTCAATTCCGCCTGCGCGAGTTGGTGAGCTGCGGCGTTATAGGCAGCCTTCGCCTGCACCGCGTTCCCTGCATAGATCTGCTGCTCCTCGGGTGTGGTGGCAAGATTGGACAGGTGTTGACGCCGGGCGTACTCGGCTTGTTTGACCTCGAGATCTGCCGCGCGTTGCTCGACCAGCGCCTTGCCGACGCTGGCGGCCACTTCGAAATCGAAGGGATCGATGACGTAAAGGACGTCGCCTTTATGGACGAACTGGTTGTCGGCCACCCGCAGCTCTACGATCTTTCCGGAGATCTGCGGCGCAACGTTGGCGACCTGGACACGGACACTCCCGTTTCGTGTCCAGGGCGCGGTCACATAATGCTGCCATGTCGCCACTGAGACCAAGATGGCGACCAGCGCGATGGCAAGCGTCGCAAGATGCCTGAAGGCTGCCACGACCAAACGTCTGATCGTGTCGTGCCGCGGCGTCCCGGAAGCCGCCGGCTGCGTCGGAGGCTCGTCGCTCCAGTCCGCCCTGTCGCTGTTGTCGCGCGGTGCGGGCTTCGAAGGGACGAAGCGACCGACGGCATCCTCGGAACCAGCTTGTGCGTTGGCTGGCGGTTCGTCCTGGACCAGCGTGGCGCGATCGCGAGGCGGGGCGACTTCCATGGCTCTCTTCCTAGAAAAAAAGCGCGAGCAAGCCGAACAGCGTGATGTACAGGCTGAGTTCGGCCAGTGACGGGTTGCTGAAGAACCGTGCGAATCCCACCAGGTGCAGCAGGGGACGCAGCAACAGGAACAGAAACAGCGCTGCTGCGGCATAGGTGACGATGGGCGCAATCAGGACGCCGCCAAGGACGAGCTCCCGGTAGGTGTGCGTCATAGCTGCTGGCCTTGGTTTGATCCGGGCGTGGGCTGTGACGGCGTCAATGCAACGCTTGCCAGGACGAGGGTCGCGATCGCCGAATCGGCGCAGAGCGTGCTTCGGGCTGCAGCTCGGTGCAGCGCCTCCGCAGCTGTTACGATGGCTTGTCCATTCCGTCCGACAAGAGCCCCCCGCGCGACGCGCGTCGCCTCGGCAAGCGGACCTGCCGCCAATGGATCCAGTTCGGCGCGACATCGTCGCAGAATCGTAGCCAGATCGAAGCAGCGCATCGCTTCAAGGACCATCTTCTGGCTTGCCGGTGAGGCGCCGGCTGCTGCCACGATCTGCTCGATCCGCGAGGCATCGCGAAACTCGGCCTCTTCGAGTGCAAGATGCAGGCGTCGCCCTGCGTCGAGGCTCTTCAGCTCCCGCTGAGCCTCGCCTAGCAGCAGCCGAAGCCGTCGATCACCTGACAAGGAGGGGAGCGGGAGGTTCGCCACAAAGACCAGAACCGACGCAAGGCAGGTAAAGAGACACGTCACCAGAAACACCTCCGGCTCGTAGCTCTGCGGATTGCTTGGCGAGAGGACGGCCAGAGTGAAGACCAGGACGAGGCGGCCGAGCGGTGAGAGAACGCGGCTTGGCAGTGATATCAGCAGCGCGAGGCCGATGACGGCAGGCGCCAGACCGATTGCCAGCAACTGAAACTCGGATACGCCGTTGAAGACCAGGTACTTGAGGACACCGGCCAGCAGGCACGCGGTCGGAGTGGCCAGCACCGCCACCATTGTGAAGCTGCGCGGATCAGGTGCCGTTGCGCTCAAGCCGATGATGACTGCGACGAGCGAGAGGCAGAGCTCGGTGCTTGGCCAGCCCGCCAACACGAATAAGCCTGCAATCAGCACGAAGGCGGTCGCTGCCCTCGCAGCATTTTCAGCGGCGATGCGACGCGAGCGGTACAACGGCGCGCGGCAATGCCGGGAAGGGCGCGCACCGGTATGCAGGGCATTCAGGCTGTCGCGCACGTCGGCGTTCCTGCGGATGATCTCCGTGCTGAGCCAAGCCCGGCAAATCCTCATCAGGTCGGATGAGCTGCGATCCCAATCATTCGGATGCGCTACCCTTGTCGATGTGACCGGCAATGTCATGAGCGCACGGGTGAGGGACAACGCGCTCACGAGATCCACGATCGTGGAGCGCGCGGCTGCGCTTCTCGCGCGTCCACTGCTCGATTCCGTGGTGAGGCTCGCGATTTCCGGCCGCAGGGCCAAGATATCGCGCAGCATGAGGGCTACCGTTGCTGCAGATGCAGCTTCGCCGCGCATAGCACGCGCCGCAAAATCCATAGCCCGGTGATATAGCGCGTCGAGGCGGCTCGCCAGAACCGGATGATAGTCCGGCGCGGCCAAAACGTCGTTGACCAGCGCAGTGGCGAGAACGCCGATCGCAATGGCCGCGCCCCGCGCGACGCCCGTCGTGAACACCTGCGAGGGGCTATCGATTTGCTGAACGACGATCAGGGCGACGGTGATGCAGCCGAGAGCTGCTGCATAGGCGCGATTGCCATCCAGCAACCCGGCCGCATAGACGCAAAGCCCAATCCAGATGCCAATCATTGCGAGCAGGAGTTCGTCGGTCTGGGAAAAGACGCCGGCGATCACGATGGATGCCGCGAACCCGACAACAGTTGCGAGCAGCCGGTAGCCTGCCTTCTCGAGACCCTGGCCGCGTGTCGGCAGGGCCAGAATCGCGACGGTGACTGCGGCCGAGGACGGCGATTCGAGCTTGAGCCAGAAGCTGACATAGAGCGCGAGCAGGGTTGCTAGCCACACCCGAATTGCGAAAGCCCAGGAGCTCGCGGGGAGTCCGGCGAAGATCGACGGGCGTACTTCGGCGGCAGCAGCGGTGACGTCCACTTGCATTGTACATCATCCGCTGCGGCAGGCTTTGGTCGCCCTGCCGATGTCGTGACATCGCATCCAGTATGGGGTTGCCGTCGCGATCGGTCTTTCCGGTCCATCAGCGACCTTACGAGAATGCACGGCGGGTCCCGGAGAAAGGGTGCCGCGCGGTTCGCCCCGAGGACGGACTATCGCGGCGGGTGAGCCGACAGCGCCTCTTCAAGGCACCGGATGATTTCGTCGCCGGTGGAGGGTTTGCCGAGATAGCAATGCGCTCCAGCCGCCATCACGCGCTGGCGGACGGATTCGCTGGGAAAGGCCGTCATGAAGATGACCGGGAAGCGACGGCCAGAGGCAACAAGCCGTGCCTGCAATTCGTCTCCGGTGATCACTGGCATTTGAATATCGGCGATCATGCATGCCGGGTCATCTTCCTGCGGCTGCTGCAGGAAGTCGACGCCGGACTCGTACGTGTGCGCCTCATAGCCGAGCGAACGGACCAGGCTCGCAAGCGATCTGCGAACGCCTTCGTCGTCGTCGACGATTGCAATTATGGTGGGCTTGGCCATTGGCGCAGTTCCTGACCGCCGTGCTTCCGCAAGGAAAGGAGGATATCTCCCGATACGCGGTCGGTAGGGCCTTATGCACCCCGAAAGCCCGTGCCGAAACTATACTCAAGTTTGCTCCGTCGTTTTGCGGGGCGGAGAAATCCCGAGCGCCTCGGCCTTGCGAACGAGATCGGCGAACGAGCGAACGTTCATTTTGCGCATGACGTTCCCGCGGTGGATCTTGACCGTGATCTCGCTCAGCCCGATCAGGCCGGCCACCTGCTTGTTCATCAGCCCGGCGGTGACATAGCCCATCACCTCGCGCTCGCGCGCTGTCAATGTCTCGTACTGGGCGCGGATATCCTCTTGCGCTGCGGCTTCAGCCCGGCTCTGCGCATCCCGGGCCAGCGCCGCCGTGACCGCGTCCAGCATGTCCTGATCGCGAAACGGCTTGGAGAGAAAATCGACGGCGCCGGCCTTCATGGCGCGCACCGACATTGGGATGTCCCCGTGGCCGGTCATGAAGATGATCGGATATCTGATGCCCTGTCGGGTCAGTTGCCCCTGCAGATCGAGCCCGCTTACGCCCGGAAGTCGGACGTCCAACACGATGCAGCCGGGGCGGTCGGGCAGCGCGCTCCCAAGCAGTTCAGCCGGCGAGCCGAACAGGCGGGTTTCGAGACCGACGGATCGGAAGAGGCTGTCGAGCGACGAACGAATCCCCGCATCGTCATCGACGATGATGACAACCGAGCTTAAGGATTTGGCCGGCGGATGCTGTTCTTCGATTGGTCGTGTCATGACGAGGCGTGTTCTTGGAGGGCAGGCAGCGTCAGGCGGAATGTCGCGCCTCCGCCGGGCGTGCTGTCTGCCGATAAACGGCCGCCGTGAGCTTCTACCGTCGTTTGGCAGATCGCAAGCCCCATCCCCATTCCGCCTGGCTTGGTCGTGAAGAATGGGGCAAACAGGTGCGGCAGGTCATCGGGCGCGATGCCCGGGCCGTTGTCCCGCACTGTGACGGAAAGGTTGCCGCCCTCGGCGACGCTGGCCTTGAGCGTGATGACGCGAGGGCCGCTCTGATCCGACATGGCCTGGCCGGCATTAACGAGCAGATTGACGAGCACCTGCTGAAGCTGGATCCGGTCGCCTCGAATGGGCGGCAAGCCGGGTTCGGTCTCGATCGTCAGGACGATGTCGTCCATCGCAAGTTCGCGCGCGACCAGCAGTGCCGCCTCCTTGATGATCTCCGTGATTTGCAGCACGTCCTGCTGAGCCGGTCTCTTCTTCAGGAACGCTCGGATGCGGGTGACGATCTCGCTGGCGCGCCGGCCGTCGGCTACGACCTGCGTAATTGTACTTGCCACTTCGTCCAGATCGGGGACGTCGCGTCGCAGCCACCGCAAGCCGGCTTCACCACCGGTGACGATCGCTGCCAGCGGCTGATTGACTTCGTGCGCGATCGAGGCAGTGAGCTCGCCGAGGGTGGCGACGCGTGCGGCGTGAGCGAGTTCCGCTTGCGCTGCAAGCAGCGCGTCTTGCGATTGTCGGCGCTCGGTGATGTCGACCACAAAAGCAAGCACGTTGCGATCCTCACCAGGCCCGGCCGGAAAGGTGATGGTAAACAGCACGGGAACCTTGTGCCCGGCCAGGCTGACGAGCTCCGTCTCCCCTTCGTAGAACGGCTCTCCCTTCGCGAAGGCGACCAAGGCGTCGATGAAACTCCGGTCGTCGTCCCCAAGAAATTTGTCCGCATTCTCGATAAAGACGGAGGGGCCGTTTGCTCCCACCATCCTTTGAAGGGCGGGATTGACGTCGGTGATGTCGGCAAGGCGCCGAGCCTGCCGCACGAAATCGGGATTTCGTAGCAGATAATCGCGAAGGTCGGCGTTACCGGTGGCCAAAGATCTCAGCGCGGTTCGAACGCCGGTCCAATCCTCTTCGACCACCCCGATCCGGCTTGCGTCGAACATGCGGCGATATCGCCGCTCGCTCTGCACCAGCGCAGCGTGCGCTGCTACGCGATCGGTGACGTCGGTATGGGTTTCGAGCACCCCGACCGGTTTGCCGAGATGGTCTCGCTGCAGGGCCCATCGGGCGTCAACCACGATCGCTGCGCCAGATTTCGTCCGCTGCTCGATCCGGCCCTCCCAGCGGCCAGCATCGAGCAGGTGCGACTCTATCAGTTCTCGCTTCTCGGGATACACCGTCTGCAGAAGCTCGTCGGCGACCCGCCCGACGGCGTCTTCCGTGGCCCATCCATAGGTCTGTTCTGCAGCCTTGTTCCAGAAGGCGATAACGCCACGCCGATCCCTGACGAATATCATATCATGGGAGAGGTTCAGGAGACGGGCCTGGGCCGCGAGCCGGCTCGTCGCGGCCTCGTTCTGCAGCGCAAGCAGAGTCGTGATGGCAATCGCCGCAAGGCTCACCAGCGCGCGCAGGGCGGGCGAAGCCACGGGTTCCAAGCCGTGCGATACAGAATAGGCGATGATCGTCAGAACAACACAGGCTGCAGCGGCGACCATGATGTCATTGCGCCGATTTGTCCTGGCCGCGAGCAGGATAGCTACGACGTAAAGAACCGCGATGGCGCCCTCAAGTGGCGTGAGGACGTCGACAAGAAACACCGTAGAGGCGAGGGCCGCGGAGCAGAATCGCAAGCCGGTGCGGCTCATGGATGAACCCGTGGCTCGATCAATCGTATCGTCGATGGCGGTTATTCTTCCCATTCCAATCGCGTTGATGCCGCGATTTGATCGCTCGGACAACATCTATTGAAGATGTTTTTCGTGCTCTCTTGAAAGACTTCGGCGCTGGCTGGATTTGCTCCGAATTGCTGGCAAAGGCGCATTTTGAAGGAAAAACAGGCCACTCTGTGATGCCGCGATTTGCACGGCCGTCGCGGAGGGCGCGTCACCTTACCGCAGGCTATCAAGGCGCGGGTGGTTCTGGGCGGAACCGTATTTATCGGTCGCCGGGCCGGAGGGGCATGCTGCGATCATACCTGAGTATGACACGGCCAACCCGAGAATCTAGTGGCGCAACCGCGCGTAGAATGGAGCGCGCGGATCAGCGGATTACTTTGCCCCCGTTACATCCGGACGAGCCAGCAAGGCTCTGCCCGGCCAATAACGGGACAAGGAGATTCGACGATGTCGCTGCAGATATCACCCCAGCAAAGCGCCGAGGATCGTGTCGTTCGCTCGATCGACGTCGCGCGACTTGATCGCCGCCGGCTCGGCCTGTCGAAAATCTCCGGCGGATTTGATGAGGACAGGATGACGCTCTCGCTCGTTCATCTGGACCTGGCCGTCGAAGCGCAGGTGGCTGGTGTCGGGGAACGTGTCGACGGCATGCCCCATTTCAGAGTTTCCGCCAAACGCCTTGCGGGTGTTTCCGGGGAGACCGAGCTGCCGTTTGCTGCTGAGGAATTTCCGGACCCGGTGATGCAGCGTCTGTCCGATGCACTCGCGGCAGCCGAAGCCATGCGCGAACCCCATTCGGCCATCCTGGCCGACGCGTTGCGTCTCGCCATCCTCACCCGAAAGTTCTGCCAACAGACCATTGTCAGATGCACGGAAACCGAAGCGGCCAGCGAGCACCGCGAAGATCAAGCCGGTCGGACCGTGCGCTCGCTGCAGAAATGGCGCCTCAGGCGCGTCCTACAATACATTGATGACAATCTGAGCGCCAAGATCACGCTGCAGGACCTGGCCACCGTCGCGGGGCTCAGCCGGATGCATTTCGCCGCGCAGTTCCGGGCGGCTACCGGCCTGCGCCCTCATGACTACTTGCTGAAGAGGCGGATCGAGCGTGCCCAGGAGCTGCTCAAACGAGCCGACGTCTCGCTCGTCGATGTCGCCTTGACAGTCGGCTTCCAGACCCAGGCGCACTTCACAACGGTGTTCAAACGCTTCGTGGGCGATACGCCGTATCAATGGCGGAGCGCCCATCTTGCGCATAGCATGCCGCAGCCGCGCGCAAGAGGCAGCCTGTCATGACCAGCATTGGAATTCAGACGTTGATGCTGCCGTTGATCGGAATTCATTCAGCCTTGATCCGCCATGAGCTGATGGAGATGCTCGAGATCGCTCGTATTCTTGGCAACTCATGTCGCCTGGCCTCGTCGGAGCCGGGTTCAAGCCTGATGTACGGTCGCTTCACCTTCGACTTCTGCAAGACCGTTGCTGCGGCTCCTGTTGCTGGCGGGCGGATAGAAGGTTTCGATGGCGTTCATGCCGCCGCCCTCCGGAAATCGCGACGGCATGAGAGGGTGCGGCGTTAGAAGGCAGTGACGACGAAGATCGTCAGCAAGGCCATCACGAGGCGGGACACGGCATAGCCGTATGTCGCAAACGACAGGGATATTGCTCTTTGCGACCTTCTGCAAAGCCCCCCAAGCGCGACCGTGGTCGCGCGAGCGCCGATGCAGGCACTGAGCATGATGGCGGATGGAACTTGAACATGTAGCATCCAAGGATCAGGCCCGCGAAGATCGGGACGAGCTTGACCAGCGTGCCGGCCAGGAACAATGTGAACCCGTAGTTCTTGATGTCCCAGGTCCCGCTATTTCAACGTCGACAGATAGGCGACGACGTCGGCTCGGTCCTTCCCGTCCGCCAACCCCTTGAAGTACATCTTGACGCCGTGGACGTCCCCGCGCGGATCGGCGATGTACGCATCCAATGCCGCGGCGGTCCACGGTGTCTTGTTGATCTTCATGCCTTCGGAATAGGCGTAGTCCGGTACGGCCGCCGGCTGGCGTCCAACGATGTTCCAGAGACTCGGGCCGACCTTGTTGATGCCGATCTCGGGAGAGTGGCAGTTCTGGCAGATGCGCTGGAAGATGCTCTTCCCTGCGACGGGGTCCCCGTCCAGCGCCGTCGCGCTCGACGCGAGGCTTGCGAAGACAACGATAAGAACGATGCGGAGGAGCATATGAATCCCTTCCTTTTCGAGCAGGAGCGGCGCGGACAAGCCCCGCGGTCGCGCCGGTTAGAAAATCCGCGCGGATGATCGGACAAAAGCCAGGCCCAAGTCCTTGTTCTGGATCAAGCCGCGAAGTTGCCGTTGCTGCTTAATTCGCCTATTCTTCGAAGAACGAACGAAAACCAACACGAAATCCAAAGTGTTGTTCTGGGAGGTGCCTGGTGGGAGATGCCGCTTCTCGGCCTGCGCGCCCGTCTGGTGTGATGGCTGCAAAGTCGAAGGCTACGACGGAGGCAGCCGCGGCGGCTGACATCTATAACCAATTGTCGGCCGACGGCCTGGCCATGGTGCTCATCTTCCTGTCGCCCCACTATGATCCGAACGAATTCATGGCGGAGATCACGAGGCGTCTCGCAGGCGTTCCCGTGTATGGCTGTACGACGGCGGGAGAGCTCTCGCCGGATGGGTGGGAGGACAACAGCGTCGTTGCTCTCGCTTTTGCAGCAGATGATTTCACCGTGTTCGCACAGCCCATCTTCGGGTTGTCGGGCTTTCGCGTCGATGAAGGGCGCCGCCTTGGCAACCAGTTGAGGCAGGAGCTGTCTCGGCACGGTGCTCGCGACAACGAAGGCGTGTTCGGGCTGGTCCTGATCGACGGCATGTGCCAGCGGGAAGAGGCGATCATGTCGGCAATTTATGCCTCGCTCGACAATATTCCTCTGGTCGGCGGGTCGGCGGGCGACGGTCTACGCTTCGAGCGCACCTGGGTTTTCCACGACGGCAAAGCTCATACCGACATGGCGGTGTTGATTCTGATTAGGACGTCATTGCCGTTTCGGTTGTTCAAGTGTGATAATTTCGAGCCGACATCGGTCAAGATGGTGGTGACGGAAGCCGATCTCGAGCAGCGTATCGTCAAGCAGCTCAATGCTGAACCGGCGGCAGAGGAATATTGCCGCGCGGTCGGTATCGCGGATTCCGAACTGGACCCGTTCCTGTTTGCGGCCCATCCCGTCCTGGTGCGTGTCGGCGGCTCTTATTTCGCGCGCTCGATTCAGCGCGTCAGTCCGGACGGCTCGCTCCGGTTCTTCTGCGCGATCGACGAAGGAATGGTGCTGACCGCCGCCCGGTCACGTAACTCGGTGGCTGCCGCCCGCGAGATGCTGGCCGAGGTTCGTGGCGAGATCGGCGAAGTCTCGATCTTCATCGGTTTCGAGTGCATCCTCAGGCGTCTCGATGCAGAGCAGCATCAGTTCGCGCGGGAAATGTCCGAGCTCTATCGCGACAACCGGATTGTCGGATTCCATACCTATGGCGAGCAGTACGGTTCAATGCACGTCAATCAGACGCTGACGGGCGTCGCGATCGGCAAGCGCGCCGGTGCGGCGCGATGACCGCGTCCGGCTCTCCGGAAGAGCTGCAGCGTGAGGCGGCCAAGCTCAGGAAGATCAACGCCGCGCTGATGTCCCGGGTCGAACGCTCGATGGACCAGCAGTTCAACGCGTTTTCACTGTTCGAAACAGCGATCGCGCTCGATCAGCAGGTCCGCGAACGGACGCGACAGCTGCGGGATGCGCTGCATTCGATCGAAACGGCCAATCAGGACCTTTTCCGAGCTAAGCAGCAGGCCGAAGCGGCCAGCTCCTTGAAATCTTCGGTTCTGATCTCCGTGACGCATGATCTGCTTCAGCCGCTCAACGCCGCGCGGCTGACGCTTTCGGCCTTGGCGGACGAGGTATCGTCCGATCGCGGAATAACTATGGTCGGCCAAGTCGACCGCTCGCTGGCAATGCTCGAGGATCTGCTGCGATCCCTGCTCGAGATTGCCAAGCTGGACGCCGGAGCCCTGCGTCCGGATGTACGCCCCATTCTGCTCTCGACCCTGTTCGAGCCGCTCGAACGCGAGTTCGCGCCCATTGCCGCAAAGCGCGGGCTGTCCTTGCGGATCTGTCCATGCGCTGTCGCCGTGTTCTCGGATGCTATGATGCTGCGCCGCATTTTGCAGAATCTCCTCGCCAACGCTCTGCGTTACACGCGGCGAGGTGGCGTGATCATGGGGTGTCGGCCGGGGCCGGGATCAAGCCGTGTTCGCATCGAGGTGTATGACACTGGCCCGGGCATTCCTGAACCTCAACAGGAAGCGATCTTTCTCGAATTCCAGCGCGGTCAGCCGAGCGCCGAAGATCAGGCCGGCTTTGGGCTCGGCCTGTCGATCGTCCGTCGCTTCGCCAAAGCGTTGGATCATGAGGTCAGACTGGCTTCACGGGTTGGCCATGGATCGACATTCAAGCTCGAGCTTGACCGGGCAGACCCGGCAGCGGTGCCGCGGGATCTGCATCCTGTTGAATACGTCGACCACGACTATAGCGGGCTCGAAGGTGCCAAGATCCTGCTGATCGAAAACGACCTCGCCACCGCTGAGGCCATGGTCAGTTTGCTGGAAAAATGGGGTTGCGACGTCGTGGCTACGACGTCATCGAAGGACGCTTTGCAGCGCTTGAGTGCGCTCGGCGCGGCCCCCGAGACGATCATTGCGGATCTCCACCTGGATGGCGACGAGAGCGGGCTTGCGGCCATCCGGGACATCAGGCAATTCCTCGGCCGAGATGTTGCGGCCATGATCGTGACCGCGGATTATTCCGAAGCTGCGGCCAAGGAAGCGAGCTTGTACGGGCTCGAAGTTCTGACCAAGCCGATCAGGCCGGCGGAGCTTCGCGCTTTGTTGTCGTTCCTCTTGTCATGAGCGCTCGGTGTCATTTCCGCGGGCGTGAACCGGCGCGCGGCTACGTGTCTCGGCGATCAGGTTCACGAAATCGATCCTTTCCATCTCGATGATGGCCTTGGTCCGGCTCATGACCTGGAGCTTTCGCAGGATCTCCGAAACATGGACCTTCACCGTGGTCTCGCAGATCCCCAATTCATAGGCGATCTGCTTGTTCTGCAATCCGCAGCGGATCATGTCGAGCACCCGCAGCTGCTGCGGTGTCAATTCGTGAAGACGTTTCAATAGATCTCGAGCAGGAAGCCTGACCCGGCGCGCACTCGCGGGGCTGAGTGCGCAGCCCAGAACATGGGCATCGCCCTGCAGGACGCCCCTGATCGCATCAGCCAGCTGCTCCTTCGATGTCGATTTCGAGATGTACCCCGCGACTCCCAGAGAGAGGACATGGGCGACGAGCTTCGGGTCCTGATGCGCTGAAACCACGAGGACCGGCGTCCGCGGCGCGGTCTTGCGGATGCGAAGAAGGCCGGATAGTCCGCTCGTGCCGGGAATCGAGAGGTCGAGCAGGATCAGGTCGAAGCCCGGCGCGGATGACAGAAGATGGGCGGCCATGTCGATGGACGTCGCCTCTGACAGCTCGGCATCCGGCAGGGTGACGCGGATTGCGTTCTCCAACGCCTCGCGAAAGAGGGGATGGTCCTCGACGATCAACAATCGAGCCACGTGCCTGTCACTCCCCGGCCAGATCGAAGTCCAGTTTTTCTGGTATGGCGGATCCGACATTCGTAAACGAGCTTGCGGCAAACTGATACGATTGTCAAAGCCGGGGCACACCAGCGATACCGCTTTTGGTCCAGATCGATCATCACGCGCTATCGATATCTGGACGTCCGACTGCCATGAGATCGTAGGTCGCCCATTTCCGGAGCGTGGGCTACTGCTGCTTTCCGCGTAGAGTGGTCCTCGATCCCTGACGCCCTGTCGGAAGGAGCAGTTCGATCTTGCCGATTTCGATCACGGCCTTGTTGCGGCTGAACAGCCGGAGTTTTCGTAGTATTTCGGTGATGTGCGCTTTGATGGTCGATTCCGCAAGCCGCAGTTCGGTGGCGATTTCCCGATTCTGGTAGCCGCGCCGGATCAAGTCCAGAACACGGAGCTGCTGCGGCGTCAGCTGTTCAAGGCGCGCCTGCAACGCGCGCGCGGAGCGATCGCCATCGCGTTCGGCCGTGGGCACGAAGTCTTTCGGAACCGAGATGGAGCCGCTGAGCACGCGTTCAATCGAAGACGTCAGTTCGCGCTTCGAGGTCGATTTCGGCAGATAGCCGGCAGCGCCAAGCGAGAGCGCTTCGCGCACGATATTCTGATCCTCGTCACTCGACACGATCGCGACCGGAAGCCGCGGATGACTTGCGCGCAGCCGCAGGAAGCCTGCGAAACCAGCCGCATCAGGCAGCGTCAGGTCGAGTAGGGCCAGGTCGATTCCGGGGTCGGAAGCGAGGACGTGAAGTGCATCGGCAATCGAGACCGCCTCGAAGATCTCCGCCTGCGGATGCGCAAGGCGCACGGCGTTGCCGAGAGCCTCGCGAAACAGCGGATGATCGTCGATGATCAGAAAGCGCGTCATTCCCGACCTCGCTCGTATCGTCGGCAGACTTCGGGCGACCGGCAGATCCAAGCGGCGGTACCTGCCTGCTTCAATTCGTCGTTTCCGGCGACTGCACAGTCAGCAGGAACGTATAGATGCTCTCGAACTGGTCGTCGGTAAAGACCTCCCTCCATGCCGGCATACCTTTGGAGGGGCGGCCCTCATGCACCGTGGTCCAGAATTTATCTCGCATGTCCTCGCCGTAGCGGATTCGCAGCCGTCGCAGGTCGATCCGGCGTTCCGCCTGCACGGCGTCGGGTCCGTGGCAATGAGCGCAGGTCCCGTTGAAGATCTCCTTGCCGACGGTCATCGTCTCGGCGCTAGGATCGGTCGCATTGGCGTCCGACACCCTGATCACTGGAGGTTTAGCGGCAGGCTGTCGGAGGATCTGGGCAGGACCCGCTAGCGAGGCCAGCTTGATCGGGCTCGGTGCAGCGCCAAGCCTGATCGGCGGATCACTCGGCAACCCATATTTGGCAGCCAGCTCGGCAATCCGTGGTCCGAGCTGCGGCAAGGCGGCGTCGATCTGGTCGCGCAACTGCGTGGAGGTTCTGGCGAAGCCGATGGCGGCATCCCAGGACAGGCCGGCGCCTTCGACCGGCTGGATCCGGAAGCGACTTTCGTAAGTCGTCTTGTTAAGCCAGCCCGCGACCGGTCCCCA
>NZ_CAFK01000301.1 GCF_000239815.1 Bradyrhizobium sp. STM 3843 | reverse complement strand
TCCCTCAAATGGTTCTAAATCGCTCTCATATGGCCTGCCGCCGCGTCGTGATCGACGACCGCAGCCGGCTGCCCGGGCGCTTCTTCGGACGGTTCGCGACATCAGCGACGTCGGAGCTTACGCGCGCGCTGTAAGCCGCAGCGCCGATCTCCTTTGTTCCTTTGCCCGCGCGTCACACGCGCGTCCCTCGTTCAAGCCATTCAAGCCTTAGCCCGGGAGCATCTGCTCATGTCCAAACCCACCACGCTGTACGACAAGATCTGGAACGATCATCTGGTGCACGAAGCCGAGGACGGCACCTGCCTGCTCTATATCGACCGCCACCTGGTGCATGAGGTGACCTCGCCGCAGGCCTTCGAAGGGCTGCGCGCGACCGGCCGCAAGGTGCACGCGCCGGAGAAGACGCTCGCGGTGGTCGATCACAACGTGCCGACCACCGATCGGACCAAGCCGAACCCCGACCCTGAAAGCATCGAGCAGATCAAGGCGCTGGCCGAGAACGCCAAGGAATTCGGTATCGAATATTACAACGAGTTCGACCGCCGCCAGGGCATCGTCCATGTGATCGGCCCCGAGCAGGGTTTCACGCTGCCCGGCACCACCATCGTCTGCGGCGACAGCCACACCTCGACGCATGGCGCGTTCGGCGCGCTGGCGCACGGCATCGGCACCTCCGAGGTCGAGCATGTGCTGGCAACGCAGACCTTGATCCAGAAGAAGGCCAAGAACATGCGCGTCACGGTCGACGGCCAGCTGCCGGAGGGCGTGACGGGCAAGGACATCATCCTCGCCATCATCGGCGAAATCGGCACCGCGGGCGGCACCGGCTACGTGCTGGAATATGCCGGCGACGCTATCCGCGCGCTGTCGATGGAAGGCCGCATGACCGTGTGCAACATGTCGATCGAAGGCGGCGCGCGCGCCGGCCTGGTCGCGCCCGATCAGAAGGCGTTCGACTTCCTGCGCGATCGTCCGAAGGCGCCAAAGGGCGCGGCCTGGGATGCGGCGATGCGCTATTGGGAGAAGCTGCGCTCCGACGAGGGCGCGCATTTCGACCATGAGATCCGGCTGGACGCTGCCAAGCTGCCGCCGATCGTGACCTGGGGCACCTCGCCGGAAGACGTGATCTCGGTGACCGGCATCGTGCCCGATCCCGACAAGATCGCGGACGAAGCCAAGCGGCTGTCGAAGCATCGCGCGCTGAAATATATGGGCCTCGCGGCCGGCACGAAGATCACCGACATCAAGCTCGACCGCGTCTTCATCGGCTCTTGCACCAACGGCCGCATCGAGGATCTGCGCGCGGCCGCCAAGATCGCCGAAGGCAAGACGGTCAGCCCCCACGTCAATGCGATGGTCGTGCCGGGCTCCGGCATCGTGAAGGAGCAGGCCGAAGCCGAGGGGCTGGACAAGATCTTCATCAAGGCCGGCTTCGAATGGCGTGAGCCCGGCTGCTCGATGTGCCTTGCCATGAACCCGGACAAGCTGAAGCCGGAAGAGCGCTGCGCCTCGACCTCGAACCGCAATTTCGAGGGACGCCAGGGCTTCAAGGGCCGCACCCATCTGGTGTCGCCCGCGATGGCGGCGGCGGCCGCGATCGCCGGCCACTTCGTCGACGTCAGGGATTGGCGCTAACAGCTATCTTTGTTGCAACACGACACCCGGCAAAATTTGCCGGCAATCGAGCGCGGTGGCCAGACCCGGCCACCGCGTTTTCGTATCGGCTCAATCCGACGGGCTTCCGCAAGGACTCCTTAAAGATCCGGACGCACAGTACGCCATCAAGCATGACGCCGCGTCTGGCGAGGAGCGTGCAATGGCCAACAAGCCGGAATTCGTCGATCTCGTTCGCGACGCAACCCGTCAGCGCCGGCGTACGCAGCCGCGCAAGATCATCGCCAAGCCCGAAGTGGCCAAGGAAGAGAAGCGGCTCTCCAACTGGCCACCGGGACGGTTCGCGAAATGGCGGCTGCAGACGCTGGTGCCGTGGAAGCTGTCGGTGAAGAACTGGCAGTTCAAGGATTGGCTCTGAGGCGCACCGCGCCGCCATCAGCAAAATCACCCGGCTAGCAAGATAAAAGGGCGCCGCAGCGGCGCCCTTTTTGTTTCAACCCATTGATCCCGTCGACTGCGATCCGATCGGTCGCGCGTCACCAATGGCGCCAGTGGCGGTAATGGCGATGATGCCAGTGGTGCCACCTGTGCCAGTGGCGATAGTGGCAGATGCGGCGCGGGCCGTAATAGGTCCAGATGACCCGGCAGCGACGATAGGGATAGTAGTAGCCGGTATCGTAGGGGTAGTAGTAGCCGCCGAAGAAATGGCGGCGATGATGATGGAAGTACGGCCGGTAGGCGAAGTGGCGATGATAGCCGCCATAGCGGATGCCGCCGCCATGAAACACCGGCCCACCATGAAATCCGCCACTACGAAATCCGCCACCGTGAAATCCGCCGGCGTGGAAACCTCCGCCGTGGAAGACCGCACCGCCGCCATGAAAAGCCGGCCCGCCGTGAAAACCACCACCGTGGAAAGCGGGGCCTCCGCCACCATGGAAGCCACCACCGCCGCCATGGAAGCCGCCGCCTCCGCCGTGGAAACCTCCGCCTCCACCGCCGCCGTGGAAGCCGCCACCACCGCCACCACCTCCGGGCCCGCGAACTTGAATGGCGGGCGCATCGGCCGGCTCAGGTGAAGCCGGTCGCGCGCCGGGACTGATCAACGACATCGCCTGTGTTGGACGATCAGGCACCGCAGCAAGCGCGAGCACCGCGGCCGCAGCAAAGCTGAGGCGGCGAACCAGGCCACCTCCCGGATCTCTTGTCCTCATCATTGTCACTTCTCCCTGAGTGCTTCTCACGCAACGGAGAGCGTCGCCCGCATCGCGTCCCCGTTGGTCGAATAGAGTCGCCCCGAACATTAACGTAGTGATAGCGACGTGAATGCGGCATGAACGCTACACGCGACGCGTGTAGTTGCGCGCTGCTGCCGAGCAAAGCTCCAGCTATCCTGACGATACTGCCCCGCAACTGATAATGATGCGCAGCGCCTGTGATGCGACGCAATCACGCAACTGATGTGAAGAAACTGCGGCTTGCCGATGTCGCGGCTGCCGTCACGCGCAGGCAGCTACCATGGCTTCCAGCCATAGACGAAGAACGGCGGAAATGGACCGAGCGGTGCCGGCGCATAGAGGATCGGCCTGCCGTAATAGCGCAGCTGATCAGCGGGACGGTGTGCGATGCGATGGGCATGGTGACTGCGCGCGCCAACATCCGTCACAGCCTTGTGCCGTGCAACGCGCGCAATCTCCGCAGCGGCGCCGGTAGACCACGGTGTGGTCGATATCGCGACCAGGAGTGCGGCGCGTACCAGCGCGAGACCGATTGCGGTGCTCATAGCGGATCCTCTCTGCTCATCGCCCACAGATGACAACAGGCCCGGCAAACGGGCCTGTTGCATTCAGCGGCCGGACCGCGCCGCGTCAGCCTATCACCAGTGACGGCGATGCCAACGGTGCCAGCGGCGATGCGGATGCCAGTGACGACGCCAATGGTGGTGATGCCAGCGAACTTCAGTCGTCGGCGCGGCCGTACCCTGCTGCACGGCTGCAGCAGCGCCCGGATTGAGCAATGACAGCGCCTGCGCGCGCTCGGCGGGCACAGCCATCGCCAACATCGCGCCAACCGCCGCAACGCCCAAAAGCTTCGTCACAGTCATGAAGGTCTCCTTCGATCGCCTGACAGGTCACGCCGAGCGCCGCGCAGCCGACCGAACGTCGGATGAACGCGACGCGACGCAGATCAGGATCTCGAACGAGCGACGTGAAGAGTGTGAAAGATCCGCGCCGGAGAGCAGAATGCGCGCGTGACACGGCAGTTCCGCCCCGGCGCGCAACAAACTTCGCACTGTGTCGTGGCCGACACGAATGACGGGCATTGGCCGGCAGTGACCCGGCCTGAGCGGGCAGGTCAGGAACCCTTAGTTAGCCCCGCCGCCAGTAGCAGCTCATATGCGGCACGATCACGGTGCCGCTGGGCCTGAATTCCTGCACATAATGGGCATTACAGACTCGCACGGCATTCGGACCGGGATCGTAGTGCGGCACCACATCCGGCTGCCAATGCTCTTCCTCGCGCGGATAGATCGGGATGCGCCTTGAGCGCCGCTGGGCGGACAACTCGGTGCTCGCTCCGTCCCTTGAAACACCTGCATGGGTGCCGGCAGTGGACGGATCCGCCTGTGCCGTCGCGGACACGAGCGCCACGCCCATCAACGCGGTCCCGATCAAGGCCACCGTCATCCGCATCATCGCATCCGCCCCCACCGAAAATCGCCGTTTGACCGTCTCCGTTTTCGCACGCCGCGTCAACCGCCGCCCGCGGGCGAAAAGGTCATAATTCTCAAGATGCGCAGCCATCAAACCCGCGCTACAAGGCGGTAATGTGGACGGAGCTGAAGGCCCCCTCGCTCGCCGAGATCGAAGTCATCGCGCAGGGCGTCTTCGCGCGCCTGCCCGACCGCTTTCGTGCGCTTTGCGAGGGCGTCGTCATCCAGATCGACGACTTCCCGACCGAGGAGGTGCTGGATGAGATGGAGGCCGACAGCGAGTTCGACCTGCTCGGCCTGTTCCAGGGCACCGGTTTGCCGTTCCGCAGCAATGACGACCTGCCGCGGCTGCCGAACATGATTTGGCTCTACCGCCGGCCGATCCTGGATTATTGGGCCGAGCATGACGAGACCCTCGGCCACATCATCCGCCATGTGCTGATCCACGAGATCGGCCACCATTTCGGGCTGTCGGACGATGATATGGCGGCGATCGAAGCCAAAGCGGACTGATCCGAGGCCGGTTGATCCCGGCCGATCGATCATGGCGGGCTGAAACAGAAGGCATTTTCCCTTTATCGTCAGGGCCAATCGCGCTACATCAGCGGCCTGCCCCACATTCGGAAGGTGCAATGATGGATAAATTCACCACGCTGGAAGGCGTCGCGGCGCCCTTGAAGATCATCAATGTCGATACCGACATGATCATTCCCAAGCAGTACCTGAAGACCATCAAGCGCACCGGCCTCGGCAAGGGCCTCTTTTCCGAACAGCGCTACAAGGATGACGGCAGCGAGAACCCGGACTTCGTGCTCAATCAGCCGGCCTATCGCAATTCCAAGATCCTGGTGGCCGGCGACAATTTCGGCTGCGGCTCGAGCCGCGAGCACGCGCCCTGGGCGCTGCTCGATTTCGGCATCCGCTGCGTGATCTCGACCTCGTTCGGCGACATCTTCTACAACAACTGCTTCAAGAACGGCATTCTGCCGATCCGCGTCTCGCAGGCCGATCTCGACAAGCTGTTCGACGACGCCGAACGCGGCGCCAATGCGACGCTCACCATTGACCTAGCAAAGCAGGAAATCCGCGGGCCCGACGGCGGCACCGTCAAGTTCGAGATCGACCCGTTCCGCAAGCACTGCCTGCTCAACGGCCTCGACGACATCGGGCTCACGATGGAGAAGAAGGCGGCGATCGACAGCTACGAGTCCAAGCTGAAGGCCGAGCGCGCCTGGGCGTGATCCACTTCGTCCGTGATAGCTTTAGGCCCTGGACGGTCGTCCGGGGCCTTTCGTTCGAGAGCGACCAACGCCAGTGACGCGCGCCTTACCTGATATCGTCACCTTCTGGCGCGGGCCGCTCGACCAGCTGCGGCAGACCTGTCTGCACTCGCAGCTTGCCGCAGGCCACAAGGTCACGGTCTACAGTTTCGATCCGCTGCCTGGATTGCCAGACGGCGTCGGCAATGCCGATGCGGAGGCGGTGCTGCCCTATTGCTTTTCCGAGCGGCTCCGCCCGCCGCAGCCCGATGGAAGCTGGCGAGACTGGACCACGCTGCAGTTCAGCGACTTCTTCCGCATCAGGCTGATGGCGCAAAGCGCTGGCGTCTGGCTGGATGCGGATGTCTTGCTGCTGCAGCCGATCCGGATCGATCCCGCCAAGCCCTATTTCGCCTGGGAGCGGGGGCGCCAGATCGGCAATTCGGTGGTCTATCTGCCACCGGCTGACCCGATCGTGGCGGAGTTCGAAGCGCTGATGCAGCAGGACGAGCTCACGCCGAACTGGCTGTCGCTGTCGCACCGGGTGACCTACGGCTTGCGGCGCCTGCGTGGCGGCTCGAAACGGCTGTCTGACATCCGCGTCGCCGTCTACGGCCCGGCGGCACTGACTGCGCTCGCCCGGCGGCATGGCCGGCTCCAGCACGTGTTGCCCAAGAAATCCTTCTACGCGGTTCACGCCGAGCCGAAGGCGTTTTTCGACCGCTCGGACTTCTCAGGGATCGTGAGCGACCCCGACATCATCGGCTTGCATATTTCTCCGAAGGGGCGCGGCGCCCTGCCGCCAGTCCCCGGAAGCCTGTATGGCTGGGCTGCAGAGCGCTTCGGACCGCGAGCTCCTTGATCTGCCGCAACGTCCTGTTGCCGCCGCGATGCTTGATTGGCACCACTGATCGGAGGTGCCGCATGACCACGCAGACCAGACCATATCCCAGGGTGCAGTCCCTGATCGATATGTTCGCGCAATGGCTGAAGCATCGGCGTGAGCTCAGCGAGATCCGCCAGATGGACCGCGAGGACTTCGAGCGCATCGCGGCGGACCTGCAGGTGTCGCCGGGCGATCTCGACGAACTGGTTCAGCACGGCGAACACGCCGCCGACGAGCTGCCGCGGATGCTCAACGCCCTCGGCATCGACGAAGCCGCACTCGCCCGCACCGAGCCGATGGTTCTGCGCGATATGGAGCGCGTCTGCGCCCTCTGCCGCGACAAGCCGCGCTGCCACCGTGACCTCGCGGCTGGCACCGCCGGCGCGCACTATGAAGACTATTGTCTCAACGCGCCGACGATCGACCGGCTCGGCAGCGACATCAAGCACGCCTGACACCATCCGTCGATCGCATGACATCGCGACAGAGTCACTCCACATGCACCGCAACATGCACCGCAATCCATGGATTCATCTCGGTGCTGCGATCCTGCTTGCGATTGCAGTCTTGGTCGTGATCCGGCTGCACAATGCGGGCGGCGCGACACCGGCGACCGACAGCGCGACGGCGGGCCACAAGCTTGCGGAAGCTTGGTGTACGGCCTGTCATGCAATCGATGGGCGCGGCGCCGGCGCTCAGGGCGCCGGGCCCGATTTCGTCGCAGTGGCCAATATGCCGTCGACGACCGAGCTGTCGCTGAAAGTGTTCCTGCAGAGCAGCCACGCCAACATGCCCAATATCATGATGACATCCGAGCAGCGGGGCGATCTCGTCAACTACATCCTCAGCCTGAAGCGGAAGTGAGGATTATTTCGCCGTCACCGCGATCGCGTCCGCGATGGCGATCGTCCGTCGGGCCATGTCGGCATGCAGCCGCTCCACCATGCGGCCGTCGATCTGGATCGCGCCGCGGGCCGCGTTTTCCGGCAGATCGAACGCTGCGATGATCTTGCGGGCTTCGGCGACCTCCTGAGCCGGCGGGGTGAAGATCGCGTTGCAGGTGTCGATCTGGCTCGGATGAATCAGGGTCTTGCCGTCGAAGCCGAGATCGCGCGCCTGGATGCATTCCTGCGCAAAACCGTCGGCATTGCCGAAATCGCTGTAGGGACCATCGAGGATTTCGAGGCCATGGGCCCGTGCTGCGAGAATGCAATGGGTGATCATCGGCAGCATCGTCGAGCGGCCCGGCAGCATCCGGATCCGGGTCTCGCGCGAGATGTCGTTCGGCCCGAACACGAAGCCGGCCAGGCGATGTTCGGATTCACGCGCGGAGGCGGCGAGCTTGTCGGCATCGAGCACCGCGCGCGCGGTTTCGATCATCGCCCAGACCTTGAGCGAAGGGTCGGCGCCGACCTCGGCGAGACGATCGGTCACGGTGCGCAGATCTTCCACCGTCGAGACCTTGGGAACCAGAATGCCGTCCGGCGCTGCCTGCCCGGCCATGGCGACGTCGTCGCTCCACCACGGCGTATCCAGGCTGTTGATGCGGATCAGAAGCTCGCGACCGCCATAGCCGTCCGCGGCAACCGCCTTGGCGATCTGCTCCCGCGCGGCGGCCTTGGCATCCGGTCCGACCGAATCCTCGAGATCGAGGATCAGCCCGTCCGCCGGCAGGTTACGGCCCTTTTCGAGGGCGCGCGCGTTCGAGCCGGGCATGAACAGGAGGCTACGGCGCGGGCGGGTCATGGGCGCGTTTCCTTTGGAACAATCGGGCGCCACGCGATACCATTTCGAACCCTGGCCTGAAAGGCTTGTTCCTGCCCAAGACCTGTGATTAGGCATTTACCATGATCACGTTCCCGCAACGCCTACTCGACGGCTATCACGCCTTCGCCACCAACCGCCTCCCGACCGAACAGAGCCGCTACCGGGAACTGTCCGAACGCGGACAAGCCCCGGAGGTGATGGTGATCGGCTGCTGCGATTCCCGCGTCTCGCCCGAGGTGATCTTCGATGTCGGGCCGGGCGAATTGTTCGTGCTCCGCAATATCGCCAACCTGGTGCCGATCTACCAGCCCGACGCCAATGCGCACGGCGTCTCGGCGGCGCTCGAATATGCCGTTACCGTGCTGCGCGTAAAACACATCGTCATCCTGGGCCATGCCCAATGCGGCGGCATCCGGGCCTTCGTCGACAAGATCGAGCCGCTGTCGCCGGGCGACTTCATCGGCCGCTGGATGTCGATGTTCATCAAGCCCGGCGAGGTCGTCGAGCAGCGCGAGCACGAGAGCATGGCCGAGTTCGTCACCCGGATCGAGAAGGCTGCGGTGTTTCGCAGTATCGAGAACCTGATGACGTTCCCATTCGTGCGCGCGCGGGTCGAGCGCGGCGAGTTGCAGCTGCATGGCGCCTATTTCGGCGTCAAGGAAGGCTCGCTGTTCGTGCTCGACAAGGCGACCAAGCAGTTCAAGAGCGCAAGAGATAGCGAGTAGGAGTGGCGAGTAGCGAATGGGGCGTAGCGAATAGATATTGTTCCTTATTCGCTACTCACTATTCGCCGCCATGATCGCTGCTGCTCCAGCGATCAGAGATCGCGAGCATGAAAGCCGAGACCACGAACAGGAGATGCACGCCGACCAGCCAGGCGAGCCGGCTCGGCTCGAATACGGTATCGATGTTCATGAAGGCCTTCAGCACCTGAATGGCCGAGATCGCGACGATCGATGCCAGCAGCTTCTGTTTCAGGCCGCCGAACTGGATCTTGGTCATCCAGTCAGGCCAGTCGGGATGGCCACCCGGGTCGATTTTCGAGACAAAATTCTCGTAGCCGGAAAACACCACGATCAGGATCAAATTGCCGGTCAGCGAGACGTCGATAAGGCTGAGCACGCCAAGGATGATATCGGACTCCTTCGAGCCCGGCGCATGCGCGATGAACTCCCACAGCAGCATGCAGAACTTCAGCAGCAGCACGGCGAGGCTGACGACGAGGCCGACATAAAACGGCGCCATCAGCCATCGGCTGTTGAAGATCAGGCTTTCAATGCCGCGCTCGATCCTGTTCGGCGCGTGTCCGCCGGCCTCCGGCGCCCCCTGCTCGCTCATGATGATCAGCGCCTCGCCGCACCTCCGGCCGCTCTCAGGCGGCCTTCTTCTTGGCGGTGATCAGCTTGCGGTTGATCAGCACCTCCGCGATCTGCACGGCATTCAGCGCGGCACCCTTGCGCAGATTGTCGGACACGCACCAGAAGGCGAGGCCGTTCTCGACCGTCGCGTCTTCGCGGATGCGGCTGATATAGGTCGCATCCTCGCCGGCCGCCTCGTAGGGCGTGACATAGCCGCCCGGCTCGTGCTTGTCGATCACGAGACAGCCCGGCGCGCCGCGCAAAATGTCGCGGGCCTCGTCCGGTGTGATCGGCTGCTCGAACTCCACGTTGACGGCCTCCGAATGGCCGACGAACACCGGCACGCGCACGCAGGTCGCGGTGAGCTTGATCTTGGGGTCCAGGATCTTCTTGGTCTCCGCCATCATCTTCCACTCTTCCTTGGTGTAGCCGTCCTCCATGAAGACGTCGATGTGGGGGATGACGTTGAAGGCGATGCGCTTCGGAAACTTCTTATTGATCAGCTCGTCATTGGTGTAGACGGCCTTGGTCTGCGAGAACAATTCGTCCATCGCGTCCTTGCCGGCGCCGGACACCGACTGATAGGTCGAGACCACCACGCGCTTGATCCTGGCCTTGTCGTGCAGCGGCTTCAGCGCCACCACGAGCTGCGCGGTCGAGCAGTTCGGATTGGCGATGATGTTCTTCTTGGCAAAGCCGGCCGTGGCATCGGCATTCACCTCCGGCACGATCAGCGGCACGTCCGGGTCCATGCGCCAGGCGGAGGAATTGTCGATCACGACCGCGCCGGCCGCGCCGATCTTCGGCGACCACTCCTTGGAGACGGCGCCACCCGCCGACATCAGGCAGATGTCGACATCGGCAAAATCGTAGTGCTCCAGCGCTTTGACCTTCAGCGTGCGGTCGCCATATGACACCTCAACGCCGACGCTGCGGCGTGAGGCGAGCACCACCACCTCGTCGGCCGGGAATTTGCGCTCGTCGAGAATGTTGAGCATCTCCCGCCCGACATTGCCGGTCGCGCCGACCACTGCGACTTTGTAACCCATCATTCACTCTCCGACGAAAAATGGCCGACCGCACAAGGATGCGGAAACGGAAGCGGCAGCGCTTCTATGCGAGAAACGTCCCTGACACAATCTTAACACCACGCCCCGCATTTGATGCATCCTCTTTCGGCCAAGGCGGCTTCTGCCCAGAGAAGCGGATTTTTTCTCGTCCTTGAAGGTGCGGCCAACGAGGCCTGCGCGACTTTGGCGCGCCTGTTTGCCTATGTGGGGGCGCTGGCGCTGATCGCCATGCTCACGCTGGCGGCCTGGCGGCAGTTGGATGCAGCCGTGGAACCGGAAAGGTCCGCCTGGTCCATTGCGGACGGCGCGGTCCCGACATTTTCGCTCAGGCTGGGTGACCAGCCGGACAAGTCCGCAACCTATACCGTGCTCCGGCACCCCCTGGGCGGCCGCAAGGACATCTTCCGCTGGGGCGAGCCGGCCGACCGCCCCGCCGCGGAGCTCGAAATCTACCGGTTTGGCGACGAGCGCGACGCCCTGAGGAGCGGCGCTCATGAGCTGGCCCTACGCATGGCACCAGATCCCGCCAGCGGGCTGGAGGCCGCCGGTGTGATCGACAGCAAGTTCGGCGCGGTCAGCCTGTTGCGTCAGACCGGAGCCGCGGACGGGCCAGGCGCCTGCCTCGGATTTCTCAAACGGATCGGCGAGCCCGCGTTGCGGATTTCGGGATGGTCGTGCCACGGGGTCAGCACGCCGGTGCGGCGCGCCGCGGTCGGCTGCATGCTGAACCGGCTGACATTGCTCGCGGGCGGCCGCGACCAGCAGCTGACCGCGCTGTTTGCGCACGCCGACGTCAAGCGCATGCCCTGCGACGTGACGGCGGTGGCCCCCGGACCGTCCGACTGGGTCACCGCCATCGACGAGCCGAGACTGCGCGGCACGCTTTAGATTGCTGAACGCGTCTCGTGCGTTTCGAGACGCGTTCGCGTCACCTTTCTGCCGCCGATGCGGCCGCCGGATCGGCGGCAAGTCGCGGATTTGATGCAACTTTCCCGCCACAGCAAAGATTTATCTTCGGCGGTGTGGCCGGAATGACCTTGTGACGCCATATCCGACAAAGCTAATGTAACACCCAAATCATGCATGGCGAGCGCCCGCTCTGTTTGGCGCGAGGAAGAGGACGTGATGACGACATTTTCTGCCGCGAGCCGGCTCCTGACCCTGGCGGTGATCGCTGCGACCGGCCTTGCCATCACGTCCGCCAATGCCGAGACCAAGCACCGGAAGTACGGCACCTATGTCGAGGGCGGCAGCCCGAACTATTCCTACCAGTCCGGCCCGCATACCCGCATCTTCGTGAGCAAGCGCTCGTGGCTGGACGGCGGCACCGAGGTGCTGCCCGGCGACCGCAAGTTCACCGACTATGCGCTACCGCCGGAGCAGGGTTATCCGAGCTTCGGCCGCGAGAACCTGAACCGTCCGATCGATCGCCAGCCGCTGATGACCCCGACCGATCTCGGCGGCTATCCGCGAGCGTTCCCGATCCCGTACTGAGATCGGCGCAAGCGCCTGATTGCAACGGCCGGGCCCTGCCCGGCCGTTTGCGTTTGGGATTACGCCGCGAGCTTCTCCAGCTCCTTGATGATTGCTTCGCCCATCTGCGTCGTCGACACCGGCGTCATGCCTTCGGACTTGATATCGGCCGTACGCAGACCGCTCGCCAGCACCGAGGCGATGGCGGCGTCGAGCTTGTCGGCGAGCGCGCCCATGTCGAAAGAGTAGCGCAGCGCCATGCCGAACGAGGTCAGCATCGCGATCGGGTTGGCGAGCCCCTTGCCTGCGATGTCGGGCGCCGAGCCATGCACCGGCTCGTACAGCGCCCTGCGGGTCTTCGTCTTGGCATCGACTTCGCCCAGCGAGGCGGAGGGCAGCATGCCGAGCGAACCGGTCAGCATCGCCGCGATATCCGACAGCATGTCGCCGAACAGATTGTCGGTGACGATGACGTCGAACATCTTCGGATATTTCACCAGGTTCATGCCGCCGGAATCGGCGAGCTGGTGCTCGAGCGTGACGTCCTTGTACTCGCGCTGATGAACTGCGGTGACGACCTCGTTCCAGAGCACGCCCGACTTCATGACGTTGCGCTTCTCCATCGAGGTCACCTTGTTGCGGCGCTTGCGCGCGAGGTCGAAGGCGACGCGCGCGATGCGCTCGATCTCATAGGTGTCGTAGACCTGGGTGTCGACGGCGCGCTTCTGGCCGTTGCCCAGATCGGTGATGGTCTTCGGCTCGCCGAAATAGACACCGCCGGTGAGCTCGCGCACGATCATGATGTCGAGACCCTCGACGATCTCGCGCTTCAGGCTGGAGGCGTCCGCCAGCGCCGGATAGCACACCGCAGGCCGCAGATTGGCGAACAGCCCGAGATCCTTGCGCAGGCGCAAGAGGCCCGCCTCGGGGCGAACATCGTAGGGAACGCCATCCCATTTCGGACCGCCGACCGCGCCGAAAATCACGGCATCGGCGGCCTTGGCCTTCTCCATGTCGCCTTCCGAGATCGACACCTTGTGCGCATCATAGGCGGCGCCGCCAACAAGCCCTTCCTCGGTCTCGAACGAGGCGAGCCCGCGTGCATTGAGCCAGCCGATCAGGCGTTTCACCTCCGCCATCACCTCGGGGCCGATGCCGTCGCCGGGCAGAAGGAGCAGCTTGTGGGTCGCCATGATCGTCATCCTCGCTCAGATCTGCGTCATGACCGGCCTGACCCGGGAATCCATCATTGAAGGCTGGACTGCCGGTGAAGCCGGCCATGACGAAAACGGAAAAATCCGCGGAGTGCTAAAGCGCTCCTGCGTGGTTGGCAAGCCACCTTTCCCGCCGGTCGGCTACAGCACGGCCGACGAAGCCTGTATCA
>NZ_CAFK01000302.1 GCF_000239815.1 Bradyrhizobium sp. STM 3843 | reverse complement strand
TTACTCGTTGACGGCGGTCTGGCGGTCCTGCTTCTCGACGATGCGGGCCGACTTGCCGCGCAGGCTACGCAGGTAATACAGCTTGGCGCGGCGCACCTTGCCGCGGCGCACGACCTTGATCGAGTCGATCATCGGCGACAGGATCGGGAACACGCGCTCCACGCCCTCACCATAGGAGATCTTGCGCACCGTGAAGCTCTCATTGATGCCGCCGCCGGAGCGGCCGATGCAGACGCCTTCATAGGCCTGCACGCGGGTGCGATCGCCTTCGACGACCTTGACGTTCACGATCACGGTGTCGCCAGGTCCGAAATCCGGAATGTCCTTGGTGGCGGACAGCTTGTCGTACTGCTCTTTTTCGAGCTGCTGGATCAGGTTCACGGGTAAATCTCCATCGGCGGCGCGCCCAGCTGCTACCCGCGGGCTGCGCTTGTTCCTGCCGTCACTTGCGGAATTGAGCGCTCCTATAAGGCAAAGCCGAGCGCTTGTCACCCGTCTGTCGTGTTTTTTGGCGTTTTTTGGCCGGTCCCGTTTTGTTCGTGGCGCTCCTCGGATCTCCTGGCCCAGAGGTCGGGACGCCTTGCGCGCGTCAGTTCCTCGGCGGCGGCGCGCCGCCACGCCGCAACCTTGGCGTGATCGCCCGAGAGCAGGATGTCCGGGATCGGCCGACCCTCGAACAGCTGCGGCCGGGTATATTGTGGGTATTCCAGTAGGCCGTCGGAAAAGCTCTCGTCGGTGCCTGACTCCTGTTTGCCCATCACGCCCGGCAGCAGCCGCACGCAGGCGTCGATCAGGGCCAGCGCCGCGATCTCGCCGCCCGAGAGCACGTAGTCGCCGATCGAGATTTCCATCAACTCGCGGGCTTCGATGACGCGCTGGTCGATGCCCTCGAAGCGGCCACAGATGATCAGCGGGCCAGGGCCGGCGGCGAGATCCTGGACCAGCGCCTGGGTCAGCGGCCGGCCGCGCGGGCTCATCAGAAGCCGCGGCCGGTCCGGCGCGATGCCGGCAGCATCGATTGCGGCGGCCAGCACGTCGGCGCGCAGCACCATGCCGGGCCCGCCGCCGGCCGGGGTGTCGTCAACGCTGCGATGCTTGTCGGTGGCGGATGCACGGATGTCGCGCGCCTCCAGCGTCCAAAGGCCTGCGGTGAGCGCGCGCCCGGCCAGGCTGACACCCAGCGGCCCCGGAAACATGTCCGGAAACAGGGTCAGGACGGTGGCGCGCCAAGGGGCGTTCAGCGCAGCGTTCAGAGGAGCCTTTGAAGGCGTCGGAGCTTCGGTCATGCCGCATCTGTTACGGCACGAGCGCGGTGAGATCGAGCCCCTGCATCATCGCCGCCGCCGCGATGGCGCGCGGGAAATCGGCCAGCGGAAATGTCGTGACGACGATCTTGCCGAGGTCAAGCAGGCCTTCGCGGGCGAGCGATGCCAGTTTGCCAGGGGCGGTCCGCTCGTACATGAACTGGCCGACCACCTCCCAATCATTCGCCAGCATCTCGCCGAACGATAATTCGAGCGGCACCGTGGCGCTGCCCATCAGCACCAGGCGCCCGCCGCGCTTGAGCGCGCGCAACGTCGCCAGCGTGGTGGAGGTGCTCTTGGCCTGGCCGAGCAGGTCGAGCGCGAGGTCGGCACCGCCGCCTGCGGCATGGCGGATGATCGCCGCATCTTTCACGGCATCGTCGCCGGCGACGACGGCAGGGATCACGCGCGCGCCAAACGCTTCGGTCAATCGCTCCAGCGCCTCGCGCTTGCGACCGACGGCAACCACCCGGGCGGCACCCATGGCGACCGCGAGCAGCACTGCGCCGGAGCCGAAATAGCCGGAAGCGCCATTGATGATCACGGTCTGGCCGCCCCGCAAGTTCAGTCGTTGCAGCCCACCGAACGGCACGATCAGCTTGGCGAGGCCGATCAGTTCCGTCGCCGGACGGTCATCGAGGCCGCCGAGCGGCGTGGCGCAGGCCGCGGGCCAATGCGCGATCTCCGCAAACACGCCGTCGCGCCAGCGCGCCTGCAAACCGAGCGCGGCCTCGGAGTTGCCCATGCTGGTCAGGCCGATCAGGATCTGCGGCGGCTCGGGGTCCGGCACGTCGGCGCGCAGATGCGGGCTCAGGAACACGCGGTCGCCTGCGCTGACATGGCCGACATTGTCGCCCGCGGCAATCACGCGCGCGATCGCGTTGGTGCCGGGCACGAACGGCATCGGCGGCAAGGCATAGGGCAGTGTGCCTGCGACCACCTTGTTGGTGTAGGAGAGCACCATGGCGGCTTCGACCCGGACGATCACGCCGTCCGCGGCGGGTATCGGCGTCTCCACCTCGTCAAGGCGAAGATCATTCGGGGCGTGCAGGCGCCAGGCTTTGTGCGTCGTCATGCGCGTGCTCCGATTTCACCGTCAGCGCGGATTATAGCTCCGATGTCGTCCCGGCCAAGCCAACGGGTCCGCGCGAATGCGCGGCCCGATGACAGGCTCCGCGCGAGCCGGGACCCATATCCACCGGCTCATGTGGCAAAGGCGAACCGTCGCTCCAGCCTTCGCAAAACGAAATCCTGTGGTTATGGGTCCCCGCTTTCGCGGGGACGACGCGCGGAGAGCGTGGAGTCAGTCGGAACTTCCTGGCCGCCATCATCATCCTGATCGCGCTCGTCGCCCTCGATCTCCGCCGGCAGCTCGATCAGGACGCGGCCGCTTGCGAGGTCGACCGTCGGCACCACGGCGTTGGAAAACGGCAGCATGATCGTGCTGCCCGACGGTGGCGCGATCTCGATGATATCACCGGCGCCGAAATTATGGATCGCGATGACGCGCCCGAGCGGTTCGCCGGCGGCGGTCTCCGCGGCCAGTCCGATCAGGTCGGCGTGATAATATTCGTCGTCGTCGGTCTCGGGCAGCCGGTCGCGCGGCACATAGAGCTCGAGGCCGTTGAGCCGTTCGGCCGCATTGCGGTCGGCGACGCCTTTGATCGTTGCGACCAGATGATCTTTTGCTTCGCGCGCCTTCGCCACTTCGAAGCTGCGGCCGCCATCCTTGGTGGTCAGCGGACCATAGTGCAGGACGGCGAGCGGATCCTCGGTGAAGGTCCATAAGCGAACCTCGCCGCGCACGCCGTGCGCGGCGCCGATCCTGGCGACGCAGATCTTCTGGGACATCAGCGGGCCTCGTCCTTCGCGACGCCGCTCCGCGGCGCCTCAGAACGAGACGCAAAATCCTCATGCCGAGGAGCACGGCGCAAACCGTGCACCTCGAAGCGTGAGGCCGTGCTGTTCAAGGCGACTTAGCCCTTGGCGGCGGCTTCGGCCTGCGCCTTGCGCTCCTTGCGCGGCACGGCCTTTTCCGGGTTGTTGCGCGCTTCGCGCTTCTTGACGCCGGCGGCATCGAGGAAACGCGCCACGCGATCCGACGGCTGGGCGCCCTTGGCGAGCCAGCTCTTCGTCTTCTCCATGTCGAGCTTCAGCCGCGCCTCGTTGTCCTTCGGCATCAGCGGATTGAAATGGCCGAGGCGCTCGATGAAGCGGCCGTCGCGCGGAAAGCGCGAGTCGGCGACGACGACGTGATAGACCGGGCGCTTCTTGGTACCGGCGCGCGCGAGGCGAATGACGACTGACATAAGGTTCTCCTGAGTGTCGTTTGGTCGATTGGTTTACGCGTTGAGTGAGGACGTCATTCCGGGGCTCGCGACTTCGTCGCGTCCCGGAATGACGAACGGAGAGAGGAGCGGATCCTCATTTCTTCTTCCCCGGAGGGAGGCCGAGGCCGGGCAGCATCGGCTTGCCGGACAGGCCGGTGAGGCCCGGCAGATTGGGCAGTCCACCGCGCAGACCGGCGGGCAGATCCTTCGGCAGGTTCGGCAATCCGCCTGCCGGCAGGCCGCCCGGCATCTTCTCGGCAAGCGCCTTCAATTGCTCGGGCGACGGCGTCGGCATGCCGCCGCCGAAGCCCATCGCCTGCGCAATGCCGGCCAGAGGCCCGCGCTTGCCGGAGCTCATGGCCTTCATCATGTCGGCCATGTTCCGGTGCATCTTCAAGAGCTTGTTGACCTGCTCGACGTTCTGGCCGGAGCCGGCGGCGATGCGTTTCTTGCGGCTGGCCTTCAGCAGGTCCGGATGCTTGCGCTCCTCGCGCGTCATCGAGTCGATGATCGCGACCTGGCGCTTGATGATCTTGTCGTCGATGCCGGCAGCCGCGATCTGGTTCTTCATCTTGGCGATGCCGGGCATCATGCCCATCAATCCGCTGATGCCGCCCATCTGCGACATCTGCTGGAGCTGCTCGCGCATGTCATTGAGGTCGAACTGACCCTTGCGCATCTTCTCGGCGGCGCGAGCGGCCTTTTCGGCGTCGATATTGGCTGCGGCCTTCTCGACCAGCGAGACGATGTCGCCCATGCCGAGGATGCGGCCGGCAATACGGGAGGGATAGAAGTCCTCCAGCGCATCGGTCTTCTCGCCGGTGCCGATCAGCTTGATCGGCTTGCCGGTGACCGCGCGCATCGACAGCGCGGCGCCGCCGCGGCCATCGCCGTCCACCCGCGTCAATACGATGCCGGTCAGGCCCACGCGACTATCGAACGCGCGAGCCAGATTGACCGCGTCCTGGCCGGTCAGGGAGTCCGCGACCAGCAGCACCTCATGCGGATTGGCGACCGCTTTGATCTCGGCCGCCTCCTTCATCATCTCTTCGTCGAGCGTGGTGCGGCCGGCGGTGTCGAGCAGAACCACGTCGTAGCCGCCGAGCTTGCCGGCTTCCAGCGCGCGGCGGGCGATCTGCGCGGGCTTCTGGCCCTCGACGATCGGGAGCGTTGCGACCTCGAGGTCGCGGCCGAGCACGGCGAGCTGCTCCATCGCGGCGGGACGGTAGACGTCGAGCGAGGCCATCAGCACCTTGCGCTTGTCGCGCTGGGTCATGCGTCGGGCGAGCTTAGCCGTCGTGGTGGTCTTACCGGAGCCCTGCAGGCCGACCATCATGATCGGCACCGGCGGCACGGAGTTGAGGTCGATGGTCTGGCCGTCTGCGCCGAGCGTGTTCACCAGCTCGTCATGGACGATCTTGACCACCATCTGGCCGGGGGTGACCGACTTGACGACCGTGGCGCCGATCGCCTGCTCGCGCACGCGGTCCGTGAAGCTTCTGACAACTTCGAGCGCGACGTCGGCCTCAAGCAGCGCCCGGCGGACTTCGCGCATCGCGGCATCAACGTCGGCCTCCGACAGGGAGCCACGTCCCGTCAGCCGATCGAGAATGCCGCCAAGCCTTTCCGACAGATTGTCGAACAATGCCGTTATCCTTTGCCCTTTCGAGGCGCCCGTTAGTTTTTCGTCGTCATGCCCCGCGCAGGCGGGGCATCCAGTACGCCGCGGCACCTCGGGTCAAGCCGCGCCGTCTCGGAGTACTGGATCACCCGCCTTCGCGGGTGATGACGGCTTGCCTTGTTTCGGCAGATAATGCCGAAACCCGATCGTCCAAACACTTTCGCGCCCGAGGGCGCACAGCGCTGTCGGGCGTTGACCTCCGGTCTCCAGGACCAGTCGGTGGCTCGAAAAGATGAGACTTTTCGATAAAGAGGCCGCCTTAAACCCTCAAGCCGGCGAAAAGTCAAGGAAACTTGCATTTCGGCTCGACATTGCCGGACCAGGAGCGGCGCCTTACCTGTTGCCGGACCTGAGGTATTCCGACTGTTGCGGGGATGAGATTGGCGCGCCGTTCCAAGACCTATTCCGGTCCGATCACCGATCATTTCGATGGCAAGCGCTTCTACGATCCCGACGGCGCCCCGCCCAAGTCCCTGTCCCATGTGCTGCGCTGGCAGTTCGACGAACGCCGAAAGCGGGCGAAATGGCCGGCATGGGCACCGAGTCCGCACGCGGATACGCCGCCGGCACGGGTCAATGGCGGCAGTGTGCGCCTGTCCTTCGTCGGGCATGCGAGCTGGCTGATCCAGACCGCGGGGCTCAACATCCTCGTCGACCCCGTCTGGTCGGAACGGGTCTCGCCCTTCACGTTCGCCGGGCCGAAGCGGCACAACGATCCCGGCATCGCCTTCGAGGCGCTGCCGGACATCGACATCGTCTTGGTGTCGCATGGTCACTACGACCATCTCGACATCAGGACGCTATCACGGCTCACGGCGAGGTTCGCCCCGCGCGTGGTCACGCCGCTCGGCAATGATCTCGCCATGACGGCGCGGATCCCGAAGATCCGCGCCGAGGCCTATGATTGGCATGATCGTGTCACCCTCAACGAGGAGATCGCGGTGACGCTGGTGCCGACGCGGCACTGGACGGCGCGCGGCATCTTCGATCGCAACATGGCGCTGTGGGCGAGCTTCGTGTTGGAGACTCCGGCGGGCAGGATCTACATCGTCTGCGATTCCGGCTACGGCACGGGGGCGCATTTCCGCCGTGTCGCGGAAGCGCATGCGCCGCTCAAGCTCGCGATCCTGCCGATCGGCGCCTACGAGCCGCGCTGGTTCATGCAGGACCAGCATATGAACCCCGCCGACGCCGTGCAGGCGCTAAGGGATTGCGGCGCGGACGCCGCGCTCGCGCATCACCACGGCACATTCCAGCTGACCGACGAGGCGATCGACGCACCGGTCCACGCGCTGCAAGCGGCGCTGGATGAAGCGGGCATTCCGCGCGAGCGGTTTGCGGTGCTGAAGCCGGGCCAGGTGGTGGAGATTTAATTAGGTCGCGAGATCTAAACAGGTGTCGTCCCGGCCAAGCGAAGCGCGAGCCGGGGACGACACTGAACTTATAGCGGCAGTTGTGAGCCCAATCAGCGGCGATGGAGATTGGAGCTGAACTACTGCCCCTGTTTGATCGCCCAGATGACGCTGACCGTAACGGACAGCGTCTCTTCGCCCTGCGCGACCGGCGTGGCGGCTGCGGCCATTGGCGCGGCGAGCGTCTTGACGCGGAACACCGGCGGCGGTGTGCCGTCTTCGGAAATGCTCAAGGGCGTCCCCAGCGTGACGCCGGCGGCCTTGGCATAGATCTCGGCTTTACGGCGGGCATCGGCCACGGCCTTCTCGCGCGCCTGGTCGAGCAGCTTGGAGGGCTCGGCAACGCTGAAATTGATGTTGCCGACATCGTTGGCGCCGGCGCCGACCACTGTATCGATCACGCTGGCGACCTTGGTCACATCGTGCAGCTTGATGGTGACGCGATTGCTGGCACGATAGCCCACGACGGTCGCTTGCCCAGGCCGGTTCGGCGCATATTGCGGCTGCAGCGACAGCCGCGAGGTCTGATAGTCCTTGTCCTCGATGCCGGCGGCTTTCAGCGCCTGGAGGACCTTCGCCATCGCGGTGTTATTGGCCTCGGCCGCCTCGCGCGCGGTCTTGGCATCGGACGCGACACCGGCATCGATCTGGGCGAGATCCGGCGGCGCCGAGACGGTAGCCTCGCCGCTCACCGAAATCGCCGGCGGAAAATCCAGCCGCGCCGGCTCCTGCGCCAACGCGGGAGTCGCCGTACATGCCGCGACCACAAGAGCAAGCCTGAAGCGAACGGTCATATCCATCATTTCAGCGGCACATAGACGTTGATGACGAGCTTGTCCTCGGCGGTCTTCAAGGGATCGGTCAGATATTCCTCGATGAAGGTGTCCTTGGCTTCCAGCTTGCGCTCGTCGAGGTGATTGGTGATCGCCTCATAGGTGTTGTCCATGTTGTCGTAGGACCCGCGATGGACGAATTTGAGCGCCTTGCCCTCCGGCGACTGGCCGATGCTCATGCCCTTGCCGAGGTTCTTCGGCTCCTGATCGATCGGAATCTCGGCCATGAAGGTGAAGCCGGTGTCGTCGGTCGAGGTATAGACGATCATGCCGTTACCGGCCGGCTTGATGCCCTGCTTGTCGAGCAGGCCCGACAGCGACTTGAAAGCGTCGATCAGGGTATCGAACGCATTATCCCAATTGGCGCTGCCTTTGGCGATCAGGACCTTCTTCGGCGCGAGCGTGGTCTCCTCGCCGAACGCATCTTCGGGCTGGGCTTGTGCCGCCGCGGGTGGCGTCGCGGGCGCTTGCGCAGCAGCCGGCGGTGGTGACGAGGTGGCTGACGGCGACGGGCTGGCGCTGGCTGCCGGAGCCGGGCTCGCCGCGGGCGCGGGGCTCGCGGAAGCGGCAGGCGCGGGCGAGGGGCTGGCGCTCGGGGCAGGCGCCGGACTGGCTGACGCTGCAGGCGCAGGCGAAGCCGACGGCGATTGTGCCTCAGCGGCCGTGATAGCGAATGCGAGGGCGACTGAGGTTACGGCCAGAATGCGGCGGAAGGTACTGACATCCATTCAATTATTCTCCAGGGCCGTGCATCATTGCCCGGTTCATGCCGGCGAACGGCCGGGTTCGTATCACGCCCGGTCCTGATCGTCCTCTGACAGATGCGTCATGTGCCCATTACGGGGCGGGCTGGTCAATGGCTCGCCATTCGCCATATAAGGCGGACACAATTTGGATATTTTCATGAGCACGCTCGCTGACCACGCCTTCGCCAAGATGAACGGGATCGGGAACGAGATCGTCGTTCTCGACTTGCGGGATTCCAAGCATGTGGTCACGCCCGCGGAGGCGCGCGCGGTGGCCTCGCATGTTCCTTTCGATCAGCTGATGGTGCTGCAGCCGCCGCGGCTGGCCGGCACCGAGGCCTTCATCCGCATCTACAACAATGACGGTTCCGAAGCCGGCGCCTGCGGCAACGGCATGCGCTGCGTGGTCCGGCGGGTGTTCGAAAACACCGGCCAGGCGACCGCGACGTTCGAGACCCGCGCAGGCCTCCTGAACTGCTGGCAGGGACCTTCGCCCGATTTGTACACCGTCGACATGGGCGTGCCGAAGTTCGGCTGGCAGGACATCCCGCTGGCCGAGGAGTTCCGCGACACCCGCTATATCGAGCTGCAGATCGGGCCGATCGATGCACCGATCCTGCATTCGCCCTCGGTCGTCAGCATGGGCAATCCGCACGCGATCTTCTGGGTCGAGGACGTCAACGCCTATGATCTCGGCCGCTTTGGGCCACTGTTGGAAAATCATCCGATCTTTCCCGAACGCGCCAACATCACGCTCGCCCATGTCGTCGATCGCGACCACATCACCATCCGCACCTGGGAACGCGGCGCCGGACTCACCAAGGCCTGCGGCTCGGCGGCTTGCGCGACCGCGGTTGCGGCCGCACGGTTGAAGCGGGTTAACCGGACCGTGCAGGTGACCTTGCCCGGCGGCGAACTCACCATCGAATGGCGCGAGCGCGATGACCACGTGCTGATGACGGGAACGGCGAGCTTCGAATATGAGGGCGTGTTCGAGCCCTCCCTGTTCGCATCCCTGGCGTGACGCCGTGCCGGTCGATGTGGTCAGCTTCGGCTGTCGCCTCAACGCTTTCGAATCCGAGCTGATCGCGCGCGAGGCCGACGCCGCGGGCTTGGCTGATGCCATCGTCATCAACAGCTGCGCGGTCACCAATGAGGCCGTGGCGCAGGCGCGGCAATCGATCCGCAAGCTGAAGCGCGAGCGGCCCGAGGCGCGCATCATCGTGACCGGCTGCGCCGCGCAGACACAATCAGACATGTTTGCCGCCATGCCCGAGGTCGATCGCGTCCTGGGCAATGACGACAAGCTGCATGCGGCCGCATGGCTTGCCACACGCCAGGCGCTGGCGGGGCCGCGCTTCGGCATCGACGCCTCGGAAAAGGTTGCGGTCTCCGACATCATGGCGGTGAGGGAGATGGCGCCGCATCTGCTCGACGGCTTCCAGCGCGGCCTGCCGCGCGTCTTCGTCCAGGTGCAGAACGGCTGCGACCATCGCTGCACCTTCTGCATCATTCCGTTCGGCCGCGGCAATTCGCGTTCGGTGCCGATGGGTGCGGTGGTCGACCAGGTCCGCACGCTGGTGGAGCGCGGCCATGCCGAAATCGTGCTGACAGGCGTCGATCTCACGAGCTATGGCGCCGACCTGCCGGGCGCGCCAAAACTCGGCCGTCTGGTGCAACAGATCCTGCGGCATGTGCCGGAGTTGCAGCGCCTTCGCATCTCCTCGATCGATTCGATCGAGGCGGACGCCGACCTGCTCGATGCGTTGGCCTCGGATGCGCGGCTGATGCCGCATCTGCATCTGTCGCTGCAGTCGGGCGATGATATGATCCTGAAGCGGATGAAGCGGCGGCATCTGCGCCAGGACGCAATCGATTTCTGCGCAGAGGTGCGGCGTCTGCGGCCGGACATCACGCTCGGCGCCGACCTGATCGCCGGCTTTCCGACCGAGACCGAGGAGATGTTTGCCCGCTCGCTCGATCTGGTCGAGCAATGCGGCCTCACCTTCCTGCACGTGTTTCCCTATTCACCGCGGCCCGGCACGCCGGCCGCGCGAATGCCGCAGGTCGATGGCGCCGTCATCCACGAGCGCGCGCGGCGATTGCGTGCTGCGGGTGAGTCGGCGCTGCGGCGCCGGCTGGAGGCGGAGGTCGGCTGTCAGCGCGATGTGCTGATCGAGAGCGACAGCCAGGGCCGGACCGAGCACTACCTGCCGGTGGCGGTCAGCGGCGCGTCCCTGGGCGCAGTACAGCAGCTCACGATGACCGGGCATGATGGGGTGAAGCTGCTAGTCCAACCCTCGCAGTCATCGCCCTGTTCAACCGGGCGATCGAGTACGCCGTGACGTTCGGAAGACCCACGACAGCCGCGGCGTACTGGATCATCCGCTTGCGCGGATGATCCAGTGGAAGGTGAGGCGAAGGCGCGGTGCAGCGCTCGCGATTGCAGGGCAAGATGGCGCGCGCCTGATTGCCAGCTCGGAGGTCTGGTCCGGCAAAATCGAGCAAAGGCCGTCCGGTGCCGAACGATGCAATGCACACCGCCGGCAGTGATGCTCACTCCGCATCGATCAAGTCAATCAATGGATCAATTCCAGCGCGAAAATCCGCTTAGGTTGCACCCATAAAACGAGCTTCGGAATGGAAGCCATGAATGGGTGGACGCCATGAGATCAGACGTATCTCTGCGGGGGAGTTTGCTCGCGCCGTTTCAGCTGCCTTTCATCGCCGAACTGGGACGTGGCTGGATGTTGCTCGCCGCCAGCGCACTTCTGCTCCTTCTGACGGATGGCGCTGCCCTGGCGGCGGACCTGTCGCCGCTGCCGGGAGCGCGTCATGTCTGCGCCGATCCGCAGCTGTCCATCACCTTCGCCAACCCGCCGACCGTCGGCAATACGGGGACGATCCGCGTGCTGACCGAGGACGGCACGCTGGTCGACAGCATCGATCTTGCCAATCCCGCCGACGCGCAGCGGCCGATCGGCGGCGCGGTGTCGGACAGCGGCGTGGTGCATCAGTTCAACTACTTTCCGGTTCTGGTCAGCGGCAACGATGCGATCATCACACTGCATCGGCAGCTTGCCTATGACACAAGATACACGGTCACGGTCGATCCGTCGGTGCTGAGTGCGGCCGAGGGATTCGGCGGCGTGAGCCCCGGCGCGTGGCGCTTCACCACCAGGCATGCCCCGCGGCAGCAGCAGCGCGATCGGATCACCGTTGCGGCTGACGGCAGCGGAGACGTCTGCACCGTGCAGGGTGCAATCGACCTCGTGCCCGCCAACAATGCGCGGCCGGTGACGATCGCGGTGAAGCCTGGCGCCTATAACGAGATCGACTATGTCTCGGCCGACAAGCCCTTCATCACCGTTCGCGGCGAGGATCGCGACGCCACCGTCATCCAATATCCGAACAACGATCATTTCAACGTCGCGCCGGTCTCCAACAGCAGCAATCAATGTCCGCAGCGCCGCATCCCCGGCACGCCGGATCTCTACAATTGTTGGCGGGCCCTGTTCGGCGTGGAGGCCTCGGACTTCACGCTGGAGAACATCACGCTGCACAACACCACGCCCTATGGCGGCACCCAGGCCGAAGCGTTCCGGGGCAACAATGCGCGCATCCTGCTCAACCGGGTCACGCTCTCGAGCTTCCAGGATACGCTGCGGCTGCAGACCTCCGGATTCGTCACCAACAGCCTGATCGCGGGGGACGTGGATTTCACCTGGGGCACCGGCGCGGCGTTTTTTCAGAACAACGAGCTGAGATTGCTCCACACCGGCTACCTGTCCCAGGTCCGCAACGACAACACCGTCCATGGCTTCGTCTATGTCGGCAACCGGTTCACCCGCGCCGCCGGCGTGCCCGACGGCGCCACTTATCTCAGCCGCATCGAGCCGCTGCGCTTTCCCTACAGCGAAGCCGTGTTCATCGACAATGCGATGGACGGCATGATCATCCCGGCGGGCTTCCAGCTCAATCCGAACACGGTCAGCTGCGCCAATGCACTGCTGGTGCATTTCTGGGAATTCGGCAGTACGGACCTTGGTGGCAACCCAGTCGACACCAGTCGTCGTCTGCCCTGTTCGCTGCAGATCCTGCCCGGAATCGCGGCGCAGTATCGCGATCCGGCGTTCGTGCTGGGCGGCTGGGTCCCCTACACGGTCAATGCGACGCCTGCCGGCGTGGCGCCCGGTCCGACCGTCGGCGCTGTTCCGCTCGGCTCTGCCGTCACCGTGAATTGGAGCGCGCCGGCCGGACATTCCGTGCGCGATGTGATCGGTCTGTTCACGGCCGATGACGACGATGATGGGGTGGTGCTGCCGCGAGAGGCGGAGCGTCGCCTGGTGTCCCGTCAGACCGTTGGCGAGGGCACCACCGGGAGGCTCGCATTCACGTTGCCCGATTTCGGTGGCCCCTTCGTCTTCCGCTATCTCCGCGATGGTCGGGTCCCCGCCGCTTCGAGCAATGTGATCGGCCCGTCGGCGGCGCGTGACCGGCGCCATGCCGAGCAGCGACCCGCCGGCCGGCGAGCCTGGCGATTGGCGCTGAGCGCCGCGATCGCGATGCTCAGGCTCCCGGGAAGCCGCATTGCTGCAGCCGTTCCATCATGTGCGCCGGAACCGGTGCGGTGACCTGCACCGGCGGCTTGTTCTTCGAGAGCGGGATCGAAATCTCGCGCGCATGCAGATGCAGCCGCGGTTCGCCGAAGCGTGGACCGTTGCCGTAGATGTTGTCACCGACGATCGGCCAGCCCATGGCTGCCGCATGCACGCGCAATTGATGGGTCCGGCCGGTCACCGGTTCCATGGCGAGCCAGGTCAGGTTTTGTGTCACCTCCCCTCCAGGGCGGGAAGGGGTCGCAGCGGAGCTGGACGAGTCCGCCTGCACATTCGCGCGAGATGAGCTCCGTCCCAATACCCGCCATTTCGTGATGGCCGGCTGCCCTTCCGGATCCGGCTTCTGCCACCAGCCGCGTTCGGCGTTGCGTCGGCCGAGCGGCAGCTCGATGGTGCCTTCGTCCTCGGTGGGACCACCCTCGACCACGGCCCAATAGGTCTTGGAAATCTTGCCGTGTTTGAACAAAAGCCCGAGCGAGGCCGTTGCCTTGCGATGGCGTCCGAGCACCAGGCATCCCGAAGTTTCCTTGTCCAGCCGATGGGCCAAGACCGGCGGTCGCGGCAGGCCGAAGCGCAGCGCGTCGAACGAGGCCTCCAAATTGGGTCCGCCCTTGGGGCCCTTGTGCACGGGAATGCCGGCCGGCTTGTCGATCACCAGCATCAGGCCGTCGCGATGGAGCACGCGGGCCAGCATCTCGTCGTCGGTGGGCTGTTCGATATCCATACGTCGGATCAAGGCTTTCGTTTGCGGGAGGGAAGGGCTAACACCACGCTATGAACGATACCACCTCCGAAACCCCGAAACTCTCCTGGTGGCGGCGGTTGTCGGCCGGGCTCAAGCGCACCTCGGGCGCGCTGGGCACGGCCGTCGCCGATCTCGTCACCAAGCGCAAGCTCGACCGCGCGATGCTCGAGGATATCGAGGACGTGCTGCTGCGCGCCGATCTCGGAACGCAGGTGGCCGCGCGGATTGCGGAGGCGGTCGGTGCCGGCCGTTACGACAAGGCGATCAGCGCCGATGAGGTCAAGTCGGTGGTGGCGACCGAGGTCGAGAAGGTACTGGCGCCGGTGGCGAAGCCGCTCGAGGTCGATACCGCCCGTAAACCTTTCGTTATCCTTGTCGTCGGCGTCAACGGCTCGGGCAAGACCACCACGATCGGCAAGCTCGCGGCGACATTCGTCGCCGAAGGCAAGCAGGTGATGCTGGCCGCCGGCGATACCTTCCGCGCCGCCGCCATAGAGCAGCTCAAGGTCTGGGGCGAGCGCACCAAGGCGCCGGTGATCGCGGGGGCGCAAGGCTCGGATGCCGCGAGCCTCGCCTTCAACGCGATCACGGCCGCGAAGGAACAGGGCCGCGACATCCTCCTGATCGACACCGCCGGCCGGCTGCAGAACAAAGCCGAGCTGATGAACGAGCTGGAAAAGGTGGTGCGTGTCATTCGCAAGGTCGACGCGACGGCGCCGCATGCCGTGCTGCTCGTGCTGGATGCGACGGTGGGACAAAATGCGCTGTCGCAGGTTGAGGCATTTCATCGTACCGCAGGGGTCACCGGCCTGGTCATGACCAAGCTCGACGGCACCGCGCGCGGCGGCATCCTGGTGGCGCTTTCCGAGAAGTTCAAACTGCCTGTTCACTTCATCGGCGTCGGCGAGGGTGTCGACGATCTCTCTCCGTTTGCAGCAAGGGATTTCGCCCGCGCGATTGCGGGCATCGAGGACTAGTTTTCGCTTGTCATGCGCCGCGCAAGCAGGGCATGCAGTGCGCCGCTCCGCTCACGGTGGACGCCAGATCGTCAGAATATCCGGTCACTCCCTTTTCGGGTGATGACGGCCAACAGGAAATGACATGGACAAGACGCAGCCGCATCCGCTCTTCAAGCTTGCGACCGAACTCGGTCCGCTGCTCGTGTTCTTTGTCGTGAATGCCAAGTTTCAGCTGTTCGCAGCCACGGGCGCGTTCATGGTTGCGATCGTGGTGGCCATGATCGCGTCCTATCTCGTGACCAAGCACGTGCCGATCATGGCGCTGGTCACCGGCGTCGTCGTGCTGGTGTTCGGCACGCTGACCTTGGTGCTGCATGACGAGACCTTCATCAAGGTCAAGCCGACCATCATCTACGGCCTGTTTGCGGCCGTGCTCGGCGGCGGCCTGCTGTTCAACCGCTCCTTCATCGCGATCATGTTCGATCAGATGTTCAACCTGACGCCGACCGGCTGGCGCATCCTTACCTTCCGCTGGGCGCTGTTCTTTGCCGCGATGGCGGTGCTGAACGAAGCGGTCTGGCGCACCCAGAGCACGGATTTCTGGGTCGGCTTCAAGGCGTTCGGTGTGATCCCGATCACGACCATCTTCGCGATCACGCAGATGCCGCTGATCAAGCGCTATCACATTGAGCCGGTGTCGCTCGAGGAGAGCGAGGTCGATGCGGGCGACGTCAGCAAGGGCTAGTTTTCCGGCGCTGTCATTCCCGGGCGCGCGCGTCGGCGAGCGAACCCGGAATCTCGAGATTCGGGTTCAATGCTTCGCGTTGCCCGGAACGACCCGAACCATCTCACCCCGTGCGACGGTGCGCTTGCGCCTCATACTCAGGGTCATCATCCGCGAAGGCGGATGATCCAGTACGCCGCGGCTTTCGTGGGTCACTGAACCGTCACGGCGTACTGGATCGCCCGCCTGCGCGGGCCACGACTGCGGAATCGAAGGAATAGCTTCGCGCCTGGCTACGACCCCGCCTGCAACGCCTTCTCGATTTCAGGCTTCAGCACCGCGTTGATGTTGTCAGCCGTGATCGGGCCGACCAGCTTGTAGACGATGGTGCCCTCGCGCCCGACGATGAAGGTCTCCGGCACGCCATAGACGCCCCATTCGATTCCCGCGCGGCCATTGCCGTCGACTCCGACGACATCGTAGGGGTTGCCGTAGCGGCCGAGGAAACGCCTCGCATTGTCGGCGGCATCCTTGTAGTTGATGCCGACGACCTGGAAGCGCTTGTCATGGCCGAGTTCGACCAGGAGCGGCGCCTCGTCATGGCAGGGCACGCACCAGGAGGCCCAGACGTTCACGATGCTGACCTTGCCCTTGAAGGCCGCAGGGTCCAGCCCGGGCACGGCTCGGCCATCATTGGCCAGCCCGTCCAGCGGCGGCAGCTGGGTCTGCGGTGCCGGATGGCCGATCAGGGCGGATGGAATGCGCGAGGGATCGCCGCTGCCGAGCCGGAACCAGAACAGCACGGCCAGCGCGAGAAACAGCACGAGCGGCAGCAGCATCAGCAGCGAACGGCGGCGCGGCGCGGCCTCCGGGGCCTGTTGGCTAAGCTCGGTCATCGGACCTCCGTCGCGGCACGGCCGGAGCGCCGGCTGACGCCGCTCTGTTCGAGGGTACGCAGCCGCGCCTTCTGGGTGCGATAGTCGATTCCGATCCAGAGGATCAGCAGCAGGACGACCAGCGCGACCGCGAGGTAGGACGAGGCGATGAAAGAGGTGTAGGGCCCGAGATCCATATGACTACACCGCTCCTGCAATCTGGCCGGACGCGCCGCCGGGCGAGACGTCGCTCGAAACGCTGCGCGCCTGCATCATCTGCAGGCTGCGCACCCGCCGGCGCAGGATCTCGTTGCGCATCGCCGCGACATGCAGTGTCAGGAACAGGAACGTGAAGGCGATCGCCATCACCAGCAGCGGAATCAGGAACGCCTTGTCGAGTGTGGGACCGCCCATCCGCATCACCGAGGCTGGCTGATGCAGCGTATTCCACCAGTCGACCGAGAACTTGATGATCGGAAGATTGATCGCGCCGACCAGCGTGAGCACCGCGGCGGCACGCGCGGCCCGGGTCGGGTCCTCGACCGCGCGCCACAGCGCGATCAGGCCGAGATACATCAGAAACAGGATCAGGACCGAGGTCAGCCGCGCGTCCCATTCCCAGTAGGTGCCCCACATCGGCCGGCCCCAGAGCGAGCCGGTGAGCAGGGCCAGGAAGGTGAAGCTGGCGCCGATCGGTGCAGCCGCCTTTGCGGCAACATCGGCGAGAGGGTGCCGCCATACCAGGGTGCCGAGCGAGGCGACGCTCATGATCCCCCAGACGAACATCGACAGCCACGCGTTCGGAACGTGGATGAACATGATCTTGACGGTGGCCCCTTGCTGGTAATCGTCCGGCGCCAGTGCGGAGAGATAGAGACCGGCGGCCAGCAGGACGGCCGTGACGACCGCGAGCCATGGCAACAGGCGCGCCACCAGCGCGAGGAACCGGGTCGGGTTGGCGAGGTCGATCAGGGTCATCGGCATCCTGTTAAAGGCCTGAACGGCTGCAGGCAATCAGCATAGAACCCCTCTAGAAGAGTTGATACGGGTCAAGCCGGAACCGGGTGCCGCCAGCCGGTCAGTCCAGCCCGTGACGCAGGCTCGCAGCCGCGGCAAAAGGACCCACCACGAAGCTCATCAGAGAGAGGGCGCAAAGAATCGAGAACGGCGCGCCGAACGGCAGCGGGCCGACGATCGCGGCCTGCGACGCCGCAACGCCGAAGATCAGCACCGGGATCGACAGCGGCAGCACCAGCACGGCGAGCAGCAGGCCGCCGCGATGCATGGTGACGGCCAGCGCGGCGCCGATCATGCCGATGAAGGTCAGCGCCGGTGTGCCAGCAAGCAGGGTCAGCGCCACCGCGCCGGTCGCGACCGCATCGAGGTTGAGCAGGAGGCCGAGCACGGGCGTCGCAACGACCAGCGGCAGGCCGGCGGCGATCCAGTGCGCCAGCGCCTTGGCGGCGCAGGCGAGCTCCAGCGGCGTGCGGCTCATCACAATCAGGTCGAGCGAGCCGTCCTCGTGATCGGCGGTGAACAGGCGGTCGAGCGTGAGCAGGCTCGCGAGCAACGCGCCAAGCCAGAGGATCGCAGGGCCGAGCCGGGTCAGGAGCACAAGGTCGGGCCCGACCGCAAACGGCATCAGCACGACCACGGTCAGGAAAAACAAGACGCCGATCAGCGCGCCGCCGCCGACACGCAGCGCGATCCTGATGTCGCGACGGATGAGGGCTCCGAGAGCGGTCATGCGGGGCGGGCCTGCAGATGCGAGCAGTGGCCGCGACCACTGCGAGTTGGAAGGCAGCCGTGAGGCATCCTCAGTCTGCTCCCTCCCCCCCTTGCGGGGGGAGGGTCGGGGAGGGGGGTAGCCCCCAACCGATGCTGCCGCTGTGGACCCCCACCCCCGACCCCTCCCCGCAAGGGGGAGGGGAGGAGAGCGCGTCCTGCCGATGCGGCGAATCTCACTGAAGCAGTCAGTCCGGCCGAAAATGAACGTGGCTCCGTCACCCCACACCCCCGATCCGCAGTTCGCGCGCGTCGATCCCGAGTGGGCCGTGGGTCGCCGCGATGATCAGTCCGCCGCCGGCCAGATGCGCGCGCATGAGCTCTGCGAACATCGCCTGTCCCGCGACATCAAGCGCATTGGTCGGCTCGTCCAGGAGCCAGAGTGGACGGGGCATGGCGAGCAGCCGGGCCAGCGACAGGCGGCGGCGCTGACCGGCGGACAGATAAGCGGCGGGCAGTTCGGCGGCATGGGCCAAACCGACCGCGGCGAGACAGTCGGCCGTGGGACGAGCAGCGCCGCCGCCGAGGAAGTCGGACCAGAACGACAGGTTCTCATCGACGCTGAGCGCAGGTTTGAGCGCATCGCGATGGCCGAGATAATGCGCCTGTTCGGCAACGGTCAGCTCGGTCTCGCCGCCTTCGATGGCGATGCTGCCGCCGGCCGGCAGCAGCAGGCCCGCGATCAGTCGCAGCAGCGAGGTCTTGCCCGAACCGTTGCGCCCGGTGACCGCCACGGCTTCTCCGGCCGCTGCCTGGAAAGAGAGCCCGGCGAACACCTCGCGCCCGCCGCGCACACATCTGACATCGCTTCCCAACAGCCGCATCGCCAGTCCGTTACAGCCCTCTGAATCTGATGGCTACCGCTTCAGAATTTGTGGGTGACGCCACCTCGCGACTTGCTTGTCACTGTGGCGGCGCAGTTAGAAAGCTTCTATAAGCCCGGGCTTGATGCAGCATCAAACCCCCCGCTGCAAGCCATCCGGCGCTTTGCGCTGACGGTCCTTGGGTACCCGGTCCGGGTATAACGATCAATTGGGATTTCCACGCATGACCTCGCTCGACAGCTTCAAGAGCCGCAAGACCCTTCGGGTCGGTACGAAGTCTTATGTTTATTACAGCCTGGCCGCCGCAGAGAAGAACGGTCTGAAGGACATTTCCAAGCTGCCTTATTCGATGAAGGTGCTGCTCGAGAATCTGTTGCGCAACGAGGACGGCCGCAGCGTCACCAAGGACGACATCCTCGCCGTCGCCAAGTGGTTGAAGAAGAAGACGCTGGAGCACGAGATCGCCTTCCGCCCGGCGCGCGTGCTGATGCAGGATTTCACCGGCGTGCCGGCGGTGGTCGATCTCGCCGCCATGCGCAACGCGATGCAGAAGCTTGGCGGCGACGCCGAGAAGATCAATCCGCTGGTGCCGGTCGACCTCGTCATCGACCACAGCGTGATCGTGAACTTCTTCGGCGACAACAAGGCGTTCTCGAAGAACGTGGCCGAGGAATACAAGCAGAACCAGGAGCGTTACGAATTCCTGAAATGGGGCCAGAAGGCCTTCACCAACTTCTCGGTGGTGCCGCCCGGCACCGGCATCTGCCACCAGGTCAATCTGGAATATCTGGCGCAGACGGTCTGGACCAAGAAGGAGAAGATGACGGTCGGCCGCACCAAGGGCACCTTCGAGGTCGCCTATCCGGACTCGCTGGTCGGCACCGACTCCCACACCACCATGGTGAACGGCCTCGCCGTGCTCGGCTGGGGCGTCGGCGGCATCGAGGCCGAGGCCTGCATGCTCGGCCAGCCGCTGTCGATGCTGCTGCCTGACGTGGTGGGTTTCAAGCTCACTGGTGCATTGAAGGAAGGGGTCACCGCCACCGACCTCGTGCTGACCGTGACCCAGATGCTGCGCAAGCTCGGCGTCGTCGGCAAATTCGTCGAGTTCTTCGGCCCCGGCCTCGACAACCTGTCGGTCGCCGACAAGGCGACGATCGGCAACATGGCTCCCGAGTACGGTGCGACCTGCGGCTTCTTCCCGGTCGATGCCGCGACGATCGATTACCTGAAGGTCTCCGGCCGCAAATCGGCGCGGGTCGCGCTGGTCGAGGCCTATGCCAAGGCGCAGGGCCTGTTCCGCACCGCCAAGTCGCCCGATCCGGTCTTCACCGAGACGCTGACGCTCGATCTGGCCGATGTCGTGCCATCGATGGCCGGTCCGAAGCGGCCCGAAGGCCGCATCGCGCTGCCGTCGGTTGCTGAAGGTTTCTCCACTGCGCTGTCAGGCGAATACAAGAAGTCCGATGCCAGCCAGCGTTTCCCGGTCGAGGGCCGCGATTTCGAGCTCGGTCATGGCGATGTGGTGATCGCGGCGATCACCTCCTGCACCAACACCTCGAATCCGAGCGTGCTGATCGGTGCCGGTCTGCTGGCGCGCAATGCGGCTGCCAAAGGGCTGAAGGCCAAGCCATGGGTGAAGACCTCGCTCGCCCCGGGCAGCCAGGTCGTGGCTGAGTATCTCGCCAATTCGGGCCTGCAGAAGGACCTCGACAAGGTTGGCTTCAACCTGGTCGGCTTCGGCTGCACCACCTGCATCGGCAATTCCGGCCCGCTGCCCGAGGAGATCTCCAAGTCAATCAACGACAACGGCATCGTTGCGGCCGCCGTGCTGTCGGGCAACCGCAACTTCGAGGGCCGCGTCTCGCCGGACGTCCAGGCCAACTATCTCGCCTCGCCGCCGCTGGTGGTGGCCTATGCGCTCGCCGGCAGCGTGACCAAGGATCTCGCGGTCGAGCCGATCGGCATCGGCAAGGACAAGAAGCCGGTCTATCTAAAGGACATCTGGCCGACGACCAAAGAGATCAATGACTTCATGAAGAAGTACGTCAAGGCGTCGATCTTCAAGAAGCGCTACGCCGACGTGTTCAAGGGCGACACCAACTGGCGCAAGATCAAGACGGTCGAGAGCGAGACCTATCGCTGGAACATGGGCTCGACCTATGTGCAGAACCCGCCTTATTTCGAGGGCATGAAGAAGGAGCCGGAGCCGATCAAGGATGTGATCGACGCCCGCGTCCTGGCGCTGTTCGGCGACAAGATCACCACCGACCACATCTCGCCGGCCGGGTCGATCAAGCTGACCTCGCCCGCCGGCCAGTTCCTCAGCGAGCATCAGGTGCGCCCGGCGGACTTCAACCAGTACGGTACCCGCCGCGGCAATCACGAGGTCATGATGCGCGGCACCTTCGCCAACATCCGCATCAAGAACTTTATGCTGAAGGGCGCCGACGGCAACATTCCCGAAGGCGGCCTGACCAAGCACTGGCCGGATGGCGAGCAGATGTCGATCTACGACGCCGCCATGAAGTACCAGGCCGAGGGCGTGCCGCTGGTGGTGTTCGCCGGCGCCGAATACGGCAACGGATCCTCGCGCGACTGGGCTGCGAAAGGTACCCGGCTCTTGGGCGTCCGGGCCGTGATCTGCCAGAGCTTCGAGCGCATCCACCGCTCCAACTTGGTCGGCATGGGCGTGCTGCCCCTGACCTTCCAGGACGGCGCCTCGTGGCAGTCGCTCGGGCTCAAAGGTGATGAAAAGGTCACCATCAAGGGCCTGGAAGGCGACCTCAAGCCGCGCCAGACGCTGACGGCCGAGATCGTTTCGGCTGACGGCGCGACCCAGCAGGTCCCGCTGCTATGCCGGATCGATACGCTCGACGAGCTCGACTACTACCGAAACGGCGGCATTCTCCACTACGTGCTGCGCAAGCTCGCGGCCTGATCGGTGCGACAGATTGGCTCACTCTGAAGTGAGTAGCAGGTGATGCCAGAGGCGGCCTATGACAAAGGCCGCCTCTTTTGTGTTCGGTATACCATCGAACGACGAGGGGCCTTCAAGACATCGCGAACGCGGCAAGGTGCGACAGGTAGTATGCAGATATGGCAGGGATGATGGCTGGTAAGACGTCTTGGTGGTCGGGTGCGGCGGTCGGGGTCTGTGCGATCATCGCTATCATCCGGCCGGCTGATGCCAATCCTCGCGCAGTCGTCGAGCTTTTTACATCCCAAGGTTGCTCATCCTGCCCGCCCGCGGACAAGGTGCTCGGCGAACTGGCCCAGGACCCGTCCGTGATCGCCATGAGCATGCCGATCGATTACTGGGACTATCTCGGCTGGAAAGACACTTTGGCCGATTCGCGGTTTTCGGCCCGCCAGCGGGCCTATTCCCGGATGCGCGGCGACCGCGAGGTCTACACCCCGCAGGCGGTCGTCAATGGCGCCGTTCACGTCATCGGCAGCGATCGCGAGGCGATCGAAGGCGCGATCGATGACACGACCCATGGCGGCGCGGTGATGTCGGTACCTGTCAGTATGGCTATCCAGGGCCATGAGCTGACCGTGAGCGTCGCCGCCGCCAACGAGCAGGCCTTGCACAAGCATGGCGAGGTGTGGCTCTGCTCGATTTCCAAGGCGGTCCCGATCTCGATCAGCCGGGGCGAAAATAGCGGCCACGAGCTGACCTATTACAACGTCGTGCGCAATCTCTTGAAGGTTGGCGACTGGAACGGGATGCCGGGACATTGGAGCGTGCCCATCGACAAGATCGCCCATGACGGCGTCGACGGCGCTGTGGTCTATGTGCAGGACGGCACGCGCGATCGCCCCGGCCCGATGCTCGGCGCGGCCTTTACCGAACTCCACTGACGTCCCATTCGGCCTACCAGCGGCTCCGCCCGTCCAAGGACGGTCTCGGGACAGTTTTGTCCGAGCGCCGAGGCTAGCCCGGTCCCCTGCGCGCTATCGGGTTCCAAAAAACCACGAGTCGTCAGAACAGGGCCACCTAAAACAAAAGGACCAACTTACGTTGGCCCTTTGTCTTTGCGTGCGAATAGGCCCGATCCTGACGACCCCGGGGGGCTGGGGGCTGAGGAATCCGGAACCGAAAGGACCGGGCCAACGCACACGAACTTTATGCTAGATGGGAGGGGCGGTCGCTGGGCGGAAGTGGGGCGTCATTATGACTCTGCTAACGATCCCGTGACGGGTATTTTGCCCGGATGCTCTCCGATCCATGAGCGGCGTTGCGAGAAAGCCCCCTTGCGGCGCCGGAGGGTTGAGGTGATCATGTCACGACGATGACAGGAGAGGCGCGATGCATTTGATACCGGAGGATGCCGATCCCAGCGAGAACCGCGCCGCGGCCCGCAACGCCGCCGCGGCGGTTCCCAACCGGGTGACGTTCAATCGCCTCGAACTCAATCGCATCTTGAATCTGTATGGCCGCATGGTCGCCGACGGCGAGTGGCGGGATTATTCGATCGACTTCCTGCGCGACCGCGCGGTGTTTTCAGTGTTCCGCCGGGCTTCCGAAGTGCCGCTGTATCGGATCGAGAAAGACCCGCGGCTCGCCCGCAAACAGGGCATGTACAGTGTGATCTCGGCCACCGGACTCATCCTGCGCCGCGGGCATGAGCTGGAGCGCGTGTTGCTGGTCATCGACCGCAAGCCGGCTCTGGTCTAGCTCAGCCCCAGTATTCCGGACGATCCCGACGTCGTCATTCCTGCGCGATGCGCGAGCATCGAACCAGGAATCTCGGAGTGGTTAGATCTCGTCTCTCGTTTGACATTCCGGGCTCACCGCTTCGCGGGGCCCGGAATGAGCTCGAGATGGCCTAGGCCGGCACCGTCGTCGCCGCCTCGCCAAGCGCAAGCTGCATCATCACGGTGTCGAGCCAGCGGCCGAACTTCAGCCCGACATTGGGATGCGTGCCGATCATCTGGAAGCCGCATCGGGTGTGCAAGCCGATCGAGGCGGCGTTGGCGGAATCGCCGATCACCGCGATCATCTGCCGGAAGCCTCTCGCCTCGCATTCCGAGATCAGCCGCTGCATCAGCCGTAGGCCGACGCCGCGGCGATGGCTCGCAGGATCGAGATAGACCGAGTTTTCGACGGTGAAGCGATAGGCCGGCCGCGGCCGGTAGGCGCCGGCATAAGCATAGCCGGCGATCGCTCCGTCGAGCATGGCGACGAAATAGGGAAAGCCGCCGTCGGTCAACGCGCGGAAGCGCTGCGTCATCTCAGTCAGGGCCGGCGGCTCGAGTTCGAAGGTGGCTGTTCCTTCGCGCACGGCTTGCGCGTAGATCGCGGTAATAGCGGCAAGGTCGGCTTCGACGGCCGGACGGATTTCAAGTTCGGACATGGCTTGAACAATAGCAGCGGACAGGTCTTGTTCAACGATGTTCGCGGACATGACCGCGTTGAGCACAACGTGCGGCGACGTGTCGGATCGGGCGGACAGCGGCAAAGAAAAAGCCCCGGCTGGCGCCGGGGCTTTGAACAGGTCAGCTGGCGTGACGTCAGTCGCGCTGGCCGAGCAGCTGCAGGAGCAGCGTGAACAGGTTGATGAAGTTCAAGTACAGCGACAATGCGCCGGTGATCGCCGCGCGCTCGGCGATGTCGCCGCCGGCCGAGGCGTAGCCGTAGATGTACTCGTTCTTCAGCCGCTGCGTATCCCAGGCGGTGAGGCCGGCGAACACGAACACGCCGATGATCGACACAAAGAACTGCAGCGCCGAGCTTGCCAGGAAGATGTTGACGAGGCTCGCGATCACGATGCCGATCAGGCCCATGAACAGGAAGGAGCCGAACCCGGTCATGTCACGCTTGGTCGTGTAGCCGTAGAGGCTCAGCGCACCGAACGTCGCCGCCGTGATGAAGAACACGCGCACGATCGAGGTGTGAGTGTACACCAGGAAGATCGACGACAGCGAGATGCCCATCAGCGCCGAGAACACCCAGAACAGCAGCTGGGCAGTCGACGGCGCCAAGCGGTTGATGCCGGCCGAGATCGCGAACACCATGGCGAGCGGCGCCAGGATGAACAGCCATTTCAGCGGGCTCACGAACATCGCGTAGCCGAACTGGGTCAGGTACACGTTGTTGCCGAACCTGGCGACGGCGGCGGAAGGGTCGCCGGTGACGGCGGCCATGTACACGCCGAGCGCGGCAAGGCCGGTGATGGCCAAGCCGATGCTCATGTAATTGTAGATGCGCAGCATATAGGCGCGCAGCCCGGCATCGACGGTTGCGGCGTCAGCCCGCCCGGCGACCCGGCCGAAGGGAGAAGTATAGTTGCGGTCTAGATCCGACATGGTCGAATTCCCGTTTGGTTGTCCGGCGGCTCGTCTGTGGGATCGTTCCGTCGGCTCTCGAAAAACCTATCTCAGATACCACCTGTCCAACATGAAATCTGCGTCATCTGCAAATTTGCCCGTTGGTGTGGCCTCTGAACCCATCGGTTAAATGGGAAACTAGCATATTCGCTGCAAGCTTCCACGCGCGGCCGAATGTCGCTCCGCACGCGATTTTGCGCCTCAAATCGCCTTAACCGTGCGGCCGAAAGCCGCGCAATTTCATAAATTTCGCAAGACTGAGGCGGGTTTCTGGCTCAGCGCCAACAGCGTGCCCAACAGGCCGAGGCCGACCGTCACGATCAGGGCGGCCAGGACCACCAGGGCGGCACTGCCGGCCTGCCAGACGAAACTCAAGGTCATCAGCCGCGTCACGATCAGCCAGGCCGCCACCGAGCCGGCGATGACCCCGAATACCGCCGTGGCGAGGCCGATCATGAGATATTCCAACCCATAGGCGCCGAGCAGCCGCAGCCGCGTCGCTCCCAGTGTCTTCAGGATCACGGCATCGTAAACCCGGTGACGGTGGCCGGCCGCCAGGGCGCCACCCAGGACCAGAATTGCCGAGATCAGGTTGACGGCGCTCGCTCCGCGGATCGCGAGCGCCAGATTGGCGACCACCCCGCCGATCGTCTCCATCACTTCGCGCACCCGCACGCTGGTCACCATCGGAAACGCATCCGCCACCTTCTTGATGATCTGCGCGTCGTCTGCGACATCGGAACGCGCTTCGGTCAATGTTGCGACGTGGGTGTGCGGCGCGCCTTTGAAGGCGCCGGGCGAGAACACCAGCACGAAATTGATGCCGAGTCCCTGCCAATCGATATTGCGCATGTTGCCGATATGGGCGGTGATGTCGCGCCCGAGCACGTTCACCACGATCTCGTCACCGACCTTCAGCCCCATGCCGTCGGCGATCCGCTTCTCGATCGAGACCAGCGGCGGTCCGACGTAGTTGGAGCCCCACCATTCGCCTTCGACCACTTTGGAGCCTTTCGGCACCTCGCCTGTGTAGGTCAGGCCGCGGTCGCTCTGCAGCACCCATTCGGCGTCCGGCGAGGCCTTGATGTCCTCGGCGCGCACGCCGCGGGCCGAGACGATGCGCCCGCGCAGCATCGGCACCTCCTCGACCTTCGCGTTCGGCGCGATCTGCCCGAGGAAATCGCCGAAGCGGTCGGCCTCCGTCGAGGGAATATCGATGAAGAAGAACGAAGGCGCCTGGTCCGGCAGCTGCGCGAGAAACTGCCGACGCAGATTGCCGTCAATCTGAGTAATGGTCACCAGCACCGCGAGGCCCAAGCCGAGCGAGAGCACCACCGAGGGCGTCAATGCGCCGGGCCGGTAGATGTTGGTGATCGCCAGCCGCAGCATGGGAAAGCGGCTGCGCGGCAGTCGGCGGGCGACAGCCATCACCAGCGCGGCGATGCCACGCAACAGCGCAAACACCAGCACAGATGCCAGTACGAAGATCGCTGCGATCCGCTTGTCATAGGCCAGTCCGATCACGACCGCGATCAGAAGCGCCACCACCGCGGCTATCAAGGCAAGATAGCGCCAGCGCGGCCGATGAAATTCGGCAATCACGGCTTCACGGAACAGCGCGGCCACCGGCACGTCATGAACCCGGCCGAGCGGCCACAGGCCGAACGCAAGCGCGGTGAGCAGGCCGTAGACGAACGACAGGGCGAGTTCGTCGGGATGGACAGCCGGCACCACCGGCAGCGGCAACAGCTTGCCGAACAGGCCGACGATGGCGAAGGGCAGCGCAGCGCCGGCGCAGAGCCCGATCACCGAGCCGATCCCCGCCAGCACGATCACCTGGGTGAGATAGATGCCGAACACGTCGCGGCTGGTGGCGCCCAGTGCCTTGAACGCGGCGATCACTTCCGTGCGCCGGTCGACATGGCTCTTGACGGCATTGGCAACGCCGACGCCGCCGACCAGAAGCGCGGCCAATCCGACCAGGGTCAGGAACTGGGTGAAGCGGGTTATATTGCGTTCGAGTTGCGGCGAGGCGTTGCTGCGGGAGCGGATCTCCCAGCCCGCGGAAGGGGCCGCCTCGCGCGCATCGGCGATCAGGGCCGCGGTGGCGCGGTCGTCCGCTGCAGCGTCCGGCAGGCGAACGCGGTAGGTCCAGCGCACCAGACTGCCGGGCTGCAAAAGCTGCGTGGCGCGCAGCCCCGCCTCGCTGACCAGGAAGCGCGGACCGAGACCGATGCCGCCGGACAGCTTGTCCGGCTCGGCCTCCAGCGCGCTCCGGATCTGGAAACGGGTGTTGTCGATCGTGACGATGTCGCCGACCTTGAGGTCGAGCCGGGCGAGCAGCGCCGGATCGGCCGCCGCGCCGAACACGCCGTCGCGCTCGGCGAACAGATCGGGGAGCGGCACGGCCGGCTTGAGGTCGAGCTTGCCGAGCAGCGGGTAGGCGCCATCGACAGCCTTCAATTCGACCAGCGCCAGACGACCATCGGCAGCGCGCACCATGGCGCGCAGGGTCGCGGCAAGGGAGACCTCGCCGCGCGCGCGCAGAAACGCAACCTCCTCGGGTTTGGCTTCGCGCTGAAACAGCGAGAAGGCGACGTCGCCGCCGAGCAGGGTGCGGCCTTCTCGTGTCAACCCGTCGCTGAGGCTGGCGGCAACCGAGCCGACGCCGGCGATCGCAAGCACGCCGAGCGCGATGCAGGCGATGAAGACATAGAAGCCGCGCAGGCCGCCGCGCAATTCGCGCAGCGCGTAACGGATGGACAGCATCGTCGCGCGGCTGCCGCCGATCGGTTCTGAGATCGTGCTCATGCGCTCTCGACTTGCGCCTTGCTGTGATCGCCTTCGATGTGCCCGGAGCGCAGCCGCACCACGCGGTCGCAGCGATGCGCCAGCGAGCTGTCATGGGTCACCAGCACCAGCGTCATGCCGCGCTCGGCGTGCTTGGTGAACAAAAGGTCGATGATCTGCTTGCCGGTCGCTTCGTCGAGATTGCCGGTCGGCTCGTCGGCGACAAGGATGGCGGGATCCGGCGCCAGCGCACGCGCCAGCGCGACGCGCTGTTGCTCGCCGCCGGAGAGCTGGCTGGGATAGTGGTGCAGCCGGTGGCCGAGACCGACCGATTCCAGCTCCTGCGCTGCCCGCTGCGCCGCGTCCATGCTTCCCGCCAATTCCAGTGGCACGGCCACATTCTCCAGCGCCGTCATGGTCGGGATGAGGTGAAACGACTGGAACACGATCCCGACCTGCCGGCCGCGGAACCGCGCCAGCGCATCCTCGTCGAGGGCATTGAAAGCGGTGCCGTTGACCACCACCTCTCCGCTGTCCGGACGTTCCAACCCCGCCATTACCATCAGCAGCGTCGATTTGCCCGATCCCGA
>NZ_CAFK01000303.1 GCF_000239815.1 Bradyrhizobium sp. STM 3843 | reverse complement strand
GGCGCTGGCGCCGCACCGGCCCGAGATCGTGCTGATCCATGATGCCGCGCGCCCCTTTGTCTCGGGCGCGGTGATCTCGCGCGCGATCGTCGCGGCTGATAAGACCGGCGCCGCGATCCCTGTGATCCCGGTCAATGACACGGTCAAGCAGGTCGGCGAAACCGGCGACATCACTGCGACACCGGAGCGCGCGAAACTGCGGATCGCGCAGACGCCACAGACGTTCAAGTTCGAGTTGATTCTGGAGGCGCATCGCCGCGCCGCGCGCGATGGACTCAACGAGTTCACAGATGATGCGGCGATTGCCGAATGGGCGGGATTGACGGTTGCGACCTTCGAGGGCGATGTTGCCAACATGAAGCTGACGACACCAGAGGATTTCGTGCGCGAGGAGGCACGGCTTGCCGCTGCGCTCGGCGACATCAGGACCGGAACGGGCTACGACGTGCACGCGTTCGGCCCGGGCGATCACGTCTGGCTCTGCGGCCTGCGCGTGCCGCATAGCAAGGGCTTCCTGGCTCATTCGGATGGTGACGTCGGCTTGCACGCTCTGGTTGACGCAATTTTAGGCGCGTTGGCCGACGGCGACATCGGCTCGCACTTCCCGCCGTCAGACATGAAGTGGAAGGGCGCCTCCTCCGACCAGTTTCTGAAATACGCCGTCGAGCGCGTTACCGCACGCGGCGGCCGGATCGCCAATCTCGAAGTGACGATGATCTGCGAGCGGCCGAAGATCGGCCCCTTGCGCGACCAGATGCGGGCGCGGATTGCCGAGATCTCGGGCGTCGACATTTCGCGGGTCGCGGTGAAGGCGACCACCAGCGAGAAGCTCGGCTTCACCGGCCGCGAGGAAGGCATCGCTGCCACCGCGAGCGCCACCATCCGCCTGCCCTGGAGTCCGTATCGTGGTGACTGAAGCGACGCCTGCGGAGAGTTCGGTCTGACGTTCGCATGAGGACAACAGGGACATGGCAAGCGAACGTCAAACAGTGTCCACCAGCGCTCTCGCCCGCGCCCTGCTCGATCTCTGCCGCTCGCGCAAGCTGACGATCGCGACCGCGGAGTCCTGCACCGGCGGCCTGGTCGCCGCGGCGCTGACCGAGATTCCCGGCTCCTCCGACGTGGTCGACCGCGGCTTCGTCACCTATTCCAACGAGGCCAAGCGCGCGATGCTCGGCGTCAACGCCTCGACATTGCAGACCTTCGGCGCGGTCTCGAAAGAAACCGCGATCCAGATGGCGGTCGGGGCGCTCGAGCGTGCCGATGTCGATCTCGCTGTCGCCATCACCGGCATCGCCGGCCCCGGCGGCGCCACACCGGGCAAGCCGGTCGGGCTGGTGCATTTTGCCTGCGCGGCCCGCGACGGCCGCATCATCAACCGCGAGCAGCGCTTCGGCGCGATCGGCCGCAGCGCCGTGCGCGTCCGCTCAGTGGTCGAAGCCTTGCGCATGTTGATGGAACTGGCCCGGCCGCAAACGGCGGTCAAACCGAAGCGCGCAGCCGCGACACGCCTTCGCCCGCGCGTCGCGCGCAGCCCGCGCCTGCATCCGGTGAAGCGGCCGCGGCCGCCGCGGACTTAGCCAGTAACGTATGCGTAGCCGCGCCACGGCGTCGTTTGCGAGCGCAGCGAAGCAATCCAGTCCTGCCACAACAACGATCCTGGATTGCTTCGGCGCTATCACGCCTCGCAATCGAATCCTTTGGTAGACGTGGGGCGAGCCAATGGCGCCAGGTTTCCGCACGAGAACGCGCGGCCGATTAGAAGCGATAGACGGCCAGCAGCATAGCCATGACGCCAATGGCGGCGATGATGCCAATTGCACCTTGGGCGCTGACACGACATCCCCAAAAGGCGATTTCAATCTTGGGCGTCGACATCACGTGTTCTCCGCGAAAAAAACGTGATGATCCATATATTACAAATTCGCGGGCTGGATGGATGAATTCGTCCTCGAACCACGGGCATTTGCCTAATCGGTTCGAATCATCATGGCAGGAGACATGTACAGCCTGCCCACAATTTCCGCTCACAACTCGAATTCGGAGCGTTCTAATCTCAGAGGAGCATTTTGCGATTTTTTTGACTGGCACCCAAATTTTTTCCAGAAAAGCGTTTCTCTCACGTCATCTTGGGCAAATAATCAGACGTGACCAAAGCTCCAAAGCAAACGCTCCGACTCGGCGGATCACAGCTACTTTGAGCTGCATTACGCATTCTCAGGCGCGACAAAGCCTTTTCTCGACATAGTTCTGTCCTTCCTAGTCTCCGATTGCTTTACCCGATGGGGGCCATTTTGCTGCACAGGACATTCGGGGCACTCGCCCTGACGTTGATTTGCCTCGCCTCGCCCGCCCGCACCGCCGGCCTTCAGCTGCTCGAGTCCGATCCGAAGCTCCACGGCATCATCTGGACGCCTTGCGCGACCGCGCCTGCGAGCGTGCCGCTCGGCAGCCTCGCCGTGCCCGGACTGGAGACGCTGCCGGGCGTCAAGGACTGTCCGATCAAGGGCACCAAGCTGCCGCTGGTGATCATCTCGCACGGCCGCGGCGGCTGGGTCGGCGGCCACCATGATGTCGCGGAAGCGCTCGCGGATGCCGGGTTCATCGTCGCGGGGATCAATCATCCCGGCGACACCGTCGACGATTCATCTCAGCGCGACAGTCTGTCGGTCTGGTTATCGCGACCGCAGGACATCGAGCGCCTGATCGACTTCATGCTGAACGACTGGAAGGACAAGGCCGCGGTTGATCCCGACCGCATCGGCTTTTTCGGCTTCTCCCGTGGCGGCTACACCGGGACCGTTCTGGTGGGGGTCGATCCGGACTTCGACAGGGTGGCGCAATACTGCACCCAACCGGGACCGTACTGCGATCAGATCCGCAAAGGCGACGTCCCGAAGACCTGGCCCCATGACAACAGGATCAAGGCTGCCGTCTTTGCCGATGCGGCCCACACCGTCGGCTTCACCAAAGCCAATCTGGCTGCTATCAAAATCCCGCTACAGGTCTGGCGCTCGGAGCTCGGCGGCAATGGCGTCGATCCCGAAGGCACGGCGCGCGTCACCGCCGGCCTCCCCGGCCATCCCGAAATTCACGTCGTGCCGGCCGCTCACTTCGCGTTCCTGGCGCCCTGCTCCGCTGAGCTCGCAGCGGCGGTCCCGCGTATCTGCGCTGATGCGCCGCCCGATTTCGACCGCGCGGCGTTCCATCGCGAGTTCGATGCTGAGGTGGTCAGGTTCTTCTCCGAGCATCTGACCGGCAAATAGCGTTCGCCTACTCGCCGCCCTCAAATGGGTCGACAGAACCGCGCGCCGCATGCCGCACACCATGAATGATGACCTCGTCGGCAGCGACCTCGTAGAAGATGAGGTAAGGAAAGGGATTGACGATCGGGCGACGAAGGCGCGGATGGGTCGATTGTGCTCCCGCCTTGGGATGTAGCACAATCGCATACGGCTGTAGTGCTTCGGGGCCTCATGGTTCGAGACGCGCGGCTTCGCCGCGCCCTCACCATGAGGGGTTGGCATTTTGCCGCAAAACATGCCCTCGTCCTGAGGAGCTCGCCGGAGGCGAGCGTCTCGAAGGACGGCCGCGGGAGAGATCGTCGGCCGGATTTTCCTATATGCGATATATGGCCCGGATCTCGTCGTCGGTCGCGAACTGTCGGCGGTCGGCCTGGCACAGCGATTCGTGGAACGAGGCTGTTTCTTCCGGCGTCAATGTGACCGGAGGCTGTTCGTGACCCGCGAGTTGCAACAGCACGCGCGCGAGCTCATCCTGCTCGTCAGGCGGAAGCTGGCGGACAATATTGAAGGCCCGATCCAGCAATGTCGTCATTTGACCAGACTACAACGGTGACTAGCGTTTCGAAAGGCCCTCTTGGAGCACTTATAGGAGGAGAAGGTTCCGCTCACGCGCGCCAGAACGGACGGCGACAGAGCCGCCGCGCGTCTTCTCGCGTGAGGCCGTAATCCTCCAGCACCTCGTCGGCCATCCATGGCAATTCGCGAGCGAACCTGCGCCGCTCACGCCAGCGCTCCCACCAGATCCGCAGGATCGACACGGTCTCCCGATGAACGTGGCCATCATCGCGAGCCGCCCTCACAAATGGATAGATCATCGCGGCCGGTTTCGCCGGCCTCGACAACCTCGATGATCTCGAGCGATCACGAGGCGGGCTGACAGGGTCCCGAACGTGCGTCACGCGGTCGGGCGGACGCAGCTGTTTGACGTCGTCGATGCGGAGATCGTCTGTCTTGCGCGGCACGGCGGGCTCCCTGGGGATTTCGACGAACCTGCCGGCCATAAAAAAAGCCGCCAGGTCTGGCGGCTGTTCGGATGTCTTGCTGCAATACCTTAAGTCAGCACGATCCTCCCGCCGCCAGCGAATTGCGGTGCGTAAAATGCCAAAAGCGGCGGGTGGCGACGGTGATCATGGCCGGCTCTATAGCGCGCCGATCTCAGTCTGTCATTCTCTAATCTGGCGAGTATCGCACAAACTATTCAGGTGTGGCGCGCGGTCAAACCGTTGGGACCGATGCCGATTCGTTGCGCATCACTGGGAACGCTTCAAGTTGCGCGAGGCTTCGTCGCGCGATCCAACGGACCGCGCAACGACGATAGCGACGCCGCGCTTTGCGATATCTGCCAGCCTCAGGCGATGAGCAAGCTCGTCCGCAGCACAACCTAGCCGGCCGACGCCTGTATCCGATCAGCCGGCGGCTGCGCGTGGGCCTCGATCCGCCGCTGGATGTCCGGGCTCTGCAGCAGCTCGAACGGCTTGACGAGCTGGATGACGTCCGAGAACGCCGTCTGCACCACCGGATCGGCGACCACGGCCCGGAACAGGGCCGCCTCGAACTGCCGGCTCTCATCATATCGTTCAGGACGCTCGCCGCGCGTGCCGGGATAGGCGAAGTCAGCATTCACGCCCATGCCCCACGGCGCCAGGAGCAGCGGGCCGACCTCAGTCATGAACTGCCTCTGCAGCGCTGCGATCGGGTCCGCCTCGCCGGCGAGCCGGCCGAGACTGTCGCGCAGCAGCTTGGCTTGCAGCGCCGCCACCGTCATGCCCTGCCCATAGATGGGGTTGAAGCGACACAGGGAGTCGGCGATCGGAAGCACGCCATCCGGCAATCGCTCCAGCCGCTCGAAATGTCGCCAGCAACTCTCATCGAGGACGAAATGTCTGAGGCCTTCGAGCGGTGGGAGATGACGGACGGCGTTATAGATCGTCTGCGTCTTGACCCGGCGCAGCGCGGCAAGCATCTCGTCCCAGGTCTGTGGGCGCGTTGACGCATGGTGCTCGCTCAGGGTGACGAGGCAGCGGCCCTCCCCGGTCGGCATCAGGATCGCGGCGGTCGTCAGCGCGGGTGGGTCGGCATGCGTGGCCGCGAGCTCCCAGTCGCGCGATTCCCCGGCAGGCCACGGGAGGAGCGCTGTCGTATAGCTGATGTCGACGCCGACCGCCGTCTCCGCCGGCCGCGGCAAACCAAGCTTGTCGAGCAGCGCCAATGTGAGCGCGCCGCGACCACTTGCGTCGATCACGAGATCAGCTTCGATGGTCGAGACGGCGCCGTCGCCGCTCACGAAACGCGCCGATGGCCGCCCCCCATCCGCCACCAGTTCCGTCACACGACAATCCGATTGCAAGGTGACATTGGCGAGCGCGGCTACCCGTTGCCGCAGCACTGCTTCGATCAGCGGTCGCGAGGCTGACAGGATGGTGGTGCCGCAATCGCGCCGTGGTAACGGACCGACATCCGGCCGTTCGAATTGGATTTCCCGGAACCCGTTGATCGGCACCGCTCCCGCGTCGGCGAGCGCGCGCTCGAACCCCGGAAGCAGCGCATTGAGCGCCTGCAGTCCGCCAGCCAACAGGCCGTGCGGATGCCGATCCTGCGGTGTCCCCGCGCGGGACGCAGCTGACGACGGCAGCGTGTCGCGATCGAGAACGATGATCTCCTCGAAGTAAGGTGACAGCGCGCCGGCGGATGACAATCCGCCCATGCCGGCCCCGATGACGATGGCACGCTGATGCAGACGACTCATGCTGGCTCCTTCCGTTCGAGCCCACTATCCGATCGCCCGGCTGCAGCATTGTTTCGATCGGTCCGGATCGTGTTGCGTCTGTAACTGGAACAAGGCGACGATCAGGCCGATCGCGCGTCGAGGCAAATCAGTTGCGCGTGCGCGGGCCATCCGATCCATTGGGGCCTTTCCACGGCCTGACAACGCCGCGCGCCGAAAAACCAATTTTCCGAGCGATCTCATCGTGAAAGCCCGGTTCAAGGTCTCTGGCGGAAATATTTGTCTTTCGTTTTTTCAGAATTCGTGTTTGACTGCGCCATCCCGCCTCGCAAGAGGGGCGCATCGCGATCGTCACGGCGCGTGAGGCGGGCAAGCGGTGGCCGCTGATATGCCGCAGCGCGTCTTTGACGCGCGGACGAACGGCATGACGCGGACGTGAAATCGCAGCGTCCTGACACCCCGACGCTGGTGTCCAGCGCAACGCGCGCAAGCGTGTTGTCGCTGACGCGACGGAGCTTTGCTTCGCGCGGATATGGTGGCCAAAAAGCCCGGCGCACCAGGGAGACTGCGTATAAGCGTGAAGACCATCGCGCAGGGGATGCCGGGATGTCTCGGCTGCACCTGTGGTGACTGCCGCCTGCTTTTCTTGATGCAGGCGGGCCATGGGAGTGGCCAGCTCCCGGCATTCCCCGCCCTCTTCTGCTTTTCGAGGGTGTGAGCTGCGCAAGACTCGGGCGTCCGCGCTGCGAGATCGCGGACTCATAACTGCTGTTTGAGACGTGGATAGGAACGAGACGAACTTCACCGCCGTCATTCCGGGGCATCGCGAAGCGATGAGCCTGGAATCCATAACCACGATCGTGCGTATGGATTCCCGGGCTCGCGCGACGCGCGGCCCGGAATGACGAAGTTGAAAAAGCTTGCGCGTCAACTGCTGCTGTCGTCCCGGGCAAGCTCGCAAAGCGAGCGCAGACCCGGGACCCATAGCCACAGGGAGGTGTTGTGGGCGCAAGCTGGAACCACTGATGTGCCCCGACACTGCTACCTGTGGCTATGGGTCCCCGCGTTCGCGGGGACGACGGCGGAGGACGAGGCAGCTAGGCGGGACGACGGCGGAGGATGACGCGATAGCCCCGGTCCGCTTACGTCGACGACACCGCGGGCTTGCGGCCGTAGATCGCGTCGGCCCGCTTCTCGAAAGCTGAGGACAGGCGCGCGAACACTGTGTCGAACATCGAGCCCATCAGTATCGCCAGCATGCGGCTCTTGAACTCATAGGCGATGAAGAAGGTGACCTCGCAGGCCTCGCCGTTGCGCGGCTCGAAACTCCAGCGGTTTTCCAGCGAGGAGAACGGACCGCTGACATATTCGACCAGGATCTTGCGGTTGGCGCGGTCCAGCGTGACGCGGCTGGTAAACGTCTCTCTCACCAGCTTGAACGACACCGTCATGTCGCAGACGATGATCTCCGTGCCGTCAGGCTTGTCGCTGCGCTGACGCACGACCAGCGACTGGCACAGCGGCACGAATTGCGGATAGCGCTCGACGTCGGCCACCAGATCGAACATCTGCTCGGCGGTATGCTGAACGCAGCGCTTGTTGGAAAATCTCGGCATGATCTCTCAGCGCGCGATCGCCGCGCGCGCTGCCTTCAGCTTGGCGAAATCCTCGCCGGCATGATGCGACGAGCGCGTCAGCGGGCTTGCAGACACCATCAGGAAGCCCTTGGTGTAGGCCACGGTCTCGTAGCCGGAGAATTCCTCCGGCGTGACGTAGCGCATCACAGCGTGATGCTTGCGGGTCGGCTGCAGGTATTGCCCGATGGTCAGGAAGTCGACGTCGGCCGAGCGCAGATCGTCCATCACCTGCAGCACCTCGTGGCGCTCTTCGCCCAGGCCGACCATGATGCCGGACTTGGTGAAGATGGTGGGATCGAGCTCCTTTACCCGCTGCAACAGCCGCACCGAGTGGAAATAGCGCGCGCCGGGCCGAACCGAGAGATAGCGCGACGGCACGGTTTCGAGATTGTGGTTGAAGACGTCGGGCTTGGCCGCGACCACGAGCTCGAGCGCGCCGTCCTTGCGCAGGAAATCCGGCGTCAGCACCTCGATCGTCGTGGTCGCGCATTTCTGGCGGATGGCGCGGATGGTCGCGGCGATATGTGCCGCGCCACCGTCGGCAAGATCATCGCGGTCGACCGAGGTGACGACGACATGGGTCAAGCCAAGCTTGAACGTGGCCTCGGCCACATGCTCCGGCTCGCTCGCATCCAGCGCATCCGGCAGGCCGGTCTTGACGTTGCAGAAGGCACAGGCGCGCGTGCAGGTGTCGCCCATGATCATGAAGGTCGCGTGCTTCTTGTCCCAGCACTCGCCGATGTTGGGGCAGCCGGCCTCCTCGCACACGGTGACGAGCTTGTTCTCGCGCACGATGTTGCGGGTGTCGGCATAGCCGCGGCTGGTCGGCGCCTTGACCCGGATCCAGGCCGGCTTTGCGGGCGAAGCGGAATCCGGCCGGTTCACCTTTTCGGGGTGACGGGGGCGCAGCGGCGTGTTCGAGATCGTATCGACGATGGTGACCATGGACATTCTTGCAATTGGCTGTTCGGCCTTAGCTATTCCGTACCGCGGTTCCCCGCAACCAGCTCGCCCAACCTAGCAGGACATGGCAGATATGGGCAGCGCCCCCGGTATTTATCCTGGTTGATTCCCTTCAAAATGGCTCGAAAACCGGCCCCCGTCTCAGCAGTTTCACCGTCCGGGCATCGGCCCAGGCATCCCCCCAAGGCAAAGCGGCTGACGCGTGCCTTCTTTGCGCGCAGCGTGCACGAGGTGGCGCCGGACCTGATCGGGACGACCTTCCTGGTCGACGGCGTCGGCGGCATCATCGTCGAGGTGGAGGCCTATCACCACACCGAGCCGGCCGCGCATTCGTTTCGCGGCGAGACGCCGCGCAATGCCGTGATGTTCGGGCCGCCGGGCTATGCCTATGTCTACCGCTCTTATGGCATCCATTGGTGCGTGAACTTCGTCTGCGAAAAGGAGGGATCAGCGAGCGCGGTGCTGATCCGCGCGATCGAGCCGACCATGGGCGTCGAGGCGATGCGCCGGCGGCGCGGCATCGAGGACGTGCGTGCGCTGTGCTCCGGCCCCGGTAAGCTGACGGAGGCGATGGGGATCACGATTGCCCACAATGCCCTGCCGCTGGATGCCGCACCGGTCGAGCTGTTCGCTCGGCCTAGTGATGTCGAGGTGATCAGCGGCGTCCGCATCGGCATCACCAAGGCCGTCGAGCTGCCCTGGCGCTACGGACTGAAGGGCTCGCGGTTCCTGAGCAAGCCGTTTCCGGCCTCACCTGTCGTCCCGGGCAAGCGCAGCGCGACCCGGGACCCATAACCACAGGGAGTTATGGTGACGAAGAACGACGACCAGGCAGCCTGCCTCTTTCGAACATTCCGCGGTATGGGTCCCGGCGTTCGCCGGGACGACAGCGGAATGCGAGGAAACAGCGTCAGATCAGCGCCGAGCAGTTACCCCACGCTGGCGAGCCGCCCCAGCGCCTCTTCGAGCTTGGCTTTGCGCGCGATGGCCGCCTCGCGCTTTTCCCGCTCTTCCTCGACGACCTCCTCGGCCGCCTTCGCGACGAAGTTCGGATTGCCGAGCTTCTTGTCGACACGCTCGATATCGGCGTCGGCCTTGGCAATCTCCTTGCCGAGCCGGGTGCGTTCGGCGGCGAGGTCGACGACGCCCTTGAGCGGCAGAGCGGCAACCTCGCCGCGCACCACCAGCTGGGCCGAGCCTTCCGGTGCACGATCGGCGAAGCTGATGTCAGAGAGCCGCGCCAGGCGCTTGATGACGTCGGTCCAGCGCGGCGCGCGCTCGCCAGTCTCCGCGGAAGCACCGACGAGCACGAGCGGCATCAAGGTCGCCGGCGGGATGTTCATCTCGGCACGCACCGAGCGGATTGCGGTCACGAGATCGACCACCCAGCCGATCTCCGCCTCCGCCGCCTCGTCCTTGAAGCTCGAGGCGTCGAACGGCACGAAGAGCGATGGCGCCATCGGCGGCACCAGGGGATCGGCGAAACTCGCCGCCGACAGCGCGGCGATCTCCGCCACGGTGGGAACATCGACCCGGTGCGGCCAGGGCGCGAGCGTCAGCAGGCCGTCGCGATCAGCGGTGGTCTCCCACAGCGCCTCGGTGATGAAGGGCATGAAGGGATGCAGCAGCTTGAGGATCTCATCGCGCGCCCAGGCCACCATCGCCCGGGTCTCGGCCTTCGCCGCGCTGTCCGGCCCGGTCAGCACCGGCTTGGCGAGTTCGAGGTACCAGTCGCAATAGACGTTCCAGACGAAGCGGTAGATGGCGCCGGCCGCGTCGTTGAAGCGATAGGCCTCGATCGCCTCGGTGACCTCGCGGGTCGCGGCCGCGGTCTCATGCGCGATCCAGCGGTTGAGCGTCTCCTCGGCCTTGGCGGCCTCGAAGCCCTCCGGCAGCGCGCAGTCGTTCATCTCGGCGAAGCGGCAGGCGTTCCAGAGCTTGGTTGCGAAGTTGCGATAGCCCTCGACGCGGCTCGCGGACAACTTGATGTCGCGGCCTTGCGCCGCCATCGCAGCCAAGGTGAACCGCAGCGCATCGGCGCCATATTCGTCGATGAGAGCCAGCGGGTCGATGACGTTGCCTTTCGACTTCGACATCTTGGCGCCCTTCTCGTCGCGGACGAGCGCGTGGATGTAGACGGTCGAGAACGACACCTCGCCCATGAAGTGCAGGCCCATCATCATCATGCGGGCGACCCAGAAGAAGATGATGTCGAAGCCGGTGACCAGCACGTTGGTCGGGTAATAGCGCTTCACCTCGGGCACATCGTCCGGCCAGCCCAGCGTCGAGAACGGCCACAGCGCCGAGGAGAACCAGGTGTCGAGCACGTCTTCGTCACGCGTGATGAAGCCGGCGCGCTTGTTCCGGTCGAGCGCCATCTCCCGGCCCTGCTCCGGCGTGATGACCTCCTGCTCGACGTAGTAGCCGATGGCGTGGCCGATCGCCTCCTCCTCGGTCTCGGCGACGAACACCTTGCCGTCGGGTCCGTACCAGGCCGGGATCTGGTGGCCCCACCAGAGCTGGCGCGAGATGCACCAGGGCTGGATGTTCTCCATCCAGTCGAAATAGGTCTTCTCCCAGTTTTTCGGGACGAAGGTCGTCGCGCCGGACCTCACCGCCGCGATCGCCGGCTGGGCCAGGGTCTTGGCGTCGACATACCATTGGTCGGTCAGGAACGGTTCGATCACGACGCCGGAGCGGTCGCCGTGCGGCACCATATGCGTGTTCGGCTCGATGCGTTCCAGGAAGCCGAAATTCTTCAGCCGTTCGACGATCTTCTTGCGTGCCGCAAACCGCTCGATCCCATGGAACTCCCGGGCAAACTCCTCCGAAGCCTCGGGCAGTTCGCGCAGGTAATCCTCGTTGTCGACGAGGTTGAGACAGCCCTCCTTGTCGAACACGCTGATCTGCGGCAGGCCGTGGCGGCGGCCGATCTCGAAGTCGTTGAAGTCATGCGCAGGCGTCACCTTGACCGCGCCGGACCCTTTGTCCGGGTCGGAATAGGTGTCGGCAACGATCGGGATCTCGCGTCCGACCAGCGGCAGGATCACGCGCTTGCCGATCAGGTGCTGATAGCGCTCGTCCTCGGGGTGCACCGCGACTGCGGTGTCGCCGAGCATCGTCTCCGGCCGGGTGGTGGCGACCACGATGAAGCTCGTGGGATCCTCCGGGCTGAAGGTCTTACCCTCGAGCGGATAGCGCAGGTACCAGAGGTTGCCCTTGACCTCGACCTGCTGCACCTCAAGATCGGAGATCGCGGTGAGCAGCTTGGGGTCCCAATTGACCAGCCGCTTGTCCTTGTAGATCAGGCCGGCACGGTGCAGCTCAACGAACACCTTCACGACGGCCTTCGACAGCCCCTCGTCCATGGTGAAGCGCTCGCGACTCCAGTCGCAGGAGGCGCCGAGCCGCTTGAGCTGGTTGATGATGGTCCCGCCGCTCTCGTCCTTCCACTGCCAGACGCGCTCCAGGAACTTCTCGCGACCCATTTCGCGGCGCCCAGGCTGCTGCCGCTCCATCAGCTGCCGTTCGACCACCATCTGCGTCGCGATGCCGGCGTGATCGGTGCCGGGCTGCCACAGCACATCGCGGCCGCGCATGCGTTCGAAGCGGCACAGAATGTCCTGCAGCGTATTGTTGAGCGCGTGGCCCATATGCAGCGAGCCAGTGACATTCGGCGGCGGAATGACGATGGTGAATGGGTCGGCCTCTCGGCGGTCCGGGCGACCTGCGGAAAACGCACGGGCGTCCTCCCAGACCAGGGACATGCGGCCCTCGATGTCGGCGGGCTGATAATTTTTCTCGATCATGGCGTTCGCGGCCGGCACAGAACCGGCCTTCCAAATTCGTGGACCCTTGCAGCCCCCTGCCCGGATCCCGGCCGGATCTGAGAAGATTACCGCAAGCTTATGACTCTCAAGCTCTTTTCGAGCCGATGCGTTTTCCGAGGCGGCCACGCGCAATCGCGAGGCATCCCGTCGGCGGCACCAGTTTGAAGATGGGTAGAAACCCGCCGCGGCGCATCAAGTCAACACCGCGTCTCAGGTGGTTTTGGGCGAACCAAGCTGAGCCAGGGAGGCCGGCGCACGGGACGGGCATGTCGCCCGGGCCGTCCTCAACGACCGCGCGATACCCGCTCGATTTCCGCCTTGACGATGCGCTCGACCAGCGCCGGCAGGTTGTCGTCGAGCCAGCTTTTCAGCATTGGCCGCAGCATCTCCTTGACGAGATCCTCCAGGGTGCGCGCGTTGTTGCTGAGCACCGTATTGGCCAAGGCGTTGAACGCCGATTCCACCGCGTTGACGGTCGTCGTCGACAGGATCGCCTGCTTTGGCACCACCGGCTCGAAAGCCGATTCGAATGCTGGCGATGCGGGTGTAACCCGGTTCGCCGCCCGTTCGACGAACTCGATGTCATCTTGCGGATCGACCCTCCGGAAGGAAGCCGGGGCCGGGCTTGGAGCGGGGGTCGGGGGTGCCACTGCCATATCGTCCGTCAACTCAAGTACATCAGGTTCGGGTTCAGGCTCTGCAGGCCGAATCTCTTCGGCCGAAGTCGTCTCATCCAATCCCGCCAGCAATGCGTCGATGTCATCCTGGTTGTTGCTTGCCTGCGCCGCCGGTGGCGGGGATGGTGCGGGCGGCGGCGGAGCAGCTTTCCCAGCCGCAGCGACAGCCGCCGGAATTTTTGACGGAGGAATGTCGCTCATCGCAGGCTTGGGCGCCGGCGCCGGCTTCTCAGCCTTTGGCGGTGGCGCGGGCGCAGCAGCAGCCTTCTCGGCAGCCGGCGGCTTGGCTTCATCGTCGGCGATGATCCGCCGGATCGACGCCAGAATCTCCTCCATCGAGGGTTCTTGGACCTTCGCGGGCTGCGTCATTTACGACTCCAAATCAGCGACGCCGTCGCACGCGTCATCTTACCCCAGGCACCAGAAGATTCGCAGGCTCCAGATCCAACAGGCTCGGACTTCCTAACAGACATGCCCCTGCCGTCTCCAGATTGTGCGCCGCTCGATGCAATTGATGGAACGATGACCTCGGCGTCGGAGATCGCTTGAAGGAATATCCGAGGCGCCGAATCGCTCCGCGGCCTTTTTGAGGCTATGTCATGGCAACAAATGATTGCAAGCAACGCAGGCTGCCAAGCGGTGGAGCAGCTCAAGTTGGTCGCCATTCGACGCAGGTGCGCCACAACCTCTGACAGCATCGACGCATCGCCTCAACAAAAGCCGCGGTTTTCGGCCCCAAATGCAAGACGCCTCGGCCATCGGCCGAGGCGTCGAAATTTAGTTCCATCGCGATTCGCTTATCGCCCGTCGGGCGTCCGAACGCCGGCCCAGCTGTCGCGGACCTGCTGGTAATGAACGCTCGGATCGTAAGACGTCGTCGGCAGGTTCAACACTTGCGGCGAAAGCCGACCGACCGAATTGAGCACCGAGTAGGATGCGACCACACGATCGTGCTGTGCCGTCACCAGGGCGTTGCGTGCGTTGACCAGCGCCTGCTGCGCGTTCAACACGTCCAGCGTGGTGCGCTGACCCGCCTTCGCCTCTTCGCGGACGCCGTTGAGTGCGACCTCCGATGCAGTCACCTGCGCCTGAGCCGAGGCGACCTGTGCCTTGCCGGCAACGAGCTGCCCCCATGCCGTGACCACATTGGCGCGCGTCTGGTCGCGGGTGGTGTCGAGGTTGAGACGCTGCTGCGCCAGATTCTCCTTGGACTGCCGGATCAGCGCATATTCGGCGCCGCCCTGGTAGATCGGCACCGAGAGCTGGGCGATTGCCGACGCACCGAACGAGCGCAAGCTCTGCAAGCTCTGCTCATTTGCCTGCTGTGCCGAAGCCTGCACCGTCACCGTCGGCAGCAGAGCGCCCTCATTGATCTTGACCTGGAGGAAGTTGACGTCGATGCCGAACATCGCCGCGGTGACGTTTGGATTCTCAATCAGGCTGATCTCGACGGCCTGCTGCAGGGTGGACGGCAGGAAGCGGTCGACGGGCGACCCCGGCGCAAGGTTCACGGGCTCATTGCCGATGATGCGGCGGAAATTGGAGCGGGTGGTCGTCAGATTGGACTCGGCCGTCAGCTGCTGGGTGCGGCCGGCAGCAAGCTGCGCCTCTGATTGGGCGACGTCGGTCCGGGTGACTTCGCCGACGTTGAAGCGATCGCGCGTCTGTTTCAGAGTCTGTTCGAGAACTCGGGTATTGCTGCGCTGGACTTCCACAATCGCAGCGTCACGCAGATAATCCATATAGATCGTGGCCGCTTGCAGCAGCACCTGCTGCTCCAGAACGCGCAGACCTTCGCGCGCGCCAGACACTTGGCTTTCGGCCGCGCGTGTACGGTTCGCAGTCTGATTGCCGTTGTAGAGCGTCTGGGTTGCGGTCACACCGACGCTTCGCGGGACGGTCGTTCCGTGGAAGGACGGGGTGGCCGGAGAGAGCTGAATGTCCTGGTACTGGTAACCGCCGGTCGCAGTGAGGTTCACCTTCGGCCGATATCCCGACAGGGCCTGGGGCACGTTTTCGTCAGTGGAGCGGACTTGAGCGCGCTGCGCATTCAGTTGCGGATTACTTTGATAGGCTCGGACCAGCGCAGCCTCTATCGTATCGGCAAGCGCAGGCGCCGGTCCCGCACAAGCCATCAGGAGGACCACAGCCGCCGCTGCGGTGACGACCTTCACCCCAAACATCCTTGTTCCAATCATCGTTGTACCGGCTGAACGCCCCAGCCGGGCCTTTAGCCACAAGAGAGACTCCCGCGCACCACCACACCTTATTCCGCGGGCAAGCGTGACGAAACCACCCAGCGCCGGACTCGTGTGGAAACTCTGAGCGTGCAGCATCCGGGCCACACTTCTGATTTAAAACAGATTTCTGCCGGCTCGTGAGCCCGTGGCCGCCGCAGATTCTCGCGGCGAGTTCCCCTCGAGAGGCAGTTTCGGGGCAATTTCCCGGCAAATCGGATCAAAAAACGAACTCAGGCACCCGCTCGAGCCCCGGAAGAACCGGCGCGGCGGCATCAAACAATACCCGAGAGCCGAAATCTTGGTGCGAGTGTGTGATGATCATGGCCCGCGCGGGCTTGGTCTTGGCGAAGACGCCAACCAGACGCCCGCCTTCCTTGAGCTGGCGGCACAATCCGTCGACGGGAACTTCGGAGGCGCCATTCAGGAGAATCACATCGTACCGGCTGTCACCCGGGTCGCCCTGCGCGCATCCGGCCACCCGGACGCTGACGTTGCCCTGGTTCCCGATCAGCGCCTTGGCGCGGCCTTCAATGACCGGATCGGGTTCCGTCGCGGTGATCTTCTCGGCGAGCCTGGCGGCCAAGGCGGCCAGATAGCCGGTCGCGCATCCGACGACCAGGACATGATCAGTCGGTGCGATTTCGGCGGCCTGCAAAAGCTTCCCGGTCAGCATCGGCTTGATCAGGAAACGCTTGGCCGATCCAGCTTCGGAAATGTCGAGATCGAGATCGAGATAGGCGAGCGCGCGGCGGTCCTCGGGAACGAAGGTCTCGCGGGGCACCGTCAGCATCGCATCCAGCACACGGTGATCGGTGACATCATTGGTGCGCACCTGGCCATCGACCATTTTCTGGCGCGCAGTGGCGAATGAGGACATGGGCAGACCTGCAAGCGAAGCGGACAAGCCGCGGAGGAACTTGCGTCACCTTTTGGTACAAGGCTTTCAAAAACGCAACATGGTGATCAGGCCCAAAGCGATCCAGCGGGGTGACGCGAGGCGCCACTCGTCTCCCTGATCGGCTGATCGGCCCTCTGCAAAATCCTGATGCGACTTGTCACCATGCCGGGCATACGGCGCGGCTGTCGCTATCACACTCAAAATGCGCGACGGGTAAGGTGCGTGAGCTTGCTTGAGACGATCGCCAGTCCCGGCGCCTGCGAGTCGTACAGATCGAGGATCGGGCTCGATCCGCCTCGAAGATCAGGGCCCCAATTCCTGGTCGAACGACTCGGCTAAGCCCACCCATTTTCACATAACCATCTGGTACAATGAAACTTTTTTCTCTTTTTCGAGTTCGTTGAATTCCTGTGATTTCGTCCTATGCAAGGCGATGCGGCTTTGTTATACGCTCCCCCGCTCGCGACCTTGCGTCGCCTGTTCCTCGGTAGCTCAGCGGTAGAGCATTCGACTGTTAATCGAATGGTCGCTGGTTCGAATCCAGCCCGGGGAGCCAACGCTCTCGCCCCTCACCCATCCTGTCGTCATGCGAGACTGCCCGCGGTCAAGCTCATGACCCGACTGTTCCGGGCGCTTCGGATTCGGAGAGCCGCGCGGACGAGCTGTCATTCCTCAGCGCGCCCGCGCCTGTTTGGCAATCGTTGACGAGAGCAATTCGCCGAACAGATTCATCATCGCGTCACAGCTTGCGATCTCGCCAGGATCTACGATTTCGCGATCCCTCCTGCGTGCACATTGTTCGGGGGTGAAGACTTCGGCACGGCGACGGTAGCAAAACGACAGCTAAAGGTTGTTTGAGATCTCTTGAGCCGATGAGTTTGACAGCCGAAGCCGCGCGCCACCTCATAGGACGTACGCGACAGCTCCAGCTGTGCGGTATTTCATTCGCTCTTTTTGCATCATAACGTGCACATTTAACGATCGCCAATCCATCAGCCTCTCCCAACCACACAGACGTTGAAGCCGCAAAACTCCTGGTTGCAAAGCCGGAACAATTAATTCAGTCTGCCCTCCTCCGCACATTGGAAGTGAGTGAGTCTTGGGTGAGTCTCGGTGACATCGGTTGCGCTGTAGCGTGCGCGTCCTTCAGTCTGACTGACAGCTGAGGTAGCCCATGCCCACCATCCTAATCATCGACGACGACCATGCGACTCGCGCCGCTCTGGAGATGCTGCTGAAGCAGAAGAAGTTTGGCGTGTTCCTGGCGCCGGACGGCTCGACCGGAATTCGGCTGATCGGCAGCGTTTGCTTCGATGCGGTTGTGATCGACATGTTCATGCCAGGCATGGATGGTCTCGCCACCGTCCGCCAGTTGATCAAGATCGATCCAACCGTCCCCTTCATCGCCATATCGGGATATGCGTTCACCGATCGCAGACAGGGCGCCCCCGACTTCCTCGGGATGGCGATCAAGTTGGGCGCCACCGCCGCTCTGCAAAAGCCGTTCGATATCCTCGACCTGCTGGAAGCCATCAACCGCGCATTGGAGGTCCGTCAACGGCTCCTGACCGAAATCAAGGATCGAGCTGGCGGATTAGCTTCTGTCCGGAAGGCATCATGAACAACATCCTGGTCGTTGACGACGAGGTGGGCATCTGCTGCGTGATCCAGCATCTGCTCGCGAGGCAAGGCTATGTGGTCACGGCCATGACCGACGGCCGGGCCGCACTTGAAGCTGTTGCGCGCGATGAATATGCCGCAGCCCTGATCGACCTGAACCTGGCAGAGATCGACGGGAAGCAGGTAATCCGCGCCGCCCGCGCGGCATGGCCCAACATGCCGATCGTCATGATGTCGGGCCTGGTCTTGGAGTCCGGTTGCGGCGCGCCGGACTTCCCGGACATGTCTGCCAGGATACCGGGTCTCTACGGATTGGCGAAACCCTTCAAGCCGACGGATCTCATCCAACTCGTGCAGGACATTTTGAGTTTCCCCGCTGGCGACGCCCTGGCCTGGCCGGCCGCGCCTCGACTTGAAAATCCCGCCGCTGCCCCGGCGCGGCGGTGAAATGCCGAGCCGCGGCGGATTGCCGAAACTCGGCGCCAAATGGAGTCGGCGGTTTAAGTCTTTGGATGGCTGGTGGGAATATTCCTTTGGAACTGTGATCTCTTTCACATGTTGTGGCTTTTCGTTTCCTTAGGTTCGGCGCGAAAATAAACGCCATGCTAACCAATGCAGCGATCGGAGATCGATCGTTAAAACTCGAGCGATCTGCTCAATCGGTAAACAGAAGGGTTTTGCGACGGTGCGCTCGCGAACGGCGTGAGGGCATCATGACTGAAGTTGAGTACGAATTATTGCTGGACGTCGTGCGAACGGCGATTGCGGCGGAGCCGCGGACGGATCGAGAGATTGCCCTGATGCCACGCTTATTTTCTCTATCTGTCACATCCCCGAAGGCTGCGAACGACAACGAGACCTGCTGGCCGTTGATTCCGTTTCCCGACGGGTGGCACGCGGCCTGCTAACCGACTGCATCTCTCGCCTGAGCCGCTGTCAGCCACCGAAATGGGACCGAATACCCCGCGGCGACCTGCCGGGTGTCATTTCGCGTTCAAGCGAATACGCCCTTGCGGAATAAAGCGCGCCGTGCCCGTTGAGCGCAGGTGCCACGCCGGTGCATCGAGAACAGTGGGCTTGGCCGGTCCATTCGGCGCCTCAAGCGCGATCAGAAAATCCACGCCGGCCGCGGCGAGAACGGTCTCGTCCGTGGTTCCCTCTCGCGCCTTCTCGACCAGGAACTTCACCAGCGCGGGCCTCGCGACCTCCGCGCCGACAGTGGAATTCGTCTCCGGCCGCGCATAATAGTCGACCCAAGCAGCCTTGAAGGCCGAGACAAGAACGCCAACCTGGTGAGACGAGGCCATTCTTAATTTTCGGACAACATTTGGGCTCAATTGCGACCACGCGACTCATCTTCGCCGCGATGTGGGCAATCAAGGTGCACATGCCCGGCGGCGGTCTGAAGATCCAAGCCGAGCTTACTCGCCACCGCGCATGAGCTTCGGAGTTGAGCAGAATCCGAGCTTCGTAAATTTTGGACAGCGGTTGAAGGCGGGTTGCCTAACCCATTGATCGCCTGTATTGATCCGCGCCTAGTGGGGCCACGTGGCGGAGTGGTTACGCAGCGGTCTGCAAAACCGTTTACACCAGTTCAATTCTGGTCGTGGCCTCCAACAATCCTTTCAAGGACTTAAGACGATCTTCTGCAGCGGCCGTGAAAGGCCGGCGGCACGATTGGCGTCGAAACCGGGCTCAAACCGGAAGATCGTCGATCCCGCCGGGATATGCCGCGCGGGGCCGCGGCCAGGGCAGCAATTGCGCCGATTCCGCCACCGAGGGGCACCTTACGACCGCCTCAGGGCGCGCAGCGCCCGTGGGCCTCCGGGCGTAGTCTCGCAATCGCACCACATTGGATTCGTCAGCTTCGCGCATGTTTCCACATCCTTGTGTCTCATGCTGCAATGCAAAAAGCGTACCCCCCTCGTTCTAAACCGTGCGTTTACGCTGCCGATCCCGATTCATACGGGGTTTGGGGCGTGGCGTGAGTTCCGGATGACTGCGCTCAACCTCGCGATAGCGCGCCAGCATCCGTTCGAAGCTCGCGTTGAGGCTGGCGGCAATGTCGGGGCGGTTTTCGAGCGCGGCCATCAGCATCCCCGCCGCCTCGATGGTGGACAGCCCGTCGCGGCGCGGTTCGCGCCGCAGATGCCCATAGCGCGATGGCCGGCGGGGTCCCAGAATCACGCGCTGGCACTTCAGCATCCAGGGATTGCGCCACCACAGCGCCTTGGCCTGGCTCCAGGTGCCGTCAAGCAGGATCACGCCTTCGGTCGATTTCAGGATGGCGCGCTGGTTCTCGGCGGCCTCGCCCTTGCGCGTCAACGCGACGATTTCGCTCTCCGGGTCGAGGTCGGCCGCTTTGGAAGAACCGAGATAGAGGATCGCCCACCGCGCGGGATCCGCGACGGGCCGGCCCAGCGCCTTGGCCAGGCTCGGCCAGGACAGGCCGACGCGCACGACCGCATTTTCAAAATGCTGTGCGGCCAGCCGGGCGGTGCCGAGCGCCCTGTCCTGCTCCTGCGGATGCTGCAGGATCAGAAGTGAGAGACGGCTCGCGACCGGAGTGACGCTGTCGCAGATGCAGAGCGGCGTCGGCTTCTGGCAGTGCGGACAGTCGGCAACGGCCTCAGCCGCAGCGACGTGATGCTGATCTGACATGGACCGCCTATACGCGGCCTGTCGCGGTGGGACAACGGTCCAGGTCACTCCGCAGGCACGGCGAGAGGCTCCGGTTCGGTGCGGCGCCGCAAGCGATCGATCAACAGATAGATCACAGGCGTGGTGTAGAGCGTCAGCACCTGCGAGACCAACAGCCCGCCAATGATGGTGATGCCGAGCGGCCGACGCAGCTCGGTTCCCGGCCCGGTCGCGATGACAAGTGGAATGCCGGCGAAGAGCGCTGCCATCGTCGTCATCAGGATCGGGCGGAAGCGCGCGCGGCAGGCTTCGAAGATGGCCTCAGCCGACGACAGCCCGTGCTGACGTTCGGCTTCCAGCGCGAAGTCCACCATCATGATCCCGTTCTTCTTGACGATGCCGATCAGCAGGATGATGCCGACGAAAGCGATGACGGTGAGCGGCGTGTTGGTCACCTGGAGCGCGAGCAGCGCGCCGAGGCCCGCGGACGGCAGTGTCGAGATGATCGTGAGCGGATGGGCCAGGCTCTCGTAGAGCACACCAAGCACGATATACATCGCCACCAACGCAAACAGGATCAACAGCGGCTGGCGTCCGCTGGTCTTGTTGAAGTCGCCGGCATTGCCGTCAAAGCTGCCGCGGATGCCTTCGGGCATATGGAGCTCGTCCACGGCGCGCTGAATGTTGGCGGTTGCGGTCTGCAGCGTGACATCGGGCAGCAGGTTGAACGACACCGTCGTCGACGGAAACGATTGCGAATGGAACACAGCGAGCGGCGACAGGCCGCGCTGGGCGTGCACCACCGCCGACAGCGGCACCTGGGTGTCGCCGGCGCCGGCCACATAGATGCGGTCGAGGTTCGACGGGTCGGTCTGGAATTTCGGATCGGTTTCGATCACCACCATGTACTGGTTGCGCTGGCTGTAGAGGATCGAGATCTGGCGCTGCGCGAACGCGTTGTTCAGCGCGTTGTCGATGTCCTGCACCCGAACGCCCAGCATCGCCGCCTTTTGCCGATCGATGGTCAGCGACAGCGCCAGCCCGCCCGGATCGCGATCGCTGGAAATGTCGGTGATGCCTTCCACGGTCTCCATGCGCTTGGCGACGATCGGCGCCCACTTCTGCAGCAGGTCGAGATCGGGGCTGGTCAGCGTGTATTGATAGTCCGAGTCGCTCTGCCGTCCGCCGGCGCGGACGTCCTGCGCGGCAAACATGAACAGGCGAATACCCGGCACCATCGCGAGGTTGCGCCGCAGACGATCGATCACGAGCTGGGTCGAGACGCCGCCCCGCTCCTCCGGCGATTTCAGGCTGATGAACATGGTGCCGCGGTTCGATGTGCCGCCGCCCGGACCGCCTCCGCCACCGATCACCGAACCGATGCCGGCCACGGCCGGATCGGCCATCACGATGTCGGCAAGGCGCTGCTGCAGGCTGAGCATTGACTGGAACGAGATATCGGCGGATGCGCGGGTCGCGCCGATGACGAAGCCGGAATCATCGATCGGGAAATAGCCCTTCGGCGTCTTGATGTAGAGCGTCACCGTCAGCGCAATCGTGGCGAAGAACACCAGCAAGGTGAGCAGCGGAAAGCCGAGCACGCCGCGCAAGCTCCAGGTGTAGAAGCGCACCATGCGCGATAGCGTGCCCTCCACCAGGCGGTCGAACCAGGTGGCGCGATCCGAAATCGCCTCCTTGATATATTGCGCGCAGATCATCGGGGTGACCGTCAGCGACACCACCGTGGACACCACGATGGCAAAGGTCAGCGTCAGCGAGAACTCGCGCAACAGCCGTCCGACCACGCCATCCATGAAGATCAGCGGAATGAAGGCAGCGATCAGCGACAGGCTGATTGACAGCACGGTGAATCCGATCTGCCTGGCGCCTTCGAGCGCCGCGCGGAATGGCGGCATGCCATGCTCGAGATTGCGGTACATGTTCTCGATCATGACGATGGCGTCGTCGACCACGAAGCCCACGGAAATCGCCAGCGCCATCAAGGACAAATTGTCGATCGAGAAGCCGGCGAGCCACATCGCCGCGCAAGTGCCGGCCAAGGCCAGCGGCACCGAGACGCCGGCCGCGACCGTCGGGACCCCCCTGCGCAAAAACGCAAAGACCACCACCATCACCAGGACCGCGGTGGCGAGCAAGGTCCACTGCATGTCCTCGACGGAAGCCCGGATCGTGCTGGTGCGATCAACCAGCACGGAGATATCGAGGCCCGCAGGCACCCACTGCCTCAATTCAGGGATCAGCGCCTTCACGCGGTCGACGGTCTCGATCACATTGGCGTCGCCCTGCTTGGCAATCTGGATCAGCACTGCCGGCTTCTTGTTGAACCAGGCGACCTGCCGCACATTGCGGACGGAATCCTCGACATCGGCGACATCGGAGAGCCGGACGAAATTGCCGTTGACGCTCTTGATCAGGATGTCGCGGAATTGGGCCGCGGTGCGCATCTGCTTGTTGATGGCGATGGTCTCGCTCTGGCGGCCGCCGTCGAAAATGCCGACGGGGCCGAGCGGATTGGCATTGACGATCGCGGTCCTGACGTCGTCGGTGGCGATGCCGGCGTTCGCAAGCGCGACCGGATTGAGCGCGATCCGCACCGCCGGCTGGTCGGCGCCGCTGACGGTAACGTTGCCGACACCCGGCACCTGGAACAGCCGCTGCGCCAGCACGGTGTCGGCGACATCGTAGATTGCGCTGGTCGACATCGTCTTCGACGTCAGCGCCAGCACGAACACCGGGGCTGCCGCCGTATTTGCCTTGCGGAAGCGCGGCAGCGCCGGCAGGTCGCTCGGCAGATCCGACAACGCCGCATTGATCGCCGCCTGGACGTCGCGCCCGGCCTTGTCGATGTCGCGTCCGATCGAAAACTGGATCTGAATGTTGGTGGTGCCGAGCGAACTGGTGGACGTGATCTGGTCGACGCCCGCGATCTCGCCGAGCCGCCGCTCCAAGGGTGCGGCGACGGTGCCGGCCATGACGGACGGGTCGGCGCCCGGACGCGTTGCCGTGACAAAGATGGCCGGGAAGTCGACATTGGGGACCGGCGCGACCGGCAAGAAGATGTAGGCGACCATCCCGACCAGAAACAGCCCGATCGACAGCAGCGTGGTGCCGACCGGCCGCTGGATGAACGGTTCGGAGATCGAGGCCATTATTGGATGCCCTCGGTCGCGCCTGCAATCGGCGGTGCATCCGGCCCGACCGGAGGAAGCGCCCGTTCCAGCCTGCGGTTGATGCGATCGAGCGCGAGATAGATCACGGGCGTCGTGTAGAGCGTCAGCAGCTGGCTGAGCAGCAGGCCGCCGATGATGGAGATGCCGAGCGGAAAGCGCAGCTCGGAGCCGGTGCCGCTTTCGATCGCCAGCGGCAGCGCGCCGAACAGAGCGGCGAGCGTCGTCATCATGATCGGGCGGAAGCGCAACAGGCAGGCTTGCACGATCGCCTCATAAGGCGGCATGCCTTCCTTCCGTTCCGCCTCGAGCGCGAAGTCGATCATCATGATCGCGTTCTTCTTGACGATGCCCATCAACAGGATGATGCCGATCAGGCCGATCACCGACAGATCCTGCCCGAACAGCATCAGCGCCAGGATGGCGCCCACGCCCGCCGACGGCAGGGTGGAGAGAATCGTGATCGGATGGATGTAGCTCTCGTAGAGCACGCCGAGCACGATATAGATCGTCACCACCGCAGCCAGCACCAGCCAGGGCTGACCGGCCAGTGATTTGGAGAACTCGGCGGCATCGCCGGAGTAGACGCCGCCGATGCTGCCGGGCATGCCGATCCGGTTCTCGATCACCCTCACCGCCTCGACCGCTTCGCCGAGCGAGGCGCCCGGCGCCAGATTGAAGCTGAGCGAGACCGCGGGAAACTGGGCCTGATGCGAGATCGCTAGCGGCGCCGTGGTGCGCTTCAAGCTCGCAACAGCCGAGAGCGGGACCTGACCGCCGGTGCCCGGCAGATAGAGCTTCGACAGCACGGAAGGGTCGCGCTGATACATCGGCAATGCTTCCAGCACCACGCGGTACTGATTGGCCTGGCCGTAGATGGTCGAGATCTGCCGCTGCGCGAACGCGTCATTCAGTGTGTCGGTCACGCCTTGCAGATTGACCCCGAGCTGGCCTGCGCGCTGCCGGTCGATGGTGAGCTCGGCGCGCAGCCCACCTTCCTGGGCTTCGGACGAGACGTCGCGGAACAACGGCTCGCGGCGCATCTCGGCCACCAGCCTGTCGGCCCATTTCAACACCTCGGCCGCGTCCGTGCCCGTCAGCGTGTACTGATATTGCGAGCGGCTCGACTGGGTCGAGATCTGCACGTCCTGAACCGGCTGGAAATAGACCGTCATGCCGGGGATCGCGGCAACCTTCTGCTTCAGCCTGTCGACCACGACGGCGACATTGTCGCGCCGCTCGCCCAGTGGCCTCAAGGTCATCACGAGCTTGCCGACATTGGTGGTCGGATTGACCGAGCCGGCTCCGATCACGGAGACGACGCCGATCACATCGGGATCGGCCTGGATCGCGGCCGCCGCCTCCGACTGCCGCTTCTGCATCTCGGCGAAGGAGACGTCCGGCCCCGCTTCGGTCACCGCGGTGATGGATCCCGTATCCTGCAGTGGCAGAAAGCCCTTCGGCGCGACGACATAGAGCCCGAGCGTTGCCGCCAGCGTGGCAAAGGTCACCAACAATGTCGCGCGTTGGCGCGCCAACACCCACAGCAAGGTCCGATGATAGAAGGCGACGGTACGGTCGATGAACCGGCTGATGGCGTTGAGGCCGGGGATCACCCATTCCTCGTGCGCGGGCTTGAGCAGCCGCGAGCACATCATCGGCGTCAGCGTCAGCGACACCACCGCCGATGTCACCACCGCAATGGTCAGGGTGAGCGCAAATTCGCGGAACATGCGGCCGACCAAGCCGGTCATGAACAGGAGCGGGATGAACACGGCGATCAGCGACACCGTCAGCGAGATCACGGTGAAACCGATTTCGCTCGCGCCACGCAGCGAGGCGCTCATCGCCGACTCGCCCTCTTCCATGTGGCGGACGATGTTCTCGATCATCACGATGGCGTCGTCGACGACGAAGCCGGTGCCGATCGTGAGCGCCATCAGCGACAGATTGTCGAGGCTGAAACCGGCGAAATACATGATGCCGAAGCTGGTGATCAGCGACAGCGGCAGCGCCACGCCGGCGATGATGGTGGCGCGCATCGAGCGCAGGAACAAGAGCACCACCAGCGTCACCAGCACGACGCTCAAAACCAGCGTGAACTGCACGTCATGCACCGATGCATTGATCGTCACGGTGCGGTCGCTGACGATGTTGAGCTTCACGCCGGCCGGAATGGTCCGCTGCAGCTTCGGAATCTCGCCCCGCAGCTGGCGGACAACCTCGATCACATTGGCGCCGGGCTGGCGCTGGATGTCGATGATGACCGCCGGCGTTCCCTGGTACCAACCGCCGGTGCGGTCGTTCTCCAAACCGTCGATGATGGTCGCGACGTCGGCGATCGTCACCGGCGAACCGTTGCGATAGGCGATAATGATCGGCTTGTAGGCATCGGCCGCCGCGATCTGATCATTGGCGGTGATGGTGTAGGCCTGCTGCGCGCCGTCGAGCGAGCCCTTCGGCCCTGAGACGTTGGCGCCGGCGATGGCGCTGCGCAGATCCTCCATGCCGATGCCGTAAGCGGCAAGGCGTGCCAGATCGGCCTGGATCCGCACCGCCGGTTTGAGGCCGCCGAGCACTGACACCCGTCCCACCCCGGACATCTGGCTCAGGCGCTGCGCAAGGATCGTATCAGCGATGTCGCTCATCGCGCGCAACGAAATCGTGTCCGAGGTGAGCGCGAGCGTCATCACCGGCGCATCGGCCGGATTGACCTTTGCGTAGGTCGGTGGATAGGGCAGCGTCTTCGGCAGCACGCCTGCGGCGGCGTTGATCGCCGCCTGCACATCCTGGGTCGCGCCGTCGATGTCGCGGCCGAGATCGAACTGCAATGAGATCTGGCTGACACCGAACGAGCTGGTGGAATTCATCGCGGAGAGCGAGGGAATCTGGCCGAGCTGGCGTTCCAAGGGCGCCGTGATCAGTGACGCCACCACGTCGGGGCTCGCGCCGGGCAACTGCGTCGTGACCTGCACGGTCGGGAAATCGACCTGCGGCAGGGCCGAGACGGGCAGCCCGAAATACCCCAATAGCCCGCCGATCAGCAGTGCGACGCCGAGCAGCGACGTCGCGATCGGACGGCGGATGAAGGGTTCGGAGACACCCATCCGGACAGCGCTCCTAGCCGCTGATCTTGGTCATGGCTGCGGCCTCGCGCCACCGCCCGACTGCTCGCCCCCCTGCGGCGCTCCCCCCGCCTGTCCCTGCCCGCTCTGGCCGCCCTCCCCTTGCGGCCGCTTGCGGTGTTCGCCGTCCTTGCCCTGCCCGTCCGTCTTGGCCGGCCCAGGTCCGGATTGGCCATCTTGCGCCTGGCCACCGCCCTTCCCCTGATCCTTCCCTTGCGCATTGCGGTTGCCGCGCTTGCGCGGGGCGAGATCAGCTGATGGGGTCTGGTCGTCGCGGCCGACGACGACCTTGGAGCCGTCGGCGAGATTGGCGAAGCCCGTCGTCACCACCCGATCCGAGGTCGTCAGGCCGCTCGCGACTACCGCCTCGGTCTCGTTCTGCTGGGTCACGGTGACCGGCTTGGCCGAGACGATGTCGCCCTCGCCGATCACATAGCTGAAGGTGCCCGCGGGTCCCCGCTGCACGGCTGACGTCGGCACGACGATCGCATTGGAAATCGTTTCGACCTTCAGACGCACGTTGACGAACTGCCCGGGCCAGAGCTGGAATTTGCCGTTGGGAAATTCGGCCTTGAGCTTGAGCGTGCCGGTCGTGGGGTCGACCTGGTTGTCGATGCCCTTCAGCGTCCCGGTGTCGATCACGGTGACCCCGTCATTGCCGAACACATCGACCGCCAGCTCTCCTTTGGCCGCTGCGGCATTGACCCGCATGATCTGCTGCTGCGGCAGGCTGAACTGCACTGCGATCGGCTGCAGCTGCGTGATGATCACGAGGCCGGTGGCGTCCGCTGCGTGAATGATGTTGCCCTGATCGACCTGGCGCAGACCGGCACGGCCGGACAGCGGCGCCACGATCTTGGTATAGCTCAAGGTCGCCGCTGCATTGTCGATCGCGGCCTGGTCAGCCTTGATCAGCGCCTGCTGCTGCGCGACCACGGCGCGCTGGGTGTCGGCCTGCTGCTTCGAGCCGGCGTTGGTGGCCGCAAGCTGCTCATAGCGTGCGAGGTCGAGCTTCTGGTTGGCGAGCTGCGCCTCGTCCTGCGCCTTCTTGGCAACGGCCTGATCGTATTGCGCCTGATAGATCGCGGGGTCGATTTCAGCGAGCACGTCGCCCTTCTTGACGTCCTGGCCTTCAACGAAATTGACCGCGATCAGCTTGCCGTCGACCTGCGAACGCACGGTGACCGTATTCAGCGCGCGCACCGCGCCGACGCCGTCGAGATAGACCGGCACGTCCTTGACGATGGGCGTAGTCGCCAGCACGGGCACCGGCAGATCGGGGCGCTGCATGTGCAGCGCCGCCTGGCGCTGTTGCAAGGCATTCCAGCCGATATAACCAAGGCCGCCGAGGATCACGATGGTCAGCGTCAGCGCAACCAGGCGCTGTCCCCACCTGGGCCGCTTCACAGCCGCAGACTTCTTGTCCGATTGTTTCTGGTCCGGCTTAAAGAGCATCGACCGGTTTCTCCACTTTCGGCTCCCAGCCGCCGCCCAGCGCCTGATAGAGGCTCACGATGGCCTGGAGTCGCGCAAGCTGCGCCTGCCAGTACACATCCTCGGCTTGAAATAGTGTCAATTGCGTATTCAGCACGGTCACGATGTCGGCAGTTCCGGCCCGCAATTGCTGCTCCGAGAGCTGGAAGGCCCGCCGCGAGGACGCCAAGACCTGGCGCTGCAGCTCCAGCCTGATCGTGGTCTGCTTGATCGAATACAGCGCGTTGTCGACGTCGGTAAACGCCTGGACGACCGTTTTCCGATAGGTCTGCAGCAATTCGTCCTGTCGGGCTTTCGCGTTCTCGAAATTGCCGAGGATCCTGCCGCCGTCGAAGATCGGCTGGGTGGCGCTGCCGACGAGGCTGAAGAAGGCGGCGTGCGGCTGGAACAGCGAGGCCAGTGCCGAGCTCTGATAGCCGCCCTGCCCGGTCAGTTGAATGGTCGGAAAGAACTGCGCACGCGCGCTGCCGACATTGGCGGTCGCTGACGCCAGCTGCGCCTCCTGGCGACGGATATCCGGCCGCTGGGTCAGAATCTCCGACGGCAGGCCCGGCGTCACGCGCGGCGTCCTGATGTGATCGAGCGAGCCGCCGGCGACGCGGAGGCTTTCGGGCGGTCGCGACACCAGCACGGCGAGCGCATTGATGTTCTGGTCGAGGGTCTGCCGCAGCGGCGGCACCGTCGCCTTCTGATTACCAAGCACGCTCTCCTGCTGGGCCACATCGAGATCGGTACCGGTGCCGGCCTTTTGCCGTTCCTTGATCGCATCGAGCACCCGTTGGGCACTGGCAATGTTGCGCTCGGCGGTGCGCAGCCGATCCTGCGCGGCGAGCACCTGAAAATAGGCGTTGGCGACGCTGGCGAGCGTGGTCAGCGAGGTGACATCGCGGTCGAAACGGTCCGCGATCGCCGTTTCCTCGGCGGCCTGGAGCGCATCGCGGTTCTGGCCGAAGAAATCGAGCTGGTAGCTCGCTGCAAGCGAAGCCTGATAGTTGACGACCTCGCGGCCACCAATGCTGAGCCCGCTGGCGCTCGATCCTGACGTGCGCGAATAGGTCTCCTGCCCCGCCGTTGAGAGGCTTGGCAGCAGCGCCGCGCCGGCCTGTCGGGCCAGCGCGTCCGCCTGCTTGAATCGGGCGACGGCGGCAGCGATGTCGAGATTGACCCGCTGCGCCTCCTCCATCAGCTCGGTGAGCTGCTTCGACCCGAAACCGCGCCACCAGTCCAGGGCCGGAGGCGCGACCGAATCCGCGCCCGCCGCGTGCTTGTAGCGACTGGGAATGTCAAGTGCGGGATCCGGGATGTCCTGGGTCAACAGGCACCCGGCCGAGCTCGCCGCCAGCCCGACGGCAGCCAGCCATCGTACGGCGCGCCGCCAGCGTACCTGCGCCGCGATTCCTGGCCCGACCATCGCGCCAAAATGAGTCACGGCCGGTCTCCGCACGCCGACGAACACGCAAGGACGTCACGCCGGCGCGAACCTGCGCACGCGTGATCGGTATCGTCGGCGACGATCTGCAAGCTGGACACGAACGTGATGCTTCCCTGTAATCTTGCCGACCATACTACCCGTGCGTCCGCGCGACGGACAGTCCTGCGGCGGCCCCGTCCCCGGTGGCGGAGCTTCATCCGGGCCGCCAGGAAGGTGCGTGATTCCCCGTATTTTTCGGGGTTTTCTCTGGCCGGACCGGCGTCGGCACGACTCGCATTCTTACCAAGATTTCATCTCGGGAGGGCCATTTTCTCGACTGTTGTGCCGTCAATGCCGCGCCCTGAAACCAATGGCGGACCACACCGTAGCTCGCACAGTGCAGGTCAAGGGGGCTTTCTGAATGCGAGTCGCGGTGATTGGAACGGGGATTGCGGGCAACGCCGCGGCCTGGGCCCTGTCGCAACGTTATCCGGTCACCGTGTATGAGCGCGAGCTTCGGCCAGGAGGCCACAGCCACACCGTCACGATCGACTATGAAGGAACGCCGCTTGCTGTCGATATCGGCTTCATCGTCTACAACGAGCTCAACTATCCCGAGCTGACCGCGTTGTTCGATCACCTCGGTGTCGAGACCGTCGAAAGCTGCATGAGCTTTGCGGTGACAGCGGATGCAGGCCGCTTCGAGTGGAAGGGTGGCGGCAATACCTGGCTCGAGACCGCGAAGGGCCTGTTCGCCCAGCCCGCCAATCTGCTCTCATCATCCTACCTTTGGATGTTGCGCGACATTCTCACCTTCAACGAGCAGAGCGTCGCCGATTTGAAGGCCGGCAGGCTCGCAGGGCTCTCGCTCGGCGACTATTTTCGGCGCAACCATTTCGCCCCGCGCCTGCTCTCTGACTATCTGGCGCCGATGGGCGCCGCGATCTGGTCGGCGCCGGCGCGCGAATTGCTCGACTTTCCGGCAGAGAATTTCGTTGCGTTCTTCAACAATCACCGCTTGCTGCAATACGATCGGCCGGTGTGGCGCACGGTCAAGGGCGGCAGCCAGCGCTATGTGGAGAAACTGACGTCCGCTTTTCGCTCATCCCTGCGTCTTGGCAGCGCAGTGACCACGATCGAGCGGACCGCCCACGGCGTCGTGGTCGCGGACAGCAGCGGCCGCCGTGACAGCTACGATCACGTCGTCATCGCCGCCCACAGCGACCAGGCACTGACGATGCTCGGCGACGCAGATGAACACGAGCACAGCATTCTCGGCGCCATCCGATATTCGCCGAATACGGTCTATCTGCATCGCGATCTCAGGCTGATGCCGAAGCGGCGGCGGGCCTGGGGTTCATGGAATTTCCTGCGCTGGCAACGCGAAGGCCTGCCGCTCAACGATGTCGCCGTCACCTATTGGATGAACAAGCTGCAGGGGATCGGCGACGACAAGCCGCTGTTCGTCAGCCTCAACCCGCCTTTCGCGCCGGCGCCTGAACTGACCTTCGGCAAATATCTCTGCGAGCACCCGCAATATACGGCGGCCGCTTTTGCCGCGCAGAAGCGGCTGCCGCAGATCCAAGGACGCCGCCGCACCTGGTTCTGCGGGGCCTGGACCGGCTATGGCTTCCACGAGGACGGGCTACGCTCCGGCCTCGGCGTGGCCGAAGCGCTCGGCGCGGTCGCGCCGTGGCGCAGCTTGCGCTCACCGCTCGCCGAGGCGGCGGAATGATGTTGGGCCGGCCAACAATGCACGGCGAGGCATCGGCTGCAGCCGCGCTTTACGTCGGCCCCGTGATGCACGCACGGCTGCGACCCAAGCCCCACCGCTTCAGCTACCGGGTCCTGAGCCTGCTGATCGATCTCGACCGGCTTGATGAGGCGGACCGCCAATCTCCCCTGTTCGGCGTCAACCGCAGCGCGCTCTACAGCTTCCATGAGGCCGATCACGGCCTCCGCGACGGATCGTCACTGCTCGCCTATGCGCAGGCCCGCGCGGCCGAGCACAGCGTGGATCTGACCGGCGGACGCGTGCTGCTGCTCTGCTATCCGCGCCTGCTTGGATATGTCTTCAACCCGCTGTCGGTCTATTTCTGCTACCGTGCTGACGGCAGCCTGGCGCTTGTGATCTACGAGGTCCGCAACACCTTTGGAGAGATCAATCCTTACGTGCTGCCGGTCCGGCCGGGCGAGCTCACGCCAGCCGGACTTCGGCAGGCGCAGGACAAGACCTTCTATGTCTCGCCCTTCCTCGACATGCCCCTGCGCTACCATTTTCGGATCTCCCCGCCGGGAAACGAAGTCAAGCTGCGGATCCTGGAGGCCGGCGGTGACGGTCCCCTGCTCGCCGCCACCTTCCTCGGCCGCCGCCGCGCCCTGACGTCACGGACCCTGTTCCGCGCTTTCGTTTCGCTCCCACTTGTCACGTTCAAGATTTTTGCCGCAATCCACTGGGAAGCGCTGCGGCTCTGGCTGAAGGGGATCGCCCTGGTGCCCCGGCCCGATATACCTCACGCATCGGGTTCCAATACCGGCTTGGCGAATGGCGAAAGCCACGCTTATATTGTGCGGCGCTGACGGTCCGTCGTCAGCGCGCTCTGGGTCCGGAAGGCTTGTTTTTGCCACGCAGCATCGATGGCGCGACCGTTTGGACGCGGAGCCGTTTGCGCTGGATGGACCTGTCATGCCGGATGTCATTGCTGTCACCCCTGACAACATCAACCAGGTGCTCGCTGACCTGCCGCGGCTGGCGCGGCTGGCGCTTGGCTTCGGCGCCGGGCTTCGGCGGGGAACGCTCGACGTAACATTGCTGGATGGCCGGGTGATCAGGCTTGGCGGGATCGAGCCCGGGCCGGCGGCGGTCATGATCCTCCACAATTACGGCTTCGCCTCGCGCCTGATCAATGGCGGCGACATCGGCATCGCCGAGGCCTATCTCAACGGCGACTGGGAGACGCCGGACCTGACGCAGTTTCTCTATCTGTTCTGCGTCAATCATGAACTGCTGCAGACCATGCTGAACGACAAGCCGCTGATCCGCTTCGCCCAGATGGTCCGCCACTGGTTCAACCGCAATACGCGGCGGCAGGCCCGGCGCAACATCTACGCGCATTACGACATCGGGAACGCGTTCTATTCGGCATGGCTCGATTCGAGCATGACTTACTCCTCGGCGATCTTCGAGGAGCACACGACCGATCTGACCTCGGCGCAGAAGAACAAATATCGACGGCTGGCGGAGGCCATCGACCTGAAGCCCGGGCAGAAGCTGCTCGAGATCGGCTGCGGCTGGGGCGGCTTCGCCGAATATGTCGCCAAGACCTTCAGCGCCAAGGTCGTCGGCCTCACCATCAGCCGCCAGCAGCGCGATTTTGCGCAGCGCCGCATTCACGAAGCCGGGCTCGCTGACAGGGTCGAAATCAGGCTGCAGGACTATCGCGACGAACGCGACCGCTATGACCGGATCGCCTCGATTGAAATGATCGAGGCGGTCGGCGAGCAGTTCTGGCCGAAATATTTCTCGCAGCTGCGAGACAGGCTGCTGCCGGGTGGGCTCGCCGGCATCCAGGCGATCACGATCCAGGACAGCATGTTCCAGCATTATCGCCGGGAGGTCGACTTCATCCAGCGCTATGTCTTCCCAGGCGGCATGCTGCCGTCGCCGCAGATCCTGAAGACGCTCGGCGAGCGATTTGGAATTCCTGTCGTTCGCGAGCGCATCTTTGGGCAAGATTATGCCAAGACGCTTGCCATCTGGCGGAACAATTTCCGTGCGGCCTGGCCAAACCTGACTCCGGCGGGCTTCGATGACCGCTTCCGTCGTCTGTGGGAATACTATCTGGCCTACTGCGAAGCAGGTTTCCTCTCCGGCAATATCGATGTCCGACAGGTCGTGTTCGCTAAGGCGCGTTGACCACGATCGCTGACCAACCATGCGTTGGTGCGCTGCGCCTTACGCGCAGCTGGATACTGCGCTACGGTCTTCCTAAATCTCTCGGAAGAGTCCCTTAGCGGTTATTGCGCCATGACAATTCGAAACGACGTCGTCGAAGCGATCGGCAACACGCCTCTGATCAAGCTCAAGCACGCCTCGGAAGCGACCGGCTGCACCATTCTTGGTAAGGCCGAGTTCATGAATCCCGGGCAGTCCGTGAAGGATCGCGCCGGCAAATGGATGATCCTGGAAGCGGAGAAGCGCGGCGATCTGAAACCCGGCGGCCTGGTGGTCGAGGCGACCGCCGGCAATACCGGCATCGGGCTTGCCGTGGTCGCGGCAGCGCGCGGCTATCGCACCCTGATCGTGATCCCGGACACGCAGAGCCAGGAAAAGAAGGACATGCTGCGGCTCTGCGGCGCCGAACTGGTCGAGGTCCCGGTGCGGCCCTTTGCCAATCCGAACAATTATCAGCATGTCGGCCGGCGCCTTGCCGACCAGCTCCGCAAGACCGAACCGAACGGCGTGCTGTTCGCCGACCAGTGGAATAACCTCGACAACGCCAAGGCCCATTACGAATCGACCGGCCCTGAGATCTGGGAGCAGACCGGTGGCAAGGTGGACGGCTTCGTCTCCGCGGTCGGCACGGGCGGCACGCTGGCCGGCACGACCCGCTATTTGAAGGAAAAGAACAAGGACATCGTCACGGCGTGCGCCGATCCGCATGGCTTTGGGATGTACAACTGGTTCAAGCACGGCGAGGTCAAGTCCACGCCCGGCGATTCCATCACTGAAGGCATCGGCCTCGGCCGGGTGACGCCGGTGATCGAGACGGCGAAGGTCGACACGGCGTTCCTGATCTCCGACGAGGACGCCGTCGGCATCATCTATGACCTGCTGCACCACGAGGGTCTGTGCCTGGGCGGCTCGACCGGCATCAACGTCGCCGGCGCAATCGAACTCGCCAAACAGCTCGGCCCCGGCAAGACGATCGTGACCATCCTCTGCGACTCCGGCAATCGTTATCAGTCGAAGCTGTTCAATCCGGAGTTCATGCGCTCGAAGAACCTGCCCGTTCCGGCATGGCTGGAGAAGCGCAGCGAGATCAAACCACCCTTCGTGTGAGGGGAAGCGCGATCACTGCTGGCGCAGCAGACGTGTGGTGTAGTGGTAGCGATCGGCCGGATGGACGCTGATCGACACCTCGGCCATCTCATTCGAGTTGAACAGATACTGTCGCCGGATCGAGAGCGCGTGCGCGCCGGGAGCGGCCTTCAGCGGCTCCGCAATCGGCTCGGGAACGCCGACGGCACTGATGTCCTGGCGGATCTCGCTGAATCGCCGCCCGGAAATCTGCTCGACCAGCGTACCGAAGATCGCGCGGTGCGTGTCGATCCTGGCGCGAACCTCGGCGGCAAAGGCGTCATCGATGTAGACGTCCGTCCAGCAGATCGGCGTCCTGGATGCATCGTCCGGGACCAGACGAAGGCTCGATATCCGCAGCCAGCGCCGGCCGGCCCGACACCCGAGGGCCTTTGCCAGTGCATCGTCAGTCACGACATCCGCGACGCGCTGTACGTGCCGTTCGGTCTCGACCCCGAACTGCTGTACGGCTTCGATCGAGTTCAGCGTCTGGGCGAAGCCGCCGGCGCTGCGCGAGGGCCTCAGCGCCTCGACACGGGTCCCGACATTCTTCTTCCGGCTGATCAGGCCTGATGCCTGGAGCTCGCGCATCGCGGCACGCACCGTGGCGCGGCTGACAGCGAATTGCTCGGCCAGCTCGAGCTCGTTCGGCAGCATCGAGCCCACCGGATGGCGGCCCGCCGCGATCGCCTCAGCAAGCGCACGAGCAACATAGGCGTAACGTGTCTCCACCCGACCTCCCCAGCCGATCCCCGACCGGCATTGCATCGAAGCCCGACTGACTCGGGATTCGTCAAGTCGGGGCGTTGACTCTCCCATTATGTTCGTACATATCAATATGTACGAACATAATTTCCAGGGAGAGATGCGTGGGCAGCACCGTTTTCGATTCGATCCTGTTCCGCGACATGTTCGGCACGGCCGAGATGCGCGCCGTGTTTTCGGACGAAGCGCTGGTCGGCCGCTATCTGGAGGTAGAAGTGGCGCTTGCGCGCGCCCAGGCACGGATGGGCGTCGTGCCCGCCGATGCCGCAGCGGCCATCGAGGCGGCATCGCGCTCCATCAGCATCGATTTCGAGAAGCTCCGCCGGGAAACCGAGATCGTCGGCTATCCGATCCTGCCGCTGGTCCATCAGCTGTCGGAAGCTGCGGGCGAGGCCGGGCGCTACGTTCATTGGGGAGCGACCACCCAGGACATCATGGACACCGCCAATGTGCTGCAGATTCGCGCCGCGCTTACAATCGTCGGGCGCGACCTGCTCGAGTTCCGGCGCATCCTGGCGGCCATGGCAGACAGATATCGCGACACGCCAATGGCGGGTCGCACGCATCTGCAACAGGCATTGCCGGTGACCTTCGGCTACAAAGTCGCGGTCTGGCTATCGTCGATCGACCGCCATATCGAGCGACTCGATCAGGCGCTGCCGCGGATCCTGATCGGAGAATTTTCCGGGGCGGCCGGCACCCTCGCCTCGGTCGGCGACCGCGGGCTCGAGATGCAGCGGCTGCTCTGCGAAGAGCTCGGCCTGCATCAACCGTCCATCACCTGGCACGTCGCACGCGACGGCCTCGCCGAGGCCGTGACATTGCTCGGTCTCATCACGGGTTCGCTCGGAAAGATCGCGACCGACGTCATGCTGATGTCGGCGACCGAGTTTGGCGAGGTGTCGGAGCCGTTCGTGCCGGGACGCGGCGCATCTTCGACGATGCCGCAGAAGCGCAACCCGATCTCGAGCGAGCTGATGCTGGCGGCGGCCAAGGCGGTGCGTCAGCACGTGGCAACGATGCTCGACGCCATGATCCACGATTTCGAGCGCGCAACGGGGCCGTGGCATCTGGAATGGATATCGCTGCCGGAGAGCTTCCTGCTCACGGCGGCGTCGCTCGCGAGCGCCAAATTCATGCTGTCCGGGCTTGTCGTGCACGAGCAGCGGATGCTGGAGAATCTCGGCCTCACCCACGGCCTGATCGTCGCCGAGGCGGTGATGATGGCCGCAGCTCCCAAGCTCGGGCGCCAGCATGCCCATGACGTGGTCTATGGCGCCTGCCGCAAGGCGATCGAGCAAGGTGGAGAACTCGCCGACATCCTGTCGGAGATCCCGGAGATCGCCGATGCGCTCGGCGGCAGGGAGGCGATCCGCCGCCATTGCAACCCCGCCAATTATCTCGGCCTGTGCGGGCCGATGATCGACCGCGTGCTCGGGTCGCGCCACGCCTGATCGCCCCGCAGCCTGCCTACAAATCGATCGAACCAGATCAACCAAGGCGCCCGAGAGCGCCGGGCCAAAGCAACGACAACGGAGGAGAAGCTCATGGGCATCATTGCAACGGCGCACAGCGACGGCCTCACCGCCGAGACCGCTGCGCCGAAGCGGAAGGCGCCGTGGCGCAATCTCGGCCTGCAGGTGGCGGTGAGCATGGTGCTCGGCATCATCGTCGGTCTGCTGTGGCCGGAATTCGGCGCATCGCTAAAGGTGTTGGGCGATATCTTCCTGCGCCTGATCAAGACCGCCGTCGCGCCGCTGGTCTTCCTCACGGTGGTCGTCGGCATCGTCGCGGCCGGAGACATCAAGCGCGTCGGCAAGGTCGGGCTGATCGCCATGATCTATTTCGAGATCGTGTCGACGATCGCACTCGCGCTGGGTCTGGCGTTCGGCAATCTCAGCGGGGCCGGCCGCAATCTCGGCCATGTCGCGGCGCCTGCGGCGGCAGCGAAAGGCGCCGAGGCCGCGGCAAAGGCGGCCGCAAGCTCGCATACGAGCTTCGATCAGTTTCTCCTCAACGTATTTCCTGACAATTTCATCGGCGCCTTTGCGCGCGGCGAGCTGCTTCAGGTCCTGGTCATCGCGCTGATCTTCGGCTTCGGCCTGATGGCCCTGTCGCCGGGCCGGCGGGCGCCGATCGAGCGCGGTCTGAACGTGATCTCGACGGCCTTTTTCGAGTTCATCCATATCATCATGGCGCTGGCGCCGATCGGCACTTTCGGCGCCGTCGCCTACGCGGTCGGCTCGAACGGCACGGCGGTCCTGATCGCCCTCGCCTATTTCGTCGCCGCGTTCTACGTCCTGGTCGTGCTGTTCATCGTCGTGGTGCTCGGCGCGATCTGCGCACTGTTCCGCATCAGCATCTTCCATCTGTTGCGCTACATCCGCGACGAGATCCTCATCATGCTCGGCACCGCCTCCTCCGAAAGCGTTCTGCCGCGCCTGCTGGAGAAGATGCCGGCCTACGGCCCCTCGAAGCAGACGGTCGGTCTGGTGCTGCCGACCGGCTACGCCTTCAATCTCGACGGCACGTCGCTGTTCATGGCGATGGGCGTGATCTTTCTCGCCAACGCCTATGGCGTGAACCTGAGCTGGGATCAGGAATTTGGGCTGCTCGCAATCATGCTGCTGACGTCCAAAGGTGCAGCAACCGTCTCGGGCGGCTCCTTCGTCGTGTTCGCAGCGACGGTCACGGCGTCGGGTATCCTTCCGGTGGACGGGCTCGCGCTGATCTTCGGTGTCTATCGTTTCCTCTCCATCGCGCTGGCGACCTGCAACGTCATCGGCAACGCAGTGGCCACGGTTGTCGTTGCCAAGCTCGCCGGGGAGTTCGACCCGGCCACCTATGCGCAGGTCGAGAGCGACCCCCGCTCGATCTGACACTGATGAGGATCGCGACAGAGGACGACCACATGATGCAGATGCGGCTCGAGCATGATGCCTTCGGCGCGATCGAAATCCCGGCCGACCGATACTGGGGCGCGCAGACCCAACGCGCCCTGGGCGTGTTCGACGTCGGTCACGAACGCTTTCCGGTCTGCCTGATCCGCGCCTTTGCCCTGCAGAAGCTTGCCGCCGTGCGCGCCAACGCGCGGCTCGGCGCCATCGATACTACCATCGCGGCTCTGATCGAGCAGGCGGCTTCCGAGCTTCGCGACGGCGGGTTCGACGACCATTTTCCCCTGACGATCTGGCAGACCGGCTCGGGCACCCAGACCAACATGAACGTCAATGAGGTGATCGCCAACCGCGCCAACGAACTGGCCGGCCGGCCGCTCGGTGCAAGGTCACCGGTCCACCCCAATGATCACGTCAACGGCTCGCAGTCCTCCAACGACAGCTTTCCCACGGTCATGCACATCGCGACCGCCCTGGAATTGCGCGATCGGCTTCTGCCCGCGTTGACGACGCTTCGCGATGAACTCGCCGCGAAGGCGGCGGAATTCGCAGATATCGTCAAAATCGGCCGCACGCATCTGATGGATGCCGTGCCCATGACCATGGGGCAGGCGTTCGACGCGTTCGCGCGCCAGGTCGACGGCGGCATGGCCCGAATCTTGGGGGCGCAGCCGCGGCTCCATGCCCTACCGCAGGGCGGCACGGCCGTCGGCACCGGCCTCAATGCACCGGCCGGATTCGATGTGGCGTTCTGCGAGGAGCTGAGCGGCTTGACCGGAATCGCTTTCGCGCCGGCGCAGAGCAAGTTCGAGAGCATGGGCACGCACGACAGCCTGGTCGAGATATCCGGCATGCTCAACACGTTCGCAGTGTCGCTGCTGAAGATCGCCAATGACATCCGCCTGCTCGGCTCCGGCCCGCGCTGCGGTCTCGGCGAACTCGTCATCCCGCATGACGGTCTGACCTCGTCCATTATGCCGGGAAAACGCAACCCGACAATTGCCGAGGTGGTGGCGCAGGTGGCGTTCCAGGTGATCGGAAACCACGCCACGGTGACCGCCGCAGGCGCATCCGGCACGTTCGAGCTCAACGTGGCCAAACCGGTCCTGATCTACAATGTGCTGCAGTCGATCCGGCTTCTCGCCGATGGCAGCCGCATCCTTGCAGTCGAGCTCATTCGCGCGATCGAGGTCGATCGTCGCAGGCTTGCATCAAATGTCGCGAATGCGCTGCTGCTTGCGACAGCGCTCAACCCGGTTCTCGGCTACGACAAGGTTGCGCAGATCACGCGCAAGGCACAGGCCGACGGTTCGACGCCGCGCGAAGCTGCACTGGCGCTCGGCCTGTTGAGCGGAGAGGAGTACGACCGCTACGTCGATCCGCGCGCCATGGCCGGGCTTCCGGACTAGGGAGTTGGATGGTGCGCTCACCATCCAAGTCCCTCAAACCAAACTCAGTGCCGCAGGATCTGGCTCAGGAACAGCTTGCTGCGCGCATGCTGCGGATTGGCGAAGAACTCCTGCGGCGTATTGGATTCGATGACCTGGCCGGCGTCCATGAACACGACCCGGTTGGCGACCTCGCGGGCAAAACCCATCTCGTGGGTGACGACCAGCATGGTCATGCCCTCCTTGGCGAGGTCGACCATGGTGTCGAGCACTTCCTTGACCATTTCCGGATCGAGCGCCGAGGTCGGCTCATCGAATAGCATCACTTTCGGATTCATCGTCAACGCGCGCGCGATCGCGACGCGCTGCTGCTGACCGCCTGACATCTGCCCGGGATATTTGTGCGCCTGATGGGGGATCTTGACGCGTTCCAGGAATTTCATCGCGGTGGCTTCCGCTTCCTTCTGCGGAATGTTGCGCACCCAGATCGGCGCCAGAGTGCAGTTCTCCAGCACGGTCAGATGCGGAAACAGATTGAAGCTCTGGAACACCATGCCGACTTCACGGCGGACCTCGTCGACCCGCTTGAGATTGGGGCCGAGCTCGATGCCGTCGACCGTGATCTCGCCTTCCTGGAATTCCTCCAGTGCGTTGATGCAGCGGATCAAGGTCGACTTGCCCGAGCCGGACGGGCCGCAGATGACGATGCGCTCACCCTTGGCGACGCCAAGATTGATGTCGCGCAGCACATGGAAATCGCCGTACCATTTGTTGAGGGCGGCAATGTTGACGATCGGATTGGTGGTCATGGGATCACTTGAGCTCTCTTGCGCTGTGCTGCTCAATGGCGCCGGTGCGCATTCAACCGGCGCTCCACGAACAGCGCGTAGCGCGACATGCCGAAACAGAAGACGAAATAGATCATTCCCGTGAAGGCGAAGCCGGTAAAGGCGGTGGTCGGCGTGGCCCAGGTGGGATCGGAGAACGATGCACGCAAGCTGCCGAGCAGATCGAAGATCGCAACGATCGAGACCAGCGAGGTGTCCTTGAACAGCGAGATGAAGGAGCCGACCAGACCTGGAATGACATGGCGTAGCGCCTGCGGCAACACGATCAGGAAGGTCGTCTTGCTCCAGGACAGGCCGAGCGCGTTCGCGGCTTCGCCCTGGCCGCGCGGGATCGCCTGCAGACCGCCGCGGATGACCTCGGCCTGATAGGCGCCGGAGAACAGCGCGACGCCAATCAATGCACGGAGCAGTCCATCCACTGTCATGTTGCCGGGCAAGAACAGCGGCAGCATGTAGGTGGCGAAGAACAGCACCGTGATCAGCGGCACGCCGCGCCACAACTCGATGAAGGCGATCGAGAAGATCCGGATCAACGGAATCGTCGAGCGACGCCCGAGCGCCAGCGCAATCCCGATCGGCATCGAGGCGACGATACCGGTGATCGAGACCACGAGCGTGACCAGGAGCCCGCCCCACAGCCTGGTATCGACGATCTGGAGGCCGCCATGATCGAGCCCCATCACGCCGATCACGATCGCGATGCCGGCAAAGATGGCAAGGCATCTGGCCACCGCGCCCAAAGCGCGTCGGCCACCGCCGAGGACAAAGACCAACGCCGAAACGACGATGGCGGTCAGCACGAAATCGGTCCAGACCGGCTGATGCGAGTTCTGGATCTGCCCGCGCAGCCAAGTCAGCGGCGAGATCACCCAATCCGCAGCCATCCCGATCAGCACGATCAGTTCGCCGACGGCCCAGAACAGAATCCCGATCACCGGCGCGTTCGCGCCGGCCCGCTGCAACGCGCTGCCTGCGCTCTGGATGCTTTCGGTGAAGGTCGATAACAGGCTTGCGGTCCAGCTGACGCCGAAGCCGGACAGCCCGCCGCCATAGAGCAGGAAAAAAGCCACAACGGGCAAGGCAAGAAAGAACAGCCCCGCGTTCAGGCTTTTGGCGGGAATGCGCGGGATCAGCATCGGCACCAACAGAATGACGGCGAGCAGGAAGGTCAGATTGACCCGCCATCGTTCGGCCTCGGGATAGAAACCGTAGGTGAACTGGTTGATCTCGGCACCGATATAGGGCCAGCAGGCGCCGACCGCATGGCCGACATTCTGGGCCAGACAGGCGTCGCGATCCTTGCCCTGCCAGACAGCATCGACCAACAGGAACTGGACGGCCGGGACCACGGTGTACCAGATCAACGCCGCGCTGATGATCGTGAGCAGGACGTTGCTCGGCGAATTCAACATTCGCGTCCGGACAAAGCCGACCAAGCCGGTGGTCCTGACCGGCGCGCGCCGTTCGGGCACCAGTTCCTGACGCATGAAGTTGGATGCGGTGATATCGCTCATGCCCCGAGCCTCTTACCCAGTCGCCAGCCGTAGAAGCTCATGATCGCACTCGTGATCAGCGAGAGCAGGAGATACACGCCCATCGTGATCGCGATGATCTCGATCGCCTGCCCGGTCTGGCTCAGCGTAGTGCCCATGAACACCGAAACCAGTTCGGGATAGCCGATCGCAACGGCCAGCGACGAGTTCTTGGTGAGATTGAGATATTGATTGGTGAGCGGCGGCAGGATCACCCGCAGCGCCTGCGGAATCACGATCAGCCGCAACACCCGTCCGCGCGACAGGCCGAGCGAGACGCCCGCTTCCATCTGCCCCTTGTGCACCGACAGAATGCCGGCGCGCACGACTTCGGCGATGAAGGCCGCCGTATACATCGACAACGCCGCGGTCAGCGCGACGAATTCCGGAATGACGCGCGCCCCGCCGGCGAAGTTGAATCCCTTGAGAACCGGCACATCGAACTGGACCGGCTTGCCGAATACCAGCGCCGAGATCAACGGCAGCCCGATCAGGACGCCGATCACGTAAGGCCAGATCCGAACCGCATGCCCTTTCAGGAACAGCTCCCGGCGCGCATAGGTCCGCAGCGCCAGCGCGGCAATGATTGCGACGGCGAGCGCAATCACGAAAGGAAGAAGGCCCGGCTCGGCGATCGGCCAGGGGATGACCAGGCCGCGATTGTTCAGATAGAACGTCGAGAACACCGAGATGCTCTGTCGTGGTCCCGGCAGCGCCGCCAGCACGGCCAGATACCAGAACAGGATCTGGAACAGCACCGGCAGGTTGCGGATGATTTCGACATACGCGCCCGCGACGCGCGACAACAATCCGTTGGGCGACAGCCGGCCCAGCGCGACGATGAAGCCGATGATGGTCGCAAAGAAGATGCCGATCACCGACACCAGCAGCGTGTTGAGCAGCCCGACCAGGAACACGCGGGTGTAGGTGCTCGATCCTGAATACGGAATCAGGCTTTGGCTGACGTCAAAGCCTGCCGTGTTGTTGAGGAAGCCGAAGCCCGACGTGATGCGCTGGGCTTCCAGATTGGCGCGGGCATTGGCCACGATCTCGTAGCCAATCCACGCGAGCGTGGCGACGAACAGGATCTGCAGGGCGAAGCCGCTCCACCCTGCTTGGCCGCCCAATGCGCGCTTCAGGCGAAGCGCGTATTGCGGCGGAGGTAGCCTCGCTTCGATACTCATCGCCGCAGCCCCTTGACCACGCCGGTTTTAGCGGATCGGCGGTGCGTACTGGATTCCGCCCTTGTTCCAGAGCTGGTTCAGGCCGCGCGCGATCTGCAGCTTGGAGCCGGCGCCCACATTGCGGTCGAACGCCTCGCCGTAGTTGCCGACGGCCTTCACGATCCGGTACAGCCAGTCCTTGGTCAGGCCAAGCTGCTCACCGAGATTGCCGTCGGTGCCGAAAGCGCGCTTCATATCCGGCTTGTCCGACTTGGCCATCTCATCGAGGTTCTTCTGGGTGATCCCCATTTCCTCGGCGTCCACCATGGCGAACAACACCCATTTGACGATATCAAACCATTGGTCGTCGCCATGGCGCACCATCGGTCCGAGCGGCTCCTTGGAGATCACCTCGGGCAGCACGACGTGGTCAGCGGGAGTGGCGAGCTTCAGGCGCTCAGCGTAAAGCTGAGAGACGTCCGACGTGACGACGTCGCAGCGGCCGGATTCATAGGCCTTGAAGGTCTCGTCCGCACCCGCGAACGCAATCACCTCGTACTTCATGTTGTTGCCCTTGAAGTAGTCGGCGAGGTTCTGCTCGGTCGTGGTGCCGGTCTGCACGCAGACCGAGGCGCTGTTGAGCTCGAGCGCCGAGTTCACCTTCAGCGACTTCTTCACGAGGAAGCCCTGTCCGTCATAATAGGTCACGCCGGTGAAATTGGCGCCCAGCGACGTATCGCGCGACAGCGTCCAGGTCGTGTTGCGCGACAGCATGTCGATTTCGCCGGACTGCAGCGCGGTGAAACGGTCCTTGGCCGACAGCGGCACGAACTTGATCTTGGTCGGATCGTTGAAAATGGCCGCAGCGACGGCGCGGCAGATATCGACGTCCAGTCCGGTCCAATTGCCCTTGTCGTCCGGATTCGAGAACCCGGGCAGGCCCTGGCTGACGCCGCAGGACAGCATGCCCCGGTCCTTGACCGTCTTGAGCGTGTCGGCGTGGGCGCCGGGGCTCGCGAGCGCGGTGGCGAGGGCAAAGGTGAAAGCCAGAGAGACGCGTTTCATGGGCAGAGCCTTTCGAGGGTCGTCCTTGAGCGTTGATGCCTCACTCATGTCAAACGGGGCCGACCGGGAATCCGCCACTGCAAACGCCATACCAAGATATGGCATTATCGATGCAGAATGGACCGGAAATCGCGGCAAGCCCCTCAACATGCAGCGATGGAATAGCGGCGGCATCACAGAACGACTGGCCTGCCGGGTCAAGGGGTTGACGCCCCTCTTCTGCATTCTGTTATTAACAATCCTGACCTTGAGGGATTCCTGTCACCGAGACGACGGGCAAAAAAAGGCGGCAACGGCAAACGCATGGCATCTTCAAACGACGGCGCTGCGGTGCCACAACAGGTTGAAACCCGGCTGGTGACGGCAGGCCGCAATGCAAAAGCACAGCACGGATTCGTCAATCCGCCGGTCGTCCATGGTTCCACGGTCCTCTACCCGACGGCGGAGGATCTCCACGCCCATCGCGGCGAATTCCAATATGGCAGGCACGGCACGCCCACCACGAAGGCGCTGCAAGAGACGCTGATGGCCCTGGAGGGGCCGCAATGCGCCGGCGTCGGCCTCGCGCCATCGGGGCTTGCGGCGATCTCCACCACCCTGCTCGCGGTGCTCAAGGCCGGCGATCATCTCCTGGTCTGCGACAATGTCTACCGACCCACGCGCAATTTCTGCACCGGCCTGCTGGCGCGCTATGGCGTCGAGACCGACTATTTCGATCCCACCATCGGCACAGGAATTGAGCAATTGCTCAAGCCGAATACACGCGCGGTGCTTGTGGAAGCGCCCGGCTCCCAATCGTTCGAGATGCCGGATATTCCGGCGATCGCCGCGGTCGCGCATGCGCATGACGCGCTGGTGATCGACGACAACACCTGGGCAACCCCGCTCTATCATCGCTCGCTCGAGCAGGGCGTCGACATCAGCATGCAGGCCGCCACCAAATATATCGGCGGCCACTCCGACATTATGTTCGGCACGATTTCGGCGAACGCCAAGGCGTGGCCGATGATCTCGGAGGCGATCCGGCTGCTTGGCGTCTGCGCCGGGCCCGATGATGTTTTCCTGGCCCTGCGCGGGCTGCGCACGCTCGGCGTCCGCCTCGCCCAACATTATCGCTCCGGGCTCGAGATGGCACGCTGGCTCGCCACGCGCCCGGAGGTCACGCGGGTGTTGCATCCGGCCTTGGAAAGCGACCCGGGACACGCGATCTGGAAGCGCGACTTCACCGGCGCCTCCGGGCTGTTCAGCATCGTGCTGCAGCCGAAGCGGCAAGCTGCGGTCGATGCGCTGCTCGACACGCTCACTTTGTTCGGCATGGGCTATTCCTGGGGCGGCTTTGAGAGCCTCGCCATTCCGTTCGACTGCACGAGCTATCGCACGGCGACGCGGTGGGCTCCGCAAGGCCCGACCCTGCGGCTGCATATCGGGCTGGAGAATGTCGAGGATCTGAAGGCCGATCTCGATCGCGGCTTTGCCGCGTTCAACGCCGCCTAGCGCGCGCAGCCAGCGGACTTAACGGAGCATCGCGCGCGACGTTCGGTACCAAAGATAGGTCGTAAGATTCGACTGAAGTCATGCAAAGCATGAAACGGTCATGACACCATCATGGCGGCTTCATATCAGCGTCGTGTTGGCTGCGATATCGGAGGACCCTCAATCTTAGGGAGGGTCACAATGAATCGGTTTGGAAAGCTCGCAGCCGCCGCATTACTGGCATCGACGGCACTCACGACGGCAGTACGCGCCGACTCGGACGACCATGGTCACGGCCCCGTCAAGCATGTGCTGCTGATCAGCGTCGACGGCATGCATGAGGTCGACCTGCAGACCTATGTCAAAAGCCACCCTGCTTCGACGTTCGCCAAGCTGCTGCGGCACGGGCTGCACTACGCCAATGCGCACACCTCGCGCCCGTCGGATTCATTTCCTGGACTATTGGCCTTCATGACGGGCGCCTCGCCGAAAAAGCATGGCGTGTTTTATGACGACACCTATGACCACACGCTTTATCCGCCCGGAAGCAACTGCCAGGGTCAGCCGGGCACTGAAGCCACCTATTTCGAAGCGCTCGACTATGATCTGAGCCAGCTCGACGGCGGCGGACCGGCGGGCTCCGACCACATCAATCCGGCCAATCTGCCCATGCGCAAGGTCGGCACCACTTGCCAGGTCGTGTATCCGCACCAGTACCTGAGGAACGACACCACGACCATCATGGAAGTGATCCATGCCGCGGGCTTGCGCACCGCCTGGTCGGACAAGCACCCGGCCTATGAGATCATCAGCGGTCCCTCCGGCAAGGGCCTCGACGAGCTCTATGCGCCCGAGATCAATTCGACCACTGTCCTCGCCCTCGCCCCGCAGCTCGTTCCGACGCCTCAGGCCGGCGACGACTGGACCGTGAACCCGGTCTACACGCGCTACTACGACAACCTGAAAGTCACCGCGGTCCTGAACTGGATCAAAGGCCTCGATCATACCGGAGCAAACAAGGTCGGCGTGCCGGCGATCTTCGGCATGAATTTCCAGGCCGTCAGCGTCGGTCAGAAGGTGACCGCCGACGGCTACACCGACGCGAACGGCACGCCGAGCGCGCAGCTCGAACTCTCGCTCGACTTCGTCGACAGCTCACTTGGTCAGATGCTGACCGAACTGGACAAGCAGCATCTCACGGACAGCACCCTGGTGATCGTCGGTGCGAAGCATGGGCAGTCGCCGATCGATCTGAGCCAGCTCCACATGCTCAAGGGCAGCACCAATCCGAAGCTGCTGCCCGGCCATGCCGACGTGGTCGACCCGGTCGACCTCTTGACCGCAGGGGGCATCAGCGTGGCGCAGGAGACCGCCGATGACGTCTCGCTGATCTGGCTCGCCGATCAGACCCAGACCAAGAAGGCCGTCAGCATCCTCGAGAACGATCGGGTTTTCCTGAATCAGGCCAAAATCGAGAAGATCTATGCCGGCGACGAGCTGGAAGACAAGTTCGGCAACCCGGCCCAGGGCCGCACGCCTGATATCATCATCCAGCCGATCCATGGCACGATCTACAGCGGCAGCAAGAAGAAGATCGCCGAGCATGGCGGCTTCACCGACGATGACACCCACGTCCTGCTGGTGCTTGCCAACCCGCACTTCGAAGGCGGCACCGTCGACGAAAAGGTCGAGAACAAGCAGGTCGCGCCGACGATCCTGCGTGCGCTCGGTCTTGACGCCAACAAGCTGAAGGGTGCCCGCGCAGAGCACACGTCGGCCCTGCCCGGCTTCGACCGCTGACGCCGACGGCACCGGCTTGAAATCGACGGCGCCCGGATCCTCCCGGGCGCCGTTTGCCTGTAACGAGACGAATGAGCCCGGCCAACTCCGAAAAGCGGGCGATCGCGTCGAATGACGCTGCGAGACTAATCGCTGCCGTCCTGGTCGGCCCTTCCTCGCAGGGAGTTCAAGAATTTCAGCGCGGCGTCGCGCGTCTCGGGAGAGTTGAGGATTCCGAGATGGGAGGTGGCGAGCACCGGGTCGAATTGCCCCTGGCCGACAAGGTCGATGGTCTCGGCACCGGCGAGACCGGCACTGCCGGTGAAATCATGCGGCTTGCCGTCGCGGTCCTCGGCGGGAACGCCCGGAAGCACGCCGTCGGGCAGGCTGTTGTAGACGAAGTCGGGTGATCCCGGCTTGTTGCGGATGACCAGGTACCGTGTGGGACCGGGCGTCTCGCCCGCGGCATTCAGGACATTGAGCAACTGCGTGTGGTCGGAGCCGTATTCGTCGCAGACCGCGCTGCTCGGTGTGAAGCCACCGCCGCTCGGCAATTGATAGAAGTTGCCCGGGTTGGGCGAGCAATCAATGATGCCGTGATTGGGTCCATCTATCGCCACCAAGGCGCGGACCTTGCGGTAGGCATTGTCCTGCAGCATCCATTCGCGCGCGACGGTGACCCCGAGGCTGTGGGCGACGATGTCGACGCGCTTGGCGCCCGTGAAATCGAGCACCGCCTTGACGAATTCGCGCAGCATCGGCACGGCCGCTGCCGTGGTGTGCGAGATGCCTGAGCGATGGGTATTATCCTGTGCCAGGTCGCACTGATCGCCTTGATAGCCCAGACCCCAGAGCTCGCTGGGATGGTAGCCGCGATCCAGGAATGATTGCGCGAAGGCCTGCATGCGACCGAATGGATTGCAGGCGGTCGGGAACGGCGTGTCGTTGTTGCCGTGGAGGAAGATGACCGGAACGTGCTCGACCCGGCCGATCTCGGAGCCGAAGCCAATCGCCGGCTGTCCCAGGTAGAAATTCCGGATCACCGGGAAGCGGTCGGGAAACGTCGTGCCAATCGTGACGCTCTTGCCTGGCGAACCGGCGTTCGCCGATCCCCCCGCGCCGAGTTGCAGCAAAATACCGGCGATGACCGCAATGCAGAGATAGTATTTTCTGGTCATGGTCTCCCCCACAATTATGTCTCATCCTGTCGCGCCCGCATGCGTGCTTGCGAACAATTTCAAGGACAAGATCTCTGGATTTTTTGGTAGTCGACGAACAACGATACAAAACATTCTGAAATTGGCAAAGTCCGACGGACGGACGCAGATGCCGCCGAACCAAAGCTGCCAAAGGGCACTCATTTCATCTGGACCGCGACGGGGAGCTTTTCGATCGCCCTGAGACCGGGCCGCGGGCGCCAACGAACCTGGTCCGGAGGCACGGCCAATTGCAATTTCGGCCAGCGCTTGAACAGCGCCTCCAGCGCGCATTTGCCCTCGATGCGGGCGAGTTGATGGCCCAGGCAGAAATGGATACCGGTGCCGAACGACAGATGATGGTTGGGCTTGCGCGCGAGATCGAGCTTCTCGGGGTGCTGATTGGCATCAGGATCCATGTTGGCCGCCGCCAGCATGGCCATGATCTTGTCGCCCTGCTTCAGCCTGGCGCCGCCGAGATCGATGTCGGTCTTGACGATGCGCGGCTTGGTGAACTGAACCGGCGCGACGAAACGCAAGAACTCCTCGATTGCCAGATTGACGCGGCTCCAATCCTCCTCGAGCCAATCGCGCAAGGCAGGGTCCTTGGTCAGCTCGTAGACCGATCCGCTGATCAGATGCGTGGTGGTCTCTGATCCGGCCCCGAGCAGGAGAAAGACCATCGCCACCATCTCATCGCTGCTGATGCGGCCGCCCTCCTGTTCGACGCGAACCAGCTCCGCGATCAAGCCTTCACCGCCGGTGTCGCGTGCAATCCGCAAGCGGCCTTCCAGGTAGCGTTTCATCGGCCCCAGGCCGGCGATCATTTTGACAAAGCTGAGCATTCCGCTCAGACGGGTGAGGCTGTTCGCCCACGCGATGAACCGCGGCCGGTCGGCGCGCGGCAAGCCCAGCAGCTCAAAGATCACCGACAACGGCAGTTTCCGCGCATAGCGCTCGACCAGATCGGCTGGCTTTCCTTCAGCAAACAACTCCGCCGCAAGCTCGTCGGCCAAGGCGAAGATCCGTGGTTCCATATCGAGAATCGCACGCCGACGAAACGCTTCGTCGACGATGCCACGCAGACGGGTATGGTCCGGCTCGTCCATGCTCAGCATGTTGAGCGTCAGCGTGCGCAGCGACGGCGGCATCCACCAGCGCTGACCGGCGACTTTGCCGTTCTGGCGCATCGTGAAGGTGTCGTTGTCCTTGAGAACGCGAACGGCCAGATCGTTGGTCGTGGTGATCCAAGTCTCGCCTACGATCGGGAAATGCACTTTCACGATCGGACCGGCCGCTCGCAACTTTGCGAGGCTTACAGCGGGGTCGCGAAGATAAGCGTCGCTTCTGAAATCCACGCGCATCGGTTCCACTCCTCGGCAACCCCAGCCAAGACGTGGTTATTGATGATTACGATCTCAATGTTCCCGCATACAGACCGCGGGTCCGCGCAGGCGCTAACTGCTCAGCGTCTGCGATTCCTTCTGACGGCTTTTGAAGATCAGCATCACGTTGCGGATATAGATGATGTTCGACAGAAGCTGGCCGAAGATGATGACCGGCTCGCGCTTCACCAGGCCGTAGATCAGCGTCATGACGCCGCCGCCGATCGAGAAGAACCAGAATGCAAGTGGCACCACGCTTTTGCCAGCGCGCTCGCTTGCGATCCATTGCACCAGGAAGCGCGCCGCGAATGCGAGCTGCGCCGCGAGGCCGAAAGCCAGCCAGAAGTCGAACTTGGCGACAAAGATGTCGTAGATGTAGTTGCTCAGCGCCTGTCCGTACTGGATCAGCATCGATTCACCTCGGTCGCGATCGGCGTGGGCTTCTTGCGGCGGATCAGCCACCAGACGCCGAAGAGATCCATGATCCCGATCCACAGCCGGTCGAAGAAGCCGTAATTCGACACGCCCGAACGGCGCGGACGGTCGATGACATCGACATAGGCGATCTCGAACCCTTCCCGGCGCACCAGGGCCGGCAAGAAGCGGTGGAGGCCGTCGAAATAGGGCATCATCAGGAACACGTCGCGGCGAAACGCCTTCAGGCCGCAGCCGGTGTCGCGGGTGCCGTCATGGAGCACGGCGTTGCGGATCCGATTGGCGAGACGCGATTGCAGCTTCTTGAAGCCGGTGTCCTTGCGCCCGACGCGCTGGCCGGCGGCAAGGCCGACCTGCGCCCCACCCTTTTCAATCGCCGCGATCAGATCGGGCAGGAACGCTGGATCATTCTGGCCGTCGCCGTCCAGCGTCGCGACGATGACGCCGTGGGCCGCGCGCACACCGCTACGCACGGCAGCGGATTGACCGGTCGACTGCTCATGGCTGACCACGCGGAGATTCGCCCGCCGCGTCATCTCGTCAGCGAGGCGCTCGGCAGTGGCGTCGGTCGAGCCGTCGTTGACATAGACGATCTCGTAGGCCCAGAGCCCGTCCAGCGCGCCCGCGATCTCGGCAATCAACGGCGCAATGTTGCCCGCCTCGTTCCGCACGGGAACGACAATGGAGACGGAGACGGGCAAGGGATGGTCGGAAGACGGCAAATCGGCGCTCGTGATGGGAGGGGTCAATCGGGGCGGGCTCCGCCCGGCCTCCCGCGGGGGCTTCTTATGGGGCTCCAGGCCGCCTCGCAACCCTTTTGAGACCGCCGGACGCTGTCGAGATCGGGTTTACAGCGGTAGCGCTCCCGGTTCAGCGCGGGACAATCTGGCCGCCTTCACCGACAGCAAAGCCAAGCTGGCGTGCCGCAAACCAGTACCGCACCAGCATGGCGCCGATGAGGCCCACCAGAGCGCCGCCGACCACATCGCTCGGATGATGCGCGAGCAGCACCAGCCGGCTCAGCGCGATTGCCACAGCATAGAGATACATGGGCATCCGCAGCCGCGGCCATACCGCGGCCATAGCAAAGGCCAGCGCGAAAGCGGTCACGGCATGGGCCGACGGCAGGCTGAAATAGGCCTCGGTGCCGTTGAACGGCTGAAAATTGAAGGCGTTCGCCTTGCCGCCCACAAAGGGCCGACCACGACCGATGATCCATTTCAGGGGCTGGGCACAGAGGATCGGGATCAACACGGCCAGAAACAGATATTGAAGATGCGTCCCGAGATGCAACAGGCGGCTGCGCGAGCCCTGCGGCCGGAGCGGCACCGCCAACACCACCAGGATCAGCGCGGCTGCGAGAATCCCGAGCACATATTCGTCCTTGCCGAAATCGGTGAAGATCCGGACCGGCCAGAGGCCGGGCGTGCCGCGCGGCGGCATCGATTGGATCGCGGTCACGTCGAAGGTGAACATCAGGAGCAGCATCAGGCCGATGGTCATCCCGCTCAGTGCGAACAGCTGGCGCACGAGGCGTTGCGCAGCTTCTTGCTTATGCGACGCCTGCGGCGGACGCACCAGCTGCGCCAGCCCCGGCCCAACAACGGCAACGAGCTGCGAGCCATAGCCAGGCGCCTTGGTTCCGCTCTCGGGAACGGCCATCACTCGGTGCCTTCCGAGCGGAAGATCGAGATGGTGACCGGACGTCCTTGCGAGATGTTGTAGCCGTCGATGCGCTTGGCCACGTTGTAGCGCAATCCGATCGCTTCGGCGCGCTGCACGAAGCTGCGCTCGGAGCGTTGCTCGACCAGCGCAAAGCGGCAGGTGCCTTGGCTGAGGAAATCGGCAGCGCCTGAGCCGTCCGTCAGCAAGGTCCCGGTGCCCGCCATGAACACGAGGCTCGGCTCCTGGAAACCGGCAGCAGCGGCCTTCGGACCAACGCAGACCACGTTGCGCAAGGCGCGCGCAATCTCGGCGCTAGGGAATAACGGGGTCAGTGCCGGCAGCACCACGCCGTACACGGCGAAAGCGAGAAACATGGCGGAGACCGCCGCATTCAATAGCGACCGTTCGGCGCGCCCATCCTCATACAGCCACCATGCGAACAGGCCGAAAATGAGCGCGGCCGCAACAAATGGCCAAGCCAGAAACACCGGCTGCCGCGTCACGGTGATGGCGCCGATCACGGCGACGAGCGAGGTGATCGCCGGAATCCCAAACCACCAGGCAGCGCCCCTCCGGAGCCAGCCCCGGGACAGCACGCGTCGCTCCAGCGCACCGACGGTGAGGATCGCGATCGCCGGATACAGCGGCAGCACGTAATGCGGCAGCTTGGTCAGCACGGCCTCGAACACAATCCAGGACGGAACGAGCCACGCCAGCAGGAACTGCGCGCCGGGCTCCCGACGCGCTCGCCAGACCGCCGGGGCCGCCATCGCTGCCAATGGCGCACCCGGCCAGAATGTGATCCAGAACAACAGCAGGTAAACCCCGGGCGGCGCGCCATGGGATTCCTGGGCCGCCAACTTGCTCAGCATGTCGCCGCCGACGGAGTCGGTGAAGAAGGTCTCGCCGGCCCGCAACGTGATGAGGATGAACCAGGGCAGCACCAGCACCAGCATCCACATCAGCCCCCACAGCGGGCGCAGCCGCCACAGCCACGAGGCGCCCCGATCCACGATCGCAAGCGCGACGATGGCAAGGCCTGCGAACATCAGGATCAGCGGCCCCTTGATCAGGACGCCCGCGGCAAGCGCGGTCCAGAAGATCGCGGGCCAGCTCCACGGCGGACGCTCGGGATCCTCCCCGCGCTGCCATGACAGATAGACCCGAGCCAGCGCGCCCATCGCGGCCACGACAGTCAGCAGCAACATCGCGTCGGTCTTGGCGAGCCGCGCCTCGACCCCTAGCAGAACCGAGCAGCCCAGCATCAGCGCTGCCAACACTGCGCCGCGGCGGGTGACGAAGGCGAGCCCCGTCCAGTAGGTCAGAAGCACAGCGCCGATTGCGCCGATCAGGGATGGAATCCGATAGATCCAGATGCGCAACTGCGCCCGTGGCAGGCCAAGTGCAGAGGCCGTCTCCACCGCGGCCGATTGCAACCAGTAGATGCCGACCGGCTTTTTGTAGCGCACGTCGTCCTGAAAGCGGATGTCGACATAATCGCCGGTCTCCACCATCTGCTTGGTCGCCTGCGCGAAGCGGGCCTCGTCGCGATCGACGGGCGGAATGGTGAAGAAGCCCGGCAGGAACAAGAGCAGTCCGCAGACGAGCAGGAACGCCACGGCCCGGACGTGGCTGACCGTGACGACGTCGAGCAACCGTGCCAGCCTGTTTCCTGGATTGACCAGGTTCTTCGGCTCACGGGGCTCTCCAAAACGGGGACGGGCATAGGTCTCGACCATGGGGTTCCGCATACGCTGAAACCACCATGTCGACAACCGCTTAGCGCGAGGTCACTGAATTCTGACCACAACTGTGTCCGCAGCGCCGGTGGCGTCGATGACAGTCAGGCGCGCAAAACCCGGCCCAGGGGGATCGATCAGGCGCTGGCGGCGGCTGTCGATCTCGCCGACCGCAAGTCCATTGACCAGCATGGTGATCGGTAGCACGCCACCGGAAACCTTGACGGGCATCGCGGCAGCATCCGAGCCATTGGCTCGATCGACGTCGATCCGCGATCCATTCAACGGGAACTGGATATGGGGCGCCTGTTCCGCACCGGCTCGGACCAGTTCCCCGAACGGCCGGAACCGGCGCAACGGCAGCGGCAACTTGGAATTGCCGGCGACCAGCGTCCCCTTTGGGGGCCTGGGAAGTGCCGCGGGCAACTTGCCGGTTCGGGCAAACGCATCGAACAGGATGGGCGCCGCGGCGACGCGCCCGATCAGCCCGGGAACCGGCGCGCCATCAGGACGCCCGACCCAAACGCCAATCGTGACCCGGCCGTCGAAACCGACCGACCAAGCATCGCGGTAGCCGTAGCTGGTGCCGGTCTTGAAGGCGATGCGGCCACGTGCCGCATTATCAGGCGGAGGTGTTCCCAACAGCACGTTGCCGACCTGCCAGGCCGCGGCCGCGTCCATCAACCGCATGGGCTCGCGAGCGTCGTCCTTGAGCATGATCTCGCGCAGCGGTCTGGCACTGCCAAGCCGTGGAAATCCGGAATAGAGCTGCGCGAGATCCTGCAGCGTGACGCCGACGCCGCCGAGGCCCATCGCAAGGCCCGGCGCTTCGTCCTTCGGCAGGACGAGATTGGCGCCGGCCTGCTTCAGCCGCGCCGACAGCCGGCTTGCGCCAACCCGATCGAGCAGCACGATGGCCGGCACATTCAACGACAGCTGCAGTGCTTTGCGCACCGGCACCGTGCCCTGATAGGTCATGTCGAAATTTTCCGGCGCATAAGAGCCGAAGCGCACCGGCCGGTCGTCGATCAGGCTCTCCGGATGCACGAAGCCGTCCTCGAAGGCCAACCCATAGATGAACGGCTTCAAGGTCGATCCCGGCGAGCGCACCGCGCGCGTCATGTCGACCTGCCCTGCCCTGCGCGGATCGAAATAGTCGGCCGAGCCGACATGGGCGAGCACGTCGCCGCTGTCATTGTCGACCACGATGATGCCGACCGAGATGTTCGGCCCCAGGCTCGCGGCGCGATCATGCGCAAGCGGCTCGAGCACTTTCTGCAGACCGGCATCGAGCGTCAGCTTGATCACCGCTTGGTCCTTGACCGCAGCGGCGGCTTGGTCGGCTGCATGCGGCGCCAATATCGGCATCGGGTGGCGCAGGCGTGGGACGGGTTGCGCCTTCGCTTGTAAGGCATCCTCTTCGGACACGACATGCTCGGAGACCATGCGGTCGAGCACGCGGTCGCGGCCTTTCTTGGCGGCCTCCGGGTAACGGTCAAGCCGGCGCGTCTCGGGCGACTGCGGCAGCGCGACCAGGAGCGCGGCCTCGGCCAGCGACAGCCGCTTCGGCTCCTTGCCGAAATAGGCGATCGAGGCAGCGCGAATGCCTTCGAGATTGCCGCCATACGGCGCGAGCGTGAGATAGAGATCGAGGATCTCGTCCTTGCTCATCTCGCGCTCGATATCCAGCGCCCGCACGATCTGGCGCAGCTTGAAATGCAGCGAGCGATGCTGCCGCGGCTCGATCAGCCGCGCCAGCTGCATCGTGATGGTCGAGCCGCCGGAGACGATATGGCCGCTCGTACCAAGCTGAACCGCGGCCCGCGCCAGCGCCTTGGGATCGACACCATGATGGTCGAAGAAGCGTTGATCCTCATAAGCAAGCAAGAGCTTGAGATAGGTGGGGTCGACCTCCTTTTTGGCGTCGACCGGCAGCCGCCAGCGGCCATCGGCCATCGCATAGGCGCGCAGCAGCTTGCCGTTGCGGTCGACGATGGTGGTGGAGACGGCGCGCGCCTCCTGCAGCGGCAACGGGCCGAGCGAGACGATCCAGGCGGCGCAGGTCGTCACAGCGACGAGCAGCAGGGCCGCGGCTGTCGCCGCAAGACGCCCGACCCGCCGCTTCGTCTTGCCGCTGGTTACACCTTCGCTCATTTCGCCGCGCGAACCTCCACCGAGCCCGTGCCGGTGCGACCATAGCGCGACGGGTTGTACATGTCCTCAACATAGGCTTGCGGCAGCACATACTTCCCAGGCGAGACCGCGCGCACGACGTAGGCGACCGTGAACACGGCTTTCGCGTCGGCGGCGCGGTCGAGCGCAGCCGAGAAGCGGTCGTCACGGAACTCGGTGTTGACGGGCTCCTGACCGTCCTCGATCCAGTCGAGGGTTCCACTGTCGCCCGACGACACCAGATGCGGATTGTCGATCTCGAAGCCTGCAGGGAGATAGTCCGACACCATGATGTGGCCGAACTCCGGCTTGGCCTCGGTGATCTTAAGCACCACCGCGAAGCGGTCGTTCTGTTTGGCCTTGCTGACGTCGGCCGGCTTGCTGTCAAGCGTGTAGTAGCTGCGCTCGATCTTGAAGCCGTTCGCGGCTGCAGGCTCCGGCGTCAGCGGCGAACCCGAGACCGAGACCACCGCCTGCACCGGCGCGTTACCGGTGTTGGTGACCTTGAGCGGCTGGCCCACCATCTCCGCGGCACGATAGCTGCGGTAGAGCGCGGTCTTCACCGCCTGGCCGTTAACATCAAGCGCAAGCGCCTCCTTGGCGAGCGCCCGCGCGGCCAGCACCAGCCACGCATTCTCCTGCGTCGAGGTATAGGGCGTGAGCCCGCGCGCCGCTTCGACCCGCATCACGGCCTGGGTCAACGTCGCCTTCGGCGCATTGCCCTCGCCTGCCAGCGACACCAGCGCCGCGGCATCGCGCAGGTCCGAGCCGTAATCGCTGCGGCCGAACACCAACGCAGGCTTCGGCGACAGGCTGTCGGCTGCGGCTGCATAGACCCGCTCGGCGCGGGCGCGGTCGCCGACCAGCGCCAGTGCGGCAGCAAGCTGCGACTTCGCAATCGGCGTGGCGAGGTTGTTCAGCTTGGTGTCGGCGAGATAGCGCAGATCACCGATCGGCGCCACGCCATTGCGTGCGAGCACATAGAGGCCGTAGGCGAGATCGCGGCCGCCCGTTTTCTCCGGCTCGTCGGCATTGACCACCGAGTTCCTGACGCGGTCGAGCGCGCTCTTGAACAGCACGTCCGGCACCGCAAAGCCCTTTTCGCGGGCACGGGTCAGAAAATCCGTGACATAGGCGTCGAGCCAGGGATCATCGCCGCCCGCCGACCACAGGCCGAACGAGCCGTTCGAACCCTGGCGCGCCAACAACCGATCGATCGCATCGCGGATGCGTTGATCGATCTCGGTGTCCATGGCGAGATGCGCACCGGCCGCGAGCTCGTTGACATAGAGCAGCGGCATCGCCCGGCTGGTGATCTGCTCCGAGCAGCCATGCGGATAACGATCGAGCGCCTTGAGGATCGTTGCCGCATCGAGCGCGCTCGACAGGCTCGCCGACAGCGACACCGTGCCGGTGCCCGGGACGAGATCGGAGAACATGTCTGACGAGAGTGTCAGGCTCTCGCCTTTGGCGAGCGTGCGGATCGAGCGCCGCGCCAGCACCTGGGTCGCCGGCTTGACGTCGAGCTGATAATGCCGCGCCAGCGTTAGCCCGTTCGGCCCCTTGATGTCGACGTCGAACTGCCCAGTGCCAGTACCGCTGGCATCGAGGCCCAGCGTCGCCGAGCTGCGCTGCTTGGCCGCGAGCTTCATCGTCACGCTGGCATTGCCGGCGACCTTCACCGGCCCGTTCGCCTTCACCGCGATCGTGTAATCACCGGGGGCGCCCTCGACATTGTCGAGATCGAAGGACAGCGTGCCGTGATCCCCGTGCAGCAGGAAGCGCGGCAGGGTCGCAGTCAGCACCACCGGATCGCGCACGGTGACGTCGGTCACCGCACGGCCGAGCTTGGTCGCGGTCCACGCCACCGCCATGACGCGCGCGGTTCCCGCAAACTCAGGAATATCGAACGCGATCTCCGCGCTGCCGTCGGGGCCGACCGTCACGATGCCCGAATAGAGCGCGAGCGGCTTTTGCGTTGGCGGGCTGCCCTGCAGCTCGGCGCCTCCGGCATCGCCGCCGGTCTTGATCTGGCCGCGGCCGCCCTGCATGCCGTCGATCAGCTGGCCATAGAGATCACGGATCTCGGCCGAGAGCTGGCGCTGGCCGAGATAATAATCGTCCGGTGCCGGCGACTTGTAGTTGGTGAGGTTGAGAATGCCGACATCGACCGCCGCCACCACGATCTTGGCGTCCTCGCCGGGATTGAGACCGCCGAGCTTCACCGGAATCTTCAACGTCGAGCCCGGCCGCACCAGCGACGGCGGCGCCAGGTTCACGGCGAGCGTGCGTGTCGATTTGTCGATGCCAAACCATTTCAGCCCGATGGCGCGACCTGGCATGCGCTGCGCGGCCGTATCGAGCGGCCGGCGCAACGTGGCCACGATATAGGCGCCCGTGCCCCAATCCTTGCCGACCACGAGCTTGACCTGGTTGGTGCCTTCCTTGACGTCGGCGCTCTGGGTGCTGAGCAGCCGGTCGCCGACCACGTTGACGGTCAGCTTGCCGGCAGTGCGCGCATTCACCGTGACGACCATGGTGTCGCCGGACTGATATTGCGGCTTGTCGATCGAGGTCTCCAACAGATCCGGCGTATCGGCGTTGCCATCGGAATACCAGCCGACGTCGAATTGCACTGAGGTGATCGGGCCGTCGGCATCCGCCGACTTCAGGTCGAGCCTGTAGCGGCCGGCCTCCGGCTGGAAGCTCAGCCGCGTCGGCCTGTCAGCCGCGATGCTGACATCGCCATCAGCGACCCGGCGGGTCGACTTCACCGGCTCGTAGTCCCAATAGGAATTCTGCCGGTACCATTGATAGCGCGACTCGATCTTCAAGAGCTCATAGCGCAAGCCGCTGCGCGCCAGGGTCTTGCCCTCGGGCGAGACGAATACGACGTCGAAATCGGCTTTCTCGCCCTCTCCAACGTTCTTGTCGGCAAACAGCGGCTTCACGCCGATCTGCGCGGCGTTCGCAGCGATCGGCAGCGTGAGCTTGCGCTCGACCGCGCGGCCGCCGGTCTCCGCCATGCGGATGAAGATCTGGGCTTCCTGCGGGCGGGTCGAGGTCGGCGGCTTCGGCAGGCTGACCGGGAAGCTCGCGGCGCCCTTGTCGTCGGTCTCAGGCAGATTCTCGATCGGGGTGCGTTCGTTGGAGGCCGTCTCCTCGTCGGCGACGCCGAACTGATAGCCGGCAAAGCCCGGCCGCTCGGCCGCGGTCGTGACCAGCATGTCGCCTTCGAGCTGCAGGCTGGACGCCAGCGCGCCATAGAGGAAATGACCGTCGACCTTGAGCTCGACCGGAGCGTCGGCCTTGATCATCTTGTCTTTCGACGAGACGTCGAACTCCAGCCGCTCCGGGATATAGTCCTCGACCATGAAGGTGGTCTCGCCGACCGACGATCCCTTCGGGTCGGTGAAGGCGCGGACGCGCCAGGTGCCGGACGGCACGGCGGAGTTGAGCGGCAGGGCGAGCGAGCGGCCGCCGGCGCCCTGATCGGGCAGCACGGCGCGGCGGAATTCGACGCCGTCGGGCCGCTCGACCACGAGTGTGAGTGGGCTGCCGGTCAGCGCATTGCCCTGCCCGTCGCGCAACAGCGCCGTGAGGTACACGGTCTCGTTGGAACGGTAGACGCCGCGCTCGGCATAGACGAAGGCATCAGGGCCTGACGGCGCCTCGCGCCCGGCGACACCGCGATCGGAAAGATCAAAGGCTGACGTCTTCAGGCTGAGGAAGGCATAGTCGGCCTTCTCCCCCGATACGGTTAGCATGGCCGGCGAAAGGCCGCCCTCACCGCGCGCCAAGCCCGTCTCGAACAGCGCGTGACCGGCGTTGTCGGTCTTGCGGGTGGCGAGGATCTCGTTGTTGCGCGCGATCAGCCGCACCTCGACGCGCGCCACCGGATCGGTCGAGGCCAGCGAGTTGACGAAGACGTGGATGCCATCATTGCCGGAGAAGGCGGCGACGCCAAGGTCGGAGACGATGAACCATTGCGTGGCAAGCTGGCCGTCCTCGTCGCTCGTCGCTGTCGGGCCTTTCGGCGCCGCGGTCATCACATAGACACCGGGTTGCAGCTCGCCGATCGCCTCGTCGACTGGAAATGCCGTGGTGACGTCCTGGTTCAGCGTCATGGCGGTCGCAAGCTCGCCTGACCACACCTTCATGCCGCGCTCGTTGCCGAGATCCGAGAGCTGATAGCTCGACAGCGGCCGCTGGAAGTCGCTGTCGATGACGGTGTTGATCAGGTTGCGGTCGCCGATCCGGAACACGTTGATGTTGACCGCCGGCGTGTTGACGCTGACCAGCGGAATGCCCTTCTGCCCGGTGCGCGGCAGCACATAGGCCTTGCCGGTGAAGCGCACGAAGGGCTTGCGGTCGCGGACATAGACGTTGAACTCGGCGGATTTCGGCAAAGCCTCCTTCACGGTCGACGGCAGGCCGGCGCGCAGATTGATATTGTAGCGCTCGCCGTGCTTCAGGCCTTCGACGCAGAGCTGCTTATCCTCCGAGGTCAGCGCCGGCTTGTCGGTGCCGGCCAGCGCCACGAAGGGGGTGAAATCGGTCCGCTTGGCGAGAGCCTCGGAGAATTGAAAGCAAGCGCGCGGGCTCGCGGAGTCCGAATCCACGGTGTAGTCGAGCAGGCGGAAGCCGTGCTCGTCGCGCAGCCGTTCGTACTGGCCCCTGACATCAGCGACCTCGCGCAGGTCGAGCGACAGGCGCAGTGCATCGAGCGCCGGCCGCCAAAGCTTGCGATCGGCCATGGTGCGGCCGATCATGGCCAGCGCATCGGCCTCCTCGCCAGCATTTCCGGCGTGCTGATAGGCGATATAGGCGGCGGTCGAGGCGCGCTCCAGCAGGAAAGTCTGCTCGCTGGTGGTGGCCGGCTTGATCTGGAAGACGATGGTGCGAGCCAGCCGCAGCCAGTTGGCGGCATCGTCGGGCGCGGTCGTCGCGATCTGGCCCAGGATCTGCAGGCCGCTGCGGAAATCATTGCGGCGGAATGCCGCGTCGGCATCGTTGCGCAACGTCGCCACCGGCTTGTTGACCGGTCCCGCCTCGCTCTTGATCTGCGCCTCTAGCTTGATCGCGGCGTCAGCGAGATCGTCCCGCTTGAACGCCTTCTCGGCCGCGGAAGCCGAAGCAAGACCGAGCGCCAGCGCGATGCAGAGGGCGGCGGCGCGAACCAGACCGATCATGGGAAAACTCCTTCGGACGCACAGACGGGCGTCCGCGCTGTTGCCGATTCGTGGCGAGGATGGGCGCGGAATGGTGACAGGCTGATGGCAGGGGATGCCGACTGGCGGCCCGTGGCCGGACACGGCCAGGTTCGCCTCGCACAATTGAATTGAGGCGAGAGCTGCGCGACGGCCCTCTTCTCCCTTTTTCCCCTTCGCAGCGAAGCGGAGCGGCGGCGAGGGTTCGGGGAGCCGTCCGGTCTCCAACAGCAGTGCGATTGACATGACGTTCCGCCGAAAGCCTTTTGCCGGGTTGGCCGGCCCCGTGGCATACCGGGGACACGTGGCCGCATGACTCCCTGCCCCGCTTTGTCGCCGCAACATCAATTCCGGTTCGGATCATCTTGGCGAACGGGCCAATTTTTCATATAGCGGTGGTATTCAAGCTGGCGCGGCGGAGTCGCCCGTCGTCGCCGGCGTTCAGAATGGTCCCGTAGCTCAACTGGATAGAGTAGCGGATTTCTACTCCGCGGGTTGCAGGTTCGAGTCCTGCCGGGATCGCCACACCCCCTACTCCTCCCATCCGAGCTTGCTCGACGATTCGGCCCACGGCATCGCTCTTTGATCCCGGCCTCAGCGCATTTTTTCAAGCATCGTGTCGGAGATCAGGAACTCCGAACGTCCTACGTTCGCGATCCGGCTCCAATACGATGGGCCGCCAAGACATCCCAAACAAGGGGCAAACATGCCGAAAATGATCTTCATCAACCTTCCCGTGACCGACCTGGCCGCTGCGACACGCTTTTACGAGGCGATCGGCTGCACCAGAATGCTCAGTTCAGCAGCGACGGGGCTTCATGCATGGTCTGGTCCGATACCATCACCTTTCAACTCCTGACGCGCGCCACTTACGCCACATTCAGCCCCAAGCCGATTGCGGACGCGCACACGACGAGTGCCGCGCTGTTTGCGATTTCCTGCGACGGCCTCCAGGACGTCGACGCGATCGTCGAAGCGGCAGTCTCGGCCGGCGGAAAAGGCGACATCCGCGATCGTCAAGACCACGGGTTCATGTATGGGCGAACCTTCGAGGATCCGGACGGCAACATATTCGAGCCTATCTGGATGGACCCCGCCGGAATGGCGGCCGAGCCGGCGATACAAGGCAGCTGACCCCACAGGCCCGACCAGCGGGAATGGCCGCCCGGCCCCTCCGTGTCAGCGCGGCCTGGACGAAACCGAATCCAGACCGGACGACATCATTTTCCGGCCTGGACGAAAACCAATTGAAACGGGCGCGGTGCACCGTGCCTTCGTTTATTAACCCTGGAGTTTGGTCATGTCCGCGCTCCTGAATTTCATCTTTGAATCCTATTTCCTGACTTACTTGGCTCAATTCCCGGAGCTCGATCCTGATCGCATGAGCGCAGAGCATTGAGAGCGGCAACGCGTCCCGGTACGTATGATCGCTCCCTCATTAAGCTTTTCGCTTCAGCTTAACGGCATCTGCAAATTGACGATCGCGCCTTCTTCAGCCACGCCGATGCGAGCTGGAGAATTAGCATGATCGAACTTGCTGTGTTCGCCGCAGTCAGCTGTGCAGTTGGCGCGCTAGCGGTGGCCATCTACGAGCGGCGACAAGACGTGCTGCATGGGCCATATATCGAGAGGCACCCTGGCCGTCGGAGCGCGAACAAGGCTCGTCGGTGGATGCGCATCATCCGCCATTTCGTCGCCCCGTCGACCTGAGGCCCAGATTCGGGCTGATCGCCGAAATCCGGCTTGGGACCATCTGCCTTGTCTCACCCTCGCTGTGAACGACCCTCGCCGGCTTATCCGTTCGTTAGAAGAAGCCTGCGCTCAGATCGAGACCGTAGCTGGCCAAGAGCAGCGAGATCGCCAATCCCGCCAGGCCGAAGATTAAGAGAATCTTCAGCGTCTCGCTGGCGCCGACAATAGTCTCCGAGACGCGGGAAAAAGCTCGAACGATTGCAGCAGCCATTGCCTTGGTCTCCGGGGAGGACACAGCGCCTCACTACCACGACGTCAGTCGTGCCCGCTGTGAAGTAGTTCACGCGGCAGCCGAATTGAACCTTCACGAGATCGCGACAGGCCAGCGGGCGATGAGTTTCGTTCGCGTCACCGCATCACGCGTGAGCGAGGATGTTGACCAACCGGCCAAACGGGTCACGAACAAAGAAGCGGCGTACGCCCCATGGCTCCGCTGCCGGTCCGTATACGATGGCAATGCCTGCCTGTGCGACCCGTTCAAGCACGTCGTCAAGATCATCCACTTCGATCGACAGGTCCGGCACATCGGCGCCGGAGCCTCCCTCGGAGGCGATGCTCAGCTGCGCCAGGGACATCGCGTCGCTGGCGAAAGTCACGATCCAACCGAGATCCATCACCACATCCATTCCGAGGATGTCGCTGTAAAATGCCTTCGCCGCTTCAGGCCGCCCGCTCTTGATATTTGCGACGACACGTTTGACTGCCATCGGAGACAGTTCTCCTCGAGAAAGCCGTCACCTTATCACGGTCGCGATCAGCGCCCGCGAGCAGGTTCGCCAACAGGCGCAAAGCAGCCTTCAGCCCGCCAGATGACGCGCTGCGATGAAGACCACGGTTGTGCACACCGCCATCGCTGAGAACAGACCGGCGACGCTCCGCGTCAGCCGGGCACGGGACAGATGCCTGGCCATTTCAAATCTCCGCCACTGTGGAGAGTTAATGGACCTAAAGCTCCGCAGTTCCTCGATGGCCCGTATTGGCTCCCCCGCGCTGAGCCCGGATAAGCGCAGCGACGCCCCAGGACGACTGCGAACCGGCGCCCGCGGTCAGTCCTGATTCAAGGACAGGCTGATACGGGTAACGATATCATCCCAGGCACGCTCTTCGGCCGCCGGATAGTTGATCAGGACGCAGTGGACGAAATCATGTGAAAAATTGCAGCGGTTGTACCAGACGATGCCGCCCCTGGTGCTCGATACCGCGAAGAAGCGCGGCGTGATCCTCTTATATTGGATGTGGTCGGGCGGGTTCTTCTTGGCGAGAAAGGCGGCCGGTGAATCGTGTGCGGCGTTCGGCGCCGATTGGATCGTGAGGCTGGCGCGGCCGTCGGCGGTCTGAAAACGCTCTCCATAGCCGTCCGGTCGCCCCGCCGGTTCGCTGAAGATCGAGGATGGAATGTCGACCGACGTGCCGGTCTCCGGAATTTTATAGGTGGTCCAGCGCGCGGGTTGCGCCTGCGAAGACCCGCTGACGCCGGCCAGGATGAGCAGAGCGGTCGCGGCGAGGATCAGTTTCATGGCGCAGTCCCAGTCCGAAAAGTGACGGCGCACGTTAGCGCGACTTCGCGACGTTCCGAAGGCGAAGCCCGCTCCCGTGCCGACCGACGGACAAACGCGCCCTCCTATCAGCAGTTCCGGACATCGTGGTCGGGCTGGCGAAACCCTCGATGCCATCGAACCTGGCCTGGGTCGCAGATACCAATAAGGACGCGGAACTCCATTGGGGAGCACGGGTTTACGTGCATCCGACATGCAACACGCCTGTCGCAACGGAGGAGGAGAAGCAAATGTCCATTCGAAATGCTCCGGTGCTCGGCCGAACGGCCGTGATCACCTCAGTGATGGCCCTGACGCTCGGCGCACTGGCGCCGACGCATGCGGATGCAAGGCCCCGGCATTGGCATGGTGGAGGCGCGGCTGCAGCGGCGGCCGCTGTCGGCGCGATTGGCTTCGGACTTGCGGCCGCGGCGGCCCGCGACTCCTACGCCTACGACTACGGCGGGCCAGCCTATGTCGACGGTCCGGTCTACTATGGCGAGCCAACCTATTACAGCGGGCCAGCCTACTACGGCTATTACCGCGCCGGCCACTATCCCTATCAGCGCTACGGCGGCGATAGCCCCTACGCCTACTGCGCGCAAGGCACGACCTGGAATTGCCAGTAGGCGACACCGGCCGAACGCGCGGGTCACCCGGGCGCGGCCTGGGACCGCGTCTCAATCCGCCAGATGGACTGGGCCGGTATGCCGGCATACCGGGCCAGTCTCTGTCTGCCTTGTGCGATCGTGCGACGGAATTGCGCCCGAACTGCCGCTAGGGCTTGACTTGAGGTTGAGCTAAGACGTTGAGCTAAGACTTTGAACTAAGACTTGAGCTCAGCCGCGGTGTCGTCACGTTGAACGGCAGCCGACGCCTTCGGCGGAGTGATCTTGCCCAACAGCCAAGTATCGACCGCGAATGGCCCGCTGCCGCCGAGCACCAGCCCAACAAGACAGGCCAGGTAGAGGAGATCGGTCTCGTAGCCAGGCTGACCAAATCGTGCGCCGTCAGGCGTAATCGCCTGCAGCTTGATCGAGGAAAAGCCGTACTGCAGATGCACCGTGAAGATCGCGACAAGCAGGACGATCGCCATCGGAATGCTGATCAGCGGGACCAGGGCTCCCAGAGCGATGCAGATTCCGCCGATGATCTCAGTTGCGATCGTCAACAAGGCCATGAATTTCGCGGCCGGTAAACCCAGCGCATGCAACAGGCCGGTGAAGTTGTCAGTGCCGCGCAAGAGTTTCGCGAACCCATGTTCGGCGAAGCCGTATCCCACGATCAACCGAAGCGGGATTGGCGCCCACCGGGCAATTCCGGACGACATGAGGTCCTGCAGGACGGAAACGATCCGGCCAATATGACGGTTGCGACCTTGAGCGCTGTGCGAGGCATCTGACATCACCATGGGCTTTTCTCTTCTTGTTGGAGCGTAGGCCGATCGGAGCACGATGCTGCTCGTGCTTTTCGGTCAGCTTCTTGCTCTTCGTCGGAGAGTTCGCCTCGTTACCAGCGCGCCATCACGATTTCGCCGCCTCGCGGCGTCGTGAGCGATTGTCCACGGAAGGAGCGACCTAGGCGAATGTTGGCGCCAAAGAAACATTCATTTGGCCAGTCAAAAATCGCTTCGCTCGATGCCGATCGTGACTCCGCCGCGCTGCTGCCCCTCCATGGTCCGCCTCAGCTCTGAACCCACAGCAGTAGCGCTGCAGTAGCGAGCAACGGCGCAAGCCCTGCGGCGACCGCGATCCAGAACCCGTATTCTCGGAATTTGTCCATGGCCTGACAACGCGGGTCGGTGAGACCGGTTGCTCACCCTGCCCCGTGCCACGCGGCGAGCACAACAAGCCCGACTTCGCCTCGCTTGTGGCGCTCGCGAGCCGCAATTGGATTGCATATTGGAAGGCGCTCAATTCGAAACCGATCGCAGCTTCGCTCGTATCCTCGTTGCGCACGTGCGTTGTCAGACAAGGCTGTGACATCGTGACCAAGATCCAGGACGCGCCGGAGCGCCAGACTGCGACCGCCGAGCCTCGGTGCCCGAACTGCACCGCTCCGCCACGGCTCCGCCATATCTTGCTTGATCCGCGCCGTGGCCGAACCG
>NZ_CAFK01000304.1 GCF_000239815.1 Bradyrhizobium sp. STM 3843 | reverse complement strand
GTTGCGCGGACATCAGCACCGGGATGTCAGGACCACACGGCTTGACCGTGCGCATCGTGCTGTTCGTCCGCGTAATGTTACGCTGCAGCCCGACACGCCCACCGCATCCCGCCCCCAACGTTCGTGACGATCGCGAAGCGCCCCTCTTGATCGGGACGGGATGACCAGAGAGAACCACAATTTCTGAAAACACGAAACAGAAATATTTCTCATCTTACATCTGGACAGGGGTGATCCAATTGAAAGATCGATAAAAATTGGTTTTTGGACGCAAGCAAGGCCATTAAGCCTCAATGCCCCAATAGGCCAAAGCAGATCTCACCTCTTCACGAGGATAGAATTCTCCTGCGGTTGCAAGATCTTTTCGAATCTGATTCAGACGACTCTTGGCGCATCTCTCTATCGCCGAGCTACGCGGAACGATGCCGCGCGGGCGCTTCTCCCCTGGGAAACGGGGCCAACTCTCCGGGTACGCGGTCCAATCTTCCCAAATAGTAAGGGCGGCATTTGCGGCGAGGAGACTATCGTGATCACAATGCCAGTTGTACAAATTCCGCGCGCAAATCCTCAGCATGGTCTTGATCTCGGGCATCGAATCAGTAAACGCCTTTAAGGGCGTAGGAAGAAGAAGCATATTTCCCACACAGGAATAATATCGGCGATCGACTACAATTTCATTAGAAAGCTGAAACGTTGGATCATCAACGCTCCAAATATGGCAGCAGGACCAATTTGACGGTCGCTTACTGACACCGAGAGCAAGCATCAGTGCTCGACTCGCGTATCTGTTGCTTTCTAATTTGTGTATTGATACGCCCGTGCGCCGATTGGTATTGGACTGCGGCTCTGACCAATTACACTTGAAAAATGGACTTCGACGAGCATATTCCGGAAACCACAGCGGCAAGAGCTCGAAGGTCTCCGGCGCTACCCAACGTGCAGTACGCTCAATATATTGAGCAATATCGCGCACGCTCATTTCCCTACGGATTACATCACGACCGTCCAAGATTTCATTCATTGACCACCTTAGCTCAAAAGCATGAAAATGCGTGATACAGCCCCGCATCCTCGCGATCCTGCCCGTAACCGTTGATCGTCTGTGTTTGTGTTTGAATAATCAAACAGGTTATCAGGCACAGTGCACAGCGCACCATACGCGGCTTGCCGCGCTGGACGATCGGCCGCGGTCGGCTTTACTTGCTACATAGCTGACCGGATTGCCCGCGATCGCAAGTTCATTCGTGGAATTGAACTGCGTGAATTTGATTTCTAACATCCTCAAGAGAAGATCGTGTTGCAGCAAGCAATTCAAACGACGGCTCGATCGCCCTCTTTTTCACATTCGCAGCCACCTCATTCAATCTGTCGAGATTTTTGCTAGCATCACTGAAGTAAGATGACGTCTTCTCGAAGAGTTCCTCCATAGTCGTCTCGTATTCAGTTCGTAGCCGGCAATACTCAACTTCATGACGCCCGAGTGAATCAATGCGCTCCGCGGCCGTTTGATTCCACCCATCCGGATCATTGTTGATAATTCTTGCGTAAGCCTCCGAAAACATTGCGGAAAGCCTCGACTCGGCTAGCGCTGAAAACTCATGCGACTGCAATGCCTCATCAACTATCGCCAGAATTTTCCCTTTCAGGATTGACCTTGCATCTTCCACGATTCGTTGGCTGGTCTTCGGAAAGTCATCGCTCCACTTTGTTACACCTGACGCTACAATCGAACCAATTCCCGCAGCGGCCAAGTTCCAAATGATCGCATTGGCAATATCCTGCGGTACGTCGCGATTTATATATACGTAAAACAGATAGATAATAGCTACCAATGCTGCGGGTCCGGCAATTGCCAAAACGTACTTCCACCTACGCCTACGCCTAGCATTGCGAATATCAGCGTCATATTGGCGACCTGCTTCGGCAACAGCGCTCGATATTTGAATGTCTAAACGACCGCCCAGGTGTTGAACATCGTCTCTGAGCTGACTTCCGATTGCATCTTGCAACTCCGATTCCACGGCCTCGACATCCTGGCCAATGTCGCGGGTACCAGTTGCCGGGGATGGAATCCTCAACTCGTTGAGATTGCTCACGAGCGGCCGAAGGTCCTTTTCTATTGCAGCAAAACTCGTAAGTGCCCTAGCTGAAATTTCATTGAACTCTGGAAAAAGAGTTTGCATAGTTTGATTGACGAAGGCCGCAGTATCTCCCTGCGTAAATTCAGATTCCAGAGCATCGAGACGAGCGCCGATTCCAAGCGCTGAAATCGACTCCTTAGTCGTATGGGAAAAAACGCCGTCCCTATACAATTGGGCATTAGTGAAGAACTGCTCTAGATCGAGTGTCAGCGACTTCTGAGCATTGTTTACCTCAGTCTCGCATTCTCGAATCGGAATCCGTTCATCTATCAGCGCTTGCAAATCATCCGTCAATCTTCGTAAGTCGGTTGCAGCATCTCGCAATCCCTGTACTTTGGCATCTCTTAGCGAAGCCCAATCCCCGCCTATACCTGCGGGAACGAGGGGAAGAAGAATATTGGGATCCACGCCCACCAAATTGGATGCAACTGTTTCGGACCGCGGAGCTAGTGAACTAAATTCCCATAATTGCAGTTGTTCAATCCGACTTCGTAGATTTCTGGCCACTTCCAACTTGACCCTAAGAGCCAGTTGGCGGGCCATGAAGTGCGCATGGTCGGAGAGAGCTTTTCCAATAGCCGCCTGTCGCGACAATACGGCCTCAAACGCGTCGATGTTTGAGGCCAACAGAGTGACGGGACGCAGACTTTTCTGCGCACGCTCACGAGTTGCGCGAATTGAACCGAACTGCTCGTGCCAGTTTTTGGTTAGGTTATTGTTCGATATCAGAACATTCTTGTTATAGAGCTGTATGTTCTGTTCTGCGGTACTCACAATCTTGTTTAGTTCGCGCAACTTGTCATCTATGAAATTTCCAAAAAACGCTTTAAGTTCTTTTGCAGCAGATTGGAAATAGTGAATCTTGTGCCCATGCATCACAATTCTCGCATTGGGATTGCCCGGATCGCACTTGGTTCGAATCAATTCAACAAGTTCGTCGATATTGTATCCGGCCTTGTTGTCGATCAAAATGAAATGCTCTTCTGTATAGACCGTTGGCTCCAACAGTTTGTTCAGCCGCGTTAGAACGTCACCTAAGAAGCGGTCGCGTCGCGTCGTATCGATGTTTTTGACCGCTACTGGTCTTGACGCGTCAATCCGAAATTCGTCCGCTCTCGTTACAACAAAGCGGATTGGAATGAATCGCAATTTTTTATGTATCTCGGTGAGAAGCGGTAGATCGGTCTTATCAAGTGGACTTGTCGCCGAAAAGAAAAACAAGATCACGTCACAGATAGGAAGAAAATCACGAGCCACTTCTTCAACAAATTGAGTATCGCCGCTACCCGGAGTATCAGCGATAACAATTTTCTGCAGCAAATCATTGTCGACCGACTCGTGGCGAATAGTAACATGGCCTTCCCTAATGACACCCAAGAGCGATTTCGCGTTTCCCTCATTGGTGATCAGCGTAATGGTCGTGTCAGTAGGATTTAGATCCGTTTCCCGCTCTCGCTCTGAGCCCCAGATGTTAAGAATGGAATTTATGGTGCTCGATTTGCCCGACGAAAAATGGCCCACAAGCCCAACGTAAAAGAGATCACCATCCCGTTCTAAGTACTGTGTTAGGCTTTGTCGCAAGCGCCTTAGGATGTTGTATTGTTCGGTGGTGCGTGCATTCTTTGCCAGATCTAGCGCCTCGCCAGTTTCAGGTTCTTCTAATAAATCTCCCAAATCTCTGAGCCCTGCCAATATTTTAGAAGCTTGAACATCAATTTCGTACTCATCTCGTTTTTGATGCACGTGCGTCCCCCCAAGTCAAACAATAGGAAAAATAGTTTATGGGCACAAAAACGTTCTACCAAAAGTAGTCACAAGTGAAAACGATCATCTTTATGTGGTCGGCGGATCAAATCATCGCTTACATTCCACGCTCACTTCCGAGAATGGCGTTGCGGCTTACTCCGAGCTCTAACGCAGGCCTCTCTTGACCGGGGGCAGGATGACCAGAGAGAAACAAAATTTCTGAAAAAGCGAAACAGAAATATTTCTCATCTTACATCTGGACAGGGGTGATTCAATTGAAAGATCGAGAAAAATTGGTTTTTGGACGCAACGCGGACTGGCGCAGAGCCTGCGGCAAATCGCATCGGGTCGCCGCATTTGTTGGGAGTCCGCGATTCCCCAGGGAACCCAGCGTTTCCAGAACGGTTGCTTTGCCGTTCCGCATAGCAAAGCGAGAGTCCTGTGAACCGCCGTCAGTTCGTGCAGTCTGCGGCTGCGATCCCGATCACCACATCGCTGCTCCGCAGCGCATCCGCGGCCGCTGCGTCGGGCCAGCCATTCAATGCCTCCCAGGTGCGCGATCTCGCGCGCAATCTGGCCACCAAGCCGTTCGCCGCCCCGGACGATCATCTGCCGGACGCGCTGGCCAAGCTCGACTACGACGCCTTCCGCTCGATCCGCTTCCTGCCGGAGCATGCGCTATGGCGCGATGAGAAGCTGCCGTTCCAGGTGCAGTTCTTCCACCGCGGCTTCATGTACAAGGACCGAGTCGACATCTACGAAGTATCGAACGGACAGGCCGCGCCGGTGGCCTATCGTCATGACGACTTCTCGTTCGGGCCACAGGTCCCACCTCTGCCGGCGGCCGATCTCGGTTTTGCCGGCTTCCGCATTCATGCCCCCATCAACCGGCCGGACTACTACGACGAGGTCTGCGTCTTCCTCGGCGCGAGCTATTTCCGCGCCGTCGCGAAAGGCGAGATCTACGGGCTTTCGGCCCGCGGATTGGCGATCGATACCGGGGAAGCGAAAGGCGAGGAGTTCCCCGTCTTCAAGACATTCTGGCTCGAGAAGCCGGCGGCCGGAGCCACGGCAATGGTCGTGCACGCGTTGCTTGATAGCAAGAGCGCCACCGGTTCGTACCGCTTCACGATCCGGCCGGGCGATACCACCGTGTTCGATGTCGAGGCCTCGATCTATCCGCGCGTCGAGATCGCCCATCCCGGGCTCGCGCCGATGACCAGCATGTTCTTCTTCGGCCCGAACGACCGCAGCGATACGGACGATTTCCGGCCTGCAGTGCACGATTCCGACGGGCTTGCGATGTTCAACGGCAAGGGCGAGCAGCTCTGGCGTCCCCTCAGCAATCCGCGCGACCTGCAGGTCAGCGTGTTCAACGATCTCAACCCGCGTGGTTTCGGGCTGATGCAGCGGGAAAAGAAGTTCTTCGCCTACCAGGACCTGGAGTCGCGCTTCGAACGACGACCGAGCCTCTGGGTCGAGCCGATCGGCGATTGGGGCGAAGGCGCGGTCATGCTGTTCGAGATTCCGACCAAGCAGGAGATCCACGACAACATTGCCGCGTTTTGGCGGCCGAAGACGCCGCTCCCGGCCAAGGGCGAGCACAACATGACCTACCGCCTGCACTGGGGTCCGGATGCCCCGAAAACGCATACGCTGGCGCGCTTCACGCGCACCGGCGTCGCCGCCCGCGGCGAGGGCAGGCTGTTCGTGCTCGAACTCGAAGGCGACGCCTTGAAGGACCTCGACCCGAACACCGTGAAGGGCGTGGTCAGCGCCGAGAAAGCCGAGGTGACCAACGTCGTCGCGCAGCCGAATCCGGAAACGGGAGGCTGGCGGCTGAGCTTCCAGTGCGCCGTCAACGACGCACCCGTGGAGCTCAGGGCGGAACTGGTGGCCAACGACAAGCCCGTCTCGGAGATCTGGATCTACCGATGGACACCGTGACCGCAGCGCAGCCGCGCCAAAGCTGTGATATCGCGGGCTTCCTGCCCACCGAGGCGCCGCTGGCGATGGAGCCGGTCGCGTTGCATCAGGCTGCGCGCGGCAAGCAAGACGCCGGCAGCGGAAAACGTGTCGCGCTCCGTCGCGGCCTGATCCTGGCCGGCACTGCGGCCCTGACCGCGGCCGGCTGTTACAGGATGTATGAGGTGGTCGAGGTCGGCGGGGTCACCGTGCTGGAGGGCATGGTGCTCGTGCTGTTCTCCGTGCTTCTCGCCTGGATTGCCTTCGCCTTCGTTTCGGCGCTGGCCGGCTTCTGTGTCATATTTGCGCGGCGGCGCGACACGATTGCGATCGACATCGATGGTCCCCTGCCCCTCGTTTCCGGTCGCACGGCGATGCTGCTGCCGACCTACAACGAGGACCCGGACGCCGTGATGGTCCGGCTGCGCGCTATGCTCGAGTCGGTGGCAGAGACTGGACAGGCCGAGCGCTTCGACTGGTTCCTGCTCAGCGACAGCACCGATCCCGATATCTGGATCGGCGAGGAGGCAGCATTCCTTGCGCTCCGCCGCACCTCCGGTGACGTCCGCCTGTTCTATCGGCATCGTACCGACAACATCGCCCGCAAGTCCGGCAACATCGCCGACTGGGTCCGTCGCTTTGGCGCGGCCTATGACTACATGATCATCCTCGATGCCGACAGCCTGATGAGCGGCGCCACCGTTGTGCGGCTGGTTCACGCCATGGAGCATGCACCGCAGGCGGCGCTGATCCAGACCCTTCCCGTGATCGTCAACGCCAAGAGCCTGTTCGCCCGCCTGCAGCAATTCGCAGGACGGCTCTATGGGCCGGTGATCGCAGCCGGCAATGCCTGGTGGTACGGCTCGGAAGGGAATTATTGGGGCCACAACGCGATCATTCGCGTCGCCGCCTTCGCGCAGGATGCGGGCTTACCGGAATTGCCGGGACGCAAGCCGTTCGGCGGCCATATCCTGAGCCACGATTTCATCGAGGCCGCGTTGATGCGCCGCGCCGGCTGGGGCATCTACATGACGGTCGATCTCGGCGGCAGCTTCGAGGAGGTGCCGCCATCGCTGCTCGACTATGCCGCGCGCGACCGGCGCTGGTGCCAAGGCAATCTGCAGCATCTCGCCGTGCTGCCCGCACGCGGCCTGCATTGGGTGTCTCGGCTGCATCTGCTGACCGGGATCGGCGCCTATGTCACGGCGCCACTGTGGCTCGCCTTCCTCGTGCTCGGCATCCTGATCTCGCTGCAGGCCAACTTCGTCAGGCCGGAATATTTTCCGAAGGATTTTGCGCTGTTTCCGACCTGGCCGGCCCAGGATCCCGTGCTCGCCGCACAGGTCTTTGCCGCGACGATCGGCCTGCTCCTGATCCCCAAGCTGCTCGCCTGCATCGCGACGCTGTTCACGCGCACGCAGCGCCGCGGTTTTGGCGGCGGCTTGCGCCTGTGCACTGCAGTTCTGACCGAAACATTCCTGGCAGCCCTGATCGCGCCGTCGATGATGATCTTCCAGTCGGTCGCCGTGATCGAGATCCTGCTGGGCCGCGACGCCGGCTGGCAGGTGCAGCGCCGCAGCGACGGCGGCGTGACGCGTCAAGAGATCTATCGCAAGTTCGCCCTGCCGACCGCCTGCGGAGTGGCCATGGCCGCAAGCGCCTATGCGGTCTCCCTGCCGCTGCTGGCCTGGATGTCCCCCGTGATCGCCGGCCTGGTCCTGGCGATTCCGATCGGCTTCATCACATCAAGCCGCAGCAATGGCGCACGCCTGTTCACGACGCCGGAGGATCGCGCTCCTTCGCCGGTGCTGATCCGTGCGAGAGAGCTTGCGGAAGCGCCGCCGCTCCGGCGCGGGGCTGCGCTGGTCGAGCTGCGGCAGAACGCCGAGCTTTTCCGGCATCATCTGCAGGCCCAGCCCCCGCCCCGCCCGCGCAAGCCGGGCGCGATCGACGTCGACCTGGCAACCGCAAGGGCGAGGATTGCGGATGCTGACGGCTTCGAGCAGGCGATCGGTTTTCTCTCCCGCCGTGAGACGCTCGCCGTGCTCAACGATCCCGCGACGCTTGAGCGGCTCATGACGCTGCAAGCTGCGGATATTTGACCTAATCTTACCGCGTCATAAAGCTTGGAGGCATCGACCTCCCAGCGTCATTCCGGGGCGATGCGACAGCATCGAACCCGGAATCTCGAGATTCCGGGTTCAGCCCTGACGGGCTGCCCCGGAATGACGGCGCTTGTGACGCAGTAGGACCAAGGCTCGCTACACCTCGCTATACCTCCGCCCCGATTGCAAAGCGCGGCTCGCAACTGCATAGTCGCGCGCGTTTTCGGCCCCTTGATGAGGCTGATTCGAGACAAACCCTTTTCGCGACGATTCTTGACGATTCTTGGGGACGATTGAGGACAACCATGGCGGATGCCGACCTTGATGCCGTGATCCGGCAACTGGCCAAACAGCAGAACAAGACCATCCTGGCGGCTGCGAAAAAGCGGCGCGACCGCTTCACCGGCATGGCCGTCAAGGCCAAGGACAAGGACGCCAAGGAACGCTACAAGATGCTGGCGCGGGAGGTCATCGAGCAGGCCAATGCCGCGGCGCGCCGGCTGCTGCTCTCGGCCGACAACGCCGCCGACAGCTATGCCCGCGCGATGCGCCAGGCCGCGGCCGCCGAGCTGCCCAAAGTAGCTGAGAAAAAGACAGCCGAGAAAAAGGCCCCCGAGAAAAAGGCCGAGAAGCCACAGGCTCCAGCCGCCGCCAAGCCCGGCAAAGAGACCAGCAAGGGCGCCAAGAAAGCCGCGAAGAAGGACGCCGCCCAGAAGGCTGCAAAGAAGGCTGCTTAGGCCCGCCTCCCTCGTTCGTCGGCGCAAGAAGCGAGTGCCCGCGACGCGCTGTTGCAAGTAGTTCGTGTTCGGCGTCAATAATCCGCTGCCTTAACCGCTAGTTCCCCGGCCGGCCGGCGCAGCCGGCGGGCAAAAACCCGTGGCCATTTGCAACCTTCCGCTCCGCACCGACTTGCCTCGCAGGTTGGTTCGCGCGGAGGTTTGCATGAAGGCGTTGGTCTGGCACGGCAAGGAGGACATCCGCTGCGACACGGTCACCGATCCCGAGATCGAGCATGAGCGGGATGCGATCATCAAGGTGACGAGTTGCGCGATCTGCGGCTCCGACCTGCATCTGTTCCACAACTACATCCCCGCCATGATGCCCGGCGACATCATGGGCCACGAGACCATGGGCGAGGTGGTCGAGGTCGGCTCCGGTGTGAACGGCAAGCTGAAGAAGGGCGACCGCATCGTGGTGCCCTTCACCATCATCTGCGGCGAATGCGAGCAGTGCCGGCGCGGCAATTTCTCCGTCTGCGAGACCACCAACCGCAACAAGAAGATCGCCGAAAAGGTGTTCGGCCATACCACTGCAGGCCTGTTCGGCTACACCCATCTGACCGGCGGCTATCCGGGCGGCCAGGCCGAATATCTGCGGGTCCCGTTCGCGGACAAGACCCACATCAAGGTGCCGGACAGCCTGTCCGACGAACAGGCGCTGTTTCTCAGCGACATCCTGCCGACCGGCTGGCAGGCCGCCGTGCAATGCGACATCGAACCGGATGATACCGTTGCCGTGTGGGGCTGCGGGCCCGTAGGCCAGATGGCGATCCGCAGCGCCATCCTGCTCGGTGCCAAGCAGGTCATCGCCATCGACCGTCTCCCCGAGCGGCTCTCGATGGCCGAGGCGGCGGGCGCCATCACCATCAACTTCGAAAAGGAAAGCGTGGTCGGGCGGCTGAACGAGCTGACCGACAGCAAGGGCCCAGAAAAATGCATCGACGCCGTCGGCTTCGAAAGCCATGTCAGCGTCGCGCAACCGGACAGCGTGCTCGATCGCGCCAAGCAGATGTTCATGATGGAGAACGACCGGCCGCATGCGCTGCGCGAGGCCATCTATGTCTGCCGTCCCGGCGGCATCATCTCGATCCCCGGCGTCTATGGCGGCTTCTCGGACAAGATCCCAATGGGCATGCTGATGAACAAAGGGCTGACGATCCGGACCGGCCAGACTCACGTCAACCGCTGGACCGACGATCTCCTGCAGCGGATCGAGGACGGCCAGATCGATCCGTCTTTCGTGATCACGCACACCATGCCGCTCGAGCGCGGACCCGAGATGTACCGCGTCTTTCGCGACAAGCAGGACAGCTGCGTCAAAGTCGTGCTGAAGCCGTAAGGGAATCCAACGACATGTTCTATCTGTCCAACTACGTCCGCTCCAAGGGAGACCCGAAAGTTGTCTCTAGCGGCCCGAGCTCGCTGACCTCGGCCGACCGGCTGGCGCGCAATCTCGGCTGGTTCAGCATCGCGCTTGGCTCGCTCGAGCTGTTCGCGCCGCATCGCGTCACCCGCACGCTCGGCATGGAAGGGCGTGAAGGCCTGATCCGCGCCTATGGCGTACGCGAACTGCTTGCCGGGGTCATGTCGCTCTCGGTCGACAAGAAGGCCGGGATGTGGAGCCGCGTGGCCGGTGACGGGCTCGACATGGCGACCCTGGCCTCGGAGCTGCGCTTCAGCAATCGCCGCGCCGGCAATGTGCTGGTGGCGATGATCATGGTCGGCGGCATCACCGCGCTCGACTACATTGCGGCGCAGGATGTCGGCAAGCAGCACGACCCGAAGCGCGGGCGCAAACGCGACTACAGCAGCCGCAGCGGCTTCCCCAAGGGCCTTCAGGCCGTCAAAGGAGCTGCATTGCCGCAGCCGGCGAGTGCGGGCATAGGCCAACGCGAGCCCGCACCATTCTGATTGCGGTTACTGTGCGGCTAGCGGCACCTGAAACAACGTCAGGCCCGCGATCTTCGGAAATGCCTCCGCAGCCTCCGGCGATACCAGCGCGACGACGGCGGCGGCGACTTCGCCGCTGATCAGCCGGCTGATGGCGGTTGACTGGCCTTCCAGCACAAGCACCTCCGGCGCGCCAGCCGCGGCGATCGCCGCCGTGATCCGTCCATTCGAGGCCACATTGCGATCGTCAATCGCGACCACTTTGCCGCGCAACTCCGAAATCGACTTGACGTTCGGTCCTGCCATCACAACCGCGACCAGACGTGCTTTCGGCTTCTCTCCGGCTTGCGGCGGGACCGTTGCCGACGCGATCGCGGTCATGCGCTCGGCAAGCGCGGTCGCGACCGCCACCTGCTCCTGAATCTTGGTTGGATTGGCGCTGCCCGCTGGAGATGTTTCAGCGCGATCGGCCGGTCGCGGCGGGATGGACTGTGCAGCCTGCGGCGGCTGTGGTGGAGGTGGCGGCGCTGGCGGCGGTGACGCCGCGGGGGGAACCGATGTGGCGGCCCGGGTGGATGGCGGCTGGACGGCGTCCGCCTGCGGCCTGGCGTGATCGGCCGTGCGGCTGATCTGGCCGGCTGCTACGGAGCGGTGCCGGTGCCGAGCGACGTGGCGGCGAGCCGACCGGACGTGATGGACTGTGGCGGACCGACGCTGCGGACCCTCCACGTCCTTGCGCGGGGCAACAGCCGGCTCAGGCGTACAGGCCGTACCGTTCAGAGTGACGCATGGCGCAGCAGATTGCTGTGGCGCCGAATGACTGCACCCGGCAACTGTCAACGCCAGGGCGCCGATGACAAGCGCTCTCAAAGTATTGCCCCCAAATTGTTGACGCACCCGATCCCGTTTGCGCGGGCTCCAATCTCTTCTGCCAAGCGTTAAATCCGGGCTTATGCGCCCGCGCCGTCCAGTGGCGTGGTTAATGCGCTCTCATCGCCCCGCGGGCCGGCATGATTTTCCTGTTGCTGGCCCAGCGCCCGCAGCCCTCGAGAGACAGTCAGCGCACTGACTTAAATCAAAGAGTGCGAGGCGCAGGCGCTGTCCATTTCGGGCGTGAATGAAGCATGCCGGTCGGCAGCGGCAAGAATGTCGCAACTGCAACGGCCGACGCCGGTTCACCGCACACGGAGGAGACCCATGAGCAAGCGCATGATGGTGGTTGTGATCGGCTCAGCGCTCGGCCTGATCGCAGCAAATGAGAGCGCACAGGCAGGTCTGCTGGCGCACTACGAATGCAACGTGATTGGCCCCTCGATCCCCGAACCCATTGGCGACCGAAGCGGACACAATCTGGCGGTCACGCAATTTTCCTGCCTGGCAGTCGAAGGCGCAATGAAGGGCGCGGTCTACACCGCGACCAATGTCGCCGAGTGGGACGGTCCTAAAGCTGTCTATCAATTCGCAGGTGGCGTCCATCGGATCGCTGGCGGCTTTGCGGTGACACAAATGGCGGAGGGCGGCGCGACCCTCATCATGAAGGATGGTCAGCCGGTCGGGAGCGAGGGGGCCGGCAAGGCCGTCATCAAATTTGCGGCTGGCGCGCTTGCTGCCTATGCCGGCAAGCAGGTGACATTCACCGCCAAGTCGGCCGGCCTCGGCCACTTCATTCTCGAATTTACCGATTGAATATTGGCGGCGTATTCGGCGCGGCGTCGATGGTCGAGGACCAGAGCGCGATGGGGTTGGGTCGAATCACCATCGCGCTCTAGGTTTTGAGTGAGCATGATCTTTTTCGCAAAACCGCTTCGCACTTTTCCGGATCATGCTCCCGCGCAGTCGGGACCAGGCCCGCATGGAGGTGCACTTTCGCCATTGATCGTCCTTCGCGGGCCAGCCATGGTGGGCGCTCCCGGCTCCCTCAATGGCCGGGAGGTCCCATTCGCTGGCGTGCGCCAGCGGCAGCGGAACGATATGCTGCAGCAGATGTTTTCTAAGTCGCGAAGGACGTCTCATGGCCAAGATTGACCCTGCCGCCGGCAAGCCCGCCGCTCCAGCTGCGCTTGCCAACATCCCGAGGCTGATCACGGCCTATTATGCGCTCAAGCCAGATCCCGCCGAGCCAACCCAGCGCGTCGCCTTCGGCACCTCGGGCCACCGCGGCTCGTCCCTGAAGACCGGCTTCAACGAGAATCACATCCTCGCCACCACGCAGGCGATCTGCGACTACCGCCGCCAGCAGGGCCTGGACGGTCCCCTCTTCATCGGCATCGATACCCATGCGCTCGCCGAGCCGGCGCTGGCGAGCGCGCTGGAGGTGTTCGCCGCCAATGGCGTCGACGTCATGATCGACAAGGACGGCGGCTACACGCCGACCCCGGTGGTCTCGCATGCGATCATCTCGTACAACAAGGGACGCACCGCGCATCTCGCTGATGGCGTGGTCATCACGCCGTCACACAATCCGCCCGAGGACGGCGGCTACAAATATAATCCGCCGCATGGCGGCCCGGCCGATACCGATGCCACCGGCGAGATCGAGCGGCAGGCCAATGTCTACCTCGCCAACGAGCTCGCCGGGGTTTCGCGGATCACCTATGCACAGGCCCGCAAGCAGGGCTCGGTGCATCTGCACGACTACGTCACGCCCTATATCGAAGACCTTGCCCACGTCGTCGATCTCGCCGCGATCAAGTCCGCCGGCGTCAAGATCGGCATCGATCCGCTGGGCGGCGCCGCGGTGCATTTCTGGGACCCGATCATTGCGCGCTATGGGATCAACGCCGAGATCGTGAACGATCGCGTCGATCCGACCTTCCGCTTCATGACGGTCGATTGGGACGGCAAGATCCGGATGGACTGCTCGTCGCCCTACGCGATGGCGAGCCTGATCGGCATGCGCGACAGGTTCGACGTCGCCTTCGCCAACGACACCGACGCCGACCGGCACGGCATCGTCACCCGCTCTGGCGGGCTGATGAACCCGAACCATTATCTGGCAACCGCGATCGCCTATCTGTTTGCGCACCGGCCGGACTGGCGCGCGGATGCCGCGATCGGCAAGACCATCGTCTCTTCCTCGATCATCGACCGCGTCGCACGCAAGCTCAATCGCAAGCTGGTCGAGACCCCGGTGGGCTTCAAATGGTTCGTGGAGGGTCTGGGCTCGGGATCGTTCGGCTTCGCCGGCGAGGAAAGCGCCGGCGCCTCGTTCTTAAAGCGCGACGGCACGGTGTGGACCACCGACAAGGACGGCATTATTCTAGGGCTTCTCGCCGCCGAGATCATGGCCAAGCGCGGCCGCGATCCGAGCGAGCTCTATCAGGAACTGACGGCTGAGCTCGGCGCCCCCGTCTATGAGCGCATCGACGTGCCGGCCGCGCCGCCGCAGAAGGCCGCGCTGAAGGCGCTGACGCCGGAGAAACTGAACCTGAAGGAGCTCGCTGGCGATCCCGTGCGCATGGTGCACACCAAGGCACCGGGCAACGGCCAGTCCTTCGGCGGCATCAAGGTCGAGACCGATTACGGCTGGTTCGCCGCGCGCCCCTCGGGCACCGAGGACGTCAACAAGCTCTATGCCGAGAGTTTTCGTGACGCGGCCCATCTGAAGCGCATCCAGGAGGAGGCGCAGGCGGCGCTGGCCAAGGTGGCGTGAAGAGGCGAGTGGCGAAAGGATTTCTCTTCCCCATTCGCTGCTCCCTGTTCGCTATTCGCCCCCCTCGCCTTTCCCTTTCCCCGCGGGTCGGATATTCCTTGTCTCACAAGGATTAACCGCCGCCGGGTGAGAGTGAATGCGAAGCCGTTTCTGCAGCCTGCGAACCACGTTCACCATCATCGCAACCTGGATCGCTTTCGGATCGGCCGCATCGGCACAATTCGCTCCGGCTCCGGATGGGACCGTCGCACCGCGGCCGGTCCGGACCCCGCCGGCGCGCACGGCGGCCTGCCACAACGGCCAGAGCTTTGCCCAATTCCTTGCCGAGCTGAAGCAGCGCGCGGTCGCCGAGGGCGTGTCGCAGCGGGCCATCGCGGAAGCGTCCCCTTACCTCACCTACGACCAGGGCATCGTCAACCGCGACCGCGGCCAGCGCGTGTTCGGCCAGATCTTCACCGAGTTCGCCGGCCGCATGGCCGCGAACTACCGGATGCAGAACGGCCAGCAGCATATCCGCACCTATGCGGCTGCGTTTGCCCGCGCTGAGAAGGAGTATGGCGTGCCGCCGGCCGTCATCGCCGCGTTCTGGGGCCTGGAGAGCGACTTCGGCGCCAATATGGGCAACCTGCCGGTGCTGCCGTCGCTGGTGTCGCTCGCCTATGACTGCCGCCGCTCGGAGCGCTTCCAGAACGAGACCATCGCCGCGCTGAAGGTGATCGACCGCGGCGATCTCGCGCCCTCCGAGATGCTCGGCTCCTGGGCCGGCGAGCTCGGCCAGACGCAATTCCTGCCGACGCATTACGTCACCTACGCCGTGGACTATGACGGCGACGGCCGGCGCAACCTGTTGCACAGCGCGCCTGACGTGATCGGCTCGACCGCGAACTACATCGCGACCGGGCTGAAATGGCGGCGCGGCGAGCCCTGGCTCGAGGAGATCAGAGTGCCGCAAAGCTTCCCCTTCGAGCAGGCCGATCTCACCGTCAAGGCGCCGCGCAGCAAATGGAATGGCCTCGGCGTCACCTATCCGGATGGACGGCCGCTGCCCAATGACCCGCTCGAAGCCTCAGTGCTGCTGCCGATGGGACGCAACGGCCCGGCGTTCCTGGCCTATGCCAATTTCGGCGCCTACACCGAGTGGAACAACTCGCTGATCTACTCGACGACGGCGGCCTATCTCGCCACCCGCATCGCCGGTGCACCGCCGATGCGCCGGCCCGCAGGCGCGGTCGCGCAACTGCCGTTCAACGAGATCAAGGAATTGCAGCAGCTCCTGACCCGTGCCGGCTACGACGTCGGCAAGGTCGACGGCGTGCTCGGACAGCAGAGCCGCACCGCCATCAAGGAGATGCAGCTGAAGTTCGGTCTGCCGGCCGATTCCTGGCCGACCGCGGAGCTCCTGGCCCGCATGCGCGGCACGCCACGGGCGCAGGCCGCACCTGCGGCCACGGCCACACGCTAGACGAGGGCATACGCTCACAAACGCGCGAGATCACGCAGTCACGGACTGATTCCGGCAGCGCTACCTGCCCTTTGCCGAAGCGCGACAGCCTTGTTGTGAAGCGCCTTCGCCGCCTGCTCGCGCAGCGCCGGTTCTTTGGCGGCGCCGTACCGCGCGATCACATCGTCATAGACCGCGATCTCCTGCATACCCCGTCCCAATTCACCGAGCCTGACGGCCTTATGGACCATCGCCTTCGCCACCTGCTCACGGATCACCGGTTCGCTTGCAGTGCTGAACCGGCCGATGAGGTCGTCATAAACCGCGATCGCTTCCTCGGCCCTGGCCTTCTGGGCAAGCCTAATAGCCTTGTTGGATAACGCCCACCCTACCTGCTCACAGACCGCCGGTTCCGCCGCGGTCCCGAACCGAACGACTACCTCGTCATAAGCGACGATTTCTTCCTCGTTACGGCCCATTTCGCCAAGCCTGATGCCCTTGCTGACCAACGCCTTGGCTACCCGCACGCGCATCGCCGGTTCGCTGGCGGTCCCATAGCGTGCGATCACTTCGTCATAAATGGCGATCGTTTCGCCATTTTGTCCCATTTCGCTGAGCTTGACGCTCTTGTTGACCAGCGCCTTCGCCAGGTGCTCCCGCAACGCCGGTTCGCTTGCAGCTCCGAAACGTGCGATGACTTCGTCATAGACCGCGATCGCTTCGTCGTTCCGTCCCATCTTGGCCAATCTGGCCGCCTTGTTGCCGAGCGACTTCGCCACCTGCTCACGCAAGACAGGCTCGCTCGCAGCTCCAAAACGCGCGACGACTTCGTCATAGATCGCAATCGCCTGCTCGCTCCTTCCCAATTGACCGAGCCTCACTCCCTTGTTGTAGAGTGCGATTCCCACCTGCTCGCGCAACAACGGCTCCTTCGCGGTCCCGAACCGCCGAAGCACTTCCTCATCGGCTGCCATCTGTTCATCTTTGCGCCCGATCTGGCCAAGCCTGATGCTCTTATTGACGAGGGCCTTGGCGAGCTGCTCACGCAACACCCGTTCGCTCGCCGTTCCAAACCGCGCGACCAGTTCGTCATAGACCGCGAGTTCTTCGTCGAGCCGCCCAAGCTGGCCGAGCCGCAGGCCTTTATGAACGAGCGCCTTCGCAACATGTTCGCGCAAGATGGCCTCGGCGGCTGTTCCGAACCGACCGATCACCTGATCATGGACCGCGACCGCTTCGGTGCTGCGTCCTAATTCGCCGAGGCCGACTCCCTTGTTGTAAAGCGACTTCGCGACCCGCTCACGCAACGCCGGTTGGCTGGAGGTCTCGAACCGCGCGATCAGCTCGTCATAAACTGCAATTGCGTGCTCCCTCCGCTCCAACTGGCCAAGCCTGACAGCCTTGTTGAAGAGTGCCCACGCCACATGCTCCGTGAGTACCGGTTCAGTGGCAGCTCCGAATCGCTCAACCACGTCGTCATAAGCCGCGAGCGCTTCCTCGTCCCGCCCCAACTCGGCAAGGCGAACGCCCTTGTGGACCATCGCCGTCGCCACACGCTGGCGCATCGTCGGTTCGTTCTCTGTCCCGAGATGCCCGATGAAATCGTCGAAGACCGCGATCTCGTCCTCGCTGCGCCCGAGCTGGCGAAGCCTGCTCAACTTGTGCTGCCGTGCATTCGCAACCAGTTCGCGCAGAGCCGGTTCGCTTGCCGTCCCGAACCGCTCAACCACTTCGTCATAGACCGCGAGCGCTTCGTCGCTCCGCCCGATCTGGGAAAGCATGCCTCCCTTACTGACGAGCGCCCTCGCGACCTGTTCGCGCATGTAACGTTCGCCAGGGCCGCCGAACCGCGCGAGCAGTTCATCGTAGGCGGCAATTGCCTCCTCGGGCCGCCCGATCTGGCCGAGCTTATTCCCCGTGTTGAACAGCGCCTCCGCCGCCGGAACGCGCAACAAGGGTTCGCTCGCCATCGCAAACCGTTCAACGATCTCCGCCCATGCCGCGATCTCGTCCTCGGTTCGCCCGGTCTGGCAAAGCCTGGCCGCCTTGTTGCCGAGCGCCCATGCCACCTGACGGCGCAAGGGGAGTTCGCTCTCGGCCCCGAAGCGCCGGACCATGATCTCATAAACCGCGATCTCCTCGTCAATCCGCCCTGCCTCGCCGAGAGTCACGGCCTTGCTGCCCAACGCCCTCGCGAGCAGATCGCGCAGCGGCAATTCGCTTGCGGTGCCCAACCGCACGACGATGTCGTCGTATCTCGCCAGCGCGTGTGCGGTCTGCCCCAATCGGCGGAACATGACCGCGGCGTTGAGCAACGCCATCGCAACCAGCTCGCGCGCGGGAAGTTCGTTTGCAGTCCCCAGCCGCCCGACCACGCCTTCATAAGCCGCGAGCGCTTCGTCGTTTCTCTCCAACTCGCCGAGCCTGACGCCCTTGTTGAAAAGCGCCCGTGTGACCAAATCCCGCAACATGACGTCGCTGGCGTCGCGGCTGCGTCCGATCAGATCCTCATAGACGGCGAGTTCGTCCGCGGTCCGGCCCAAATTGCCGAGCATGATGGCTTCATTGAACAGCGCCTGCGCGACGAGCTTGCGTAGAACGGGACCGTTCGCGGCGCCGAACCGCTGCACGACATCCGCGTAGACCGCGACCGCTTCCTCGCTCCGCCCTGATTGGCCGAGCGCGACGCCGTTGTCGACGAGTACTTTCGCGACTTGCTCGGGCGACAGCGGCACACCGGCGGTTTCGCCCCATTTGGTCACGTCGTCATTGGCCATGATCCTGCCCCCGTGGCGCTATGCTGACCGCCAAGCCTGTCCCTGGTGGTCGGCTCGCCAGAACCCTCCCAGGTTGTCCCTTGCTCGGATAGACACCAAACCGGCGCAAAACTGAGGCGCCGTTCGCCCATGGGTCTCCCAGGCCATAGCAACGGCCGACGATTGCCGGCCACTTCGCAAACGTCGGGAATGGCGATACGGACGAGACCTTTCAAGATGGAGCCGTTGTTGCAACGGCTCCACAAATAAAGCGCACACTTCAGCCTCGATAGCGCAACGAGGCGTCCTGTCCTGAGATGACGGGACGCAACCTTCGCCCAAGATCCCAACCCTCGCTCAAGCCATGAGCATCCAGCGATCACCAACGAGGCAATGAGCCCGTTGCGGCGGCGAGCGCCGGCAACGGTCATTTGTATCTGAGCGCTGGCTTAACAAATTCAGGATGTCCCCCTTGCGCCAGATACGCTGCGAGTGGTCAACTCCTGATCGGAATGTTCCTGCAGTGTTGGGGAAACATGATGCTCAAGACGATCGCGATCGTGGCCAGTTTGGGACTGGCGCTCTCCGTCACGGCGGAGGCCCAGACACCGCGCAAGGGCGGCACCATTCGCATGACGGCGCCCTATGGCTCAAGCTTCACCAGCATGGACATTCATACGACACAGCGGGCCCAGGACGAGATCTATGCCAAAGCCTTGCATCGGTCGCTCTACATCTGGAATTCCGCTGAAGGCAGGCCGGTTCTGGAGCTGGCCAAGGAGGACACCGTCTCGGACGGCGGTCTCGTTCATACCTTCAAGCTGCGCGACGACGCTTATTTCCACAACGGCCGGAAGATGACGGCCGACGACATCATCTGGTCCTACACACGCATCATGGACGGCAGCAAGGCCTATCCCGGCGCACGTTTTGTCCGCATCATCGAGGGCGCGGCCGCGGTCGAGAAAGGGCAAGCCAAGGACATCTCGGGCCTGAAGAAGATCGACGACTTCACGCTCGAAATGAAGCTGACCGAGAAAGTCGATCCGGGGTTCTACTTCTTCACCGCGCTCACGTCGATCTATCCGGCCGACGAAGGCGGCAAGGAGAGCTTCCTCCAGAAGCCGATCGGGCTTGGGCCATTCAGATTTGTCGAGCACGTGCCGGGATCGCGCGTCGTCCTCGAGCGATGGGACCGGTTCTACAAGCCGGGCAAGCCCTACGCTGACAAGATCATCGTGTCGGTGATGGGCGAGGCCGCGGCACGCGATATCGCCTTCCGCAACAAGGAGATCGACACTTCGGTGCTCGGGCCTGCGCAATATGTCGCCTATCAGGCCGACCCCGATCTCAAGGGTACCATCGTCGAAGTCGCCGAGGTCTTCACGCGCTACATGGGGATGAATCCCGCATTCAAGCCGTTCGCCGACAAACGCGTCCGGCAGGCGATCAACTATGCAATCGATACGGACCTGATCATCAACAAACTGGTCAAGGGCAAGGCCTATCGCGCCACCAGCTGGCTGCCGCTGACCTCTCCTCTCTACGACAAGACCATGAAGCCCTACCCCTACGACCCCGCCAAGGCCAAGCAGCTGCTCGCCGACGCCGGCTATCCCGCAGGTTTTGAATTCGAGTGGACCACCAGCCAGAATGAAAGCTGGGGCTTGCCGATCGTCACGGCCGTCATCCCGATGCTGGACAAAGTGGGCATCAAGGTGAAGGTCAAGCAGGTCGAGACCGCGGTACTGGCGGAAGTCATTCGCACCGGCGATTACCAGGCCTTTATCTATTCCCAACAGAGCGGCCCGGACCCTCAGTCCGCGCTCAAATGCTTCCACTCGTCGACGCCACAATCGGCCTGCAACTACATGAACTTCAAGAACACCGCGTTCGACAAGCTGATCGACGAGTCCGGGCAGACTGACGACGCCGCAAAGCGCGGCCAGCTGCTGCAACAGGCCAATGCCCTGCTCTATGACGAGGCGCCGGTCTGGTTCTTCAACTACAACAAGGCGGTCATGGCCGTGCAGCCGTGGCTCAAGGGGATTCAGTTGAACCCGACGGAGCTGACCCATCAGAACGTCGAGGACCTCTGGGTCGACGAGACCTCGCCCGCGAAGTGACCCGCGTTCTCGCGCTCCTTGCATCGCAACAAACGGTGTGAGGAGAGAAGAAAAACGTCGATGCTCTCCTTCTTGATCCGTCGAATCCTACAGACTATTCCGACCGTGCTCGCTGTCGTGCTGCTGGTCTTTGCGCTGTTCAGCGTCGTTCCCGGCAGTATCGTCTCGACCATGAGCGACGACGGCGATCCGCAGGTCGAGGCGCGCATGAAGACGCAGCTCGGGCTTGACCAGCCCGTCTACGTGCGGTTCGGCTCCTACATCGCCAATCTCGCGACCGGTGATTTCGGGACCTCGTTCCGAACGCGCGAGCCGGTCACGACCATGATCGCAAAGCGGACCGGGCCGACGCTGCAACTGATATTTGCAGCCATGGCGTTTGCGATCGTCATCGGTGTGCCGCTCGGCTTCATCTCTGCCTTGCGGCCAGGCAGCATCGTCGACACGGCCGCGATGGTCGTGGCGGTGTCGGGCCTCTCGATGGCCAAATTCTGGCTCGGACTGCTGTTGATGTACCTGTTCGCGCTGAAACTCGGCTGGCTGCCGAGTTTCGGTTATGGCGATGGCGGCCTCAAATATTTGATCCTCCCGGCAATGACCCTTGGCGTCTCGCCGATGGCGCTGCTGGCGCGGACGACCCGCGCCGCGGTGCTCGAGATCATGACCGCTGATTTTGTCCGCACGGCGCGCTCGAAGGGCATGAGCGAGACCCGGGTCGTGAAGTGGCACGTGACGCGCAACGCGCTCGTCCTCATTCTCACGACGACCGGCCTGCAATTCGGCGCATTGATGGGACAGGCGGTCGTCGTCGAGAAATTATTCTCGTGGCCGGGCATCGGCTCGCTGCTCGTCGACAGCGTCCTGCAGCGCGACATTCCCGCCGTCCAGGGCTCCATTCTCGTCGTGGTGCTGTTCTTTCTCGCGGTCAACTTGCTGATCGACCTGCTCTACGGCGTGATCGATCCCAGGATCAGATACGCATGAAGCTCCGTGCCAATCTCATCATCGGTGGCGCGCTGTTCGCGCTTGCGATCTTCGTCGGCCTGCTCGCGCCCTGGCTGGCGCACACCGATCCTGTCCTGGACGCGAACCTGATGAATGCGGAGGAGGCCCCGAGCTGGCTATGGTGGTTCGGGACCGACGGCCAGGGCCGCGACATCTATTCGCGCGTCGTGTATGGCGCGCGCGTCTCGCTGACGGTCGGCATCGTCTCGCAGCTCATCAACAGCGTCATCGGCGTGGGACTGGGCCTGAGCGCCGGCTATTGGGGCGGCTGGTGGGACGATGTCGTCAACGGGCTCACCAATCTCATGCTGGCGATCCCCTCGCTGATCTTCGCGCTCGCCATCATGGCGGTGCTCGGACCCGGCCTGACGAGCCTGCTCATCGCACTCGGGCTGACCAACTGGTCCTTCACCTGCCGGATCGCACGGGCCTCGGCGCTGTCGCTCAAGAGCCAGGGCTATGTGCAGGCTGCAACCGTGCTTGGCTACGGCGATCTGCGCATCATGATCACGCAGCTGCTGCCGAACATGCTAGGGCCCATCATCGTCATCGGCACGCTCGGCATGGGCAGCGCGGTGCTGTCCGAAGCCTCGCTTTCATTTCTCGGCCTCGGCGTCCGTCCGCCCTACCCAAGCTGGGGCAGCATGTTGTCGGAAGCCCGCGACCAGATCACGACGGCGCCGTGGCTCTCGGTTTTTCCGGGGCTGGCCATCTTCCTGACCGTGCTCGGCCTCAACCTGCTCGGCGACGGCCTGCGCGACATTCTCGATCCACAATCGCGGAGCCGGCGGACATGACGGGCGCGCCGCTGATCGACATCGAGGACTTGCGCATCGATCTTAACCACGGATCGAGCCAGGTTCCCGCGGTGGAGGGTGTTTCGTTCCGCATCGATCGTGGCGAGACGTTCGGCCTTGTCGGCGAATCCGGCTGCGGCAAGAGCATCACGGCGCTCGCCTTGATAGGCCTGTTGCGGCCGCCTCTGTCGGTCGGCGGCGGCGTCATCCGATTTGACGGGCGGGAGATCCAGAGACTTCCAGCCACCGCGCAACGGGCATTGCGCGGCAACCGCATCGCCATGATCTTTCAGGAGCCGATGACGGCGCTGAACCCGGTCTCGCCAGTTGGCCGCCAGATCGCCGAGATGTTCGTGCTGCACAAGGGCAAGAGCTGGCGGGAGGCCAACCAGCTGGCGGTCGAGGCGCTGGCGCGAGTCCGCGTCCCCGCGCCCGAGCGACGGGTGAAGGATTACCCGCACCAGCTGTCGGGCGGCATGCGCCAGCGCGTGATGATCGCCATCGCACTCGCATGCGGTCCGGATCTTCTGATCGCCGACGAGCCGACGACCGCGCTCGACGTCACCGTGCAGGCGGAGATCATCGAGCTGATGCGGACTTTGTGCGCCGAGCGAGGAACGGCAATCCTGATGATCAGCCACGATCTCGGCCTGGTCGCCAATGTCTGCCGCCGCGTTGCGGTCATGTATGCAGGACGCATTGTCGAGGAGCGCGGCTCGGCCGATATCTTCCGGACGCCCTCGCATCCCTATACGCAGGGCCTGGTTGCCTCGTTGCCGAGGCTGGGCAGTCGCGCTGCGCTTGGCCGGACGCGCCTCAAGGAGATCGCGGGCGTCGTCCCGGCCATCACGAGTTTCCCCGACGGGTGCCGGTTCAATCCGCGTTGCGCGCAGGCGACGGATATTTGCCGGGCCACCGCGCCGGAGACATCGTTGCTGGAGGCCGGCGGTTTGGTCAGGTGTCATCACCATGCATGACCCCCTGGGGAGGCGGGACGACGTCATTCTCAGCGTCGAGGATCTCGCGGTTCATTTTCCGGTGGGGGGCGGCTTGCTGGGCCGCGGCGGAAGGCTGTTGCGTGCCGTCGACGGTGTCGATCTCGGGCTGAAGCGAGGTGAATGCCTCGGCCTGGTCGGCGAGTCCGGCTCCGGCAAGTCGACGGTCGCACTTTCGATGCTTGGCCTGCTGACCCCGACGCGCGGCCGCATCGTGGTGGACGGACAGGTCGTGACAGGCCGGCGAGCGGGCAATCGGAAGACGTTGGCCCGCATCGTGCAAATGGTGTTTCAGGATCCCTACGCCTCGCTCAATCCACGCCAGACCGTTCGTCACACGCTTGAGGATCCGTTGCGGGTACATGGCGTGACCGCCGCCAGCGAGATCGAAGACCGCGTTGCGACGATGTTGCGGCATGTGGGCCTGCGGCCCGAACAGGCCGACCGCTATCCGCATGAATTCTCGGGTGGCCAGCGCCAGCGTATCGGCATTGCGCGTGCGCTGATCCTCAATCCCAGAATCGTCATCTGCGACGAACCGGTCTCGGCGCTCGATGTCTCGATCCGAGCCCAGATCATCAACCTGCTGCTGGAATTGAAGGAAACCCTCGGCCTCTCCTACATCATGATCAGCCACGACCTCGGCGTGGTCGAGCACATGAGCGACAGGGTCGCCGTCATGTATCTCGGCCGCATTGTGGAGACGGGCGACTGGCGCGAAATCTTCGAGCGGCCCGCGCACCCGTATACGCGAAGCCTGATCGCCGCCATTCCCGATCCACTACACCACGCACCGCTTGCAACGACGAAGGGCGAGCTTCCCAATCCCTTAAGTCCGCCGAATGGATGTGCCTTCGGCCCGCGCTGTCGTTACGCCGAAGCCGTGTGTCATCGCGAGCCCGGCCCACCGCTTGAAATGCGTCCCGACGGACACATGGTCCGATGCTGGCGGGCTGACGAGATCACCGATCAGACGGCGTTGGCCCTGACCGCAAGTGGACATCCCTAGAACGGCGGGCACGTCTGCTACTGCCCTGCCCAACTTGCCTGCTCGATAGCCGGGAACTCGAATTAGCAACTGAAGCTCGTCGTTTCGGATTGATCCAGATCAATGGTCGGCCGTCGAACCCGACCAGCTTGCATGTGAGGGACTCATCCATAGAGGGGCGACTCGCGTGACCAGAAGCAGTTTCCAATTGAAGAGTGCTGCGACGGTCGCATTCGCCTTTTCGCAGGCCTCACACTCAACGTCTCGCCCGCCGTGTGGCAGTCCGGGACGGTTGTTTCTCAAGCAGTAGCGGTAATTGGACGTCCGGCGGCCGGCTCAGGCTGACGCAATACGACGCGTGGTCGTGGCATGTCGACTGACGACGGACCGTAGGACTGAGCCCACCTCGACGTTGGGTTGGAAAGACGCGTTCGGAGTCCATGCGAGATGACACCTACCTGGTACGTCACGTTTGAGAGCCGTCCGCGCAGTCTGCGTGCCCCAAGGCGAAGTCCCCGCGAAACCAGAACATTCGCTTCCGAAGACGAGGCCAAGATCTTTGCGCGCTCCAAGCTCGACGACGGACTGATCGTGTTCGCAGGTACCATCAATCCGCATCTCCCCCGGAGGCATGTGCCGTCCAGCGAGGTTCACCTGTGGCTTGCAGAGGGGCACAAAGATTCAGTCGGAGGCGCGTGATCTCAGATTGCTCTTGGTTGTTGCCATTTTGTTACGGTCGCTGGAGACACTCGCAACTAAGCTCGCGTTACTAATAAAAAAATTATGCACGCTCCAGTGCACAAATTTGTCAGTCTACAAATAAGCTTGGATACGGAGAAAATCACATGAGGAAACTCCTGATAGCTGGTGGCAGCATCGCCGGCTTGAGCTTGGCCGCCTTGGGCTTGGCTGCTCCTGCGTCGGCCGCCGATATGGCTGTCAAGGCACCGCCGCCGGCCCCCATGGTGGCGATCTACAATTGGAGCGGCTTCTACATCGGTGCCAACGGCGGATGGGGTCAAAGCCACGGTTGCGTGGATTTCGTCACGCTCGCAGGAACGGTGGCCGGTGGTTGCGCTGATCGCTCTGGGGGCCTTGTCGGCGGACAGATCGGCTATCGCTGGCAGACCAATCAGTTCGTGTTCGGATTGGAGGCACAGGGCGATTGGGCCGATATCAAGAATACGCGCGTGAGCCTGATCGATCCGTTCATTTCAACCACCGGAAAAACCGATGGCATCGGTCTCTTCACGGGTCAACTCGGTTGGGCGTGGAACGCATCGCTGTTCTACGTGAAGGGAGGCGCGGCCGTCACTCACAATCGCTTTGATATATTCAACAACGTCACCGGGGTCGGCTTGGCCTCGGCAGGTCACACGCGCTGGGGCGGAGCTCTCGGTGTCGGCTGGGAGTATGGCTTCGCACCGAACTGGTCCTTCGGCGTGGAATACGATCATCTCTGGATGGGACATGACAACGCCACCTTCGCAGGTGTGGTCACGCCCGGCGGGGTCACTGTCCTGGGCGACCGCCTCAGCCAGGACGTCGACATGATCACTCTACGCTTGAACTATCGCTTCGGCGGTTTCGCCGCCCCAGTCACGGCACGCTATTAGTGGCTGCCCCCAGGACTCGCTCTCGTCTGCGGATCAGCTAAGCAAACTTCGGCGGATAGAACATCAGCGCGATGAAACGACAGGAGGCGGCCCAAGAGCCGCCTCCATTTTTTTAAGGATGCCTGAAGCACGGTCCGCAAAGGTGTGCAACGGCGTTGTGGGTATTGCGCCTCCGGGACCACGGCCAACGCCCTTTGCGCGTCTTGTCCTCATCACATCCGCTGTAGGCGTACCAGGTCCGGTCACCCGCGCGGGAGCTGACCACGTCCGAATGCAAAGCGCTCGTTCACCAGCCCCAGCCGCCATAGTATCGCGGAATCAGCGTCGGCCGTCCGGTGACGTAGCTGCGGTTGGCGTAAACGCCGCCATAGCCAACGGGGTAGCCGGCCGCGGCATAACTGCCGCCGTAGTAGCGCGGGACCAATGTTGGACGTCCGGTGACATAGCTGCGGTTGGCGTAGCCGCCGTAATAGCCGCCGGGGTAGCTGTAATTGCCGTAATAGTTGCCGGGATAACCCCAGCCCGTTGCATAGGAATCACCACCATAGTAATCCGTGTTGTAGTAATTCGAACTCGCAACTGCCGCAGCCGTACCGACCGCGGCGGCGCCTGCCAAACCATAGCCGCCGTAGCCCCACGCGCCGCGTCGATATTGGCGACGCGCTACGCCAGCACCACTCAAGGGTGTCAACGGGCGACCAATCCTTGCCTGAGCGCTTTCGACCGACAATGAGGCTCCGCGTTGCTCAGACCAGTTGAAGGAGAACAGCGTCGCGCACACAGCCGCAGAAGTCGCGATAGCAGCTTTCGCTATGGATTCCATGAGCCCACTCCATGAGGGAACCCTGCCCGCCCCGGTTACAGGCGCGTCGGCCTTTGTGAGTCTTGATCTAAATCAACGAGGCTGAGCGGTTCCGGAAAAGGCTTGCGAACCTGGCAGGCGTTGCTCAGGTCAGCAACGAAGGTGGCGTTCATCAAGGTTTGCGACGGCGCGTCGGACCAAATGTGGGAATGCCGATGGAAGATCCATTCCTCAATTATTTCGCACTGGGCTTGTTGTTCTTCGTCGTGATCGTGCTGGTGTACGGAATCATCGCGATCCACGACATTCCGGCCCGGATTGCGCATGCACGTCATCATCCACATCAGGACGCCATCCACGCCGCCGGCTGGATCAGCCTGTTCATGCTGCACTTGCTGTGGCCGTTTCTCTGGATTTGGGCGATGATGTATCGGCCGGATCGAGGCTGGGGTTTCGGTCACAAGCCGGGCGAGCCGGCTTCGCCGCAGCAGGCAGTGGCCGAGCTGGAAGAGCTCAGGCGTCGCATGGCGGGGATCGAGGCCAGGCTCGAGAGCGACGATCGAATAGCCCGGTCGAGCAAAGGGCCACCTCGGCCTGCGATCGAGCCCGCGGGATCATCGGTTTCGGTTGTTGCTGACGGCGCTCAAGCGCCAGAAATAGCAACCGCAGAGAGCCGAAGTGTGCGGCGATAGTTGATGCACGCTCCATGCCCGGGACGGGAGGTTGCGAATGGAAATATTGCTGACATTGACCTATGTCGCATTCTGCTATGCCACATTCAAGCTTTTCCGAATCCCGGTGAATCAATGGACGTTGGCGACGGCGGCGCTCGGCGGCATCTTCGGCCTTTCGCTGCTGTTCATCACGATGGCCTACAATCATCCATTTTCGACCAACGCGCGCATCTACTTTACTGTTACGCCGATATTGCCGTCCGTTCGAGGCCGGGTGGTCGAGGTGCCGGTCGAGGATCGTACCAACCAGCACCTTGAAGCCGGAGACGTTCTCTTCAAGATCGATCCCAAGCCTTACCAATATGCGGTCGAGGAAAAACGCGCCGGGCTGGCGGACGCGGAGGCCAATGTCGCGCAGCTCAAGGCGTCGGTCGATCAGGCCGCGGCGACGGCCGGCAAAGCCAGGGCGGAGCTACAGCTTGCCCAGGAGAACTACGACCGCCAGTCGACGCTATTCCAAAAGAACGTCGTTGCGCAGGCCGCGCTCGACACCGCAACGCGCAATCTGGATGCCGCAAAGCAGGCGACAGCCGAAGCCGCTGCGGTGGAAGATCATGCCCGGCAAGCCTATGGCGCCACGGTCGACGGTGAACACTCGGTCATCGTCCGCTTGCGCAACGAGCTTGCCGACGCTCAATACGATCTGGACCAGACCGTTGTTCGCGCGCCGACCGGCGGCTTTGTCACCGAGCTGGCGCTGCGGCCGGGCGTGTATGTGGTCCCGGCTCCCTTCCGTCCAGCCATGATTTTCGTCAACGACAGCCAAAGTGACCGAGCCTTGGCAGCGGCATTCCAACAAAACGCCTTGCAGCGCGTTCGCGCCGGCGATGAGGCCGAAGTTCTGTTCAAGGGCATACCGGGCCGCGTGTTCAAGGCCAAGGTGCGCCTCGTGATCGATGCGGTCGCCGCCGGTCAGCTTCAAAGCACGGGAACGCTCGTGAATGTCGGAGGTCCCCTGCCCGGCGACCGCGCTCTGGCCGTTCTCGATCTCGTCGACGATATTTCCGGTTACCAGGTGCCGCTCGGTTCGGCAGGCGAAGCGGCCATCTACACCGAGCATTTTCACGAATTGTCGCTGCTGCGGAAGATTCTTTTGCGCATGCGCAGCTGGCAGAACTACGTCTTCTTCGAAAGCATTTAGACAGCGGCTCCGCTGTTCTGGTATCAACATCGAGCAGTCGGCCGAGCTTGAAAACTTGCGGGAATCTGCCTGGGCGCCATGGATGACCTGTCGAAAATTCGGCTTGATGGTGTGAGGCTGCCGATCTGGCTGCGCATTCTCATCGTATTTGTGCTGGCACTGCTGGCCGGGGGCGCAAGCCTGTTCGCATACCGCTGGTACGTCCGGCCGGTGACCTTGTCGATCGCGGTCGGGTCATTCGACGGTGACGCCCCCAAGATCGTATCTGCGCTCGCGAGCAGGCTTGCCGCCAACAACGCGCATGTCCGGCTGAAGGTGGTCGAGACCACCGGCCCGATTGAATCAGCGGAGGCGTTTTCGTCCGGCAGGACGGACCTTGCCGTCGTCCGCGGAGATGTCGGCGACCTCTCTCAGGCGCAAGCGATCGTCGTCCTCGCCCAGGCCGTGGCGCTGCTTATTGCACCGCCGGGATCGCCGGTGACGGATATGGCCGACTTGAAGCGCATGACGGTGGGGGTGGTTGGAGGCGACACCAATCAGAAGATCGTCAGCGTGTTGACGAAGGCCTATGACCTCGAGCGCGCCAATGTCGCATTCAAGACCATAGCGCCCGACCAGGTCCGCCGAGCGCTCGAGACCAAGGAGATCCGCGCCCTGCTGCTGGTCATGCCGCTGAGCGACAAATATTTGTCGCTGGTGCGAGGTCTCTTCCCACAGAACGCGAAGACTGCGCCGGTCCTGATCCCGATCGAGAATGCGGGGGCAATTGCCGAGAAGGAGCGCGCCTACGAGAGCTTCGACATCCCGAAGGGTACCTTGCGCGGGTCGCCTCCCGTTCCCGACGACGATGTCACCACGCTGCAGGTCTCCTTCTACCTGGTTGGCAAGAAGAGCCTCGATAACGATATGATTGCCGGCTTCACGCAAGCCATCACCAGCGCGCGCAGGGATCTTTCGGCCGAATTGCCGATCCTCGCGCAGTTCAAGGCACCGGATACCGACCCGGGCGCCTTTCTTCCCGTTCATCCGGGCGCCGCGGAGTTCTATAACGGCACTCAGCAGACCTTCCTGGACAAATGGAGCAACGCCATCTTTCTGGCGCCCATGGCGCTTGGCGCGCTTGCCACGGTCCTCGCTGCGGCCTGGCAGTTCCTCCGATCGGGCGATCCGAAGAAGACGCCGGCACTCGATTCACTCTATGCGCTCGGGCGAAGAATAAGGCACGCCGAGACCGAAGCGGAATTGCTGGAGATCGAGACCGAGATCGACGAGACGCTGCGGGCGCAGCGCACCCGACCGGACCAAGATGAAGACACTCTCGATGCAGCGACCTTGAACGTCGCGGCCCATCGCCTGGAGAATCTGATACATGATCGCAGAGCGGCGCTAGCCGCGCCAAGATCGAGTGGAAGCTGAACAGAGAGCGTAGCAGCGCGTAGGATGGGTTGAGCCCTTCGCGAAACCCATCATCTTCGCAACCATCATTGATGGGTATCGCTTCGCTCAACCCATCCTACAGGCTTCTGCGCAAGCCTCCCACGAACGCTGGCCCATCAGCTCTGTTTGCGCGAGAGTAAACGCATTGTCGTCTCGGGCTCCTTATAGTGAATTAGACCAGCCTTTTCTGATAAGATCATTACTCCCGACCCAAGAAATTCCTTCCACTGATCTTTGGGATAGGCTTCCGAATACTCGTCCGTATCAATAGAGAAAACCACAACTCCGATGTTTCCATCCCATAGCTCTACACGATCGCCGATATGTGCCTCGGTGCCATCAGGATATCTCATGTGTACGGACCCCCGTTGCTCGGATCGACAGTCAAGCAATTTTTGCTCTGTGTCAAAATCGGCAAGACTCTGATTGATGTGAGCGCGTAGTTGAGCCGCAGGCGAAACCCATCACCGTCGATGCGACCGGCCGTTGGCGATGGGTTTCGCTTCGCTCTACCCATCCTACGGGCTGTCAGTCCTAGGTAACGCTCACCGTGCCGCTTCAGCGCCGCCGGCCGCGGTGATGACTGCCACGATGATCAGCCCGGTCAGCACGAGACGGACGCCGGCGCTGACGCCGAAGGTATTGAGCATCGTCAGCAGCAGCACCAGGAACAGCGCCGCGCCCCAGAGCCCGGGAACGTTGGCCTTGCCGCCCGCGACGGACGTGCCGCCGATCACGACCACCGCGATCGAGGCCAAGAGATATTCGTTGCCGATATCGACATTGGCGCCGCGGAAGTAGCCGGCCAGCAGCGCGCCGTCGATGCCGCCCAGCGTCCCTGACAAGGCATAGGTGGCAAAGCGCACCCGATTGACCCGGATACCGGCCAGCCGCGCGGCCCGCATGTTCTGTCCGATCGCAAGGACGGAGCGGCCGAAGATGGTACGTTGCAGCGCAAGCCCGGCGCCGACGGTGAACAACACGGTGAGAACGGCCAGGATCGGAATTCCAAGGACCTGGATGTTGGTGAAATCAGCAAAGCCGGGCGGCGGCTTGATCTGCAGCCCGCGACCATAGCTGATGTCGATCGACTGAATGACGAAGCTCGCCGAGAGCGTCGCGATGATCGGCGGTATCCGCAAGGCCCAGATCAGCAGGTAGTTGGCCGCTCCGATCGCGAGGCCACACGCGAGCGCCGCAGCGAGCCCCAGCAGGATGCGACCGTCGTCGCCGGCCATCACCGTCATCGCCACCGCGCTGGCCAACCCGATATTGGCCGGCAGCGACAAATCGACATTGCCCGGGCCCAGCGTGATCACGAACATCTGGCCGACGCCGACGACGACCGTGAACACGGCAAGCGAGAGCGCCGCGGTCAGCATGCCTCCAGCGCCATAGCCGCCGGTGAAGAAGACCGCCGCCAGCCAGACCGCGAGCGCACCGACAAACGACCAGATCCAGGGTGTGGCGAAAGCTCTGCCAAGCGTGCCCTTCATCGCTCCGCCTCCTTGCGGCTGATCAGGACGCGAGCGGCCAGCACGACGATCAGGGTGGCGCCGTTGGCGGCGACCTGCCAGTCCGGCGGGATATGCATGAAGGTCAGCAACGGGGACGCGGCAAGCGCCAAAGTCAACGCGCCGATCACAGCGCCGATCGGTGAGACCCGGCCGCCGACGAACTCTCCGCCGCCGAGAATGACCCCGGCGATCGACAGCAGCGTATAGCCGTTGCCGATATTCGCATCAGCCGAGGTGGTGATGCCGATCAGCGCCAGCCCCGACAGGACGCCGAACACGCCGGTGCATGCGAACAAGACCATCTTCGCCTTCAAGAGCGACCAGCCGGCGCGGCCGATCGCGACCGCGTTGCCGCCGGAGCCGCGCAGGATGGCACCGTAGGATGTCCGCATCAGCCCGACATAAGCGAGCGCGGCGATGACAGCCGCGGCCAGTATCGGAAACGGAATCAGAGGCGGCTTGAAGCTCATGGTGGCCAGCAGCCAGCCGGGCGCCTTGCCACCGGGCTTCGGCAGCAGCAGGATGGCAAGCCCCTGCCAGACGAAGCTCATGCCGAGCGTCACCACGATCGAGGGCAGATTGCGCAGATAGATCAGCGCGCCGAGACCTGCGTAAGTCGCGATGCAGCCAAGCAGCACGAGAGTTCCCAGCAGAGGCGTCTCGCGCAGCCAGGTCGCGGTGACGCAGCCGACAAAGCCGACGAAGGCGCCGATCGACAGGTCCAGATCGTTGCCGGCAATGACGAACATCTGCGCGATGGTCGCGAGCGCAATCGGAACCGCAAGGTTGAGCATCAGCGTGAAGCCGAAATAACTGATCGCACGCGGATTGAGATAGCTGATCGCCAAGAGCACCAGCGCGAGCGACAGCGCGGGCAGCAGGGCCCGCAACAGTCGTGGCGTGCTGCCACGGCCGAGCACGCGCGAAACCTCTTTCGCAGCCACGCCACTTGCGCTCATGAGCTCAGCTCGCCTCCGCGAAGGAGGACTGGATGACCTTCTGCTCGGTCACCTCGTCGCTGGTCAGGTCCGCAACGATCGCGCCGTTGCGGAAGACATAGACATGGTCGCATTGCTTCAATTCATCGGTTTCGGTCGTGTACCAGAGAAAGGTCCGGCCAGCGTCCGCCTCTTCGCGGATCAGATCGTAGACTTCGAGCTTGGTGCCGACGTCGACGCCGCGCATCGGATCGTCCATCAGCACGATGCGGGCGTCCGAACCAAGTGCGCGGGCGAACAATGCCTTCTGCTGATTGCCGCCGGACAGCGAGAGAATGTTGTGGTGAACGTCGGGCGTGCGGATCCTGATCTTGTCGCGCCAGAGATTGGCCAGCGCATCTTCGCGTCGCGGCGAGATCAAGAGGCCCTGGCGCAGGCTGGGCAGCGAACGCACCCCGATATTTTCGGCAATCGACCACAGCGGGAATACGCCGTCAGCCTGACGGTCGCCCGCGACCAGGGCCACGCTGGCCGTGACCTCCGCACGCGCATCAGCGCGCATCGCAGCCGAAAATATCGCGAGCAGGAGCTCGGTCTGGCCATGGCCGGCAAGCCCGGCAAGGCCGATGATCTCGCCCTCATGCGCGACGAGCTCGCCGATGCCGCTCTGTCGCCTGGGGCGGGCACGGACGCGAAGCGGCGATTGCCCGCGCGCTCGGCCCTTGTTCGCGCGAGTCTCGCGCGCGTGAACCTCGACGTCGCCCATGGCCGCGACCAGCCTGTCGCGATCGAACGTCGTAGCATCAGCGTCGGCGACCGTCCTGCCATCGCGCATCACCACAATGCGATCGCAATGCTCGAGCACCTCGCCCAGGAGATGCGAAATGAAGATGAAGCTTATGCCATCGGCGACGGCGCGACGCATGAAGCCGAGCAGCTGGCGGGCGGTGTGGGCATCGAGCGAAGACGTCGGCTCATCGAGGATGATCAGCCGCACCGGCTCATCCGTCGCGGTGAAGGCGCGCGCGACCTCGACCATCTGGCGACGCCCGATGGCGAGATCCTGAACCAGATCGGATGCGCTGATTCCGTGACCCGGGAAAATGGCGTCGAGCTTTTCGAGGATCAGCCGACCCGCCTTAGCCCGCCAGTTGAACCCGGTGAGCGAGGGATGAAAGACGCGGGTGTTCTCGGCGACCGTCAGGTTGGGACAGAGCGAGAGCTCCTGAAAGACACAGCGCACCCCGAGCTTCTTGGCGATACCAGGCGAGTAGCCGGCCGGCGCCTCGCCCAAGATCGTCAGAGATCCACGATCGGCCGATGCCGTGCCCGCGAGGACATGCATCAGGGTCGATTTGCCCGCGCCATTATGGCCGACTAACCCGAGGCATTCGCCCTGCCCGACCGCGAGATCGACACCACCGAGCGCACGGACGGCACCGAAATGCTTTTCGATGCCGTCCAGCTTAACGAGCTTCGGACTCGTGACAGTCATTCCACCCCTGCCACCCTTGGCCCTTGCTCCCTTGCGCTTCGCGAATCGCGCGCTCCTTCAGCCGTCATTTCATATTGGCTTTGATCGCCGCGATGGCTTCCGCTTGCGTGTATTCGTGGCTCGCGACACCGCCGTTCGGGATGTTGGGCAATTCGGTCTCGAAATTGTCCTGCGTGAAAGCAAGATAAGGCACCAGCAGATCGTGGGGGATGGTCTTGTTACCGTCCAGCACCTGCTGAGCGACCCAGAACGCCAAGGTCGAGACGCCGGGCGCGATCGAGGCGGACCAGGTCTTGTAGCCGTCCTTGGCCTTCTGCTCCTTCCACCACTGCAATTCGTCCTGCCGGTTGCCCATGATGATGGTGGGGCGCGGCTTGCCGGCGGCTGCGAAGGCCTGGGCCGCTCCATAGCCGTCGCCGCCCTGATCGACCACGCCGATAACGTCAGGCAGCGAAGGCAGCACCGTGGCGACGGCCTTCTGGGCCGTGGTCTGATCCCAGTCGCCGGTCACCGAGCTCACGATCTTGAACTCCGGATGCGCCTTAACCCCCTCGAGGATGCCGGCGTGAATGGCGTCGTCGATCGAGGTCCCCGCAAGGCCGCGGATTTCGAGCAGGTTGCCGCCCTTGGGCTGGAACTTGGCCATCTCCGTGACTTCCTGCGTCCCCATCGCCTTGAAATCGACGACGACCCGGTAGGCGCAAGGTTCGGTGACGATGCCGTCGAACGATACGACCACGATGCCGGCATCGCAGGCCTGCTTGACGGCGCCGTTCAGGGCATCCGGCGAAGACGCATTGATGACGATCGCGTCATATCCCTGCAGGATGAGATTTTGAATCTGCGCCGCCTGGGTCGGCACGTCCTTGTCGGCGGTGGTGAAGACATCGGCCGAGGCGACGACCTTGTCGGCGACTGCCTTCTTGGTGACGATGTCATAGCTCTTGAGCATCGCCTGGCGCCAGGAATTGCCGGCATAGTTGTTTGAGAACGCAATCTTCTTTCCGCTGGTGTCGGCGAACGCCGAGCCCGCGAACATTGCGCTACCGATAGCGCAAACAGCCAGAATCCGGATGCCGGACGTCATGAGTTTCCTCTCCCTCATTGGCCGCACTTCAGACTGCGGACCTTGGTTTTTCTGGTAGGAGTGCGCCGGACGATATCGCCGCGCTGGCGGTTCGACAAGCTGACATGTGCCGTGCATATCGGTGTCACAGCGCGAGCCGCTGGCCTCGCATGTCGACCGATCATGCGATGATGTCACACGTGCTCCGCGGGCAAGTCGTTCTGGTCACCCTGCGGGCGACGCTGGGAATCGCGCGTCGGGCCGCAAAATCAGAGAAAGATGCAGTTGCATTATCTTGGGTGCCACCCCATCTCGGAGGCGCGCATCGTTGCGACGTCTCCCTTTCACGAGAGCATCACATGTCCTTTTACGATTCGACCGTTCCCGCCTATCTCCAGATCCTCACCAGCCTCACTGGCCTGCTTGCCAAGGCCGAAGCCCATTGCGAGGCCAGGAAAATCCAGCCGGGGGTGCTGCTGAACGCGCGGCTCTACCCGGACATGCTGCCGTTCACCAAGCAGATCCAGCTCGCCTGCGATTTCGCCGCCAAGGGCTGCGCACGGCTCTCCCATAGCGGCGTCCCGAGCACCCCGGACACCGAAACCAGCTTCGCGGAGCTGCAGCAGCGCCTGACAAAGACCATCGATTATCTGAAGACCTTCAAGCCGGCCCAATTCGAGGGTGGTGACACCAAGGACGTCATCTTCCCAAGCGGGCCGAACGCGACCACGACACTGAAGGGCCAGGACTTCGTCAACCGCATCTCGTTTCCAAATTTTTATTTCCATGCCGCGATCGCGCACGGGATCCTGCGCCACAATGGCATCGAGATCGGCAAGCGGGACTTCCTGGGCATGGCCTGACCGATGCAGCCGGCCGCGCCTGCCGATCGCGGCCCTCCTCTGCGCAGTGCGAATGGCTGCCCCGATTGCGACTTTCGCGGCAGCGCACAATTGTCCTTCACAGACCATCATCCGGAAAGATCACATGAGCACGTCGAAATTGTTTGAGCCTTTCAAGCTTGGCCCGATCACGTTGGCAAACCGCGCGGTGATGGCGCCCTTGACCCGCAACCGCGCCGTCGACGGCATGGTGCCGGGTCCACTGGCCGCCGAATATTATGGCCAACGCGCCTCCGCCGGCCTCCTGATCACCGAAGCCAGCCAGATCTCGCAGCAGGGCCAGGGATACCAGGACACCCCCGGCATCTATTCCAAGGCGCAGGTCGAAGGCTGGCGCAAGGTCACCGACCGCGTGCATGCCAATGGCGGCCGCATCTTCATCCAGCTCTGGCACGTCGGCCGCATCTCGCATGTCTCGCTGCAGCCGAACGGCGGCGCGCCGGTCGCGCCCTCGGCGATCCAAGCCAAGACCAAGACCTTCGTTGGCGGCGCCTTCACCGACGTCTCCGCGCCGCGCGCGCTCGAATTGTCGGAAATTCCAGGGATCATCGAGAGCTACAAGCAGGCGGCGCTGAATGCGATCGAGGCCGGTTTCGACGGCGTCGAAATCCATGGCGCCAACGGCTATCTGCTCGACCAGTTCGCCAAGGATGGCACCAACAAGCGCACCGACGCCTATGGCGGCTCGATCGAGAACCGCGCCAGGCTGATGCTGGAAGTCTCCAAGGTCGTGGCGGACGCAATCGGGCCTGAGAAGACGGGCATCCGCATCTCGCCGGTGACACCTGCCAACGACGTCTCCGATTCCAATCCGCAACCGCTGTTCGATTACATCGTCGACCAGCTCAACGCGCTGAACCTGGTCTATCTCCACGTCATCGAGGGGGCGACCGGTGGTCCGCGCGACATCGCGCCGTTCGACTACGCCTCGCTGCGCAAGCGCTTCAAAGGCGCCTACATGGCCAATAACGGCTATGACCTCGCGCTCGCCAACAAGGTGCTGGACGCCGATGCGGCCGACCTGATCGCGTTCGGCAAGCTGTTCATCTCCAACCCCGATCTGGTCGAGCGGCTGAAGCGAGGGGCGCCGCTCAACGATTTTGACAAGAACACCTTCTATGGCGGCAGCGCCAAGGGCTATGTCGATTATCCGACGCTGAAGGAGGCGGCGGAATAGTCGCGCCTCCCCTCTCACAGAGTCATTCCGGGGGCGCCGCGACAGCGGCGAGCCCGGAATCCATACTCCGCAGCGGTGGTTATGGATTCCGGGCTCGATGCTACGCATCGCCCCGGAATGACAGACCACAATGAATGGCGGCTCCACAATAAAGGCCGGGATCGCTCCCGGCTTTTCTTGCCATTGCGCTCACGATCTTTCACCCGAGGCGCGATGACATCGCGCGCACTCAGAACGTCGCCTTGATGCCGGCATAGACTGCGAGCGGCGCACCGGGCAGCATGCTGCGGGGGTCGTTGAAGGTCATCAGGTTCGCCCCGCCCGGGGTCGAGTTGTTGAACCCGGCCGGATTGAAGACGGTGCCCGCCGAGTAATAGTGATTGTTGAACAGGTTCTGCACCAACCCGAACACTTCGACGTTCTTCGTCACCTGGTAGGAAGTATGCAGGTTCACGACCCAATAGGCCGGCACCTTGGGATAAACATTGGAATCGTCGCGCAGCAGATACTGGCTGCCGACATAGTTGATGTCGGCGCCGAGCTTCCAGGTATCGGTGACAGCATATTCCGCACCGAGCTTCAGGCGATGCGCCGGGACCAGCGGGATGTGATTGCCGGGCGTGACGGTGACTGTCGTCTGCAGATTGGGATCGTTGACGTTGAACGTGCTCCGGAACGTCGCGTCGACGAAGGTGTAGTTGGCGTAAGCGGTCCAGCGATCCCAGGACAGATCGACCTTGGCCTCGACGCCCTGGCGCAGGGTGGTGCCGGCATTCTGGAAGTAGCCGTGGTTCGGAACCACGAGGCTTGCGATGTTGATGATGTCGTCGCTGTTCTCGGTGCGGAACAGGCTGACTCCCCAGCGCAGCCGCCAACCATTGTCCGCCGCCTTCGCCGGCGCCTTGCGCGGCAGCGGCTCGACTGAAGCTGCGCCGCCCGACCACTCGCCGCGCAGGCCGCCCTCGATCGTGTGCGACACCACCTGCTTCAGCGGCGGATCGGCGATCAGGAAGTTGTCGACCTGACAGGGACGGACGGGATCGGAACATCCGAGCTCGAGTGGCGTCGGCGCGCGGTTGGCTTCGGAATAGCCGGCATAGGCGGTCATGTTGGGCGTGACCTTGTAGGTCAACCCGACCACCGGATTGAAGCGCTGGAAATTGTTCTTGCTGGTCAATAGCGCATTGAGGCCGGTCTCGTCCTGCAGATTGATCTGGGCCCAGTTGAAGCGACCGCCGGCGGTGAACGACAGTTGTGAGGTGATATCGAAGGTGTCGGTCGCGTAGAAGCCGAGATAGGTGTTCTTGGCGGTGAGGTTGACGGGCGTGAGGTCGGCCAAAGGCTGATCGATGGTGATCCCCGTGCCGGTCACGAAGAAGTTCTGATCGATCGTGCCGAGCTCGGAATTGGCCTGGAAATTCGACCGGCCGTGATCGAGGCTGGTACCGACGACGAAATGATTGTCATGATCGAACAGCTGATTGGTCGATGTCGCCTGCAGCGAGCCGCCATAGCTGTTCGAGCGGGTCCAGTTGCGGTCGATCTCGCCCAGCGCAGAATTGGCCGCCAGCGTATTGAGAACGGCCATGTTCTGATTGATCGGGGTGGCGCCGTCCCCGATGCAGAGCTGTCCGTCGAGTGCGCCACCTGCGTCGCAGGCCTGGGCATCGGTGCCGTTGCCGTCGAAATGGAATGCGCGATAGGCACGGAAATAGCCGTTCGCCTGCACGGTCAAGGTGTCCGTCGGCGTCCACTTCGCATTGGCCTGCAGAAAAGCGAGCTGCAGATGCGTGGTCTGCGGCCAGGTGTAGACGCTGGACCAGCGCTGGTTCAGCATCTCGATCGGCGTGGCGACGACCCCGCCGAGCTTGTTGTCGGCCCCGGTGAAGGAGACGTGGAATTCGGTCTGATCGCCGCGCGCGCCGAGATCGACATACATGCGACGGACCTGCGAGGACGACGAATAATCGCGCCAGCCGCGGTCATAGGTGCTGTCGGCAGCGACATAGGCCGAGAAATTTCCGTCCTGATAGCCCGATTGCGCGCTGCCCGAGATACGCCCGAACGAGCCGCCGGACAGCTGCGCCTCGGTGCCGTGATAGGTGAAGCCGTTCTTCATCTCGATCGACAGCGCGCCGCCGGTCGCGTTGAGGCCGAACAGCGGATTGTTCGGCATCAAGGTCATGCGTGCGATCGCGACTTCAGGGAGCAGGTCCCAGTTGACGACGTCGCCGAAGGCTTCGTTGATGCGGGTGCCGTTCTGATACACGGCGATGCCCTGCGGGGTGCCCGGCACCGGCGAGGCGGTGAAGCCGCGGTAATCGAGATTGCGCTGGAACGCGTTGCCGGTCTGGTCGCTCAGCGAGACGCCCGGCAAGGACTGCACCATGCCGTCCAATAGCGTCGGCGCCCTGGAATGATCGAGCGCGGCCGCGTCGATGGTCTGGACGTTGGACGGGATCTTTTCCTTGTCGATCTCTCCTCCCCCCGGCACCGGCGCAACGCCGACCACTTCAATGGTGTGCAAGGTCTCCTGCGCAAATGCGGCCCCCGGCAGCATCGCACAGGTCAAGAGCAGCGCGCGCTTCAGCGCTTTGAACTTGGTCAAGACGTCCCCCATCGCTTCGACCTCTTTTTGTCCCTGACTGTCGGTCGCAACAACCGGCCGGCCCGCCCTCGGTCGAACGAAACGATACACAGGGCGACATTGTGAGTGAGCCGACCGGGCGGCCGCAACAAGCATTATTCTCAATGCGAGCAGGAGATTTTCCCGGGGTGTTGTTTGCGCGTTCCGGCCGCGCTCAGCGCGGCCGCAGATGCAGCGGAACGTTCAGGGTCACCTGGCTTTGGGTCATCGCAGGCGGAAACGGCGGATAAGGCTGGGCGCGCTCGACGATGGACATGGCCGCGCGATCCAGAGCTTGTGCCCCCGAGCTGCGCGCGAGCCGGTGCGACCGCAACCTGCCGTTACGATCGATCGCGACGCTGACCATCGCCGTCCCGCTCGCTCCGCCGCCATCTGCGGGATAAGCCGCTGCCCGGGCCAGTCGCGCCTCCACTTCGCGATTCCAGGAGGCCTGCCCTGCCCGCGCGCCTTCGCTCTCCGCGCCGGGATTGGGCGCCGAAGCCATCCGCATCGGCCGGCTCGCCGCAGCCGCGGGCTTCGGTGGCGCCACCCTGTGCGCCGTTTTCTCGCGCGCCTCGTCCTCCTTGCGCCGCACCTGCTCGTGGGCCGGCACGGGCTTGTGAGTCTCCGGCTTGGCTTCGACCGGCTTGGGTGGCGGAGATGGAGGCGGCGCGACAATCGCATCATCCGCGCGCGGCGGCTCCGGCGTGGTCAGCGCGATCGGCGGCTCAGGCTGCGGCTCGACCTTCTCCGGCTGGGGCTGCAGTGGCGTTGGCGCGGTGACGGCCTCCGGCGTGGCCGCCGGCTCAGCTGGGGCCGGCTCGTCCCGCGGCGGCTCGAGCATCGACTGTTCGACCGGCGGTATCGGCGTGGCCGGCAGGGCCTCCGGCGCGGCCGGCGCCGGCGGGGCGACCGCCGGCATGAACGCGACGTCGATGGCAGGCGCCTCCGCACGTCCCTCCGGCGCTGGCCGAAGCAGCAAGTAGGCCACGGCGATTCCGACATGAAGCGCAGCGACGACGAGTGCAGCCACCGTCCACAGCGCAGCGTCGCGGCCCTGCTCCCGATCGAACGGATCGAGCGTCAGTACGCTCACGGCGTGCTCCGGTTTTCCAAGGCAACGAGCGCAACCTTCGTATAACCCGCGTTGCGCAGCAGGTTCATCACATCCATCACCTCGCCATAGGACAGCGCCTGATCGGCCCGCAGCAGCACCCGCTGGCTGCGATCGCCGCCGGTCGCGGCATCAAGCGCGGCGGGAAGGTCGTCGCGAGCGGCCGTATTGTCGTCGACCGCGAGCGAGTGGTCGGCCTTGAAGGTGACGAAGATCGGCTTGTCGGGGCGTGGCGCAGGCTCGACCGAGGCCGAGGGCAGGTTGACGGGAATATCGACCGTCGCAAGCGGCGCTGCCACCATGAAGATGATCAGCAGCACCAGCATGACGTCGATGAACGGCGTCACGTTGATCTCATGCGTCTCCGCGAACTCATCGTCGCGCTTGGCAAGCCGGATCGCCATGGCCCTACTCCGCGCTGTCGGCGATCGACAGCGTCGGCGCATCCGCGGCGCGCAAGGTGCGCCTGGTCTCGATCGGCATCGCCGCGCGGTCGAGATCGCGGCTCAGCAAGCGCATGATCGCGACCGAGGAATCCGCCAGCACCGCGCGATAGGTGCCGGTGGCGCGGGCGAAGACATTGTAGATCACGACGGCGGGAATCGCGGCGGCAAGGCCGAACGCGGTGGCGAGCAGCGCCTCCGCGATGCCCGGCGCCACCACCGCGAGGTTGGTCGTATGGGCCTGGGAGATGCCGATAAAGCTGTTCATGATGCCCCAGACGGTGCCGAACAGCCCGACGAAGGGCGCGACAGCACCGACCGTGGCGAGGAGGCCGATGCCGCGCCCGATGCGCTGCACGGCCGCCGCCTCGATCCGCTCGAACTGCCAGCTGACGCGCTCCTTGATGCCGTCGGCCGGCAGGCCGCGCGACTTCTCGATCTCATCATCGGCAACGCTAAGAAGACGGCCGGTGACGCTGTTCTGCTCGCCGAGCTGGCGGATGGCATCCATCAGCGAGCGCGCCGCCATGACGATCGACAGCGCGCGCCGCGCGTCACCGCGCACGCTGCGCAGCTGGATCAGCTTGACCACCAGCACGGTCCATGTCGCAACCGACGCCAGCGCCAGTCCGATCATGACCGCCTTCACGACGACATCGGCCTGCACGAACATGCTCCAGGGCGACAGCGCCGCGGGCAGCGTATCGAGCTGCGGTTGCACCATGTTGTCCTCCCCAGGCGATGCCATGTCGACGCGGAAGCGGGACTCCGGCGGGCTCGCGCTGTTGTTTTGTCGTTTTGCGGGTATGAGAGTGCGTCCGGTTGCCGCCCACTTCAAGGCGATCGTCGGCAGAAAATATCCAAGGGACGCCGGGAAAAATTCCCGAAACGGCCGGGACAAACGTCATCACGGGGCTGCACGACCGATGGCGTCCGAGCAATTCCGTTGCGCGACGGAACGCGATAACGTCGCCTGATGACATCGACGCCTGAGGACACCGTGCGCCGCGCCGCAGCCAGCTTCAATGCCGGACGCATCGATGAGGCGCGCCGGCTCTGCGAGCAGGAGCTGAAGCGCAGCCCCGGCGAGCCGATGCTGAGCCATCTGCTGGCCGCGGTGCTGTTCTCGCGTCACGACGTGGCCACCGCCCGCGTCCATATCGCGGCAAGCCTGGCCAGGCGCCCCGACAACGCCGCCGCGCAGCTGCTCGCGGCGCGCATCGCCCGCGCGGGCAAGGATTTTGCCGCTGCGCTCGGCCATGTCGACCGCGCGCTGGCGCTGGCGCCGCAGCGCGATACGTTGGTGGAGAAGGCGCGCATTCTCGACCAGGCCGGGCATCGGGCTCCGGCTCGCGAGACCTGGCAGGCGATCCTCAAGGCCGTTCCTGATTCTGGCGAGGCCGCCGCGCGGCTTGGCCGGCTCGCGTTCGAGGATGGCGATCTCGCCGGCGCGGCCTCTTATCTGGAGCGAGCAACATCGGCTGACGCCCCCGCGTCGGCCTGGTTCGACCTCGGCCTGGTGCGACAGGATCAGCGCGATCACATCGCAGCAGTGGCGGCCTACAGGAAGGCGCTCGCGCTCAAGCCCGACCATGCCGAGGCTGCGCTCAACCTCGGCATCGCGCTGCAGGAGAGCGGCGATCCGGAGGCGGCGATGCAGTCCTACAGCGAAGCCTACCGGCTGCGGCCCGAGATGTTAGGATCGATCGCGATGGCACTGACCTCCGCCTCGCACGGCCGGCTCTGGCTCGACGAAGCCGCGCTGCGGCTTGCCTTAACGCGTTAGCCGGCCGCGCCGGGCGCGAAACTGTTTGCGATAGACGTTCGGCGCGGCCAGCACCTCGGCGACCGTCTTGGAATAAGCGGTCTCATGCGCCGCATCGAACGGCTCGAACACAAGCTCCAGCGTCTCGCGCGGCACCGGAAAACATTGCGCCACCGGCGTCCCCTTCGGCACCGTCCCGCAAAAATCGGGCGCCGTCCACAGTGCCGGGAAATTGATGCCGCCGTCATGGAAACGATCCGCATCGACGAGGCCGGTCACCGTGCGAAACGGCAGATCGTCGCGATTGACCGGATGGGTCGCAAATAGCGACCAACCGTTAGGACATTCGATGGTCCAGAAACTGTTGAACTTGATCGCGGCCTGCTCGCCTTGCGCGAACGGAGCGCCGGCAAATTGCGCGGCGACATGAAAGCTCAGCGGCGCGCGAGGATGGCCCTCGGTCGCGGGCGCCGGGATGTCCCAATCCCACGAGAAGGCGCCGCGCTCGACTTCGACGTCGCAAGGCAAGAGGATCATCACGCCATGCGCCATCGCGTCGACGAAAGGCGGACACTGCTTGACGGTGCGGATGTCGCGGCCATGCAGGTTGGAATGCGCCGACGCCGGCATCCGCCGCAGCCAGTCCGGCAGCATCGCGCGCGCCGGCACCGGCCGCGGCAGATGCGGCTCCAGCGCGGGATCGCAACGGAAGGTCATGCGCATCGTGGACTCGCGTGCTCCGGTCTTGGTTCCGCATGGTGAGGCGCACATGCGCCGTGTCGAACCATGATGAGGCCCGTGGGGTTGCTTGCTCGGCCTCACCTTCGAGACGCTCGCTGACGCAAGCTCCTCTGGATGAGGAATTGAAACAGCCTCAGGTTAATCAACCAGAGCCAAAATGCAAAAGGCCGGGATCGCTCCCGGCCTTTCGTTTTTTACTCCGCCGTCATGCCCCGCGCAGGCGGGGCATCCAGTGTTCCGGGACGTCAGCGGTCACCACGACCGCTGTGGCGTACTGGGTCGCCCGGTCAAGCCGGGCGACGACGATCGTTGTGGCTCACTTCGCTTCCGCACGCTTCGGGGGCGACGCCGGCCACGACTTGATCAGCGTGTCGTAGTCGATGGTCTCGCCCTTCGGCTTCTCGTTGGCAAGCTTGCGCTGTGGCGCGATGTTGCCGTCCTTCGCCGACTTGTTGAACCAGTACTCGGCGGTTTCCTTCTTGTTGAGCTTCGGACCGCAGTCGCCCTGCACCTTGGACTTCTCCAGACGCTCCAGCACCGAGTCCTGGGCCGCCGCGAGCGAGTCCATCGCCTGTTGCGGTGTCTTCGCGCCCGAGGCCGCATCGCCGATGTTCTGCCACCACAGCTGCGCGAGCTTCGGATAGTCAGGCACGTTGTTGCCGGTCGGGGTCCACTGCACGCGCGCGGGCGAGCGGTAGAACTCGATCAGGCCGCCGAGCTTCGGCGCACGCTCGGTGAACGACTTGTCCCAGATGTCGGATTCACGGATGAAGGTGAGACCGACGTGGCTCTTCTTCAAGCTCACCGTCTTGGAAACGATGAACTGCTGATACAGCCAGGCCGCCTTGCGGCGATCGACCGGGGTCGACTTCAGAAGCGTCAGCGAACCGACGTCCTGGTAGCCGAGCTTCATGCCGTCCTTCCAGTACGAGCCATGCGGCGAGGGAGCCATGCGCCACTTCGGCGTGCCGTCGGCGTTCATGACCGCAAGGCCCGGCTTCACCATGTCGGCGGTGAAGGCGGTGTACCAGAAGATCTGCTGGGCAATGTTGCCCTGCGACGGCACCGGACCCGACTCGGAGAAGGTCATGCCCTGTGCCTGCGGCGGAGCATACTTCTTCAGCCAGTCGAGATATTTGACGATCGAGTAGACCGCCGCCGGACCGTTGACGTCACCGCCGCGCTCGACCGACGAGCCGACCGGACGGCAGCCTTCCATGCGGATGCCCCATTCGTCGACCGGCAGGCCGTTCGGGATACCCTTGTCGCCGTTGCCGGCCATCGACAGCCAGGCGTCGGTGAAACGCCAGCCGAGCGAGGGATCCTTCTTGCCATAGTCCATGTGGCCATAGACCTTGACGCCGTTGATCTCCTTGATGTCGTTGGTGAAGAAATCAGCGATGTCCTCATAGGCCGACCAGTTCACGGGCACGCCGAGCTCGTAGCCATACTTGGCCTTGAACTTGGCCTTGTAGTCGGGGTTGGTGAACCAGTCGTAGCGGAACCAATAGAGGTTGGCGAACTGCTGGTCCGGCAGCTGATAGAGATGGCCGTTCGGCGCGGTCGTGAACGACTTGCCGATGAAATCGTCGACGTCGAGATAGGGATCGGTGACGTCCTTGGCATCCTTCGCCATCCAGTCCGTCAGGTCGACCGCCTGGCCGTAACGGAAATGGGTGCCGATGAAGTCGGAATCGTTGATCCAGCCGTCATAGACGTTCTTGCCGGACTGCATCTGGGTCTGGATCTTCTCGACGACGTCACCTTCCTGGATGATGTCGTGCTTGACCTTGATGCCGGTGATCTCCTCGAACGCCTTGGCCAGCGTCTTGGATTCATATTCATGGACCGTCAGGGTTTCGGAGACGATGTTGATCTCCATGCCCTTGTAGGGCTGAGCGGCCTTGATGAACCAATCCATCTCCTTCATCTGGTCGTCCTTGGAGAGCGTGGACGGCTGGAATTCGGAATCGATCCATTTCTTGGCGGCCGCCTCGTCGGCGAACGCCGGCGCGCTGACCGTGGCAGATACTGCCATCAGTGCGAACGCACTCGTCATCATAAAGGCCCTTGCCCTCGTCGCAGGCCCCTTCCTTACCGGCAGATGTCGCATGGTGTTCCTCCGTTGCAGCGACAGACTTTTCTCAGGCCCGGGTTCCCCCCGGATCTGCTCGTTTTCGTTGCTCAGACGGTGCGAAAGATCACAACGGCTGAGACAAGCGAAACCACGGTTGCGAGCCACAGGCTCGAAATATCGAATCCTTCCTCGCCGATCGGCAAGGTCGTAATAGTGTCGGTGCCAATCAGGCCAATCCACGCTAGGTGGATGACGGCAGCTAAAATCAGCGAAATGAACAGGCGGTCACCGCGCGTGGTCGGGATACGCAGGATCCCGATGCGCTCGGCTTCCGGATAGGCCGCAGCAAGCCACGTCATCACGGCCAGCGTGCAGGCAAGCGCGACGAAGAAAATCGCGGTCGGCAGCGTCCAGGCCATCCATGCAATGCTGTCCATGGTTTCAGTGCCTCCACGCGCGCGAGATGATGGATGATGCGCGATCCGTCACTTCGAGGGCGGTGCGCCCCCCTCCCCCTTGCGGGGGAGGGAGCGCACCGAGTCCGCGGCTGTCCGTTTGCCTCATCATCACACCCGTCCCAGCGCGAAGCCGCGCGCGATGTAGTTGCGGACGAACCAGATCACGAGCGCGCCGGGGATGATGGTGAGCACCCCGGCGGCCGCAAGCAGACCCCAATCCATGCCGGCGGCCGAGACCGTGCGGGTCATGATGGCCGAGATCGGCTTGGCCTCCGTCGCCGTGAGCGTCCGCGCGAGCAACAATTCGACCCAGGAGAACATGAAGCAGAAGAACGCGGCGACACCGATACCGCTTGCGATCAGCGGCACCAGGATCTTGATGAAGAAGCGCGGGAAGGAATAGCCGTCGAGGAAGGCGGTTTCGTCGATCTCGCGCGGCACCGAGGAGACGAAGCCTTCGAGGATCCAGACCGCCAGCGGCACGTTGAAGATGCAGTGCGCCAGCGCCACCGCCCAGGGCGTATCGAACAGCCCGATCGCCGAATACAGGTTGAAGAACGGCAGCGCGTAGACCGCGGCCGGAGCCATGCGGTTCGACAGCAGCCAGAAGAACAGATGCTTGTCGCCGAGGAAACGGTAGCGCGCGAAAGCGTAGGCCGCCGGCAGCGCCACCGCAATCGAGATCACGGTGTTGATGATAACGTATTTCAGCGAATTGATATAGCCGGAATACCAGCTCTCATCGGTGAAGATGCGCATGTAGTTCGCGGCCGTCGGCTGGTGCGGCCACAAGGTCATGGTCGAGACGATTTCGGTGTTGGTCTTGAAGCTCATGTTGACGAGCCAGTAGATCGGCAACAGCAGGAAGACCAGAAAGACCGTCATGATGATGCGGCGGCCCGGGATCGAATGCATCGCGCGCCTCACTTCTTCGCCGGCCGGCGCTCGGCGCCGGCATTGGTCATGATGGTGTAGAACACCCAGCAGACGATCAGGATGATCAGGTTGTAGACCAGCGACAGCGCCGCGGCCTTGCCGAGGTCGAACTGACCGAGCGCGATCTTGACCAGTTCGATCGAGATGAATGTGGTGGAATTGCCGGGCCCGCCGCCGGTGACCACGAACGGCTCGGTGTAGATCATGAAGCTGTCCATGAAGCGGAGCAGCACGGCGATCAGCAGCACCCGGTGCATCTTCGGCAGCTGGATCGCGGTGAACACCGCCCAGCGCGAGGCGCCGTCGATCTGGGCCGCCTGATAATAGGCATCCGGTATCGACTTCAGGCCGGCATAGCAGAGCAGCGCCACCAGGCTGGTCCAGTGCCAGACATCCATCACGATGACGGTCATCCAGGCGTCGAACTCATTGGAGACGTAATTGTAGTCGATGCCGATCCGATTCAGCACGTACCCGAGCAGGCCAATGTCCGGGCGTCCGAAGATCTGCCAGATGGTGCCGACGACGTTCCACGGGATCAAGAGCGGCAGGGCCAGCACCACGAGGCACAGCGCGACCGTCCAGCCCGAGCGCGGCATCGACAGCGCCACCACGATGCCGAGCGGCACCTCGATTGCCAGAATCACCGCGGAGAAGATCAGGTTGCGCCACAGCGAGGCCAGGAAGCGGCCGCCGAGATCGGTCGATGGATCGAGCAGCTCCTTGAACCAGCCGACGCCGTTCCAGAAGAACTGGTTGTTGCCGAAGGTGTCCTGCAGCGAATAGTTCACCACCGTCATCAGCGGGATGATGGCGGAGAACGCCACCAGCAGAAACACCGGCAGCACCAGGAACCAGGCCTTGTTGTTGATGGTCTTCTCCATCAGGCGGCTCCCTCGACCAGATGGCTGTCGGCATAGACATGGACGTGCGACGGGTCGAACTTCAGCCCCACGGACGATCCCGAGGGCGCGAAGCCGGCCGGCACGCGCGCAGCGAATTTCACGTCCCCGACCCGCACCCGCGCAAAGCGGATGCGGCCGAGATCATCGATCCGTTCGACATTGGCGGCGAGCAGCCCGGGCCCGGGCTCGGCGACGTCGACGAATTCGGGACGCACACCGATCTCGATCCTGGCTCCCGACGGCAGCGCGTCATAGCTGCGCGACAGGCTCAGCGTATGGCCGTCGATGCGCGCTTCGCGTCCCCTGACCTCGGCAGCCATGATGTTCATGCCGGGCGAGCCGATGAAATAGCCCACGAAAGTATGCGCGGGCTTCTCGAACAGGTCGGCCGGCGCGCCGCTCTGCACCACCCGCCCGTCATGCATCACCACGACGGTGTCGGCGAAGGTCAGCGCCTCGGTCTGGTCATGGGTGACATAGATCATGGTGAGGTCGAGCTCGCGATGCAGCGCCTTCAATTTCGAGCGCAGCTGCCATTTCAGCTCGGGATCGATCACCGTCAGCGGCTCGTCGAACAGCACCGCCGCCACATCGGAGCGGACCAGGCCGCGCCCCAGCGAGATCTTCTGCTTGGCATCCGCGGTAAGCCGCGTCGCCTTGCGGTCGAGGTCCTGGGTCAGGTCCAACAGCCGTGCGATCTCGGCGACGCGCTTGTCGATCTCGGACCGCGGCACGCCGCGGTTCTTCAGCGGAAAGGCAAGGTTCTGCCCGACCGTCATGGTGTCGTAGATCACCGGAAACTGGAACACCTGCGCGATGTTGCGCTTTTGCGTGGTGAGATGGGTGATGTCCTGGCCGTCGAACAGGATCTTGCCACGCGATGGCGTGAGGATGCCGGAGATCAGATTGAGCAGCGTGGTCTTGCCACAGCCGGAAGGGCCAAGCAGCGCATAGGCGCCGCCCTGCCGCCAGGTCATCGTCACCGGCTTCAGCGCATAGCTTTCGACGTCGGTGCCGTTGCCACCGTAGGAATGAGCGAGATCGACGAGGTCAATGCGGGCCATGCGGCATCTCCCTCAGCTTGCCGGCGCCGCGACCAGCCGGTCGGCGGCATCGAAGACGAAGACATTGGCGGGATCGAGCACAGCGTCCAGCACCTCACCCGGTTCATACTCATGGACGCCGTGCAGCACGGCGACCCAGTTCGCCTCATCACGCGCCAGATGCACGAAGCTTTCCGAGCCCGTGATCTCCGTGACCTCGACGGTTGCAGCGAATGCGTGCCCGCTTTGGCTTACGCCGGGCCTGGCGAGCCCGAGCTGATGCGGCCGGAAGCCGACGCGGTAGTCGCCGTCGGCAAGCCCGGCATAGAGCCCGGTGGCCGGCGCCGTGACGCTATCGGCATAATGCACGTTGCCGCCGCGCTTCTCGATGCCGACAGTATTCATCGGCGGGTCGGAAAACACCTGGCCGACGCGCAACGTCTCGGGCCGCCGATAGACGATCGCGGTGTCACCAGCCTGCAGCGCCTTGCCCTCCCACATGCAGACGGTGCGGCCGCCGAGCAGCAGCGCCTCCGATGGCTCCGTGGTCGCATAGACGAAGATCGCGCCCGAGGCCTCGAAGATGCGCGGCAGCTCCGCGCGCAATTCCTCGCGCAGCTTGTAGTCGAGATTGGCGAGCGGCTCGTCGAGCAGCACGAGATCGGCGCCTTTCACCAATGCGCGCGCGATCGCGGTGCGCTGCTGTTGGCCGCCGGAGAGCTGCAGCGGCGTGCGTTGCAGAAAAGGCTCGAGCCGCAGCAGCTTTGCCGCCTCGGCGACACGCTTCTCGATGACGTCGCGCGGCTTGCCCTGCACCCGCAGGGGCGAAGCGATATTCTCGTAGACGGTCAGCGAGGGATAGTTGATGAACTGCTGATACACCATGGCGACCGAGCGCTGCCGCACGTCGGCGCCGGTGACATCCTTGCCGTCGACCACCACGCGGCCGGTGGTCGGTTTGTCCAGCCCGGCGAGCAGACGCATGATCGAGGTCTTGCCCGACAGGGTCGGCCCGAGCAGCACGCTCAACGTGCCGCGCTGGAAGGTCAGCGACACGTCGCGGATGGTCGGAATGCCGTCCACGACGCGCGTCACATGGTCGAGCACGACGCTCATGCGCGTCCTCCCGCCTCGCGCGCGGGCGCCACCACAGAGGCGCGGTTGGCCGCGATCCAGTCGTCAAGCACGGCGACCTCTCGCGCAGACAGCCGCAAACCAAGCTTCGATCGACGCCACACGATGTCCTCGGCTGTACACGCCCACTCTTCCGCCATCAGGTACCTGACTTCGCGCTCCGTCAAGCTCGCACCGAAATCCTGGCCGAGATCAGCTGATGTCGCGGCATTGCCGAGCATTTTGGCAGCGCGCGTTCCATAGGCATGAGCAAGCCGGCGCGCATGTACCTCGGTGAGGAACGGATAGGTCTTGCGCAGTTGCGCAATCAGGGACGAGACCGCAGCGACCGCCATGTCGCCACCGGGTAGCGGCGCCTGGCCGGTCCAGCCCTCTTTCGCCTTGCCGCCGTTCAGGTAGGGCGACAGGCGCTCCAGCGCCTCTTCCGAGAGCCGCCGATAGGTGGTGATCTTGCCGCCATAGATCGACAGCAGCGGCAGCCCCCCCGGCGTATCAAGTTCGAACACATAGTCGCGCGTTGCGGCCTTGGCCTCGGACGCACCGTCATCATACAGCGGTCGCACGCCGGAATAGGTCCAGACCACGACTTGGGGCGTGACCTTCTTGGCAAGGTATTCGCCGACCGCGGCGCAGAGATAGCTGATCTCCTCGTCGGTCGCCTTCACCTTGGCCGGATCGCCCTGATAGTCGCGATCGGTGGTGCCGATCAGCGTGAAATCCTGCTGATAGGGAATCGCAAAGACGATGCGACCATCGGCGTTCTGGAAGATATAGGCCCGGTCGTGGTCATACAGCTTGGGAACCACGATGTGCGAGCCCTGCACCAGCCGCACCTTGGCCTTGGCATTGACGCCGGCGCCGCGCGCGAGCACCTCTTCGACCCAGGGACCGCCGGCATTGACCAGGGCGCGCGCCTTGATGGTTTCGCGCTCGCCGGTCTCGGTGTTTTCTGCGGTGAGCTGCCAGACCCCGGCGCTCTGCCTGATTTCGGTGGCGCGCGTGCGGGTGCGGATCACGGCGCCACGATCGGCGGCATCGCGGGCCGTCAACACGACGAGGCGGGCATCGTCGACAAAGCAATCCGAATATTCGAAGCCGCGGGTATAGCGCGCGCGGATCAGCGGCTTGCCGACCTCATCCTTTGTCAGGTCGACCGAGCGCGTCGGCGGGAGCAGCTTGCGACCGCCGAGATGGTCGTAGAGGAAGAGCCCGAGCCGCAGCAGCCACGCTGGCCGCAGGCCCGCGTGATGCGGCAACACAAACCGCAACGGGCTGATGATGTGAGGTGCGATCCGCCACAGGATTTCGCGCTCGATCAGCGCCTCGCGGACCAGACGAAATTCGTAATATTCGAGATAGCGCAAGCCGCCGTGCACGAGCTTGGTTGACCAGGACGAGGTCCCACTGGCCAAGTCGTTCATCTCACACAAGAAAACGGAGTTTCCGCGCCCTGCCGCATCGCGCGCGATGCCGCAGCCGTTGACGCCGCCTCCGACAATGGCGAGGTCGTAAATCCGCTCCAACCGACGTTCCCCCGACAATCGCCTTCACTCCGGCGATTTTACTTTCGTTTGCGACTTAAACACAAACGAAAGCGAAAGCAAACCAATTTCACGGGATTGTCGCGAACGTGGCGGAAACGGGCGCCGCGGTCAGGCGCGGCGGAGAATGGTCGGCGATGCCTGCTCGGGCGCGTCGGCGCCCTCCTCCGGCTCGGAGGCCGGCATCGCGACATCGACCTGGATGCCGCGGCTGTGGCAGACGTTCGCGAGTCCGTCCGGCAGCGGCCGGTCGGTCACGAAGGTCTGGATCTGACTCATATGAGCGATGCGCACCGGCGCGCTGCGGTGCAGCTTGGTGGAATCGGCCACCAGCATCACGCTGCGCGCGTTGGCGATGATGGCCTGCGCGACCTGGACCTCGCGATAGTCGAAGTCGAGCAGCGCGCCCTCCTCATCGATCGCGGAGGCGCCGATGATGGCGTAGTCGACCTTGAACTGGCCGATCAGCTGCGTCGCGGTCGAACCGACCACGCCGCCGTCCGAGCGGCGCACCGTGCCGCCGGCCACGATCACCTCGATGCGCGGGTGGCGATAGAGCAGCATCGCGACGTTGAGGTTGTTGGTAATGACGAGCAGGTCCTGGTGCGAGGACAGCGCGCTCGCGACCTCCTCGGTGGTGGTGCCGATGTTGATGAAGAGCGAGCAGCCGTTCGGAATCCGCGCCGCGGCCGCGGCGCCGATCGCCTTCTTCTCCTCGGCCGCAACGAAGCGCCGCGCCTCGTAAGCGAGATTCTCGACGCCCGAGGCAATGATGGCGCCACCGTGAATCCGGGTCAGTGCCCGCTGCTCGCAGAGATCATTCAGGTCCTTGCGGATGGTCTGCGCGGAGACATCGAAACGGCGGGCGAGCTCTTCGACCATGACGCGGCCGGAGGCACGCGCCAGATTGAGGATCTCGGTCTGACGTTGAGAGAGCACAGCCATGGCACGCCTCGTGGTGGGGGTTGCCATGGTGAGACGGATTCACGTAAGCGTCAATGTAAGAGCGCGTGACTCGATCCCACGATCCCAGGAGCCACGACGCACGCGCATCGTTACGGCGCAATCCGCCTCCTCATCACGGGGAGAGGCAAAGCACCTTCAAGCCGCTGCGCTGAGTTCACCCTGAACGAGCCGCACCGCCGCGCGTTCGGCCTCGCGTGCATTGCGGAATAGCTGCCCTTCGAGTGGATTGAAACGATGTGACGCCGCGAAGAAGCGATAGCCACCGCGGTCGCGAACGACGATGCCTGCCGCCTGACCGCCGACCTCGATGATGTAGGTGTCCGACATTACCCCGTCCTTGAACTTCAGTCCGGGCCTATAACGGTGCATAAAGCTAGCGGTTCCAGTCACGTCACGCGGCAAAAACAGGCCGGATGGTCACGTCCCGTTGTCCGGGACTGGCGTGCCGATCACTTGTCCGCAACGACTCCGAAAATCGCGTCGCGCGGCGGATCACAGGATGTCTGCGGAACTCGGCGGCAGATCGTCTCCACTCCGGCAATCGAACGAAGATTTCGCACCTGCGGAAAAACTCAACGGGTCTCGTCGCTCGACAGGCGCGGCGCACCGGACGCAGAGCGTCCATGCATCAGGCTTTCCTGGTGCTTGCCAAGCAGCTCGTAGATCCGATGCAGGTCCTGCAGCATCGAGATCTGCTGCTCCCGGAACGCGCTCAGCTCGATTTCGTAGACATCAATCTTATACTCGGCACGATGAAGCCGCTGCTGAAGTTTTTTGAGAACTTCCAAAGTCAGCTTATCGTTAATATCAGACATAATTCGACTCCACCGGTCTTAACTCCCGTCCCACTGCACTCGCCACGTATTCGCTGACCTCAAGCTCGAACCGCAATTAGCGGCGGCACCGGCGGGCGTCCTCGAGCGGGACCCAGCTTTGCGTTGCGGCTCTCACGCGCGATCCGCCTGAAACAAAATCACGACTAATGCACCACAAGCTCTCATCGCACTAACGCCACAACTATTCGTCGGCAATACGGCAACCGAATGGCGATGCCCCAATATGACTAACGAAGGACACGCGCCCCCGGACAGACTACCGCGTGGCTACGATCATCATCGTACGTGACACGGCAATTCTTGCCGAGTGATTCTTGCCTACCGAAATCGGCGTTCGCTATTCTTGTGCCGTTGCACGCCCGCCTTCCTAACAGATCATGGCACGTCAGACTTCGAACGCGAATAACTTGTGACATCACGAATGAGGGAACAACGCTCCTCACAACGACGCACGTGGATCGGCTTCGCCTAAGTCATGATGGGCGCACCGTCGCGCTTGATCGCCTGTGGGCGCCCGTCATCATCGATCGAGACGTAGGTGAAGTTGCCGTCGGTCACCAGAATCGGCTGCTCTTCCCTGCGACGGAGCACCCAGGCTTCGAGATGCACGGTCATCGAGGTGCGCCCGACCCGAACCAGATTGGCGTAGACCGAGACCAGATCGCCGACATAGACAGCTTTACGAAAATTCATCGCTTCGATTGCAACTGTAACCGTGCGCGACTTCGCGACCTTGGAAGCGAACACGCCGCCGCCGACGTCCATCTGGCTCAACAGCCAGCCGCCGAAAATGTCACCATTGGCGTTGGTGTCGGCCGGCATCGCCAGCGTCCGGATGCAGAGATCGCCGCGCGGCTCGCTCGATGTCGCCGATGCGGCGTGAACAGAAGCGTCTGTCACCTGAAAGTCTCCCAGCCGGCATCGGGCGTGAACCGATCGCCGAATTTCTGCGCCAGATTGCGCAAGGTGGTCACGACATCCTCGATGCCGCGCGTGCGCGCGTAGTTCAAGGGGCCACCGCGAAACGGTGCATAACCCGTGCCGAAAATCATCGCACCGTCCACGCTATCAGCGTTGTCCACAATCCCCTCGTGCAGCGCAGCGACGCAAACGTTCGAGATCGGCAGGATTAGCCGATCAATCATCTCCTGCGACGGTTCTCGCTCTATCACCTGGCTCGCGATGCGCTCGGGCTTACCGTCTCGCCAGGTATAGAAGCCTTTGCCGGTCTTGCGACCGAGCTCGCCTCTTGCCACTTTCCCGCGCAGCCAGGCGGGGGTCGGCGGCAGCGCATCGCCGAATTTCGCCCGTAACATGTCACCGACGTCGAGGCAGATGTCGAGCCCGACCTGGTCGGCAAGTTCGACCGGCCCCATCGGCATACCGAATTTGCGCGCGGCGTCGTCGATGACCGCCTGGTCGATCTTCTCGTCGAGCAGCACCATCGCCTCGAGCATGTAAGGCGTCAGCGCGCGATTGACGAGAAAGCCGGGCGAGCTCTTCACGGACAGCGGCAGGCGGTCGATGGCGCCGACAAAGGCGCGCGCGCGGCTGAACAAAGCGGCGTCGGTGCCGTCGTGCGCGACCACCTCCACGAGCTGCAGCCGCGACACCGGGTTGAAGAAATGCAAGCCCACGAGGTTTTCCGGCCGTTGCAGGCCGACGCGCAACTCCTGCAGCGGAATGCTCGACGTGTTGGTGGCGAGGATCGCGTCGCGCTTCATCCGCGGCTCAATGGCGGCATAAAGCGTCCGCTTCAGCTCGAGCTTCTCCGGCACCGCTTCGATGACGAGGTCGGCATTGCGGACGCCCTCGCCCGCCAGGTCCGGGATCAGGCGGTCGAGCGCATCGCGGACCTCGGTGGTCTTTCGGACGGTCTTCTTGAACAGATCGGCGGCGCGCTTGAGCGCGCCTGCGATCGGTTCCGGCTTCATGTCAGCGAGTGTGACACGCAGGCCCTGGCTGGCGCACCAGGCCGCGATGTCACCGCCCATCGCGCCGGCGCCGATCACATGGACATGCTCGATCCCATGGCCACTGCGTGCGCTCTTTTTCATCTGCTCGCGCAGGAAGAACACGCGGATCAGGTTCTGCGCGGTCGGGCTCACCATCAGCTCGGCAAACGAGGTCTGCTCAGCCCTGAGCATCGCGACCTTGTCGCCGCCATGCCGCTCCCAGAGGTCGATCAGCGCGTAAGGCGCAGGATAGTGCTGGCGCGGCGCGGTCTTCTCCGCTTCGCGCCGCATGCGATTGGCAAGAAGCCCGCGCGCCGGGGCCGCGTTGAGAAGATTGTTCAGCAGGCCGGGCTGGGCGCGCTTCAGCCGCCCAAACACGGCATCCTTCACCGCGCCCCGGACATGCCGTTCCTGCGTCACGGCGTCGACAAGACCGAGCGATTTCGCCCGGCGGGCATCGATGGTCTTCCCGGTCAGCATCAGGCTCATCGCCTGCGCCGGGTTGATCAACAGCGGGAAGCGCGCGGTGCCGCCGAGCCCCGGATGCAGGCCGAGCATCACCTCGGGAAAGCCGAACCGCGCATCGTCGATGGCGATCCGCGACTGGCAGGCAAGCGCCACCTCCAGGCCGCCGCCAAGGCAGAAACCGTGGATCACGGCCACTGTCGGGATGCGCAAGGCCTCCAGCCGGTCGACCACCGCATGCGCGCGCAGCATCTCGATGCCAACCCCGCGCGCGTCATTCGCGCCACGGAAGGCATTGACGTCAGCGCCGGCGATGAACCCGGACGCTTTCGCGGAGCGGATGACGAGCCCGGCCGGCCGATGCGTCTCCAGCTCGGTCAGGACATGGTCGAACTCCTCCAGCACATCGGCTGACAAGGTGTTGGCGCTGGTACCGGCACGGTCGAACAAGAGCCAGGCGATGCCGTCGTCATCGCGGGTCAGCTTGAAATTTGTGTACGGAGATGCCGCCTCCGGCACCGGTCCCAGCTCGCGCACGCGGTCGCTGAGCACATCCATGATTTGCGATTTGATCATCACACTGCCTCGATCAGCATGGCGCCACCGAGCCCACCGCCGATACATTCGGTCGCGACGCCCCGTCGCGTGCCGAGCCGCTTCATCGCGTTGACCAGATGCAGCACGATCCGGTTGCCTGACGTGCCCACGGGATGGCCGAGGCTGATCGCGCCGCCATCGACGTTGAGCCTGGCACGATCGATCGTGCCGGCCGCGCCATCGAGCCCCAGCACCTCGCGGCAGAACCGCTCATCCTGCCAGGCGGCGAGACAGCCCAACACCTGGGTCGCAAAGGCCTCGTTCAGCTCCCAGGTTTCGACGTCGGCCAAAGAGAGATTGTTGCGCTTCAACAGCGCAGTGGCCGACAGCACGGGACCGAGCCCCATGATCGAGGGATCAAGCGCCGACCATTGGCTATCCAGGATGGCCGCCTTCGGCGCCAGCCCGTGTCTAGCCACCGCGTCTTCCGACGCCAGGATCACCCAGGACGCGCCGTCGGTAATCTGCGAGGAATTGCCGGCCGTGACCTGGCCCCAGGGCCGCTCGAACACCGGACGCAGCTTTGCCAGCGACTGCGGGGTCGAATCCGGCCGCACGCCATCGTCATGGTCGTAGAATTTTCCGTCGCGCGCGAACGCGGTCTCGACCTCGCTCTTGAGCCAGCCTTCGGCTTGCGCACGGGCGAGGCGGCGGTGGCTATCGGCGGCATACTCATCGGACTGCGCGCGCGTGATGCCGAAGAGATGGCCGACCTTCTCCGCGGTCTGTCCCATGTTGAGCTCGGTGACGGGATCGGTGAGCCCGCGCTCGAGCCCGATGATCGGCTTGAAGTCGCTTGGCCGCGCCTTCAAGGCTGCGGCAATCTTGGCGACCAACGTCTTGGCGGCCGCAAGCCCTGCAAACCAGCGCACACCCTGCTGTGGCCACACCAGGGGCGCATGGCTCAAGGCTTCCGCGCCGCCGGCGAGGATGAGATCGGCGTGACCCTCGCGGATATAGCGAAAAGCGGTGTCGATCGACTGCATGCCGGAGCCGCAATTGATCTGCACGGTGAAGGCGACCATCCGCTCCCCCATGCCGAGGCGGAGCGCCGCAACGCGGGCTGGATTCATCTCGTCCGCGATGACGTTGACGCAGCCGAGGATCACCTGGTCGAACGCATCGGGTGCGAAGGGCTGGCGTGCCAGCAGCGGGCGCCCGCATTGCACCGCGAGATCGACCGGCGTGAACGGCCCGGGACCGGAGCGCGCCTTGAGAAACGGCGTCCGGCTGCCGTCGACGATGTAGACCGCACGCGCCATCAGCCTGCCACCCTGCGTTTGCCACGTTGTTGAGAAAACCAGCGCATGTCGGCCGGCATGCTGATGAAATCGCGTCGAAACGAGTTCATGACAGTGTTCCTTAATCCTACAGCGTCACAAGCGCGAGCCATGGCCTGCTCCACCGTCATTCCGGGGCGATGCGACAGCATCGAACCCGGAATCTCGAGATTCCGGGTTCAGCCCTGACGGGCTGCCCCGGAATGACGGCGGTTGTGACGCAGAAGACTAGGCCAGTTTAGCGCAAAGCGCGGCGGTTCAGGTGACACTTCACATCAGAATCGAGCGAGGTTGTGGGCGCAACCGATTTGACCGCCAACGAAAAACAGCGTTCCGCAACGCGGGACGCGCCTCGCCGAGCCCGCTCTTGCAGGAGTGCAGCGCCTAATCCGGCCGGACCATCTCGAACATGGCGTCAGGTCGGATTTCGAAATAGTCGCCGCGGCGGCCGGCGCGCACGATCGGGCGCGCCTGCGCCGTCTGGTAGACGCCGTCCTTGATCAGGGACTTCTCGATGTGAACCGCGACGACCTCACCGAACGTGACCCAGGCATTGGCCTTTTTGCCGTCGGCGCCTTGCAGCTGGACGATCTGGGTCAGTTTGCATTCGAAGGCGACCGGGCTTTCGCCGACCCGCGGCACGCTGACGAGCTTGCACGGCGTCGGCGTGAGGCCTGCGAGCTCGAACTCGCTGACGTCGCGCGCGACATGGGCCGCTGTCGCATTCATCTGGGTCGCGAGCGCGCGGGTCGCCAGATTCCAGACGAACTCGCCGGTGTCCTGGATATTCTCGACGGAGTCCTTCCAGTTCGTCGACGAAAAGCCAATGATCGGCGGGGTATAGCAGAAGCCGTTGAAAAAACTGTAAGGTGCGAGATTGACGTGGCCATCCTTGTCGCGCGAGGAGATCCAGCCGATCGGACGCGGTGCGATGATGGCGTTGAAGGGATCGTGCTTGAGGCCGTGGCCGTTCTTCGGTTCGTAGAAATGCAGATCCTGTTCGGTCACGCCTGTCTTCCCCTTCAATGATTGTCGTCATTCCGGGCGCCTCGAAGAGGCGAACCCGGAATGACCGGGGAAACTAGACCGTGGAGTCCTTCGAACCAAGCCCGGCCAGGACGAAATCGATCATTTGATCGATGGTCGGACCCGGCTTCCGTTCGCATTGGGCGATCATCTGCGGGTGGAAGAAGCGCAGCATCGCGGTCGTGGCGCACATCGCCGTAAGTTGCAGGTCGGCAGAACGGAATTCGCCGGAAGCCATGCCCTGTCCGATCACCCGGGCAATCATCTGGGTGATCAGGAGCATATGCGCCTCGCAGACCTCCCAGCTCTCCTCCATCGCGACCGCGACCATTTCGTGCAGCTTGGAATCGCCGACGTAGCGCTCGGTGTTCATGCGGTGGATGGTCGCGAGCAGTTCACGAAGACGTGGAACGGCCGACCCGGGCCGAGCGGCAATCTCTTCCGCCGCCAGCTCGACCTGGCCCATCAGAGTGCGCGCCACCCCCTGATGAATCGCCCTCTTCGAGTCGAAGAAGCGATAGACATTCGCCGGGCTCATATGGAGCTCCTTGGCGATGTCGGCGACCGTGGTTTTCTGGTAGCCGATCTGCCGGAACAGTCGCTCCGCCACCACGAGAATCCGCTCGCGCGTATCGGGTTCGACATGGTCGGAAACCAGCGTCATGCCTGCAATCACTCTCCTCTGCCCGGCTCCAGCTATTCAGCAGTAGTTATTCAGCAGCCTGGGCAAGCGGAATGGACACCTCCGCATGCCGCTCATGCTGCGCCGCAGGATCGGTCAGAGCGTCCGTCCCACGCTGATCGAGGCTCTTGCGGAACCAGAGAGCATACAACCCTGGCAAGTACAAGAGCGTGAGGAAGGTTGCAACAAACAAGCCGCCCATGATGGTGATCGCCATCGGACCCCAGAAGGCCGAGCGCGACAGCGGGATCATCGCCAGGATTGCAGCGAGCGCGGTCAGCACCACCGGACGCGCGCGCCGCACGGTGGCCTCGATGATCGCCTCCTTGCGGGTCAAGCCATGGCTGACGTCGGTCTCGATCTGATCGACCAGGATCACGGTGTTGCGCATGATCATGCCGGCCAGCGCGATCAGGCCGAGCAGCGCCACGAAGCCGAACGGCGCGTTGGCGACGTTGAGCCCGAGCGAAGCCCCGACGATGCCGAGCGGCGCGGTCAGGAACACCAGGGTCAGCCGCGAGAAGCTCTGCAGCTGAATCATCAGCAGCGTCAGCATCACCGCGACCATCAGCGGGAACAGCACGAAGATCGAGGCATTGCCCTTGGCGGATTCCTCGAACGCGCCCCCCGCCTCGATCCGGTAGGCCGGCTCGAGATGCGCGCGGATCTCAGCCAGCTTCGGCCAGATCTGATTGGTCACATCGGGCGCCTGCACGCCATCGGCGACATCGGACCGCACGGTGATGGCCATGTCGCGGTTGCGCCGCCACAGGATCGGCTCCTCATGCGCATACTCGATCTTGGCGATCTGCTGCAGCGGCACTGCGACGCCATTGCGCGAGGTGATGGTGAGATCGCCGACATGGGCGAGGTCGAGCCGCTCGGACGGCACCGCGCGGGCGATGACGCCGACCTTCTCGATGCCATCGCGGATGGTCGTGACCTGCACACCCGAGATCAGCATTGCCAGCGACTGCGAGACGTCCTGCGGCGTCAGCCCGAGCGCACGGGCGCGGTCCTGGTCGACGACCAGCTTCAGGTAAGGCGACTGCTCGTTCCAGTCGAGCTGCGGATCGCGGACATTCGGGTTCTGGCGCATCACGTCGCGCACCTGGTAGGCGATGTCCCGCACCTTCCCGGTATCCGGGCCGATGACGCGGAACTGCACGGGGAAGCCGACCGGCGGACCGAAATTGAAGCGGTCGACGCGGACGCGAGCCTCGTTGATCGCGCCATTGGCGGCGGCATTCTCGATCTTCGCCTTGATCCGTTCGCGTGCGGCGACGTCCTTGGCGACGATCACGATCTCGGCGAAGGCCTCGTTCGGCAACTGCGGATTGAGGCCGAGCCAAAAGCGCGGCGAGCCCTGGCCGACATAGGCCGTATAGGTCGCGATGTCCTTGTCATCCTTGAGCAGCGCCTCCGCCTTCTTCGCTGCCTTTTCGGTGACGTTGAAAGCCGTGCCCTCCGGCAGCCGGAGCTGCAGGAACAGCTCGGGCCGCTCCGAGAGCGGAAAGAACTGCTGCTGGACATGGCCGAAAGCCACGATCGACGCGACGAACACGCCGACGGTCGCCGCCACCGTGGTGATGCGATGGTCGACGCACCAGCGCACGATACGGCGCAAGGCCCGATACATCCGGGTGTCGTAGATCGCGTGCTCGTCGTGCCCGTGATGGGCCTTCATGTCGGGCAGCAGCTTCACGCCGATATAGGGCGTGAAGATCACCGCGACGAACCAGGACGCCACCAGCGCGATCGCAACGATCCAGAAGATGCTGCCGGCATATTCGCCGACCGCCGAATTGGCAAAGCCGATCGGCAGGAAGCCGGCCGCCGTGACCAGCGTTCCCGTCAGCATCGGGAACGCCGTGGACTCCCAGGCAAAGGACGCCGCGCGCATGCGGTCCCAGCCCTGCTCCATCTTCACCACCATCATCTCGACCGCGATGATGGCGTCGTCGACCAAGAGGCCGAGCGCGATGATGAGGGCGCCGAGAGAGATGCGGTGCAGGTCGAGCCCCATCGCGTTCATGACGACAAAGACGATGCCGAGCACCAGCGGCACCGACAGCGCCACCACGATGCCGGTGCGCCATCCCAGCGCCAGGAACGAGACGAACAGCACGATGACGAGCGCCTCGATGAAGGAGTGCACGAACTCGCCGACGGCATGCTCGACCACCTTGGGCTGGTCGGCGATCTGCTCGATCTCGATGCCCTGCGGCACAGCCTTCATGAAATCGTCGGCCGCGGCATGCACGTCCTTGCCGAGCTCCAGGATGTTGGCGCCCTTGGCGGTGACGACGCCGATGCCGAGCGCGGGCTTGCCTTCCTGGCTCACCTTGAAGCTCGGCGGATCGACATAGCCATGGGTGACGGTGGCGATGTCGCCCAGCCGGAACACGCGGCCATTGCTTTCGACCGGCGTCTCGGCCACGGCCTTGGCACCGTCGAGCGCACCGGTGACGCGCAGCGGCACCCGCTGCGCGTTGGTCTCGACCGTGCCGGCCGGGGTCACATTGTTCTGCTTGGCGAGCGAGTCGAACAGCGCCTGCGGCGTGATGCCGAGCGTAGCCAGCTTGGCATGGCTGAACTCGACATAAATGCGCTCGTCCTGGGTGCCGTAGAGATTGACCTTGGTAACGCCGTTCACCTTCAACAGCCGCTGCCGCAGGCCCTCGGCAACCTTCTTCAGCTGCGCGTAGTCGGCGCCGTCGCCGGTCATCATGAACAGGATGGCATCGACGTCGGAGAACTCGTCATTGACGAAGGGCCCGAGAATTCCCGACGGCAATGACGCCTGGACGTCGTCGAGCTTCTTGCGCAACAGATAGAACAGATGCGGCACGTCCTTCGGCGGCGTGGAGTCGCGGAAGGTGACCTGCAGCGCGGCAAAGGACGGCTTCGAATAGGTCTGCACCTTCTCGAAATAGGGCAGTTCCTGCAGCTTCTTCTCGATCGGATCGGCGACCTGGCTCTGCATCTCGGCAGCCGTGGCGCCCGGCCACATCACCGAGACGTTCACCACCTTCACCGTGAAGAACGGATCCTCGGCGCGGCCGAGCTTCTGATAGGAGAAGAAGCCCATCAGGCCGAGCGCGAGGATCAAAAACAGCACCAGCGGCGGATGGCTGACCGCCCAGGCCGAGAGATTGAACCGCTTCATGGCTGCTCTCCGATTAGTCTGTTGCCGCTTGCGAGACTGCTTGTTGGAAATCGTCATTCCGGGATGGTCCGAAGGACCAGACCCGGAATCTCGAGGTTCCGGGTTCGATGCTCCGCATCGCCCCGGAACGACGGTGAACTAAAATGACAGGGCCGACACGACCCGCACCTTCTGGGTGGGATCGATCTTCTGCACGCCGAGGGCGACGACCTTCTCGCCCTCGTCGACGCCGCCGGTGACCAGCACGTCGTTGCTCTCGTAGGACTTCACCGTCACCGGCTTCAGGGCAACCTGGCCTTTGTCGTCGACGACATAGAAGGACGGCTCGCGGCCTTCGCTGAACAGCGCCGACAGCGGCAGCCGCGCCACACGCGTGGTGGCGGGATCAGCCAGGGTCAGCGTCGCGGTCATGCCGAGCGAGACGTTGTCATCGGCATCCGGCAGCGAGAATTTGGCGAGATAGGTGCGCGTGGCGGCGTCGGCCGCGGGCGCGATCTCGCGCAAGCGCGCCGTATATTTCTTGTCGGGGTCCGACCACAAAGTGACATAGGCCGTGCCGGTCTTGGCGCGCTCGAGCAGCGTCTCGGGGATCGCTACCACCGCTTCCTTCTCGGCAAAGCGCGCGACACGGATGGCCGCCTGGCCGGAGGCCACGACGACACCGGGCTCGATCATGGTCGCCGTGACCACGCCGCGGGCATCGGATTCCAGCGTCGCGTAGGACAGCGAGTTCTTGGTCAGCTCGACCGAGCGTTCGGCACGGTTGAGCCGCGCACGCGCCTCGTCGGCTGACGCGCTTGCCTGATCCAGTTGCGCATCCGTAGTCCAGCCGCGCGACCGCAGCTCCTTGGCGCGGGTCTCGGCGGCGGCGGCCTGGGCCAGCACGCCGGTGGCGGCGCGGAACTCGGCTTCGGCCTGCTCGGCCTGCAGCTTCAGGTCGACCTCATCGAGGGTGGCGAGCGGCTGGCCGACCTCGACCTTCTGGCCGACCTCGACCAGGCGCTTGGCGACCTTACCGGCGACCCGGAAGCCGATGTCGGCCTCGATCCGCGGCCTGATGGTGCCGACGAAGCTCCGCTCCGGCGTTTCAGCCTCATAGTGGACGGTCGCGACCAGCACCGGCCGGATCGGTTCGGCCTTTTGGGCCACGGTATCGTTGCAGCCGGCTAGGGCAATCGTCCCTGCCGCCAGCGCGACGCCGGTCAACAGCCTGGAATAGCTGAGTAAAAACGAGCGGAGCAGCATCGGACACTCCATTGTTGCAGTTGCAATAGAGTGTCGATTGTCGATTGACGAATGTCAATAATCGTCAGCGATCAGGATTACGTGAACGTTAAGACATGTTGCCGCAGGCAACGGTGTTAAAATACTCCTGATAGGAAAACCGTCATTCCGGGGCGACGCGCCAGCGTCGACCCCGGAATCTCGAGCTTGTTTTGCGCGACCATCCACGTCGAGTTTCCGGTTTCGGTCGCTTCGCGACCGCCCCGGAATGACCAGCGAGCAGCTTTCACTCCGCCGGCGTCTGCCCTGCGAATTCGATCTTGCTCTCATGGCCGCCCAGGAAGGTGAGCACCCCCGCAATCAAGGGCAGCACCGCGAGCGCGAGCAGGCCGTTGGCGGTCGAGCCGGTGGTGTCCTTCATCCAGCCGATCAGATACGGGCCGCCGAAGCCGGCGAGGTTGCCGATCGAATTGATCAGCGCGATCGCGCCGGCCGCGGCCGTTCCCGACAGCCACGCGGTCGGCAGCGTCCAGAACACGCCGAACACGCAGAACACCCCGATCGCGGCGATTGTCAGCACCACCATCGTCAGAGTGGGATCGGTGAGGTAGCTCGACAAAGCCAGCGCGACGGCAATCAACATCAGCGGCGCACCGACATGGAACACGCGCTCGCGCGTCGCATCCGAATGCCGCGCCCACAGGATCATCGCCACGGTGCCGAACAGATAGGGGATCGCGGTGACGAAGCCGGTCTGCGCATTGGTGAGACCGAACGCCTTGACGATCTGCGGCAGCCAGAACTGCATGCCATAGAGGGCGCCAACGAAGCCGAAATAGATCAGGCTCAGCATGATCACCTTGGGCGAGGACAACGCCTCGCCCAAGGTCATGTGGCGGGCCGCCCGCTTGGCGGCGTTCTCGGCATCGAGCCGCGCGGCAAGCCACGCCTTCTGCTCGGCCGAAAGCCAGGTGGCATGCTCAGGCCTGTCGGTGAGATAGAACCAGGTAACCACGCCGAGCAGAATCGACGGGATGCCCTCGAGGATGAACAGCCATTGCCAGCCCTGCAGGCCCATGACGCCGTCGAGCCCGAGCAACAGACCCGAGATCGGCGCGCCGATCACGGTCGAGATCGGCACCGCCACCGCGAACGCCGCCAGGAAGCGCGCACGATACTGGGCCGGATACCAATAGGTCAGATAGAGGATGATGCCGGGAAAGAAGCCGGCCTCGGCCACGCCAAGCAGGAAGCGCAGGGTGTAGAAGCTCCAGACCCCGGACACGGTCGCCATCAGCGCCGAAATGATGCCCCACGTCACCATGATGCGCGCGATCCAGCGGCTGGCGCCGAACCGCTCCAGCGCCAGGTTGCTCGGCACCTCGAAGATGAAATAGCCGATGAAGAAGATGCCGGCGCCCCAGGAGAAGATCAGCGGCGTGAACTTCAATTCCGCGTTCATGGTGAGCGCGGCGAAACCGAGATTGACGCGGTCGAGATAGGAGAAGAAATAGGCGAGCACCAGGAACGGAATCAGCCGCCAGGAGATGGCGCGGATGGTCGAGGTCTCGATGTCGCTTAAGCGCTCGCGCGCGACGGAGGTGGTGGCGGACAGGCCCATGGCGCTTCTCCCGGACTATTCTTGTTTCGCGATTGACAGCGGGTTTTTAGCATCGACGGCGTCGAGTCAATTGGAATCGTGCAGCTGTCCCGCATGTCCAGCGCATTTCGACCGCGCATGGTACGGATGACCGCATCGCCGCCGTGTCTGGCCTCCCGCGCCGCAATGCTGTGGCGCTCCACCCGCGCCCTTGGCCTGGCAGTGATCGTGATCGCGCTCGGGCTTGGCTTGCGCTTCTATGGCCGCGGGCTCGGCGTGCCGGCCTTCGCCGTCAAATATGGCGGCTCGGTCTTGTGGGCGACGATGGTGTATGTCCTGCTCGCCGCGTTTGCCCCGCGCCTGCGGCCGCTGCGAGTGGCTGCCATCGCACTGGCGATCGCTGTTGTCGTCGAGCTGGTCCGGCTCGTGCACACGCCCTGGCTCGACAGCTTCCGCCTGACGCTCGCCGGCGCGCTGCTGCTCGGACGGATTTTTTCAATCTGGAATATCCTGGCCTACGCAGTGGGCATTCTGCTCGCCATGGAAATTGATCGCGCTTCCTCTTGCTCGACCTCGTAGGATGGGTTGAGCGCAGCGAAACCCATCATCTTTCTTTGCGTGATGGTGGGTTTCGCCTCGCTCAACCCACCCTACGATTCGTTGCTCAGTCCCCCAGCTGAAACCGCTCGAACCGGTGCAGCTCGTCCTCGATCCGGCGCTTCAGCGCTTTCCGCGCCTCGCCCTTGGCCGCCCTGCCCGGCCCGACCCAAGTCCATTTCTGCATCAACAGCTTGCGCTTCTGCCGGTCGGTCTTGAGATCGAGCGCGGCGACGATGTCCTCGCCGACCAGCACCGGCAGCGCGAAATAGCCGAACTGCCGTTTCTCCTTCGGCACATAGGCCTCGAACCGATGCGCGTAATCGAAAAACAATTCGGTGCGCTTGCGTTGGATGATCAAAGGATCGAACGGCGAGAGAATGTGCACGCGATCCGAGCCGAGATCGCCGATGCCATCAAGTGTCTCCGGCCGCATCCAATGCGCCTGCTTGCCCGCGCCTTCGACATCGACCGCCACCAGTTCGCCGCGCCGCATCCGCGCCTCGATCAGGCGGCGCACCTTGGGCTTTGCCGGCGCATCGAGATGGCAGATGGAATCAAGGCTCACGACGCCTTGCGCGCGCAGGGCACGATCAAGCAGATAGGCCGCCGTCTCGGCCTCGCTTGCCGGTTTGGGCGGCTTGTCCCAGCCGAAATGCCGGCTGGTCAGCTCATAGGTCTTGAGCATGCCTTCGCGGCCGGAGATCGTCAGCACGCCCTGATAAAAGCCGAGTTGCAGCGCGCGCTTCGACGGCTTGCGGCTCGCCCATAGATGCTCCTTCTCGGTCAGCACGTCGTCATCGATGTCGCGGATCGTCAGGGCGCCGCCCTGCCGGATCAGCCGCATCACCTTGCGCATGTCCTCCGGTTTGACCGATTTCAGCCAGCGATGACCTGCGCGACGATATTGCCGCATGGTGGGCAGGAAGAGGCGGAAGTCTTTGCTCGGCACATAGGCCAGCGCATGCGTCCAATACTCGAACACGCTCTTGTCGACGCTCTGAGCCTGCCTCAGATCGGCGCGCCGATAGGCGGGATTGCGGGTGAACAGGATGTGATGGTGGCAGCGCTCGATCACGTGGATGGTGTCGATCTGCACATAGCCGAGATGGGCTGTGGCTGCCGCCACGGCGTCCGGCCCAGCTCCAAACGGCGCCTCTTCATCGAGCCGCTGGGCCTGCAGCCAGATGCGCCTTGCCTGGAGCTGGGTGAGATGAATTGGGGTGATTGCGCGCAACATCGCGCACAGTCTAGCGGGATTCGGACTAATTCGCACAAGATGGAATCGACATCGCGCCGCCCGCAGGGCGGGCAGCGCGGCGTCAGATCGAACGAAAGCGAGCTTACTTCGGCATTCCCATCATGCTGCCGTCGGTCTTGGTCATGCTCATCTTCTGCGCCTTCATGTAATGCATGCAGGCGCTGTGCATCTTGCCCTGGCTCATATCGGTGTTGGCCATCGCCATCTCCTTGTTCGCCTCGGTCGGCATCGGCGCCATCGCGGCAGCCGATTTCGCCATGTTGTCCGCGGTGCAGGCCATCATGGCTGCGGACGCCGGAGAGAATGCCAGGACGGAAACAGCTGCGGCGGCGATCAGGATCTTTATCATCTGGACCTCGGTTCGAAGAGAAGGACGCCGGTGCTCGACCGGCGTTCCGGAGCAGGAACCTTCTCCTCGAAAGATTTCGGCCCGACGACAGTTTTGTGAGAGGAAGCCGACAAAGCGGCCTCAGGGCTTCGCCTTATTGGGAATGCTGCCGGTCGCGGTGTCCGGTTTGCAGGCTGCGCGGCCGAGTTCCGCGGCCTGACATTTGTAGATCCGGCCGGTCAGGCGGTCGACCAGCCAGGCGGTGTCCTCCGTCGGGCTTTCGAGGCCGATATAGCGGCTGCTCAAGGCCGATATCAGCGTCGACAACAGGATGGCAGCCGCGATCATGCCGGCACCGATCAAGATCGACATGGAACTGGACCCAGCCTGATCGGAATTGCCTGTGCGGTAGCCTTGGGTATCGCGCCGGCGCGGAGAGTTGAACACGTCGTCTGCTTTTCTGCTCGTTTCTTGCTCTTGTCTTGCTCCTGGCGAAGATCGTCGCGCGCCCGGAGCTCTGCCAAATTGTGTTGGCGAGACCTCCGCCTAGAGTCGCATCTGGCCGCTTTGTTGTCCGGACATCGGCGGCCTCACGACCGCTTTGCGGCTCGCCGGCAGCAACGCAACCTGCTTGCAATCACAACGAGAACGTACCTCCCTCGGCCGCGTTCCCTGTTCCCGCGATGTGACACCGGATCAAATCAAGCGGTTTGAACCCATCCTAGCGTTTCCACATCGAATTGCCACCACGCGCGATTACGAGGGGGAATATTGGGCTTGAACCGCGGGCACTCAGATCCAGCTCTGAAACAGCATCAGGCGGTTGAACGTCGGCATCGAGGTGCCGACGAAGGCGGCGCTGATCGGCAGCATTGCCATGAAGCCGGCCGCGACCAGCGCCACATAAAGCCATAGCAGCCAAGGTGCGCGGACCCGGGTCAGAGCGTAAGGCAGCGCCAGGCTCGCGAGCGTCGCCGACGGCAGATAATAGTACAGGAAGCTCAGCGCCCGCGGCAGCAGCGCCCAAGGCAGATAGCAGCCGAAATAGAATGCAAGGATCAGGAACGCGCTGTCGCGGCGCGCGACGATGAAGTCGCGCAGGCAAACCAGCAGCGCCAGCAACGCCGGCCACAGCACCAGCGGATTTCCGAGCAGCACCACCGCGGCAATGTGCTGATCGTCGGTCTTGTCGAACAGCAACCACACCGGTCGCAGCAGCAGCGGCCAGCTCGGCCAAGCGCTCATATAGGTGTGGCCGGCGATCGCGGTGGTGATGTTGTCGGCAAAGATGCGGCGCTGCGCCTCGGCGATGGCGGTGATCGACAGGCCATAGAGCGGGATGAAAGTCGCGACGTAGCAGACTGCGGGGACGATCAGGAAACAGATTGCGATCTGATAGGATGTCATGCCGTCCCAGAGGTCTGGCCGGTACCAGTCATCCTCGTTCGGCTCGGCGAACGAGGTTCGCCAATACTGCAGCAGCCGGACCAGCGCGACGACGCCGATCGCCGTGAGATAAGCAAACACACCGCTCCATTTGCACGCAGCCGCAAATCCGAAGCCCGCACCGGCGAGCGCGAAGGCAAGCTGCGGGCGCGGCCGCCTGTAGCCATATAGGAACGCTGCAATCGCGAGCAGGCTGAAAGCAAGCGCGAAAATGTCGAGCATGGCGATGCGCGCCTGCACATACAGCATCTGATTGAACCATGCGATCAAGGCGGCCGCGATCGCCGGCGCTTGCGTCCCAAACAGCGCAAGACCGCAGAGGTAGATGGCCACCACCGCGAGCGCGCCGAACAGCGCACCGGGATAACGCCAGCCGAAGGCATTGTCGCCGAACGTCCGGATCGACAGCGCAATGAACTCCTTGGCCAGCGGCGGATGCATGGGGTTGAGCTGCGGCGTCGCCGGCGCCAGCCCGAGCATCTGCCGCGCGGCCGGCACGTAGTGCACCTCGTCGAAGACGAATTTCTCCGGCTTGGACAGGCCGATCAGGAGCGCGACATGCGTGACCACGAAGATGCTGAGCGCTATCACGAGACAGCGTGCGACCGAGAGGCTTGGCGCACATGAAGCGATCTGGGAGGCGCGCGGCTTGCCTGGCACGGGCTGATCAAAAGCAGCTCTTCTCTGCATCGCCTTCAACTGCGCTCGAGATTTGCGTCACCAACCGGGGACACCCATGCCCCCCGCTGTTGCGCCTCGACAACGACGTGGCTGCCGATCTTGAGCTACGATCATAGAGCAATCGACTGGTATTGCGCCACTCGCCCTGTCCATCGCCTCCCTGACTGGCCACACATATCGGCATCCCGGGGACCGCAGCCGGCGGCAATACCGTCGATGGCTGCGTCGGACTGCTCGTCTGACCGCCCCCCATCAACATTTCATGACCCGCATGGACTTGCGCCTTGCAATCGGCTGGCGATATTGCATGATGATCATCATTTATCAGATCCGCCCCGGAATGTGACACCATGAATAGCGACGCCACTGCCCTTGCACGCGCCGATACGGCCGAGGCCGTGGCGCCGCCGCCGATTGCGGCCAGGCCGCCCGCTTCCAAGGCCGACGCCGCCCGGGCCGCGCTCCTGAACGGCCCGGTGCTGCCGACGCTGTTCAGGCTGGCGCTGCCGACCATGACCGTGCTGTTGGCGCAGACCGCGGTGAACGTTGCGGAAGCTTACTATGTCGGCTTCCTCGGCACCGATGCGCTGGCGGGCGTCGCCATGGTGTTTCCGCTGTTCATGCTGATGACGATGATGTCGAATGGCGGCATCGGCGGCGGCGTCTCGTCGGCCGTGGCCCGCGCGATTGGCGCCGGGCGCAAGGACGATGCCGATGCGATCGTGTTCCATGCGATCCTGCTGTCGGTCGGTTTCGGAGCCTTCTTCACCATCGGCACCGCGCTGGGCGGCCCGGCGCTGTATCACGCGCTCGGCGGCCGCGCCGGCGCGCTGGAGGCCGCGCAGAAATATTCCAACTATCTGTTCGCCGGCGCCATTCCGGTATGGATCGTCAATCTGCAGGCCGCGGCGCTGCGCGGCTCCGGCAATGTCCGGGTGCCGGCGCTGGTCACCCTGATCGGTGCGCTGGTGATGATCCCGCTGTCGCCGCTTCTGATCTTCGGCTTCGGCCCGCTGCCCGGGCTCGGGATCGGCGGCGCCGGCATCGCCTTCGGGCTCTATTACGCCGGCGCGATGCTGGTGCTGGTGCGCTACATGGCCTCGGGCCGCTCCAGCCTGCACTTTCGTGTCGCGCCGCTGCAGCGGCGGCTGTTCGCCGACATCCTCAAGGTCGGACTTCCGACCGCAGTCAACGCCGTGCTGGTGAACCTCACCGTGATTCTGGTGACCTCGGCGGTCGGCCGCTTCGGCACCCATGAGCTTGCCGCTTACGGCATTGCGTCACGGCTCGACTACATCATGATCCCGATCCTGTTCGGCCTCTGCACCGCAACGCTCACCATGGTCGGCGTCAATATCGGGGCCGGACAAGGCGCGCGCGCCCGGCACATCGCCTGGGTCAGCGCAGCGGTGGGGGCCGCCCTGGTCGGCGCGATCGGCTGTGGCGTCGCGTTGCATCCCCCGCTTTGGCTTGCGCTGTTCAGCCACGAGCCGGACGTGCTGCGCGAGGGCGCGACCTATCTCCGCCTGGTCGCGCCGGCCTATGCCGCGCTCGGCTTCGGCTTCGTGTTGGCCTTTGCCGGGCAAGGCGCGGGCCATGTGCTGTGGCCGTTCATAGGCTCGACGGCACGGATCCTGATCGCGGCCGGCGGCGGCTGGCTTGTCGTCGCACAGTTCGGCGGCGGCAGGGCGGCGCTTGCCGCCATGGTGATGCTGTCGCTGGTGGCCTATGCCGCGATCTGCAGCGTCGTGCTCGCCTCACGCCGGATCTGGCGGCTCTAGAACATCGTTTCCATGAAATCGGCTGTCGAGTATGGATCTAGCTCTCGCCATCTCCAACAGTGTCATGCTCCGCGGAGGCGGAGCATCCAGTACTCCGCGGCAGAAGAGATCGAACAGAGACGTCACGGCGTACTGGATCGTCCGCCTTCGCGGACGATGACAGCTGGGGCTGTATTGATAGGACCGAGACTTTAGAAACGGACGTCTAAGTCACGGCCTCATAGGCGCGGCGCAGGCCTTCGAGGTCGAGCTTGACCATCTTCATCATCGCGGCCATCGCGCGGTTCGCGGCGGCGCGATCGGGGCTCGCGAGATATCGCATCATGGCATCGGGCACGATCTGCCAGCGCATGCCCCAGCGGTCCTTCAGCCAACCGCATTGCACCGGCTGGCCACCATTGGCGCACAGCGCATCCCACAGACGGTCGACCTCGGCCTGATCCTCGCAACCGATCTTGAACGACACCGCGTCCGTGTGCTCGACCTTCGTCCCGCCGTTCAGCCCCATGAAGCGCTGTCCCGCCAGCGTGAACTCCACGACCAGCACCGACCCTGCCGCTCCCGACGGGGTGTCAATCGGACTGCGCTGCACGGTCTCGACCCGGGAGTTGGGAAGCAGCGACACATAGAAATTGGCGGCCTCTTCGGCATCGCCCTTGAACCACAGGCAGGGGACGATCTTGGACATCACAGGTTCCTCGTTGGCTGACAGTGCCCGGAGGACGAAGGAACCGACACGCTTCCGACAGCGGAACAAAAAAAATTCCGCCGCCGGAAGCCGGCCGATCAATGTCCCTCGTTCGGGTCCCGGTGCACGGGGTCGACCCACAGCACGGTCTCCGGCCTTTCGACCGGCTCGATATCGATGTTGATGGCGACCGCCTCGCCGTCACTTCGTACCAGCACGCATTCCAGCACCTCGTCGGGGCTGGCATTGATCTCCTGATGCGGCACGTAAGGCGGCACGAAGATGAAATCGCCCGGGCCGGCTTCGGCAGTGAACTGCAGCTTCTCACCCCAGCGCATCCGCGCTTTGCCCTTCACCACATAGATGATGCTCTCGAGATGACCGTGATGATGCGCGCCGGTCTTGGCATCCGGCTTGATCGTCACGGTTCCCGCCCACAGCTTCTGCGCGCCGACACGCGCGAAATTGATCGCGGCCTTGCGATCCATGCCGGGCGTCGAGGGCACGTTCGGATCGAGCTGATTGCCGGGAATGACGCGCACGCCGTCATGCTTCCAGCGATCGTCCGGATGATCATGCTGATGGTCGTGAGCGCCGTGATCGTGAGAACCTGACATGAACTTCTTCTTCGATTTTTCTTCGTGGAGGGAACCGCGCCCAGTCTAGCTAAAATGTCGCGATAACGCCATCAAGGTTCCGAGAACCTTTTAGCGCAACAGACGTTGTCTCCGCGAGGTCCTAACAAACGGAGATCGATCATGGGTGCCACCACGGACAAGATCAAAGGCGCGACCAATGAGGCCGTCGGCAAGGCCAAGCAGGGTATCGGCGAGGCTGTCGGTTCGGATCGCATGCAGGGCGAAGGCGCGGTCCAGGAGGTGAAGGGCAAGGGCCAGAAGGCCATGGGCGACGCCAAGCAGGCCACCAAGGATGCCGCCAACAACGCGGCGTCTTCCGTGAACAAGAACCTCTAAGCGAGGTTCGCTCGACGCTCTTTTAAGTGCGCGCGCGTCGACAGACCGGCTCCCTCGCGGGAGCCGGTCTTTTTTTTGTCGCTGTCGATTACCCCTCACCCAAGTGAGCCTGACGCCGGCATCGGTGTAGCCCTCTCCCACAAGGGGAGAGGGCGCAGCCACCGGCGCCGTAGCAGTCATCAGCACCGTACGTCGATCGGAGGGATCAGTTCCGCGAAACC
>NZ_CAFK01000305.1 GCF_000239815.1 Bradyrhizobium sp. STM 3843 | reverse complement strand
CACCCTCTCCCCTTGTGGGAGAGGGTGGCTGAGATGCGCAGCATCGAAGCCGGGTGAGGGGTCTGCATCCGCGGAGACCCCTCACCCGCCGGGCATTTCGCTACGCTCATGCCCGCCACCCTCTCCCACAAGGGGAGAGGGTGCACCGACGCGGTAGCGACAGCTTCACTCAACATCGCATTTGCTTTCATTTCTCACCACGAGCCTACGCGGCTGACAACAATTCGCCAACCTCCGCCATGCCGGCGGCGCGGTCGCCGAGCAGCAGCGTTGCGATCGCATCATCGTGCTCATTTTCCGCGAGCCGGAACGGATCGGACGACATCAGCCGATGCTCGACCACGAGCTTCGACAGCAGCAGCCGGCGCGCGTCGCCGCGCAGCTCGTCGATGCGCGCGGCTTCCCAGGCGAGCGCAACGGCGCTGGTGACGTGATAGAGCAGGCTGGTGGCGCGCCGCGCCTCGGCTTCGTTCTCTGCGTCCGCCGCGACTATCCGCGCAAAACCGACGACGCGATCGACCAGCCCGCGCAGACGATCACGCCATGCCTGCGGCACTCTTGCACTGTCATCGAGCCGAGCGTGCAGATCGGCGGCCAGCGCAGATTCCGCGCCATGGCGCCCCACCGCGCGCTTGAGCGCATCGATCGCGACGATGTTGCCGGTGCCCTCCCAGATCGAGCCGAGATGTGCGTCGCGCAGCAGGCGCGCGGTGGCGAACTCCTCGACATAACCGATGCCGCCGCGCATCTCCAAGGCGTCGCCGCAGACCTTGCGCGCGTCGCGGGTGGCACGAAATTTCAGCGTGGGCGTGAGAATGCGCAGCAGCGCGGCGGCATCCTGGCTGCCCGTCTCGGCGCGGTCGAGCGCGTCAGCTGTGAGAAAGCTCATCGATAGCGCCTGTTCGGTCGCCAGCATGATCTTGAGCAATTGCCGGCGCCCGAGCGGCAGGTCGATGATGCGGTGGCCAAACACGACGCGGTTGGTCGCGACCGTCATTGCATCGTGATACGCGCGGCGCATCAGTGCGGTCGACTTCACCCCGTTGGAGAGCCGCGACGAGTTGACCATCTCGGCCATCTGGACGAAGCCGCGATCGAGCCGGCCAACCGCATACGCAATCGCGCCTTCCAGCTTGATCTCGCCCGAGGCCATCGAGCGGGTGCCGAGCTTGTCCTTCAGCCGGACGATCCGATAGTGGTTCTGAGAACCGTCGTCGAGGAAGCGCGGCATCAGGAACAGGCCGACGCCGCGCGTGCCGGTTTCGGCGTCTTGCGGCCGCGCCAGGAGCATCACCACCTTGGCGTCAGCATTGGAGCAGAACCATTTCTCGCCAGTCAGGCGCCATTGGTCACCTTCCTGCACAGCCACCGTCGTCAAGGTGCCGACGTCGGAGCCGCCTTCCTTCTCGGTCATGAACTGGCCGCCCTGGGTCAGCTTCGCCATATCAGTCTGGGTCAGGCCGCTGAGATATCTATCCTGGAGCTCCCGGCTGCCGAACGTCGCCAGCAGCTTGGCGCAGCCGTCGGTGACGTTGATCGGGCAGCCGAGCCCGAACTCGGCCTGGTTGAACAGGAAGGTGAAGGCATGCTTGGCGACGACCGGGTATTTGTCGGGCCAGCCGAGAATGCCCTTGCGGACCGACATCGCGTGGATGCCGAACTCGCCGAAGGCGGCGCGCTCAAGCTCGCGATAGGCAGGGTGATATTCGATCCACTGCGCGTCGCGGCCGAAACGGTCACGCTGATGCAGCACCGGCGGATGACGGTCGGCCAGCCGCGCGCATTCGTCCAGATAACCACCGGCAAGCTCGCCCAGCCGGTCCAGATGCGGCTCGATATGCTGGAACAGCCGCTCGGGCAGATGGATGCGCAAGAGATCGGTCAAGGCCGGATCGGCGCGGTAGAAGTTCATGCCCGTGGTATCCGGCGCCAGCAGGCCCGGCCGCGCCCCGCCAGTCATGACGTCGTCGCGCTTCAAGAACTGATGCATCTCGAAATTCCCTGATCGTTTCCGTCCCGAAGCCGGATATGTTTTTCTAAGTTGGGGCTCTGGTCTCCGTTCTCGCGCGAATGTGGGGCGGACGCCATAGGAACTTGCCGCCGCCAACCCTAGATGCATAGCGCCCTGCATTGGAGAGAACCCATGGAAAGTCCGACCTACAAGACCGCGCTGATCGTCGGCGCCGGCGAGGGCCTCAGCGCCTCGCTGGCACGGCTGTTCGCCCGCGAGAAGATCCGCGTTGCGCTGGCCGCGCGCAAGGTCGGGAAGCTCGGCGCGCTGTGCAGCGAGACCGGCGCGCGGGCCTTTGCCTGTGACGCCACCAACCACGAGGAGGTCGAGCGGCTGTTCGGCCTGGTCGAGCGCGAGCTCGGCACGCCCGACCTCGTGGTCTACAACGCCAGCGGCCGCACGCGTGGACCGCTGGTCGACCTGGTGCCGGCCGAGGTGCTTCAGGCGATCACGGTCAGCGCCTTCGGCGGCTTCCTGGTGGCGCAGCAGGCGGCGCAGCGGATGCTTCCGAACCGGCAGGGCGCGATCCTGTTCACCGGCGCCTCCGCCAGCGTCAAGGGCTATGCGCAATCGGCGCCGTTCGCGATGGGGAAGTTCGCGCTGCGCGGCCTGGCCCAGAGCATGGCGCGCGAGCTTGCGCCGCAGGGCATCCATGTCGCGCATTTCGTGATCGATGGCGGCATCAGGAGCGCCGCCCGGCAGGAGCCTGCGGACAAGCCGGACTCTTTCCTCGACCCCGACGCGATCGCGCTGAGCTATTGGAGCGTGCTGCAGCAGCCGCGCAGCGCCTGGACCTGGGAAGTGGAGCTGCGGCCCTGGGTGGAGAAGTTCTGACGTCGCCATCATCGCTACCGTCATTCCGGGGCGATGCGAAGCATCGAGCCCGGAATCCATCTCACGATGTCATCAGCCGCCAAATGGATTCCGGGCTCGCGCGTTCCGCGCGCCCCGGAATGACGATCGAATTTGTGGCTGCTTGACCGCGTCAGTTGCTGACTAGTAGAGGCCGAACAACAAAATCTCTTGGGAGGTGACATGACCGCCGACATCACCATCGACACCGGCACCAGCGAGCTGCTGTGCGTGATCCGCGATCGCGTCGCGATCATCACGCTCAACCGGCCGGAGGCACGCAATGCGCTGTCGGACAATCTGAGCCCGGCACTGCGGCGGATGATCAGGAGCTGCGGCGACAATCCCGATGTCGGCGCGGTGCTGCTTACCGGCGCCGGCACGGCGTTCTGCGCCGGCGGCGACGTCAAGGGCATGGGCGCGCACCGCGATCCTGGCAAGCTCGCAATGTCGGAGGCGGAAAAGGTCGCCGACCTCAAGGAGCGGCAGCGCCTGCTGACGGGCGCGCTGCATGGCCTGCGCAAGCCGACCATCGCCGCGCTCCCCGGCCCCGCGGCCGGCGCCGGGCTCGCGATCGCCTTGGCCTGCGACATCCGCATCGCCGCCCAATCGGCCTTCGTCGCCACCGGCTATGTTCGGATCGGGCTGAGCGGCGACTACGGCATCGCCTGGCTGTTGACGCAACTGGTCGGTACCGCACGTGCGCGCGAATTGATGTTCACCGGCGAGAAGGTCGATGCCGACAGATGCGCGCAGCTCGGCCTAGTCAACCGCGTGGTGCCGGACGAGCGCCTGCAGGAGGAAGCGTTCGCGCTCGCCAAGTCGCTGGCCGAAGGTCCCGCGCTGGCGCTGCGCTCGATCAAGGACAATCTCGACGAAGCGCTGACGGTCGATTTCGACACCGCCCGCGACCGCGAGGCCGAGCGGCTGATCCCGTTGATGGCGTCGATGGATCACAAGGAAGCGGTGCAGGCCTTCATCGAGAAGCGCAAGGCGGTGTTCAAGGGCAATTAGACCTTTGCCGCCCGTACGAAGTCCACGAAGGCACGCAGCGCGGCCGGCAACTGGCGGCGGCTTGGATAATACAGAAAGAAACCCGGATAGGCCGGACACCAGTCGGCCAGCACCCGAACCAGCTTGCGCTTCGCGATCAGCGGACTGGCCTGCGCCTCGAACACATAAGCGAGGCCCGCGCCATCGCGCGCCGATTCGAGCATCAGATCCTGATCGTTCATCGTCAGCGGACCGGTCACATCGATCTTGAGCGCGACACCGCCGCGCTCAAACTCCCAGCGATACAGCACACCGCTGTTGAAGCGGTAGCGGATGCAGGGCAGATCCTTCAGATCGTGCGGGGTCACCGGCTGTTTGTGCCGCTTGAAGAAGCCGGGCGAAGCGACCACCGCAGAGCGCTGGCGCGGGCCGATCGGGACGGCGATCATGTCGGCCGCAATGGTCTCTCCGAACCGGACTCCGGCATCGAATCCCCCTGCCACCATGTCGATCAGTGCATCGCTCACCACGATCTCGACATTGATCTCCGGAAACGCCTTGAGGAATTGCGTGACGATCGGCAACAGCACCAGCTGCGACGATTGCCGGGCTGCGCTGAAGCGCAGCGTGCCGGCGGGCCGGCCGCGGAAATTGTTGAGATCCTCCAGCGCATCGTCGATGTCGCGGAAAGCCGGGCTGATCCGCTCGAACAGGCGCGCACCGGCTTCGGTCAGCGCGACGCTGCGCGTGGTGCGGTTGATCAGGCGGACATCCAGCCGCTCTTCGATGTTGCGCAGCGCATGGCTCAGCGCCGAGGCTGACACGCCGAGCTCGGTCGCGGCAGCGCGGAAACTGCGATGGCGAGCGATCGCGAGGAAGGTGGCGAGGTCGGTCGGGTCGATCCGCATTGATGAATTTTGCTCAGTAGCTTGCGAAACATATAGCCGATTATCTCAGCTATTGCGACCGCTTAATTGTCTTGCCATCAGCCCGGCGCACTGCCGGGCCTATCAGAAAGGGCAAGAACATGCGTGTCTGGTTCATCACGGGAGCATCCCGGGGTTTTGGCGCCTTGATCGCGCAGGAAGCGCTGGCGGGCGGCGATGTCGTGGTCGCCACAGCGCGCGATCCTTCCACCGTCACCAAGCGGCTCGGCACCCACGAGCGGCTGCTGCCGATGCGGCTTGACGTCACCAAGGAGGACGAGGTTCGTGCGGCCGTCGACCAGGCGGCCAAGGCCTTCGGCCGGATCGATATCCTGGTCAACAATGCCGGCTACGGACTGTTGGGCGCGATCGAGGAAGCCAGCGCCGCGGAAACCGAGCGCCTGTTCGCAACCAACGTGTTCGGTCTGCTCGGCGTCACCCGCGCAGTGCTGCCGCATATGCGCCGGCAGCGCGCCGGCCACATCATCAACCTGTCCTCGGTCGGCGGCTATACTGGCTATCCCGGCTGGGGCGTCTATGGCGCCACCAAGTTCGCGGTCGAAGGCATCAGCGAGGCCCTGGCCGCGGAGGTCGCGCCGCTCGGCATCAAGGTCACGGTGGTCGAGCCGGGCTTCTTCCGCACTGACTTCCTCGACGACACCTCGCTGTCGCGCACGGCGCAGCAGATCGCGGACTATGGCGAGACCGTCGGCCAGACGCGCGCGCATGCGGCCGACCTCAATCACGGCCAGCGCGGCGATCCCGCCAAGCTCGCCAAGGCCTTCATCACCCTGGCGAATGCTGACAGTCCGCCGCTGCGACTGCCGCTCGGCAGCGACACGGTCGAACGCATCGAGGCCAAGAACGCCCATGTGGCCGCAGAGCTTGCGGCGTGGCGCACGCTCGCGACGTCGACGGATCACGATTAGATCCGCATCGCGCACACAGGAAGGTCAGTTCGCGGCGGCGCTCTCGTCCGCCCGCCGCGACACGACCACGAGCCTCACGCTCGGGCTGGGACTATCCGCGGCTCGATTGCCTGCCTGAACCGGCGAGAGCTGCTTCTCGAACCGGACCAGGGTCCAATCGTAGGGATGCTGGCGCAAGGCGAAGCCGGAGGCCTTTGCGACTGCGATCATGACATCGTTGGAACGCAGCGTGTCACCGAACAGACTGGTGGCGCCGAGCGCGGCGGCACGGCCTTCCAGATTCTTCATCAGTGCCGGGCCGATGCCGTGGCCCTGCCAGCGATCATGGACCGAAAGTCCGAACTCGACACTGGCGCTCTCGGCGTGAAACGCATAGCGCGCCTCGCCGACGATCACCTCGACGCCGTCGATGTCCATGGTCGCGAGCAGGGTAAAGCGATCATCCTTGCCGACAGCCACGAAGTCGTCGAGCAGCGCCTTCGGCAATTCGCTCAGGGCGCCGAGAAAGCGGTTGTGACGCGAGCGCGAGCTCAGCGAGCGCACATAGGCCTGCAGGTCGTTCGCATCGGACGGCCCGATAAAGCGCAACGTGACCGCCTCGCCACGCCGGGTGTCAATAAGGTCGGCAGGCGCGACGAGTTCAGCGAGATGCGATGTCAACACGGCGCGCTCCGATGCAAGGAATGGCCGGCGCCCTCGCAAGCCGAGCGGCGCCGGCGTGGCGGCTTGATCAAGCCCGCCAGAACGGCTTTTCGATTTCAGCGGCGATATCGCTGCGCGACAGGCCGAGATCGTGCAGATCGCGCTCGGACCAGGCGGCGAGCTCGTGGCGGGCCCGGTAGCGCTCGCGCCAGGCCTGTAGCACTCCGGTCAACCCGGTCCAGACCCGCGGGCCATGATGATTTGTCATTGGATGGGACACGCAAGTAGACATCAAAGCCTCCTGCAGCTAACTTCTAGCGCTACAATCCGTCGTCTGGGGCTCATTCACAAACGACACTTTGTACCGTTTCGGATGAAATAAACTCATGGATAGCATCGTCCGAACAAGCTCTCGTCTGCCCTCGCTCAATGGGCTGCGGGCGTTTGAGGCGGCGGCGCGCCATCTGAGCTTCACGCGGGCGGCCTCCGAGCTGAACGTCACGCAGACCGCGATCAGCCATCAGATCAAGCGGCTGGAGGATGAGCTCGGTCTCAGGCTGTTCGTGCGGCAGAACCGCAGCCTGGCGCTCACGCCGCAGGCACGCGAATATCTGCCGCTGGTGCGCGCCGCCTTCGACGACCTGCGGCTGGCGACCGAGCGGCTGGTGCGCAGGGACGGCGGCAAGGTGCTGACCGTCTCGACGATCGCCTCTCATGCGGCGAAATGGCTGCTGCCACGGCTTTCAGCCTTCCAGGAGGCACATCCCGAGATTGACGTACGGATCACCACCTCGAGCAGCCTGGTCGATTTCGCCAAGGAGGATGTCGATGCCGCGATCCGTTACGGCAGGGGCCACTGGCCGGGCGTGCGCGCCGAATGGCTGATGGGAGATGAGCTGTTTCCGGTCTGCAGCCCCGCGCTGCTGAAAGGCAGCAAGCCGCTGCGCTCTCCGGAAGACCTCGCCCAGCACACCCTGCTGCACAGCAGCTACGACGACGACTGGCGACTCTGGCTAACCGCTGCGGGACTGCCGGTCTCGATCTCGAAGCACCGGGGCGTGAGCTTCGACCTGATCTTCATGACGATCCAGGCCGCGATCGACGGCCTCGGCGTCGCGATCGGCCGCACCTCCTATGTCCAGGACGACATCAGCAAAGGCCGCCTCGTGGTGCCCTTCCAGATAGCGCTGCCGGTGGATGCGGGCTATTACCTGGTCTCGCCGGAAGGCCGCACCGATGCACCGAAGCTGCGGGCTTTCCGTGCCTGGCTGAAGGCGGCGGCGCAGAACAAATCCTAACAGCGCCGCCGCGCTTATGCTGCGCTGCCGCATTGGATTCCGGTTGGCCAAGCCGCGGGGCCGTGGCAAATAGCCTTGACGTATCAACACGGCTGGCGAAGGCTTCTTCCGCACGGGCCATTCGACGGGAGGAGACATCCAGTGTCGCAAACCACAACAAGCCAACCGGCCACGATCAAATCGCGCATCGGTGCCATCCTGCGGGCGACCAGCGGCAATTTCCTCGAGCAGTTCGACTTCTTCCTGTTCGGCTTCTATGCGAGCGCGATCGCCAAGGCGTTCTTCCCGTCCGAGAATGAGACCGCGGCGCTGCTCAACACCTTCGGCGTGTTCTGGCTCGGCGCCCTGATGCGGCCCGTCGGCGCCATCGTGCTCGGCGCCTATATCGACCGGATCGGCCGGCGCCAGGGCCTGATCGTCACGCTCTCGATCATGGCGGCCGGTACCGTCGTCATCGCCTTCTGCCCGTCCTATGCCACGATCGGCATCGCCGCTCCCATCATCGTCCTGCTCGGCCGCCTGCTGCAGGGCTTCTCCGCCGGCGTCGAGCTCGGCGGCGTCTCGGTCTATCTGTCCGAAATCGCCACACCCGGCCACCGCGGCTTCTACACCTCGTTCCAGTCCTCCAGCCAGCAGGTGGCAATCTTCGTCGCCTCGATCATCGGTTATCTGCTGAGCGAATCCATGCCGGCCGCCACCGTGACGGCCTGGGGCTGGCGCATCCCGTTCTTCATCGGCTGCCTGATCATCCCGCTGATCTTCCTCCTGCGGCGGACGCTGGAGGAAACTCCGGCCTTCCTCGCCATGAAGAAGCACCCGACGGCGAGCGAGGTGTTCGCCTCGGCGCTCGCCAATTGGCGCATCGTGATCCTGGGCATGATGATCGCGATCCTGACCACCACGACATTCTATTTCGTCACCGTATACACGCCGACCTTCGGCAAGAACGTGCTGAAGCTGTCGACCGCCGACGCGCTGCTGGTCACGCTCCTGGTCGCGGTTACCAATTTCATCTGGAATCCCGTGGGCGGCGCGCTGTCCGACAAGATCGGCCGCAAGCCGGTGCTGCTCGCAATCGCCACGCTGTCACTGCTCACGGCCTATCCGGCGCTGAGCTGGCTGGTGACCGCGCCGACTTTCGGAAAGATGCTGGCGGTCGAGATGATGTTCTCGTTCTATTTCGGCATGTACAGCGGCACCATGCTCGGCGCGCTGGTCGAGATCGTGCCGGCCCACGTCCGCACCACCTGCTTCTCGCTGGCCTTCGCGCTTGCCGCTGCGCTGTTCGGCACCTTCACGCCGTTCGCGTCGACCTGGCTGATCGAGAAGACCGGCGACAAGGCCTCGCCGGGCTTCTGGCTGATGTTCGCAGCCGTGCTCGGTATCATCGCCGCATTGACCGTCTACCGCAGCGGTGGCCGAACCGTGGAAGTGCGCGAAGCAGTGACGGCATGAGCCTTCTCGCGGACGAGGCCGTTCTGCTTCGTCCGTGGGCACGCTGACAGCACCGCAGGTTCCACATGTCACGTCTTGCAATCATGCTGACGGCTTTGGCGCTGATCAGTGCTGAGGCGGCGCGAGCGGAGGAACCGATCCATCTCCGCGACATGGGTTCGTTTCACGTCGGCGGCCGCCTGGTGGAGATTTCCGGCAAGCCGGTGAAGGAGGTCACGTTCACGGCCGGCGGCGTGCCGGCCAAGATCGACCCCAACGGCACCTACCAAGTCGAGCAGATGTATGTGCAGTATTTTCTGCCCGAGACCGAAAAGGGCGCCTATCCGCTGTTGCTTTGGCATGGCGGCGGGCTGACCGGCGTCACCTACGAGACGACGCCCGACGGCCGGCAGGGCTGGCTCAACTACTTCCTGCGCAAGGGCTGGAGCGTCTACAATTCCGACGCCGTCGAGCGGGGGCGCGCCGGATGGGCCCAATATCCCGACATCTTCAAGGGCGAGCCGGTGTTTCTCACCGTCGCCAACCCGTTCGAGCGCTTCCGCATCGGCGATGGCCCCGGCTCCTACGATCCCGACCCGGCGAAGCGCAGGCTGATGCCGGAAAGCCAGTTTCCGAACGAAGGCTACGACAATTTCGTCAAGCAGAACGTGCCGCGCTGGACCACGACGGATGACGCAACGATTGCCGCCTATATCGCCGAGGTCGATCGCGTTTGCCCCTGCATCCTGCTGTTTCACAGCCAGGCCGGCACCTTCGGCTTCAAGGTGGCGCAGGCCCGGCCCGACAAGGTCAAGGCGCTGATCGCCATCGAGCCGGCCGGCGTCGGCGATCCCACGAAAGTGGATCTCCTGAAGTCGATCCCGACGCTGTTCGTCTATGGCGACTATATCGACCGCGACTCGCGCTGGCCGAAAATCCGCGCCACCGGGGTGGCTTTCGCCGACGCGATCAAGGCCGCCGGCGGCAGTGCCGACGTGGTCGATCTGCCCAAGATCGGCATCTCCGGCAATTCGCACATGATCATGATGGACAAGAACAACCTCCAAGTCGCCGGCCTGATCCAGACCTGGCTGGCCGGCAAGGGGCTGGCAAAGCCGTGAGCCGAACACGGCGGACCAAGCCGCGGCGAACAGGATCAAGGGAATCATCATGCAGGAATTGATCGGGCTCGCGGAACAGGCGGCTGGCCGTCTCGTCCAACGCAAGCAGACCATCGCGGTCGCGGAATCCTCGACCGGCGGGCTGATCTCGGCCGCGTTGCTCGCGGTGCCCGGCGCCTCGGCCTATTTCCTAGGCTCCGCCGTGGTCTATACGCGCGATGCGCGGCGTATCCTGATGGACATCTCGGACGAGGCAATGCGGGGCATTCGCTCCGCGTCGGAGATCTATGCCAAGCTGCTGGCCGAACGCATCCGCGAGCGCTTCGGGGCCGACTGGGGCCTGTCGGAGACCGGCGCAGCCGGGCCGACCGGCAACCGCTATGGTGATGCCGCCGGCCACAGCTGCTTCGCGGTCGCGCGCGGCGAGACCACGGCCATGACGCTGGAGACCGCGAGTCCCGATCGGCTGGCCAACATGCAGGTGTTCGCGAAGACGGCGCTGGAGTTGCTGTTGCGAAGGCTCGACCAGTAGATTCAATGTCGTCCCGGCCAAGCGAGCGAATGCGAGCGCAGAGCCGGGACCCATAACCACAGGCCGTCAATTTGCGAAGGCTGGAGCTCCAGCTCGCTTCTACCATGCTCATCGGGGGTTATGGGTCCCCGCGTTCGCGGGGACGACGGCGGAGTGTGTAGAAACGCGATTGCAAGCGTAGCCGCAATGACGGCTCAAGCGCGCTTACTTCTCCCGGAACGCGCGCATCAGCTGATCGCTGAGCGGCTTCATCAGGTAGGACAGCACGGTGCGGTCGCCGGTCTGCACGAAGGCCTCCACCGGCATGCCCGGGATCAGCTTGACGTCGCCGAGCCGCGCGATCTCCTCCGGCGGCATCGAGACGCGGATGGTGTAGTAGCTCTGGCCGGTGCGCTGATCGGTGGTGACGTCGGGCGAGACCCGGCTGACCACGCCGTTCAATTCCGGCGTGGTGCGCTGGTTGAAGGCGGACAGCCGCAGCAGCGTCTTCTGCCCGACCTGCAGCTTGTCGATGTCCTGCGGATTGACCTTGGCTTCGACCTGCAGATCGTCGCTCTGCGGCACGATCAGCATGATGGCATCGCCCGCGGTGACGACGCCGCCGACCGTGTGCACGGTCGACTGCAGCACCATGCCGTCCTGCGGCGCGCGGATGTCGACGCGGCGCAGCTGGTCCTCCGCCGTCACCTTGCGTTCCACGAACTCGCCGATCTTGTCGTTGGTCTCGCGCAGATCCTTGGAAACCTCGCTGACCATGTCCTTATCGATCTGGATGATCTGCAGTTCGGTCTCGGTGATCTTGCCCTTGGCCTGGGCGCGCGAGGCGATGTATTGCGCGCGCTCGCCGTTCAGCCGCGCGGCATCGCGCTCCAACGCGGTCAGGCGCGAGATCTGCACCAGATGCTGGTCATAGAGCTGGCGGACGCCTTCGAGCTCCTTCATCACCAGCTCGATCTCCTTGTCTTTCGACTTGACCTGCGCGGAGAGGCCTTCGACCTCCTCGTTGAGCTGGGTGATGCGCTCGCGCAACTGCGCCTTCTGGCCGGTGCGGCCGGTGACGCGCACCTCGAACAACTTGCTCTCGCTCGCCATCAAGCTGCTCACGTCAGGATCTTCGGCGCGGGCGACGAGCTGCGGCGGAAAGGTGATCCGGCTGAGGCCGCGCTGCTCGGCCTCCAGCCTGGCCGATCGTGCCCAGAGCGCATCCAGGTTCTTGGTGACGATGGCGAGGCTCGCCTTGGTCACGGTGTCATCCAGCCGCACCAGGACGTCGCCGGCCTTGACCACATCACCATCGCGGGCGCGCAGCTCGCCGACCACGCCGCCGGTCGGGTGCTGCACCTTCTTCACGTTGGATTCGACGACGATCTGGCCGGGCGCGATCAGCGCGCCGGAGATCTGCTGCGTCGCCGCCCAGCCGCCGAGCCCCCCGGCCAGGACGGCAACCACGGTGAGGCCAACGATCAAATGCCGCCGGATCGATTGGCGGACGCTGTACGCCCGGCCGCCGATCGCCGGCCCCGTCATGACCCCGCTGTTCAGAGCTTGGGTGTTCAGAGCTTGGCTGCTCACGACTTCGCCACTCCGGCCTCGGACACGATCTTGATCGGCGCCTGGCCCGTCCGTTGCTGCAGCACCTGCGCCAGCACCGTCTCCTTTGGTCCGAAGGCCTGCATGCGGCCGTCCTTCATGACCAGGATCTGATCGACCGCCTCGATGCCGATCGGACGGTGCGCGACCACCACGACGATGGCGCCGCGCGTCCGCGCCGCGCGCACGGCGCGCGTCAAGGCCTCGTCGCCTTCGGTATCGAGATTGGAATTGGGCTCGTCGAGCACGATCAGGAACGGATTGCCGTAGAGCGCACGCGCCAGCCCCACGCGCTGAGCCTGGCCGGCCGAGAGCGCCGCGCCCTGCTCGCCGACCTGGGTGTCGTAGCCGTCGCGCATCTTGATGATCATCTCATGCACGCCCGCCTCTTTGGCGGCGGCGATGATGCTGTCGGCCGGGGCCTGCGGATCGAAGCGGCAGATGTTCTGCGCGACCGTGCCGGCGAACAGCTCGACGTCCTGCGGCAGATAGCCGACATGGCGGCCGAGTTCGTCGGAGCTCCACTGCTCCAGCGCCGCGCCATCGAGTCTGACATGGCCGCGAAGCGGCCGCCAGACCCCGACCAGCGCGCGCACCAACGAGGATTTGCCGGACGCGCTCGGCCCGATCACGCCAAGCCCCTGACCGGCCGATAGCGCGAAGCTTATGTCCACCACGATGACCTTCTGATCGCCGGGCGCCGCGATCGAGAGGCCTTCGACCGACAGCCGGCTCGTCGGCGGCTGCAGCAGCGTCGGTGCCGGCCGTTCCGGGATCGTCTGCATGAGCTGGCTGAGGCGCCGCCAGCTCTGGCGTGCGGTGACAAAGCTCTTCCAATGCGCAATCGCAAGGTCCACCGGCGCAAGCGCCCGTGCGCTGAGGATGGAGCTGGCGATGATGATGCCGGCGGTCGCCTCCTGGTGGATCACGAGATAGGCGCCGACCGCGAGCACGGAGGATTGCAGCATCATGCGGAGCACCTTGGCGATCGCGCCAAGGCCGCCGGCGACATCGCTGGCCCGCTGATTGCCCGCGAGGTATTTTTCATTGGTCTCGCGCCAGCGCTCCATCAGCCGACCGGCCATGCCCATCGCGACCAGCACCTCGGCGTTGCGGCGGCTCGCAGTCGCGAGATCGTTGCGCCGCGCCGCAAGCCCCATCGCCTGCTTCGCCGGCTCCCGTGTCAGATATTCGGTGACCAGTGTCAGCGTCACCAGGATGACGGCGCCGGCCAGCGCGGTGACGCCGATCAGCACGTGGAAGGCGAAGCAGATCGCCAGGTAGAGCGGCAGCCAGGGCAGATCGAAGAAGGCGCTCGGTCCCTGGCTTCCGAGAAAGGTCCTGACATTGTCGAGATCGCGAAGCGGCTGCAGCCCCTCATTGCGCCCGCCGACCATGAGCGGCAGCCGTACGATGGTATCGAACACCCGCGCATTCAGGCTCTCGTCCAGCGCCGTTCCGATCCGGCCGAGAATGCGGCTGCGGATCAGGTCGAGCACGCCCTGCGCCAGATAGAGTCCGGCCGCCAGCAGCACCAGTCCGATCAGGGTCGGCACGCTGCGGCTCGGCAGCACGCGGTCATAGACCTCGAGCATGAAGATCGAGCCGGTGAGATAGAGCAGGTTGATGATGCAGCTCATGACGCCGACGCCGAGGAAAGCGCTGCGGCAGTCGCGCAATGCATCACTCAGCTCGGAACGCCTCACGCCGGGTGCGGCCACCATCCAGACCATCTCTTCGAATAAGCAGCAGGGCCGCCGGCAAACTGAGGAACTCAGCGGTACGCGCTGTCAGTTATACAGATTCACGCTGCAGCCGTGCAACGGGACTGCGTTAACCTAAACCAACGCTTCCTCGTCTGTCGCGCGGGCGGAAGAAACGTTCAGACCGCCGCCACGAAGATGAACGGCAGCCGCCATTCGCAGCGAATTATAACCGACCACCGGTGCGGACCAGCCGCACCACCAACAGCAGGATGATGGCGCCGAGCGCCGAATAGACGATCTCCGAAACCAGTCCGGAGCCGAGCCGGATACCAAGTCGGGGGAAGAGGAGGCTTGCGATCAGCGCGCCGCAGATGCCGACCACAATATCGCCGACGATGCCGAAGCCGGTCCCGCGCACGATCTTGCCGGCCAGCCAGCCTGCTACCAGGCCGACAAACAGAATGACCAGAATACCTTCGTTCGAAATGTACATGCCGCTTCCCCGTCTGCCGGCATACATGTTCCTGCGCGGCCGCCCCACCATAGCGAGGCGACTGTGATAGAACGACCCTGCCAGCGCGATCTGGAGCCTGGTCCGTCGCCTTTCCCGCAGACCGTTACGTGGCCGCAACAGTTTGGTCGCGCTCAGCGAGGACACAGCGCGCCTGATGACCCGAGGCGACGGAAAGATTCGGCGGCAGGGCTTCGGTACAGCGGGCTTCAGCCAGGCTGCAGCGCGGGGCGAAGGAGCAACTGCGCGGCGCCTGATCCAGCGAGGGCGGCGTGCCCGGGATGGTCTGCAGCCGTTCGCCGCGCCTGGCGCCGTGGATCGTCGAGGCCAGCAGTCCGCGCGCATAGGGATGGGCCGGCTTGCGGACGATGTCGCGCAATGATCCCTGCTCGACGATCTGGCCGGCATACATCACCGCGACACGGTCGCAGATCTCGATCGCCACCCCGATGTCATGGGTGACGAAGATGACGGACATGCCGAACTCGCGCTGCAGCTCGCGCAACAACAGCAGGATCTGGATCTGCACGGTGGCATCGAGCGCGGTGGTGGGCTCGTCCGCCAGCAGCACCTTCGGGCGACAGGCGAGCGCCAGCGCGATCATCGCGCGCTGGCGCATGCCGCCGGACATCTCGTGCGGATAGGAATCGAGCCGCCGCTTGGCCGAGGGGATGCGGACCACGTCGAGCATTTCGAGCGCGCGCGCACGCCCCTCGCCGTAGCTCTTGCCCTCGTGCCGCATCACGGTCTCGGCAATCTGTTTGCCGATGGTGTAGACCGGATCGAGCGCGAGCCCCGGCTCCTGGAAGATCATCGACACGATGCGGCCGCGGAACTGCGACAGCTCCTCATCCCCGAGCGCGAGCACGTCGCGTCCCATGACGTTGATGCTGCCCGTGATCTGCGTGCGCTTCTTCGGCAGGAGCCGCATCAGCGCACGCAAGGTCACGCTCTTGCCGGAGCCGGATTCGCCGAGCAGGCCCAGCACCTCGCCGTCACCGAGCGTGAGGCTGACATCGTTCACGGCGTGCACGGTGCGCTCGCCGGTGAAGCGGATGGTGAGGTCCTTGATCTCGACGAGAGGGGTCATGATGGAGCTAGGTCAACTGGCGATCGGGAGCGGGTTGGCGAAATGGCTCATGCG
>NZ_CAFK01000306.1 GCF_000239815.1 Bradyrhizobium sp. STM 3843 | reverse complement strand
TGCCGCCGCCCTGGCTGGAATTGACCACCAGTGATCCCTCCTTCAGAGCGACGCGGGTCAGGCCGCCCGGCACGATGGTGACGCGCTCGCGGCCGGTCAGCACGAACGGCCTGAGATCGACATGGCGGGGAGCGAGGCCGGAGGCCGTGTAGGTCGGACAGGTGGAGAGTGCGAGCGTCGGCTGTGCAATGAAGCCCTCAGGCTCGCGCTTGAGCTTGTCGCGGAAGGCCTCGATGGTGGCCTTGGTGGCGGCCGGCCCGATCAGCATGCCGTAACCGCCGGAGCCGTGCACCTCCTTGACCACGAGCTCGCCGAGGTGATCCAGCACGTAAGACAGGTCCTGCGGCTCGCGGCAGCGCCAGGTCTGCACGTTCTTCAGGATCGGCTCTTCGTCGAGATAGAACTTCACGATCTCGGGCATGTAGGAATAGATCGCCTTGTCATCGGCGATGCCCGTCCCCACAGCGTTGGCGAGCGTGATGTTCCCGGCGGCATAGGCCGACATCAGCCCGGGCACGCCGAGCGCGGAGTCGGGGCGGAAAGTGAGGGGATCGAGGAAGTCGTCGTCGACGCGGCGGTAGATCACATCGACCCGTTTCAGCCCTTCGGTGGTGCGCATGAAGACTTCATCGTTCTTGACGATGAGGTCGCGCCCCTCCACCAGCTCGATGCCGAGCTTGTCCGCCAGGAAGGAGTGCTCGTAATAGGCGGAATTGTAGATGCCGGGCGTCATCAGCGCGACAGTCGGCTCGGCCGATGCGCTCAAGGGGGCGACCGAGCGCAGCGCCGCCAGCAGCTCGTCCGGATAGCGCTCGACCGGCGCAACGCGATGGCGGGCAAACAGGTCCGGAAACAGCCGCATCATGATTTCGCGGTTTTCCAGCATGTAGGACACGCCCGAGGGCGTGCGCGCATTGTCCTCCAGCACGATGAAGTCGTTGGCGTCGACACGAACGACGTCGATGCCGGCGATATGAACGTAAACGTCATGCGGCACGTCCTGGCCGTTCATCTCCGGCCGGAACACGGGGTTCTGGAAGATCAGGTCGTCAGGGATGACCTCGGCGCGCAGGATGTCGCGGCCGTGATAGATGTCCCGCAGGAACATGTTCAGCGCCTTGACGCGCTGCTTCAGTCCCTTTTCCAACAGGGCCCATTCCTTGGCGGACAGGATCCGCGGAATCACGTCGAAGGGAATCAGGCGCTCCTGCGCCTCCGCCTCGCCGTAGACCGCGAAGGTGATTCCGATTCGCCGGAACAGCAATTCGGCTTCATGCCGGCGATATTCCAAGGCTTCCGGCGGCGTGTCCTTCAGCCAGCGGGACAGTTCCTGATAGGCTTGGCGGATGTCGCCGCCCGGCGCGTTCATTTCGTCGAAAGCAAGTGCCATCGATGCCCGTATCTCTCAGCCACAGCCTAGACTGCATGACTCCCGGGGAGAGTAGCAAGGGGCGGGCCAGCGCGATATGCAGGCGTCGGCGGCATTTCGGCGGGCGGCTGGAAGTCCTGCCCGAAAAACCGGCTATAAGATGCTCAAATCGGCGGCATCGCTGTGGGGACGGGATGACATTGGCGACGCAACGGGCCAAAACAGACGACAGTTGCGAGGAGAAATCATGAGCGAGATCGTCACCGCGGGGCTGCTGATCATCGGCGACGAGATTCTGTCCGGCCGGACCAAGGACAAGAACATCGGCTTCATTGCCGAGTACCTCACCAATCTCGGCATCGACCTCAAGGAGGTCCGGGTCGTGGCCGACGACGAGCCCGATATCATCGCCGCGTTGGACGCGCTCCGGCACCGTTATACCTACGTGTTTACGACGGGAGGGATTGGGCCGACCCATGACGACATCACCGCGGATGCGGTCGCCGAGGCGTTCGGCGTCGGCATCGATCATCACCCGGACGTGGTGGCGCGGTTTCGGGAGCGCTGGAGCGGGCAGGACCTCAACGAGGCGCGACTGCGGATGGCCCGCATCCCCGAGGGCGCCGAGCTGATCCAGAGCGCGACCATCCTGGCACCCGGCTTCAAGATCGGCAACGTGATCGTCATGGCCGGGGTGCCGTCGATCATGCAGGCGATGATGGACATCGTCGCGCCGAAGCTGAAATCGGGCGTGCGGATGTTGTCGGAGACGGTGCGCGCCAATGCCCGCGAGGGCGATATCGGCGGCCCCTTGCGCGAGATCGCCAAGGCCCATCCCGATACGATCATCGGCAGCTATCCGTTCACCGACGAGGAGCAGAAGCCGAACACCCATCTCGTGGTGCGCTCGCGCGAGCCGGAGAAGCTGTCGGCCGCGATGGCGGCGGTGAAGGAGATGCTCGCCGGGCTGAATGTTTCGCGTTAAAGCGGGATTGCGTTGGGGCCGAGGAACGATGGAACAGACGATATGGCGGACAAGACGTTGAGCGCGGAAGAGCGCGCGGGCCGGGCCTTCCCGGTCTCCTGGGACCAGTTTCACAGGGATTGCCGGGCGCTGACCTGGCGGCTCAATGAGGTCGGGCCGTTTCACGCGGTCATCGCGATCACCCGCGGCGGGCTGGTGCCGGCTGCGATCGTGGCGCGCGAGCTCGGCGTGCGCATCATCGATACGGTCTGCATCGCCAGCTATGATCATAACAAGCAGGGCGATCTGACGGTGCTGAAAGGCGTCTCCGCAGACACGGCCAAGCTCGGCGGCGGGACCGGGAAAGGCCTGTTGATCGTGGACGACCTGGTCGACACCGGCAAGACCGGGCGCATGGTGCGCGAGATGCTGCCCGAGGCGCATTTCGCCACCGTCTATGCCAAGCCGAAGGGGCGGCCGCTGGTCGACACCTTCATCACCGAGGTGTCGCAGGACACCTGGATCTTCTTCCCCTGGGACACCGCGCTGTCGTTCCAGCCGCCAATCCGCGACGGGGCGGCGTAGCTCGCTGTCGTTCCGGGGCACGCGAAGCGTGAACCGGAATCCATACTCCCGATCGTGGTTATGGATTCCGGGCTCGCCCGGAGTCATCGGGCCGCTTCGCGCGGACCCGTTGGGCGGCCCGGAATGACGGCGGTGAGAGCGGAGTGTGGGCATGCCACTCCAAAACCGCGTCACCCCCACCGGCGAGATCATCGCAACGCCGCACCGCGGCCTGTTCACCGGTAATCGCGGCATCATCCATGATCCCGCGACCAAGACGCTGCTCAACAAGCGCTGGTCGAGTCCGGCCTGGCTGACTTGCGTCTGCGAATTCCGCGGCCGCCGCCGCGAGGTGATGGCGCGGCAAAGTTGGACCGAGCTGTTTTTTCTCGACGAGGCGACGGCGCTCTCCGCCGGGCATCGGCCCTGCTTTTACTGCCGCCGCGACGATGCCAACCGTTTTCGCGCGGCATGGGAAGCGGGCAATGGCGCAAGCGGCCTGCTCGCCTCGGAGATCGACGCGGTGCTGCATCGCGAGCGTCTCGACCGCAGAAGCAAGCGGCTGCATCAGCTGCCGGCGCCTGTCGACGCGCTGCCCGACGGCACGATGGTGCAGGCCGGAGCGGAGAGCTTCTTGGTTGCGCGGGGCAGGGCGCTGCCGTGGTCAGCGGCGGGTTATGGCGAGGCGCGCGCCGTGCCCGACGGCGCGATGCTGCTGACCCCGCCGTCGACGTTGCGGGCCATCGCGGCTGGCTACCGGCCGGTGCTGCATCCGAGCGCACAGTACATTCCCTCTCCCC
>NZ_CAFK01000307.1 GCF_000239815.1 Bradyrhizobium sp. STM 3843 | reverse complement strand
CCCNCGGCATGGGAGGGGAGTGCACTGGGCTCCTGGCGCAGCTACGCAAATCTTTGCCGTGCCAGCTTGGCGCCGCTGCCGAGCGCCATCAGCTTGGCCTCGGCGATCTCGCGCCGCATCGGCGCCATGCCGCAATTGGTGGTGGCGATGATGTTTTGCTTCGGCACGTGTTTCAGGACGTCCTCGATCACCTTGCAGACGTCCTCCGCGGTCTCGATCGTGTCCGAGGCGACATCGATTACGCCGGCCTGCACCACCTTGTTCTTCAACAGGCCGAGCAGCTCGATCGGCACCTTTGAATTGCGGCATTCGACCGCGACCTGCTGGATCGTGCTGGCGTCGATCGCCGGGAAGATCTCCTCATACTGTCGCCATTCGCCGCCGAGCGTTTCTTTCCAGTCGGTGTTGGCCTTGATGCCGTAGCCGTAGCAGATGTGCACGGCGGTGGGGCAGGTCAGGCCTTCGGCGGCGCGTTCCAAAGCCTTGATGCCCCAGTCGCGCACCTCGTCCATGTAGACGTTGAAGGCGGGCTCGTCGAACTGGATCAGGTCGATGCCGTCCTCGTGCAGTGCCTTGGCCTCCTGGTTCAAGAGCTCGGCGAAGGCGAACGCCATCTTGACGCGGTCGCCATAGTAGTTGTCGGAGATGGTGTCGATGATGGTCATCGGTCCGGGTAAAGTGAATTTCAGCGCCCGTGTTGTGTGCGTGCGCGCGATCCGCGCCTCGTCGGCATGGACGCGGCCCCTCAGCCGCAACGGCGCCACCACCTGCGGCACCATCGCCTTGTAGCGATCTTTGCGGATGCCCATCTCGACTTTGTGGGCGAAATCGATGCCATCGACGCGCTCGAGGAAGCCGTGCACGAAATGCTGCCGCGACTGCTCACCCTCGGTGAGGATGTCGATGCCGGCGTCCTCCTGCAGCTTGAGCGCCAGGATGGTCGCGTCGCGCTTGGCGCGGGCAAGCTCGTCGCCCTTCGACTTCCAGGGCGCCCAGAGCGTGTTCGGCTCGGCCAGCCATTCCGGCTTCGGCAGGGAGCCTGCGATGGTGGATGGAAACAGCACTGCGTTATTCCCGGTCGGTTCCATGGATGGCGTCCTCGAATAGCGGCTTTCTGCCGATGTTGTTGAGCGCTTCTCTGCCATGTCTTATGGTCGGGGTACAGAGAACAAACTCCGGACCGGGGCTCCTCATGGTGAGGAGGCGCTTGCGCCGTCTCGAACCATGAGGCCGGGCCACTTCGAGACGCGCGCGGTGCGCGCTCCTGAGGACGGGGAGCAGAACGATAATCGCAGGAAACGCCCATGATCGAATTCTTCTTCGACTGCTCCAGCCCCTGGACCTATCTCGCCTTCCACAACATCCAGCCGCTCGCGAAGGAATTCGGCGCGGAGATCGTCTGGCGTCCGATTTTGGTGGGCGGCATCTTCAACACCGTCAACCCCAGCGTTTATGCCCAGCGGGAAACACCGGTGCCGCTGAAGGCGCAGTACATGCTGAAGGACCTCGGCGATTGGGCGCGTTCGACGGGACTGAAGATCAAGATGCCGCCGACGGTGTTTCCGGTGAACAGCGTCAAGGCGATGCGCGGCTGCATCTGGCTCGGCAACAGGGACATGGTGCCGTTCGCGCGCGCGGCGTTCGAGGTCTATTGGGGCGAGGACAAGGACATTTCGCAGGATGGCGTGCTGACCGAGATCTGCCTGCGGGTCGGCATCGATCCGCGCGATTTCTTCGACGGCATCGGGCAACAGGCGGTCAAGGATCAGTTGAGGGCGAACACCGAGGAGGTGGTCAAGCGCGGCGGCTTCGGCTCGCCGACCATCTTCATCGATAAGACCGACATGTATTTCGGCAATGACCGGCTGCCACTGGTGCGCGAGGCGTTGGCGCGCAAGAAGAAGGCGGCCTGATGCCGCGTGCCGTCATCTGCCGCGAGCTCGGCCCGCCCGAGCGGTTGCGGCTGGAGAGCTTTCCATCCCGTTCGCTGCAGCCGGGAGAGGTGCGGGTGAAGATCCGCGCTGCCGGCATCAATTTTCCCGACATCCTGATGTGTGCCGGGGAGTATCAGCTCAAGCCGGAGCTGCCGTTCACCCCGGGCGTGGAGGCGGCCGGCGATATCGTCGAGGTGAGCGCAGGAGTGAACGGCGTCGCCATCGGCGACCGCGTCATCGTGCGCATGCGGTTCGGCGCTTATGCCGATGAGGCCGTGGTCGCAACCGGCCAGCTGACGCCGTTGCCATCGACATTCGACTATGCGGAGGGTGCCACCTATCTGGCTGCTTACGGTACCGCCCATCATGCGCTGGTCGATCGCGCCCGGATCGCGCCGGGCGAGACTTTGCTGGTACACGGCGCCGGCGGCGGCGTCGGCCTCGCGGCCGTCGAGACCGGCAAGCTGTTAGGAGCGACCGTGATCGCCGCCGCCTCATCCGAGGAGAAACTCAGAGTCGCGCAAGCGCGCGGCGCCGATCATCTCGTGCTCTATTCCCGCGAGCCGTTCCGCGACGCGGTCAAGCGCATCACGGATGGTCGTGGCGTCGACGTCGTGTTCGATCCGGTCGGCGGCGAGGTGTTCGAGCAGAGCGTGCGCTGCATCGCCTGGGGCGCGCGACTGCTGGTGGTCGGCTTCACCGGCGGCATTGGGCTGGCGCGCACCAATCTCATTCTGATGAAGGGCGCCAGCGTGCTCGGCGTGCGCGCCGGCGAGGCGGCCCGCAAGGACCCGGCGCTGGCTGAAAGGCGCATCGCCGCGTTGCTGGACTGGGCCGAAACCAGCAGGCTGCGCCCGCACGTCTCGCACCGGGTGCCGTTCGCGGACTATGCACGTGCGATGCAGCTGCTACTCAATCGCAAGGCGATCGGCCGCGTCGCGCTGGTGATGGATTAGCGCAACCTGGTTGTTCGGAAACGCGGCAACCCCTGCCTAAAATATCAGCGAAGGTGCCGGGGTAATTCTTTACGATTGTTCGACTAACACCGATCGAAGGTGTGAGTTCGATCATGTTGAAGAAAACCAGGATACTTCACCGCATCGCCTTGTCGGCGTTGCTGCCTCTGCTCACCTTGGCCGCGCTTGCCACTTACGAAATCTCGGCCAAATGGCTGGTCCGCGCCGAGATGGCGCGCCTGCAGCCGGTTGCAGCGGCCGTCGAAAAGCTCAGCCGCTTCGTTCACGAACTGCAGCGCGAGCGCGGCCTGTCGTCAGCGTTCCTCAGCAGCAAGGGCACGCAGATGGGCCCTGAGCTCGGCCGGCAGCGCCAGCAGACCGATGCGGAGCGTGCCAGTGCGGTCGCCGCGCTCGGTGAGTTGCGCGGCGCCCAAGCCCTGACGGCGGCCGTGCGGGACTGCGAGCAGCAACTGACACAGCTCGACCGCTATCGCAGCGAGATCGACGCGCAGTCGGTCACGCCGCCGGTTGCCGTCGGCTATCTCACCGAGATCGTCGGTCGGTTGATCGGGCTGATCAACGGCATCTCCCGGCTGAGTGACGACGACGAGATCTCCAAGGCCATCATCGCCTATGGCAATCTGACCGAGGGCAAGGAGCGCGCCGGATTGGAGCGCGCCACCGTGGCCGGCGGACTTGCTGCCGGGCGTTTCGAACCGGCCGGCTATGCCCGTGCGATGGGGCTCGCCGCGGCCCAGGAAAGTTTCTTCAGCGCCTTTCGAACGGTTGCGACCGCCAAGTCGCAGGCGGCGTTCCAGGCGGCGATGGCAAGCCCCGCGATCGAAGGGTTCAGCGCGATGCGCAAGACCGTCGAGCAGGGCGCGTTCAGTGGGGATTTCAAGGGACTCGAGAGCAAGACCTGGTGGGATATGGCCACGCGGCGGATCGATCTGCTGAAGCAGGTCGAGGACGCGTTGGCGGCCGAATTGTCGGAGCTGATGGCCCGCAAGGAGGCTGACGCGAACCGGAGCCTGGCTGCCGTTGCTGTGTTGTTGCTGGCGGCCCTGCTGGTCAGCATCGGCGCCGTGCTTGCGATGGCGCGCAGCATCACCGAGCCGGTCAACGCGCTCGCCGATGCGATGACGCGACTGGCCAAAGGTGACCTCACGACAGAGGTCGACGCGGTCGACCGGCACGATGAAATCGGGCTGATGGCGCGGTCCGTACAGTTCTTCAAGCAGAACATGATCCATACGGCCGAGCTCACCGCGAGGGACGCCGAGGCCGAACGCGCGCGCACCGCCAAGGCGCGGCAGGTCGGCGAACTCGCCGATCGGTTCGGCAACGACATCACTGGAGTGATCGAGACCGTGATCTCGTCGTCGACCCAGTTGGAGTCGACCGCCGCTGTCATGGACAAGAGTGCGAGCCGGACCAGCGGCGAGGCGGCGAGGGTGGCGCAGACGACCGAAGCCGCGTCGAGCAACATGCAGACGGTCGCAGCCGCGTCGGAGCAGCTGTCGACCGCGGTCGCCAGGATCGGCGGCCAGGTGACGCAGTCGACCGACATCGCGCGTGACGCGGTCGCCGAGGGGCAACGGGCCAACGAGACGGTGCAGAGCCTCTCCAACGCGGCCGAGAAGATCGGCGATGTCGTCAGGCTGATCAGCGAGATCGCCGGTCAGACCAACCTGCTCGCGCTCAATGCCACGATCGAGGCCGCGCGGGCGGGCGATACCGGCCGCGGCTTTGCCGTGGTCGCCGGCGAAGTGAAAAATCTCGCTGAGCAGACGGCCAAGGCCACCGACGACATCCGCGCCCAGATATCGGCGATGCAGGGCATCTCGACCGAGGCGGTGCGGGCCATCAAGGGGATCACCGCGACGATCGGCGAGCTCAACGCGATTGCCGTCTCGATTGCATCGGCGGTCGAGGAGCAGGACGCGGCGACCCGCGAGATCGTTCGCAACGTGCAACGTGCGGCGCAGGGCACCGGCGACATATCGCAGAACATCCTGCAGGTCACCGCCGCGGCCACCGAGTCCGGCACCGCAGCCAGCCAGGTGCTCGGCGCCTCCAAGGAGCTGTTGCGCCAATCGGAGAGCATGCGCCGGCACGTCGACGCCTTCATCAGCGGCATCAAGGCGGCGTGAGCTGCAAAGTAGCTCTGGCGATGGACGCAGAGGCCGACAACTCGCCCCACTGTCGTCCTGGCCTTGAGCCGGGACCCATACGCACAGAACGTCGTTTGGAGAAGACCGACGTTCCAAGTGCCACAAGATAGATCACGCGGTATGGGTCCCCGTGTTCCGCGGGGACGACAGCGAAGTTGTGACTACTTGTAGTCCCGCTCGTCCCACCACGGGAAATAATCCGGCATGTCGGTGGACACCTTGTTCTTGAACTGGGCCGGGCGCTTCTCCAGGAACGCGGTCACGCCTTCCTTGACGTCGTCGGAGCGGCCGCGTGCGTAGATGCCGCGGCTGTCGACCTTGTGCGCCTCCATCGGATCATCGGTGCCCATCATGCGCCACATCATCTGGCGAATCAGCGCGATCGAGACCGGTGCGGTCTTCTCCGCGATCTCGCGTGCCAGCGCGCGTGCGGTCGGCAGCAGCTCATCCGCGGGCACCACCTTGCTGACGAGCCGCCCCGCGAGCGCCTCCTGTGCCGGGAAGACGCGGCCGGTGTAGCACCATTCCAAAGCCTGCGAGATGCCGACGAGGCGCGGCAGGAACCAGCTCGAGGCGGCTTCGGGCACGATGCCGCGCTGGGAGAACACGAAGCCGAAGCGCGCGGCCTCAGAGGCGATGCGGATGTCCATCGCCAGCTGCATGGTGACGCCGATGCCGACCGCGGGTCCGTTCACGGCGGCGATCACCGGCTTCAATGATTTGAAGATGCGCAGGGTCACCTGGCCGCCGCCGTCGCGCACCTGCGGATCGGAATAGTCGACGCGCCCGTCGGGATGGCGCCGCACCGGACCGCGCCTGACGTCGCGGTCGAACGTGTCAGCACCGGATGACAGGTCGGCGCCGGCACAGAAGGCGCGCCCCGCACCGGTGACGATGACCGCCCTGATCTCGTCATCTCTGTCGGCGCGGTCGAAGGCGTCGATCAGCTCCCGCTGCATGGTCGGGGTGAAGGCGTTGAGCTTCTCCGGCCGGTTGAGCGTGATGGTGAGGATCTGGTCGGCGACGTCGTAGAGAATGCTCTCGTAGGCCATGGGTGTTTCGCTCCGGTGGTTCTTATGATTGTCGTCATGGCCGGGCTTGACCCGGCCATCCATCCCTTTTGTAAGATGATGGATGCGCGGGTCGAGCCCGCGCACGACAGTCGAGTATGTTGTGCCTTTAGCCCTTCGGCGGCGCAGGCCAGGGCCGCTGCTCGCCGCGCAAGCCTTCAAACGTCTTGGCCAGGCCCAGCACGCCGAGATCATCGAAGCGGCGGCCGACGATCTGCAGCCCGATCGGGAAACCGTCGGCATCGTAGCCGGCGTTGACCGAGATTGCCGGGTTCTCGGACATGTTCCACGGCACAGTGTAGGTGATGTGCTCGAACGGTTGTGCCGGGTCGTTGACGGGGGAAGCGAACTCGGCCGGAAATTTCACCCCCGGAGAAGTTGGCGAGATGACGTAGTCGAAGTCACAGAACAGCTTCGCGGCGGCGGCGCGGATCGCCATGGTCACGTTGAAGCCCCTGACCACCTCGACGCCCGAGAGCGAAGCAGCGCGCTCGGCCCATTGCAGGATGTAGGGCAGGGTCTTGTTGCGGACCTCGGGCGTGAGCCGGGAGAGATCGTCCCACAGCCGCGCGCGCCAGAAATTGTCGAGCCCCTGCAGCATCTCGCGCGTGAAAAAATTCTTGGCCTCGCTGACCACGGCCCCGGCGGATTCGAAGGCTTTCGCCGCCTCAAGCACGGCCGCGCGCACCGGCGCTTCCAATGGCTGTCCGACGCCGAGTTCGAGCATCAGGCCGATCCGCAACTTGCGCGGCGACTTCTCGACCACCTTCCAGTTGAGGTCGGTCGGCGGCAGGCTGGTGCCGTCCCGGCGATCGGGCTTCGACAGCACGCTCATCATCAGCGCGGCATCGTCGACGATGCGCGTCATCGGCCCGGCGACGCGGCCGACATAGGGCGGATCGATCGGCACGCGCCCGAAGCTCGGCTTCAGGCCGACCAGACCACACCAGGCCGCTGGCAGGCGCACCGAGCCACCGATATCGGTGCCGAGATGCAGGGGACCATAGCCGGCCGCGGCGGCGGCGCCCGCACCGGCGCTGGAGCCGCCGGGGTTCATCTTGAGGTCCCAGGGATTGCGGGTGAGCGGATGGAAGCTCGAGAGGCCTGACGACAGCATGCCGTAGTCCGGCATCGTGGTCTTGGCGAAGATGATCGCGCCCGCTTCGCGCAGCCGCGCCGCGGGCGGAGCGTCCGCTGCGGCTGGCGTCAGCGTCACGCTCGCAGCACCGAGCGGGATCGGCTGGCCCTTGGTGGCCATGTTGTCCTTGACCGTCGCCGGCACGCCGTCGAGCGCCCCGGCCGGCTCGTCCTGCGCCCAGCGCGCGGTGGAGGCCTTGGCGGCGGCGCGCGCCGCATCGGGATCGAAGAGATACAGCGCCTTGATGTGCGGCTCCCAGGCCGCGACATGCGCCAGCACCTCCTCCATCACTTCGGACGGCGAGAACTGGCGCGCACGATAGCCCGCGATCAGATCGACTGCGGAGAGATCGTGCAGCGAGGTAATCTCATTCGATGCCGGTTTATGCATGGGCGCTCACGGGCAGGCGGGTTTCGATGATGCGGGCGAACATGCTGGCGCCGACGGGCAGGATCTTGTCGTCCAGCACGTAGCCGGGATTGTGCACCGGCACCGAGCCGTCATGGCCGACCCAGAAATAGGCGCCGGGGATCTTCTGCAGCATGTCGGCGAAATCCTCGCTGCCCATCTTCGGAGTCGCGCGGGTCAGGACTTTGGACGGCTCGACCACGGTGCGCGCGACCTCCTCGACCACTTTCGAATGCTCTTCCTGGTTCACCAGCACGCTGAAGATGTCGCGGATGTCGACATCGATCTCGCAGTGGAAAGCGGCCGCAATGCCGGCGCAGATCGCGCGCATGCGCTCGCGGATCAGGGCGCGGACCGAATCGGAAAAAGCGCGCACGGTGCCGCACAGCCAGGCGTCGCCCGGGATCACGTTATAGGCGGAGCCGGCATGGATCTGGGTGATGGAAACGACCGCAGCCTGAAGCGGATCGACATTGCGGCTGACGATGGTCTGGATGGCCTGCGCCACCGAAGTCGCGATCACCACCGCATCCTTGGAACGCTCCGGCATCGCGCCATGGGCGCCGTAGCCGGAAATGCGGATATCGAAGAAGTCGGCGCCGGCCATCGCGGGGCCCGGCAGAATCGCGATCTCGCCATGGTTCAGGTCGGGTGCGTTGTGCAGGCCGTAGAGCTCGTCACATGGAAATTTCTCGAACAGCCCGTCCTTGATCATCGCCCGCGCGCCGCCGAGGCCTTCCTCGGCCGGCTGGAAGATGAAGTGCACGGTGCCGTCGAAATTCTTGGTCTCGGCGAGATAGCGCGCGGTGCCGAGCAGCATCGTGGTGTGGCCATCATGGCCACAGCCGTGGAAGCGGCCCGGAATGGTGGAGCGCCACGGCAGATTGGTGTTCTCCTCCATCGGCAGCGCGTCCATGTCGGCGCGCAGCCCGATCGTCCTGCCGTTGCCGCTCTTGCCCCTGAGCACGCCGACCACGCCGGTGCCGCCGAGCCCGCGATGCACCTCGATGCCCCATTGCGTCAGCTTCTCGGCGACGATGCCGGACGTGCGCGTCTCCTCGAAACCGATCTCGGGATGGGCGTGCAGGTCGCGGCGGATGGCGGTGAGCTCGTCGGCGTAGCCTTCAATGCGGTCGATCAGCGGCATGGGTCTCTTTGTCCGTAGGGAGATGATGATGAAGTGTTATGGCGCAAAGGCCGGGCCGTTCGGCTTGACGCGGACGCCCGGACGCAGCCGCGTCCAGGGCAGGGTGGCGGGATCGGCCGGCATAGGACCGGGCGCGGCGCAGATCAGAAGTTTCTCGGCGATCGGCTCGAAATCGGCGCGGAAATGCACCGAGCTTTTGTTGACCAGGATGGCCTGCTCGGTCGGCTCGATGCCGACGAAGCGATACATCGCCTGGTCCGCAAGCTGTGCCTTGTGCGAGCAGACGACGACGCTGATATCACCGATGCGCAAGGCGGCCGAGGGCCCCATGTCCATTTTGCGGCCGCCATAGAACGGGCCTGGAGCCACGAAGCGGCCATCCGACAGCTTCTCGACGATGAAGCTCTCCGTCAGCGGCGCATCGCCGGGAATGCCGGACTTGCCGCCCAGCGACAGCGTCACGGTGGCGCCTTCACCGGCAGCGTGCGCCGCAAGGGCCGATTGCGGATCATAGATCATGCCGATCGCCGCGCGCTGCGCGCGGTTGCGCACCAGCGCGCGCAGCATGCCTGTGGTGTCGGAATCGCCACCGGCGCCGGGATTGTCCTGCGTGTCCGCGATCACGATTGGTCTGGTCGCGGTTTTCGCAAGCTCCATCGCGTGGCGTACGCCGTCGTCGGGCGAATAGATCCTGCCGTCGAAATCGTTCTCGTGACCGGCAACGAGCGCGGCGATCGCATCCGCGGCCGCATCGGCGTCGGCCTGCGTCCGGCCGTAGGCGAACACGCTCGGCCCGCAGTGAATGAAGTCCGCCGCAGGAAAGCCCGGCGCGAAGGAGAGCGTGGGCACCGCGTCGCTCTGATAGGTCGCGAGCGTCTCATAGATGCCTTTGGTCGGCTGATCATTGGTGCATTGCCAGCTGATCGGGATCAGGAACGGCAATTGCCGGAACGCCTTGGCGAAGCGCTGCTGCGAGTTCACGAGCAACGCCAGATGCTGCGCCGAGGCGCGGCCGGTATCGGCCATGTCGGTATGAGGATATTTCCGATAGGCGATCAGCGCATCGGCATGGTCGATCATCTCAGGCGTGACGTTGGCGTGCAGATCGAGGCTTGCGACCAACGGCACGTCCGGGCCAATGACCTCGCGCACGCGCGCCAGGATCTCGCCCTCACCGTCATCGAGATGTTCGGTGACCATCGCGCCATGCAGATCGAGATAGACGCCGTCGACCGCGCCGGCGGCTTTGATGCGGTCGATCATCACGCCGACGATCCGCTCGAACGCGTCTTCCGTGACATGCGCCGAGGGGCTCGCAAAGCAGGCGATCGTCGGCACCAGATCCCAGCCCTTGGCCTCGGCCTCAGCGATGAAGCCGGACTGGCCGGCATTGATGTTGCGCATCGTCGTCAGCACGCTCGCAGCGTCCGCGATCGACGCCGCGCCGCTGCCATGCATGAACGCGTCGTAGCCCGCTTTGGTCGGCGCAAAGGTATTGGTCTCGTGCAGCAAGCCGCCGATCGCGATGCGGGTCATCAGTTCGTCTCAGTCCGTTGACGTGGTCCGCGACGTTAGACCTCTCCTCGCGCGCTGCGCAAGCAAAGGAGCAATTCCGTTTTGCATGTGCTGGGCGCGCCCGGCGCGCGTTGGCCGGCCGTCCAGTTTCCACAGCGTCGTTCCGGGGCATCGCGTAGCGATGAGCCCGGAATCCATAACCACAGCAGGATCTGTGCGGCACGCGCGTCGACCGGCTGATGTGACCACATCCGCCTGTGAGTATGGCTTCCGGGCTCGCGCGGAGCCTGTCATCGGGCCGCGCTTTGCGCGGACCCGTTGGCACGCCCGGAAATGACGAGGAGGATAGATCGCGAGCCCTCTCGACGCTGCTACGCCACCGCCTCTGCCACGGGGCGGAAATTGGCAAAATCCCAGTTGCGGCCGGGCGCGGCCTCGAGCAGCGCCCGCGTATAGGCTTCCTTCGGATGCGTCAGGATCTCGCCGGCCGGGCCTTGTTCGACGATGCGGCCCTTCTGCATCACCACGACGTCGTCGCAGATCTGCGCGGCGACGCGCAGATCGTGGGTGATGAACAGGATTGCGATGCCGAGCCGGCGCTGGATCTCGTCGAGCAGATCCAGCACCTGCGCCTGCACGGACACGTCGAGCGCGGAGACTGCTTCGTCGGCGACCAGCACATCCGGATCCAGCGCGAGCGCGCGCGCGATTGCGATGCGCTGGCGTTGCCCACCGGAGAACTGGTGCGGGAACCGGGAGATGGAGTCGGCGGGCAGGCCGACCAGTTCCAACAGTTCGCGTGCGCGCGCCATCGCCTTGTCGCGCGACGTGCCATAGTTGATCGGGCCTTCCGCAATGCTTTCGCCCACGGTCAGGCGCGGGTTCAGTGAGCGGTAGGGGTCCTGGAACACGATCTGGATGCGCTTCCTGTGCGGCTGCAGCAGGCGACGCGTCAGGATGGAGATCTCGTGGCCGGCGAGCCGGACGCCGCCCGAGGTCGGGTCGATCAGCCGGACGATGCAGCGCGCCACCGTCGACTTGCCCGAGCCGCTCTCGCCGACGATGCCGAGCGTGCGGCCCTTGCGCAATGTGAGCGACACGTTCTGCGCAGCGACCACTTCGCGCGCTTTGCCGAGCAGGGAACGCTCGCGATAGACCTTGCCGAGCTCGTTGGCCTCCAGCACCACCGGCTCTTTCGTCTCGGGGCGCGCGGGCCGCGGAATCAGGCTCGGCACAGCGGCGAGCAGGTTGCGCGTGTAGTCCATTTCCGGCTGGCGCAGGATCTTGTCGAGCGCGCCGGTCTCGACCAATCGGCCCTGGCGCATCACGGCGACGCGGTCGGCGATCTCGGCGACCACGCCCATGTCGTGGGTGATGAACAGCACGGCGGTGCCGTGGTCGCGCTGCAGGTCGCGGATCAAAGTGAGGATCTGCTTCTGGGTGGTGACGTCGAGCGCGGTGGTCGGCTCGTCCGCGATCAGAAGCTTCGGCTCCAGCACCAGCGCCATCGCGATCATGATGCGCTGACGCTGACCGCCCGACAGGCGATGCGGGTAGGAGGCGAAGATGCGCTCGACGTCGGGCAGGCGCACCTGCTCCATCATGTCGAGAATGCGTTTGCGGCGGGTGCGTGCATCGAGCGACGTATGTGCGCGCAAGACCTCGTCGATCTGGCGGCCGACCGGCACCACCGGATTGAGCGCCGTCATCGGCTCCTGGAAGATCATCGCCATGGTGGTGGCGCGCAACTGCCGCAGGCGCCGGTCGGTGGCGGTCAACAGCTCTTCGCCGACCAGCTTGATGCTGCCGCTGACCGGATGCAGCGCGTTCTTCGGCAACAGGCCCATCGTCGTCAGCGAGCTGACGGACTTGCCGGAGCCGCTTTCGCCGACCACGCACAGCGTCTCGCCCTTGGCCACCTTGATCGAGATGCCGTCGATGATCCGCGGGCCGTTGGAGTTCTTGGTCTTGCCGAGCGCAACGACGAGACTGTCGATATCGAGAATGGTGTCGGTCATCTGTGAGACTCTCTCAATTGTCATTCCGGGATGGTCCGAAGGACCAGACCCGGAATCTCGAGATTCCGGGTTCGATGCTCTGCGCAAAATGGCTTTGCCATTTTGTCGCGCCGCATCGCCCCGGAATGACGCGCTTGCTTCGTCGCTGCGCTCCTAGCAAAGACGTCATTTCCCGCCCTCCCGCTGCTTCATCCGCGGATCGAGCGCGTCGCGCGCGGCGTCGCCGATCAGGTTGATCGAGAGGATGGCGATCGACAGCAGAAGCCCCGGCCAGAAGATCAGCGACGGCTTGATCTGGAAATAGGCGCGGCCCTCGGCCATGATGTTGCCCCAGGTCGGCGTCTCCGGGCTGATGCCGGCGCCGAGGAAGGACAGGATCGCCTCGGTCAGAATCGCGGAGGCGCAGACGTAGGTGCCCTGCACGATCAGGGGCGCGATCGTGTTCGGCATCAGATGCCGCCACATGATCTTGGGCAACGATGAGCCGAGCGAGATCGCGGCTTCGACATACGGCTCCTCGCGCGCGGTGAGCACGACCGAGCGCACCAGGCGCGCGACGCGCGGAATTTCCGGAATGGTGATCGCGATCATCACGGTGGTGATGCTTGCGCCGGACAGCGAGACCACGGCGATCGCGAGCAGGATGCTCGGGATCGCCATCAGGCCGTCCATCACGCGCATCATCACCGCATCGACCCATTTGAAGAAGCCGGAGACGAGGCCGATGAAAAGCCCGATCGCGATCGAGAACACGGCAGCGCCGACGCCGACCAGCAGCGAGACCCGGCCGCCATAGATCGTACGCGACAACAGATCACGGCCATAGGCGTCGGTGCCAAGCAGGAATTGCGCGCTGGCCGGCTTCAGCCGCTGTGCCGGCGCCAGCAGCACCGGATCATGCGGCGCGAGCAGCGGGGCAAGGACGGAGATGATCACGACCAGCGCCAGACAGATGGTTGCAGCCGCGATGATCGGGGTCGAGGTGAGAAAGCCGAACCGCGGCGTGAGCCGCGTGGTGACCGGCAACGACGGTTCGGGATGGGTGACGATCGCCATCAGGACAACGCCTCAGTAACGGATACGGGGGTCGAGCAGGGTATAGGCGACATCGATCAGCAGGTTGACTGCAAGATAGATGAAGGAGGTCAGCAGGATCATGCCCTGGATCACCGGGTAGTCACGCGCCAGCACGGCGTCCACCGTCAACCGGCCGATGCCCGGCAGATTGAACACGCTTTCGGTGACGACGACGCCCGAGATCAAGAGCGCAAAGCCCGAGCCGATCACGGTGATGACGGGGACAGCGGCATTGCGAAGTGCATGGCGCAGCAGCACCGAAGTTTCACCGATGCCCTTGGCGCGCGCGGTGCGGACGAAATCCTCGCCCAGCACGTCGAGCATGGCTGCACGCGTCATGCGCGCGATCAACGCGATATAGATGAACGACAGCGTGCAGGTCGGCAGGATGATGCGTTCGAAGAACGGGCCGAAGCCTGCGGAGAGGCTCTTGAAGCCCTGCACCGGCAGCCAGCGCAGATCGATCGCGAACACCTCGATCAGGATATAGCCGATCACGAACACCGGGACCGAAAAGCCGAGTACGGAAAGGCCCATCACGAACCGATCGATCCAGGTGCCGTGCTTCCAGGCCGCGATCACGCCGAGCGGCACGGCGACGATGATCGCCAGGATGATGGTCGAGATCGCAATCGAGATCGACGGCTCGACGCGCTGGCCGATCATCTGCAGCACCGGCACCTTCGAGATCAGCGAGACCCCGAGATCGCCGTGCACCAGCTGATTGATCCAGGTGAAGAACTGGATGTACAGCGGCTCGTTCAGGCCGAGCGAGGTGCGGATACGTTCGAGCTGCTCCGGCGTGGCGTTATCGCCGGCGAGGATGGCGGCGGGATCGCCGGGCGTCAGTCTCAAAAGAAGGAACACGAACAGAGCGACCACGCCCATCACGGGAATGGCGGCGAGCACGCGACGTAGCAGATATCCGATCATGAGGGGCCGACTGCCTTCATCCTAGGCTTTCGCCGGTTACACGGCGCGGTGAATGCGCCTGCATGTCACTGATATCAGTCACTTTCAAGATCTCCCGGTCTTCTCGCTGTGCGATGGTTGCAAGCTGCGTGCCATGGCTTGCATTCGATCTGTCACACTCGGATCATGATTGATGGTTCTCGCCGATCGAGAGCGCGCAGATGCGCGACAGCTGCGTGTAGGACAATCCGGTCTCCTTGGCCCAGGCATTGAACTGCACCTGAACCTTGGCGAGATCGCTCTTGGATTTGACCTCTTCGGCGATATCGAGGCCTGAGTCGCGCAGGCAGGCGACCACATCCTTCGAGGTGACGAAGCCGTCCCAGCCGAGGAAGCGCAGCAGCATCTGTCCGGTATTGCCGCCAAGCCGGCTGCCGCGCTTGTCGAGGAGGGCGAGCAGCCCGATCTCATCGGAGGAGGGCCAGTTCGCCAGGAATTTGCCGAAGCTGCCATGCTCTTTCGCGATCTCCTGCACGAAGGCGGCGTTGGCTCGCACCGACATGATCTTTGCTGCATTGCGCACGATGCGTGCATCGCGCAACAGGCCATCCCAGAAGTCATCCGGCTGAAACAGCAGCTGCGCTGGCTGAAAACCCAGAAACGCATCCTCGAAGCCCGGCCATTTCGCCTCGATCACGCTCCAGGCAAAGCCCGCGGAAAACACCCGCCGGCTTATCTCCGCAAGCGCGCGATCATCGGTCAGCTTCGCCACCGCAGCATGATCGGAGACCGGCGGCAGCAGCGCGGCCAAAGCCTGCGCGCCGCCTTTGCGCTTCTCCGCCCGACTTCTGATCGTCTTGAACGAGGCCATGCGCGCCGTATCACTCCGTGCGCCGAACACAGCAGAGTTCGCGGCGCGCGTAAAGCGTCAGCCCGTTCTCATTCCAGAGTTGCGAGCAGGCCGGCCATGAGGCGGCCGCGTTCGACAAGACTGTCGATCTCGATGTGCTCGTTGAGAGTGTGGGCGTCCGCGCCGCGCACGCCCAAGCCGTCGAGGGTCGGGATTCCCAGCGCGCCGGTGAAATTGCCGTCGGATCCGCCGCCGGCTGAGCCGTGCGGCAGCTTCATCCCGAGCTGTTCGGCGACGCCGCGGGCCGTGTCGTAGAGCGACATAGTTCCGGAATCCGGTTCCCACACCGGCCGCGTGACGCCGCGCGTGACTTTGAACGTGACGTCGTTGGTCGTGCCGGACAGCGCCAGCATCCGTTCCACGCCGTGGTCGAGATCCTCCTGACGCTTGGCCATGCTGAGTGCTTCGCCGGTGCAGGTCGTGGCCACGCAGTTGACCCATTGGCCGCCGTGCACGATGCCGACCGAGAAGGTGCAGTCTTCCGTCGTCATGTCGTCGATGACGAGAATTTGCCGCGCCATTTCCCGTATCGCGGAACGACCGGCCGAAAGTCGCGCACCCGCATGGCTCGGCCGTCCCGTCGCTTCGAGATTGAACCGCGCGATCGCGTAACGGCCGGTCACGACGCCATTGTCGGGGCGGCCAGGTTCGGGCACCAGGACGTATTTGTTGCGCCGCGCCTCGGCTTCGATGATGTCGCGCGTCGATGGCGTTCCGACTTCCTCGTCCGGCGTGAAGAGAACCGTGATCGGCAACGGCGTCGTCAACGAAGCGCGCAGCAGCTGTCTGATCGCTTCGAGCGACAGATAGTTGCCACCTTTCATGTCGAAGATGCCCGGGCCATAACATTTGTTACCCTCGCGCCGCCACGGCAGCTTCGCGATCGTGCCGACGGGATGGACGGTATCAAAATGACCCGCAATCAGGATACCAGGCTCGCCCTGTTTGGGATGCGGAAAGCGGGCGCGGACGCAGCCGGCAAAGCCCTGGCGCCCGGCGATGCGTTCGATGGTCGCACCCATGATCGCCATGTCACGGGCCGCGAGATCGAGCATGCGCTCAACTGCGAGGGCGTCCCAGGTCGGGCTTTCGCACTCCACCCAGCCGCGCAAACCCTGCAGCATGGCCTCGACATCAAAGGGAAGATTGGCTGGATTCATGGGAAGCCTCGTTCGTGTTGGCCGGCCTGATCGATGCCATCAAGTGGCGGACATTTTTTAGAGCCAAGTCATGCGCGCGTTAACGTCGTTGTTTTCGACGGCAAGCATGCGCCGAATGCGGATTGACGCGTGAAGCGTCCTGGTGCAACTGTCGAAATCTGAAGACTTACAGCGTGTTAGTTCGCCTAAATTACGGACTACGTGCATAAACAGTGACCGGGTCGTGACCGCTTTTACGCCAAGTCAGGAGACATCAATGTTCCACATCTCGCGCCGGAAACTTCTCACGCTCGCAGGCGTCGCCTGGTCGGCGCTCGCGCTCGCCGGAGCAGAGCCGTCGGAGGCGCTCGCCGCATCGACCAAGAAGACGATCACCGCCGTGATGCATTCGGATCTGCGCGTCATCGATCCCGGTTTTACCACCGCCTACATCACGCGCGACCATGGCTACATGGTTTACGATACCTTGCTGGCGACCGATGCGAACTTCAAGATCCAGCCGCAAATGGCGGATTGGAAGGTCTCTGACGACAAGCTCACCTATACATTCACCTTGCGCGACGGCTTGAAGTGGCATGACGGCACGCCGGTCACCGCGGAGGATTGCGTCGCCTCGCTGAAGCGCTGGGGCCGCAATGACGGCATGGGCCAGAAGCTGATGGATTTCACCGCCAGCCTGGAAGCTGCCGATGCGAAAACCATCGTGCTCAAGTTGAAGGAGCCCTATGGGCTCGTGCTGGAGTCGATCGGCAAGCCGTCCTCGCTGGTGCCCTTCATGATGCCGAAGCGTCTGGCCGAGACGCCGGCGGGCCAGCAGATCCCGGAGCAGATCGGCTCCGGCCCGTTCAAATTCGTCAAGGAGGAATTCCAGCCGGGCGTGAAGGCGGTCTATGAGAAGAACACCGACTACGTGCCGCGCAAGGAACCGGCGAGCTGGACT
>NZ_CAFK01000308.1 GCF_000239815.1 Bradyrhizobium sp. STM 3843 | reverse complement strand
TGGCAACCAGTTTTGCAACCCCCATGCCAGAGCTTTAGAATCGTTAAAACATGCATAGTTAGAAGGAGATGCAGAATTGGTTCGGACGCAAAGCAGCTTGTTGCAAACCCGACATCGAAGGGTCTCACCCAACGCGCCTGCGGCGCGCTGTCCGAAACGACACAACAGTCTGGAGCGTCGCATCCGAGCCACGCGGCGACACCCGATCAGCAGCGTGAACGAGACGCGCGTCGGCAAGGCCCATGGCGCGGTACGGACTTTGCTTTCCTCTGCAGGGACCGATGACGAGGACAATCACGATGCTCAAGATGGCCCAGACCGCCGGCACCGGCACGCCCGATATCGACGACATCATCGAGAACTTCTCGCTGCTCGATGATTGGGACGACCGCTATCGCTACGTCATCGAGCTCGGCCGCGGGCTCATTCCGCTGCCGGACGCCGATCGCACCGATGCGAACAAGGTTCAGGGCTGCACCAGCCAGGTCTGGCTCGCGACCGCCGTGGAGCGTGGTCCCGACGGCCCCGTGCTCGACTTCATCGGGGACAGCGACGCCCATATCGTCCGCGGCCTGGTCGCGATCCTGCTTGCGATGGTCTCCGGCCGCACAGCTTCCGAGATCTTGAGCGCGGATCCGATCGCGCTGTTCGAGAAGCTTGGCCTGCGCGAGCATCTGACGCCGCAGCGCTCGAACGGCTTCCGCTCGATGGTCGGCCGCATCAGGGCCGACGCGCAGGCCGCGCTTGCGGGGGCTTAGTTTTGTTGGTTGAAGAGCGCCACATGTGACCCCGCGCTCGGTGCACCCTCTCCCCTTGCGGGAGAGGGTGGCAG
>NZ_CAFK01000309.1 GCF_000239815.1 Bradyrhizobium sp. STM 3843 | reverse complement strand
CCTGATCGGCGACAAATGCGGCGCGCACACCGTGCCCTATATCGAGGCGAAAAATTCCTCGGCGGTGTTCGAGCATGAGGCGACGACCTCGAAGATCTCCGAGGACGTGCTGTTCTACTGCATCCAGCGCGGGCTGAGCCAAGAGGAGGCCGTCGGCCTCGTGGTCAACGGCTTCGTCAAGGACGTGCTGCAACAGCTGCCAATGGAGTTCGCGGTCGAGGCACAGAAGTTGATCTCGATCTCGCTCGAGGGATCGGTTGGATAAGAGAAGCGCCGCCAGGCAGCAAGAGAAGGAGTGTTCGATGACGGCCTTGCTCGAAATCAAGGGACTCCACGCCGAGATCGCCGGCGGGCGGAAGATCATCCAGGGTCTGGATCTCACCGTGAACAAGGGCGAGATCCACGCCATCATGGGACCGAATGGTGCCGGCAAGTCCACGCTCTCTTATGTGCTCGCGGGCAAGCCGGGCTATGAGGTGACGGCCGGTGAGGTCTATCTCAATGGCGAAGATCTGCTGGCGATGGAGCCGGATGAGCGCGCCGCCAAGGGCGTGTTCCTGGCCTTCCAATATCCGCTGGAAATTCCCGGCGTGGCAACGCTGACATTCTTGCGCACCGCGTTCAACGCGCAGCGCAAGGCGCGAGGTGAGGAGGAGCTGTCATCGCCGGATCTTTTGAAGCGCGTACGCGAGATCGCCAAGACGCTCAACATCGATGCGGACATGCTGAAGCGGCCGCTCAATGTCGGCTTCTCCGGCGGCGAGAAGAAGCGCAACGAGACACTGCAGATGGCGCTGCTGCAGCCGCAGCTCTGCGTGCTCGACGAGACCGATTCCGGTCTCGACATCGACGCGCTGAAGGTGGTGGCGAACGGCGTCAATGCGCTGCGCTCGGCCGGGCGCGGCATGATCGTGATCACGCACTATCAGCGGCTGCTCGACTACATCGTGCCCGATATCGTGCATGTCTTCGCGGCCGGACGCATCGTCCGCACCGGAGACAAGGAGCTGGCGCGGGAGCTGGAGGCAACCGGCTACGCGCAATATCAGAGCGAAGCGGCATAAGGTCGAGGGCAGGGTTATGGGCATTGCCATCCGCAAGACCAAGGCTGAGCTGGGATTGGCCGATCTCTATCAGACCGCGCGCAAATTCCTGCCCGGCGGCGACGAGGTCTCCGCGGTCCGCTCTGCCGCCTTCGATCGCTTCAATGCCGTCGGCCTGCCGCATCGCCGGATCGAGGCCTGGAAATACACCGATCTGCGCGGACAGATGAAGGAAGCCAAGCGGCTTGCCTCGCTCCCGGACGACGCCGCCAAGGCGAAGGCACGTGAGGCGCAGGACCTGTTCGCCGGCGCCGGCTTCCGTCGCCTGATGATCGTCGACGGCGCCTTCGTCACGGAGTTGTCCGATCTCGCCAATCTCGAACCTGGCCTGACCATCCATGCGATGGCAGATGCCCTCGCGTCCGACCAGCCGCTGCTCTCGCAGCGGCTCGGCGCCGTCGTTCCCGAAGACGATCCGGCGCTGGTCCTGAATACTGCGCTGGCGGGCAATGGCGTCGTGATCTGCGTCGCGCCGGGCACCGCGCTGGCGCGGCCGATCCATGTGGCGTTCGTGACCACCAACTGGGTCGCGACCTCGATGTTCACTCGCTCGCTCGTCAATATCGGCGGCGGGGCCAGCGCGACCATCATCGAGACCCATCAGGGGCCTGACCGCTCGGACTATCAGGTGAATACCGCGATGCAGCTCGTTGTCGGCGACGAGGCGCGCATCGACCACATCAAGGTGACGCGCGAAGGGGATGGCGCACTGCACGTCGCGTCGCTGCTCGCGAATGTCGGCGCCCGGGCAAGCTTCAACCAGCTTGGATTCGTGCTCGGCGGCGCCGTTGTTCGCAACCAGCTTTTCCTCCGGCTGGCCGGCGAAGGCACGGTGGCCGACATCAAGGGGGCCAGTCTGCTCAAAGGCGCCCAGCATGCCGATGCGACCTTGTCGATCGAGCATGCCGCGGCGGAGTGCCAGAGCCGCGAGACCTTCAAGGCTGTGGTCGACGACACCGCGCGCGCGGTGTTCCAGGGCAAGATCACGGTCAGCCCGGGCGCGCAGAAGACCGACGCCAAGATGATGTCGCGCGCGCTGCTCCTGTCCGACGAGGCCGAGGCTGACAGCAAGCCGGAGCTCGAGATCTTCGCTGATGACGTCCAATGCGGCCACGGCACCACCACCGGTGCGATCGATGAGGAGCTGCGGTTCTATCTGATGGCGCGCGGCATTCCCGCGAAGGAGGCGGAAGCGCTGCTGATCCAGGCCTTTGTCGGAGAGGTCATCGAGGGTGCCGCTGATGAGCGCGTCAAGGGCGCACTGACGGATCTGATGCTGGGCTGGCTCGGGCGGCGGGAGTAGGCGATGCATGCGGCGGTGAACGGAGACGGCTATGATATCGGCCGCGTCCGTGAGGACTTCCCGATTCTGGGCCTGCGGGTGCATGGCAAGCCGCTGGTCTATCTCGACAACGCGGCCTCGGCGCAGAAGCCGAAGGCCGTGCTGGACCGGATGAACCAGGTCTACACGTCCGAATATGCCAATGTGCATCGCGGGCTGCATTACCTCGCCAATGCGGCGACCGAAGCCTATGAGGGCGCGCGTGCCAAGGTCGCCGGCTTCCTCAACGCTGCAAGTCCCGAGGAGATCGTCTTCACCCGCGGCGCGACCGAGGCGGTCAATCTGGTGGCGCAGACCTTTGGGCGCGAGCGGATCGGGCCGGGCGACGAGATCGTGCTGTCGATCATGGAGCACCACGCCAACATTGTCCCGTGGCACTTCCTGCGGGAGCGGCACGGCGCCGTGCTCAAATGGGCTCCTGTCGATGACGACGGCAACTTCCTGTTGGACGAATTCGAGAAGCTGCTGTCACCGCGCACCAAGATGGTGGCGATCACCCAGATGTCGAATGTGCTGGGGACGGTGGTGCCGGTCAAGGAGGTGATCGCCATCGCGCATGCGCGTGGCATTCCCGTCCTCGTCGACGGCTCGCAGGGAGCCGTGCATCTGGAGGTCGATGTCCGCGATCTCGATGCCGACTTCTACTGCATCACCGGTCACAAGATCTACGGCCCGACCGGGATCGGTGCGCTCTACGGCAAGCGCGAGCTCCTGGCCGCGATGCCGCCGTTCAACGGTGGGGGCGAGATGATCCGTGAGGTCAGCCGCGACTGGGTTACCTATGGCGATCCGCCGCACCGTTTCGAGGCCGGCACGCCGCCGATCGTGGAGGCGGCAGGCCTGGGCGCCGCGATCGACTATGTGGCCTCGATCGGCAAGCAGCGGATTGCGGCGCATGAGCGCGACCTGGTGACCTATGCGACCGAGCAACTGCGTGAGATCAACTCACTTCGCATCATCGGCAATGCCGCCGACAAGGGCGCGATCGTTTCGTTCGAGATGCAGGGCGCGCACGCGCATGATTTTGCCACCGTGATCGATCGCTCCGGCGTCGCCGTGCGGGCAGGCACGCATTGCGCGATGCCGCTGATGGAGCGCTTCGGCGTCACCGCGACCTGTCGCGCGTCCTTTGCGATGTACAACACCCGCGAGGAGGTCGACGCGCTGGTGCGTGCGTTGAAGAAGGCCCAGGAGTTCTTTTCATAGCAGTGCGTCTCGCGGGGAAGCAGCGATCCGCGTAGAAGTCGTGTAGGAGCGATGCCAATCGATGCGCCCTCTCCCCTTGCGGGACCCCTTG